>CAKSCM010000032.1 GCA_934444365.1 uncultured Eubacteriales bacterium | reverse complement strand
GAGCTATGATGGGCATTGATTCGTGCGGTATGCTCCTTTCGGCCGTTCATGAAGAAGAGGGCGAAGAAAAGCTGCATTTGCTGATGGTCGATCCTCACATTCCGGCCGGCGCAAAGCTGTATTGATTTTACGGCAAGTACTTACGTTTACCGTTTATAAAACGAAGAGGATTTACTTCGTTTGACGGGAATTCACAAACGACCGAATATACGATATAATGAATGGGCAATTCCTATCGGGATTGCCCATTTTCTGAATTGATTATAAGTAAAGCCGGATTATGAGGGTATTATATGAAAAAAATTGATGTGATTATAAACCGGCTGATAGAAAAGTATCAGCCGGACGCAATAATTGTTTACGGATCATTTTCTGACGGCAGCGAAAATCAAAACAGCGATTTTGACGCGCTTGTCATTGCGGATTGCGAAAAGCAGCACGATGATTCCGTAATCGAAAATACCGTCCTTGACGTGTTTGTCTATCCGACTAAGACATTCCGGGATGACTATGACCCGGAGGAGTTTGTACAGGTTTTTGACGGGAAAATAATTCTGGATAAAAGCAAAACGGCGGCCCGGCTTAAAAAACGGGTGTGCGATTATATATCCGGCATACCGGAGAAAACGGACGATGAGATTTTTCAGGAAGTTTCCTGGTGCGAAAAAATGCTGTCGCGCACGATCAGGGAAGACGCTGAAGGGTATTACAGGTGGCACTGGCTCTTGTTTGACAGTTTAGAGATATATTTTGATATAAAAAAGCTTCATTATTACGGGCCGAAAAAATCCCTCAGATATATGGCTCAGAACGACGAAGAAGCCTTTCGTATCTATTCGCTTGCTTTAAAGAATTTCGAACGGGAAAGACTGAGCGACTGGGTCGCCTTTTTAAAAAGAAGTGCAGGCATTTTATAGAATTCGGTTACAAAACAAAAAATGCGGTATACATCTTTTAATACCGACTGAAAAAGCCGGTCCGGACTTTATTCCGCCTTTTTTAGCGCATACCTTTGGTACGGACGGTCGGCAATGCCGCCGGACAAGGGAAGGGTGGATTCGCTTTCAACGGTCAGAATATCGTCCGTAAAGGTGAAAATAAAACGTCTGCCTGCTATCGATTCGGCACAGCGGATCTCCGCTTCGAAACGGTTTTCGCTTCGCCAGCGGCCTACGGCGCCGTATGTGCGGCCGCCAAGCGTAAAGTCTTTAAAATGGCTTTGCAGTCCGATTGTTGCCGTAAATTCGCCGCCGGTCTGCTCGAAAATAAGATCGGCTTTTTCTTTTGTGAATTCGAAGCGTAAGGCTTTGGCCGTGCCGCCTTGCGGGGGGACCATCCAGACTCCGCCTATAAAATCGACCATGCCGGGAACAGGCTCGCAAAATTCGAACCTTTTTCCGTTTATCCTGTTTTCGGACCATGGATTACGGGCAGAGAGCATGGGAGTAATCTCGGCGTTTTCCAGTCGCTGCTTTAAGATAAGGCTTGCCGGACTTGTCGGCAAAAACTCTTTATCGGTAATGGCCGGAAGCAGCTCTTCCCAAACGACGCTTAATTGTTCCTGCTGATGCGAGGAGGCGCTTTGGAGGATCAGAATTGCGTCTTTATCCTCAAAAACTATTCCGTACTGGCCGAACGCTCCGTCGGCGCGGAATACATTTTCGGGAACGCAGCGCCAGAACTGAAAGCCGTACCCCTGGCGCCAGTCGGGATCGCCCGAATCAAAGGCCGGGCTTACGGTTTTTATATGCTTTCCGGTCGCCGTTTTAAACCAATCGGAACCAAGCAGCTGTTTTCCGCCGAAACTGCCGTTTTGCGAAACAAAGAGAATGAACCTCGCCATATCCTCGGTTTTAAGGCGGCTTCCGGCTCCGCCGGCCTCGATCCCGTCGGGCAGACAAAAGCATTCTACATTTTTTATTCCGAGGGGACTAAAAAGCCGCGGAGTGAGATATTCGGTAAGATTTTCCCCCGTGCGGCGTTTTAAAGCGGCGCATAAAAGGTTTGTGCCGGCCGTGTTGTACATAAAACAAGTGCCGGGCTTATATTTGAATTCGAGCGAAAAGAAATCCTCTATCCAGCGCGGATTTTGCGTGTCGGAGGTATCAAGCTCGGCTTTTTGTCCGCATGACATTGTAAGCAGATCGTATATTGTGCAGGCTAATAGGTTTTCGCTCGGGTTTTTCGGCAGCTTATCCGGAAAAATATCACATATGCGGTCGCTTAAAGCGAGCTTTCCCTCTTTACAGGCAAATCCTATAGCCGTAGAGGCAAGCGCCTTTGTGAAGGAGAACATCATGTGCGGAGAATCCGGATTGTACGGCTTCCACCAACCCTCGGCGCAGATTTTACCGTGACGTATCAGCATCATGCTGTGCGTCTCGAGACCGCGTTTTTCCATGCTGTCGAGAAAAGCGAGAATACCTTCGGAATGTATTCCGACGCTTTCCGGCGTGACCTTTTCAAATATCATAAACAAAACCGCCCTTAATGTTTTAGCGATATAATGCCGGGTGAATAACAACCGACCAAACCAACCAACCACTAAAACTTATAACACAGCCGACTGACATTTTCAAGGGCGGCTGTTATTTTTTGTTGCCGGTTTTTTGCGGTATTTACGCCGCTTGCTTTTAACGGATTATAAAACGGTCTGTCGTGCTTCCTGATATACTGTCGGTTTGTCAATGATGTGTTACAAAATCAGAAGAGTTCGCCTGTACAAGTGTCAATGATGGGGTGACACTTGTACAATACGTGACTGTCGGGAAAATATATACTGTCGGTTTGTCAATGATGTGTTACAAAATCAGAAGAGTTCGCCGTTAAGCTTAAAGGCATTAATATAATCAGCA
>CAKSCM010000031.1 GCA_934444365.1 uncultured Eubacteriales bacterium | reverse complement strand
TACGCAAAGTTCGGCTTCTTAACCGACGCGTTCCGTTTCGGCGCGCCGCCGCACGGAGGTATGGGCATAGGGCTTGATCGCCTTACAATGCTGCTTTGCGGCTGCGATAACCTGCGTGATGTTATCGCCTTCCCTAAGGTCTCAAATTCAAGCGAGCTTATGTCGGGCGCACCGGCAGAGGTAGACAACGCACAGCTCAAGGAGCTTTCCATAAGCATTGACGGATAACGCATAATTGCAAAAAATACATTATTAAACCCGATAAATCGTTCCTACGGATTGATTTATCGGGTTTTTATGTTCCACAGGCAATACAGTCAGGGCGATGAGAGCCGCCGTTTATACAACAATTTAATCATACCGTGTGCCATGCATAATAAGCCCTCAGTCAACAGTAATTTTCAAAACCATACCTCCGTCCGCCGAGGAAGCGGAAAGCGTATACTGCGGTATCATAACGGGGCTGCCGTCGGGATCTCTGCCGCAGATTTCCGTATAATAATCATTGTGGGTATGTCCGTTAAAAACTCCTCGGATGATATCCGCATTATCGGTAATCAGCGTATATACATCCTTTGTCGCTCCCTCGGGCATATTCGGAGAGCCTACGAAATCCAAAAATTTGTTGGTGCAAAAATCCATTCCTGCTGTATTGCCCCGCAAGGATATAACCTCTTTTTCGTCCGGATTGCGGGTACAAAGCGGAACATGCACAAACAACAAAACCGTGTAACCATTTTCCCTGGCCTGCTTCAAATCCCTCTGCAGAGGCTCCTTCTGACACGGGCGGAAGGTGTGCTCGCTGTTATCCATTTGAATCAGCATCAGCTTATTTCCCAAAACCTCCGATGAGTAGTATATGTCATGATCCCATGCTTTTTGCAGTTTTTCGAGACTGAGGCTTTGAGAAAGGCCTTCGTTGTTCACCCAATCGTGATTTCCCAATGTTACCCATGCATTCGGATTAAAATCCCAAATTTCTTTACGGAGCATATTTAAAGAAAAATCGGAGAGACTGTGAATCGTATCCCCAGTCAGAATCACCTTGTCCGCCGAAGCCGAAAGCTTCATCAGCTTTCTTAGCAGCGGCACAGAGTCACGGTAGGTTGATTCCTTCAAGTGGAAGTCGGTAATCTGTATTACCTCAAGCTGCGCACCGCCTTTCCCGGTATTAACGGAAACCTCGCGCACCTGAATACCGTTTTCCAAGCGGTATATCAGGGAATTTTCATTCTCCGCATTTCCAAAGAGAACAGAGGATTTTTTATTCCACTCGCTTCTCACGGACACGGTGACCGCGGAAACCAAGTCGTTTAGCTTTGCTTCCGATGAATCGGACAGAGACTCGTATTCCAATGTCTGCTTTGCCGCGGCAAAGGGATTTGCCGAACATTCTTTTGTATATGCTAACCGTTGCATCCCGTTAAGGTCAAGATAGCGAATATAGCCACGCGCCGTATATTGGCGGGTGTATTTTTCAAAATCAAGCCCGACAATACACGCCGTATAAAAAATTTCGTCTTCGGTTTCTTCGTAAATTCGGTCTGCAGGGATAACCGCCGGAGTATATTTAACGGAATTATAAACATAGGTGCGCCCGTACTCCAACGGACTGTAGCCGCCGTTTGAATCGTCATCGAGTATAACCGACGGCAAAACAATTGTCCCCGATTCCATAACACTGATGCCGGGCATCTTTGTTAATGCACTGCTTTGTTTAATAACATAGCGCAGTCCGATTTCTTTGGCGGTCCGAATTTCTACCCTGTCAATTATAAAGTCGCGGCCTTTATCGGTGCTGAAATCTGCGTAAACGGCGTTAAGTACGCTGCCCCTTTTTAAAGCAACAATTGATGAAACGGCATTTCCGTCAGAATCTCTCCAGCCTAAAAACAGCTTTCCGTCAAGCTCGTTATGGTCTTCCTCCGAGAGTTTCAGTGTAACATCGTTATACACGGTTATGGTGTCTCCGTCATTAATACAGTCGGCAATTTCAAATGTCACAGAGCTCAGGATTTTTTCGTTTTCTCCCCCTTCGCAAAGCAATGCAACATAATTGCCCGAAGGAATAGGTGAGCTTGAAAAATCAAAGGTCGGGCTTTCGCATAATGCCAGTGCCGCTGCCGAAGCCGATGGCGAGCCGCTGTAATCGGCTTTACAAATTAATATCTCATCATCAGGCTCGGTATTTTCACATAGAAATGAAATACTTTGCCCAAAACCGATTTTACTTACCGAAAGCGAAATCTTTTTCTCGGGCGCTGCGGCGGAAACCGTGATATATATATCCTTTAAAACCTTCCAGCTGCCGTAGTTATCAAACAGCGTAACAACATAATTCCCGGCAGGCAGCGATTCGGTGGAAAAATCATAAGAGGTTGGTCTTGCACCCAGCACCTTATAGCCGTATCTCACATTATAATTTTTTCGCGGAGTCGGAAAAACAGCGACATAATCACCTGAAACCGCACCGTCAAAGGTATAATGCAGCGTTTCGCCGACGGTGTAGCTGTCTTTATCAAGAGAAAAGCTTTTCGGTTTATTAGGATCGGTAATTTCAATCACAATTTCCTTGATAGCAACCCACCCGCTTTTAAAAAGTACCGCGGCATATTTTCCGCCTTTAATCGAATCGGTCGAAAATTCACAGGTTGCGGATTTGCAAAATATCGTCGCCAATCGATCGCCATTTTCACCGGTCGGGTCGGCGGTATAGTTTTTGTACCCGTCATTCAGTATAGCAATATAATAGTCGGATTGCACATTTTTAAAAGAGAAAATAATTTTTTCTCCTTTTGTATATCGGGTTTTATCTACGGAAAAATCAGGCGCATTGGGGTCAGCCGTAACTGAAAACGCAGTTTCCTGATATTTATACCACCCCTCACCGAACAATACAGCGACATAATTTCCCGGCTGAAGATTTTGTGTTATATAGGTAAGCTCATTCGCGGTGCAGTAGATTGTGGCGCGGCGGTCGCCCTTCTCGCCGGTCGGCGAATAAACATAGTTCTTATATCCTTCGTTCATAATTGAAATATGCATTGAAGAATCGGCGTTTTCACATTTGAAAACAGCGGTTTCTCCGCGGATGAAGGAAGTTTTGCTAATTGTAAACGCAGGGGATGCGGCAGCTCCGATTGTTCCTGTTCCTTGAAAAAGACCTACCGACAAAAAAGTAACCATAAATAGTGCGATTAACCGTTTTGGTTTCATTTTCCTCGCTCTCCCGTCCGTTTTTTCGGCAGTATATATCCTGCCGCTGCTTTTATTATATTTATTAACAGCATTGATTTCAATATCGCAAGTTTGCAACAATGTATTTTTTTTAACCTTTGAACGTCTGAATTGAAGTAATAAAAAAGCATCGGAGCAATTAGTTTTTAATTGCTCCGATGCCGGTTTGATTTAAAAGGTCTGTCCCGCCCTGCCGTAATGCGCTTAAAATAACCTGCGGTTTGTGCAGGTGGGTGCCCGCCGCACGGCTTCACGCTCCCTTCTTCCGAACTCGGCACAGCCGCGGGAGGTCTGCAATCCGCCGCGCGAGCAAGGGCCCCGATTTAAAAGGTTGTAGGGCTATATAAGACGCGGTCCGCGAACAGCGCAGGACACTTTTTATTCTATATTATTATTTGTCGTCTATTTCAAAAAAATCCTCAAGACGTTCAACAAATGCGTCGGCAATCATATCGTATTCG
>CAKSCM010000030.1 GCA_934444365.1 uncultured Eubacteriales bacterium | reverse complement strand
CCCAGAGAATTTTGTCGGCGGCTCTATTGTCTTGGGTCTTGAAAGTAAGGGTCTTGCCCTCTGCACTTTCCCAATTTGCGCCGTCAGTGGACATTTCAAGAGCCACACCCAGTTTACCGGATTGGATCTTATTTACCGCTGTGGATGCGGTATCGGTGAACCACGCGAATGTGGTACCGATGAGCATTGCCACGCACATGACTATAGCCAGCGCACTTGTGAGCAATGCCCGCTTGGTAGATTTACTGCTTGTCATTGTGTTTTACCTCCTTATCATATTTCCAATGGCAATATGTAAGCGCGTACCTCCCGCGTTTGCATCAAAGCAATCCAAAGACATACGCGCCGTCCGCCTATGTCCTTGGATTGCCCCTCCGCCATGATAGGCGGAGAGGGCTTGGAAATTAAAATTATTTGCTTACTGTGTACCACTCGCCATCCTGCGTGGTTGTGCAACCCTCGCCGAGAACGATTTTGCCTGTGGTGGCATTATCGGGGTCAACAGCCGAAACACCGGGATTGTAGTTTCTGAACGAACCGCCGTTTACGATAATCCTGCAATCCGTTGTAGCTCCGTCCTGATGATTCAAAACAAAGTAAATACCGTTTGACGGAGTTGCCGTTTCAAATTTGCCGCCGTTAATTGTTACGGTAGCTTTTGAACTTGAGGTTCTGTTTGTATATACAAAAATACATGACGTACCCTCACTTGTTCCGTAAAAATGTCCGCCGTTAATAGTAAGCTTGCCATAGTTACCAGCACGAACTGCACTTGTTACCTTATTGGTATATGTCTTATCCGAGCCGATAACCGCACCTGTTTGAGCGGCACTACTGTCGTTAATAGTAAGGCTTCCGTTTCTGCCGCCGATGTACAATACGCTGCCGTTATTGGGCTTAACACCCTCTGCGTATTCCAATTTAACGGTATGGCCGTTCAAATCAAAGAAGAACTTTTTACCCGACATATAAATCTCATCGGGAACGGTAATATCATTTACCAATTTCAAATATGCACTCTTTTTAAGCTTTTCGATTTGCATAGCCTGTTCGGCATTGGCAATCAAATAAGGATTTGCCTCTGTTCCGTTACCGCCGTTAAAGGCGCTATCGGAAACAATCGCGGTAAAGGGAGAGAAATCATCGGTGGTAAAGGTCACATAGCCGGTAGTGCCATCATAGTAATATTGGTCATTTGCGGTCAGGCTGTTGACATCAGCGACCTTCGTAAGTGCCATTTCGTTATGATATAAGTCAACAACATTCAGGTTCTTTCCAATATCCATAGACACGGTAAAGAACTTGCCGCTCGCAGCGTTAACCTTGTTGCCATCCTGATCGATCAGTTTGACCTCGGCAGTCAGTGCCTTGGTGCCAGTCACAACAGTAATGTTAGAAGGTGTTTCATCCTTGCTCTTGATTAGGGTAAGTTTGTTTGCAGTCGTACTACCTGCAGGGACCGTCGCCTGAATAGTAGGCGCAGTCTCTCTATCCTTTACCACAGTATCACCAGTCGCAGCGACCGTTACAGTCGTTGCTACATTGTCGTACCATGTGTCAAACTGGGGCGTACCGTCTGCGTCCTTATCATACTGATTGCCGAAGCTGTCGTTCTCCACGGTATCCTGCGTGGCGTAGACATTGATACTGATGCCATCAATGGATTCATTCTGATACTCGTTTCCGGCGTTCTTGTCCATCGTGCCGGAAATAGTGAAGATATCAAAATCAACAGTATCATTATTCTTAGCAGCCAAACTATGCTCGCTTCCCATAATAAAATCGGCATTGTCCAGTTTCATTGTCCAGTCGATAACTTTGTTCAGCTTTGCGCTGCCTTGAATTCCGGAAACGACGACCTTATATTTCAGCGCCAGATTGCCGTTGTTGACAATTCTCAGCTCGGGCAGGGTGTAGGTGCAACCCGGCTCCCAAAGAATCTGAGTGCCTTCGGCAGGGATTTTGCCCTCTACGAGGAACGAAAGCGTTTTGCCCTCTGCATTTACCCAATTTCCGTTGTTGTCTTTCATTTGCAATTCAATGTTCAGATTGCCTGCCTGGATCTTATTTACCGCTGTGGATGCGGTATCGGTGAACCACGCGAATGTGGTACCGATGAGCATTGCCACGCACATAAGGATAGCCAGTGTGCTTGTGAGCAATGCCCGCTTGGTGGTTTTGCTGTTCACAATAAATCTCTCCTCTAAAATATTTTTACTAACCGTCGCTTAAAGAAAATACAGCCAAAAGCGATTGCAAAATTCCAATAACCTGCAGCTTGACCCGATGTTTTCACTCAGCAGCGAATAATAATTATTAAAAACTACTCTTTAACCACGGTGTAGTAGGTTCCGTCGGATTTTTCCTCGGAAACGACCTTATAGCCGTCTGCCACAAAGTTGGTGTTTTCGCCCTCGGCAAGGTTATTCGACGGATCGAAGTTTACAAATGTGCCGCCCTTGACGATTATTTTTGCCGTGCCGTTTTTGTAGTTGGCGTCAATGCAGTTAACGGTATAACGGTAGTCGTTGGTATCAATATCAGGCCAGACATGGAAGAATCCGCCGTTTATTATCAGGGTTCCCTTTTCGACATTAAAGGTTGTCCCTCCCCCGGCATAGGAGCCGCCGTTTACGGTAACGGTAGCCTTTTCGTTGTTGATATGTGCAACGTACGGTCCACCGAGGTAGCTGCCGGTTATCTTATTAAGGCACGCGACACCGCCGCCGTTACCCGCATTGATTACGGTATCGGCGTTTATGTAAAATGCCGCCCAGTTACTGCTGTTCTCAAGCGATCCGGGGACATAATATGTGCCGTCAAGCTCCATTTTAGTCGGCGAGGTGATGGTAAGACGATCCTCCGCCTTAGTTTTGGTCGCATCGCCCTCGACATAACCGTTCAGAATGATGTTGGCGCCCTCATTAAAGGCATTTTTCATATCGTCATAGCTGCTTACGGTATAGGTAGCCGGAATTTTGTAGGGAGCGTTCTCGTCGTACTTCTCATCAAAGCTATCCTTCTCATAGGCATACTGTGCGGCATAAACGGTAATACCTATACCGTCGATGGTCTCCTTCATGTACTCGTTGCCGGCGGTTTCCCACATGTGTCCTTTAAGTATAAATTCGTCGGATTCGCCTTTAAGCAGATGACGTTCGGTCAGATCAATAGCTGCATCGTTTATAGTCCAGTCGATGACCCTGTTGAGCTTCGCGTCGCCGGCAATCCCGGTAATCTGTATTTTGTACTTAATGGCAAGACTGCCGTTGTTGACAACCCTCAGCTTAGGCAGCGCATATGTACAGCCCGGCTCCCAGAAGATCTTATCGGCGGTACGGTTGTCGGCCGTCTTGAAGGTAAGTATTTCGTTTTCGGCACTCACCCATTTTTGGGCGGTATCGTCAAACATTTCAAGGCCGATATTGAGATTTCCTGCCTGGATTTTATTTACCGCCGTGGATGCGGTATCGGTAAACCATGCAAAGGTTGTGCCGATCAGCATTGCAAAGCAGACAATAAAGGCAACTGTACTTGTAAGTAATGCTCTTTTTGTGTTCGACATTTTAAAATAACATCTCCTTGTTTTACTTTCCGTTTTCATTTATATAAAACCTGTTACGGTTTTATTTTGTAAAATCAGACAAAAGCTTTTTTCGCCTGTGTTAAAACCGCATTATTCGGAAGTTGTTTTATCCTTTACGGCGCTTTCGTCAGCGGTTGCGTCGGTTGTATCAAAAACCGCTTTATCGGCCGAATTTTCAGCAGACGCGACTGTATTCGCCGCCGTCACGGCAGAAATCCCGCTCGCCTGAGAAAGCTTTTCCTTCATCAAAAGGAGCTCCTGCATCATCTTCTGATTTTCTGCCCTCTCGGCCTCTATTTTGTCGCGCTCGGCCTTCAAAGCGGCCTGCTGCTCCGCTTTATACTTCCTGAACAGCCTTATGCAGCGCACACCCTCAATAAGTATCAGCAGTAAAAATGGAATAAGTATACAAACTATGTAGCCGGGGGTGGTTTTAAGGAAGTTGAAGAAAAGTCCGACCTTCGGCAGCCGCGATTCGTATTTGCCGAGTACATACTGATAGCTTACTACCTTTTCATCGTCGGTATCGGTAGTAGTACCGTAGGTTATAAATCCGGGATCACCGTTTTCGTCGGTGGTAATTCTACGGATCTTATGGGTTACCGTCTCGCCGAAATTGGAGTCGTTCTGCGACGTGTAGGCTATTATATCGCCCTCTTTAAGGGTCGACGGATCGACCTCTTTTACAAGGACCAGATCGCCGGCCGCAAAATCGGTCTTTTCCATTGAATCCGAAAGGACTATAAACGCCTTGTAGCCGAAAAGACTTCGGTCGGAGCGGTTAAAGGTCCTTACCGATACTATGGTAAAAATCATCATGCAAACGGCGGCCGCAACTATAAGCCACACCAATATGTTTCCTATTACCTTAAGAGCCTTCAAAAAATCATCACCCTTTTAAATTCTTTGCGGGATATACCGGATTTTATCTCCGTCATAATAAATGCTGCATCCGACAATGGATAGGCCGCCTGCAAAATCAGCCCCTCCGCTGACCCGATAAAAGCAAAATTCATTTCATGCAAAAACACGCCCGGGATTATTCTTGGTCTGGGTCGCGTCGGCGCACAGCGTAAAGCTGAGCTCCGCCCCCTGAGCACTGTTGCCTTCGCTTTCGGGAAAGTGAAAGCTGACGGTAAGCTCGCGGCGCTCTCCCGTTTTTAAGATATCATCCGCCGCGACGACATTCTCCCGGCTTAAACCATTCGCCGTGCCTTCGTAAAGGACCTTATCCCCATCGGCGATAGTCACCTCGAGAATATCGGCCAGATCGCCCTGTATGCTGTCAAAGTACAGTCTGTAATACACATCCCATGTGCTTTGATTTTGTATAAAAAAGTCCTTTTGCACCGTCATGCCCGGCTCGAACAAAAACTCATGCTCGTTTATAACGGGTTTGCCGTCGTTTAAATTTATGCTTACCGTGCCGGTATGAAAAACGTTGTTTTCCACACTTACAACCTGATACACAAGAGCAACCGTCGTTACAACAAGACATATGCACAGAATAATTATGGCCGCTATTCCGCCGGTAAGTTTTTTCGCAGTATTTGAATTACCCTTCATTTTTGTCCTCCCGCTTACGTCGCGCAAATATCAAAAGGAGCAAAATTGCTCCGGCCGAGGCAGCCAAAACCACCCACAGCGCCGAACTGAAAGCGTCGCTCGTGCGTGGCAGAGGAGCAAGATTGTCCTCCTCGGCGACCCACCAGCGAAAATCGGCCACAAGACCGAGATTCTGATATTCGTTTCCGACCGACGTATCAAGATATGCCGTTATTTTATAGAAAAGATCGTCCTGTTCGTTCGCCCCGGCAAGGGTGTACTGCAAACTTTCGGGCATGTCGCGCATAAGCCCGTCGTAAAGGGTCTGTCCCGTTTCGGGGAGAGCTATATGCACCCTTAAAACCTCGGATAATTTTTCATATCCGCTTCTGATATCGGCCCGGTAGTTGACCGTTACGGTGTCCTTATGCGAAACCCGAACGCAATAGTACCTGCTTTCGGTATCGCCCGGGAACATATTGACGGTATTAAAGGGAAGATTACAGCCGGCATTTTTCTCGTAAAGAGAAATAACCTGTGCTTTTTCGGGGGCCGGTGCAGTCTCGCTGCTTGCCGTTTCGTTTTTGCTTTCGAGGGAAGATTTGTCCTGCTCCGGCGATGAAACCGGCTCCGACGAGGGTAATGAGCCCGATTCAGAGCTCACCGATGACTGTGTAATTATATTGTCCGGCACACTTACCGACGCCTCAGAGCTATCATTAAGCCGGCCGTAAACATACACACCGACAAGCGCCGCCGCACTGAGAGAAAGCAAAACAGCCAGTATTATTATCGCTGTTTTTACACCGCTTTTTTTCTCCTGTCCCATGCGAACATCACACCTCCGTTACCTTTTTAAAGCCCATAATTACAAAGGGCCGTATAATTCAAATTCAAGCCGCGCCGGTTACCGAAAACAACAAAAAACACATAATAAAGGGCGCAGTTATACACATATCATCCTATACATGTTGCATTATACCAACATACGTATTAAAAATCAAGCGGTTTTTAGCGACTTATATATTTTATTCTGTAGGTTTACAATAGAAGTGTTACAAAGGAGAAAAAATAGTAGCGAATAGGAGGAACCTGCTGTACAGTTAAGTTGCTAAACCAAAACAGCAAAGGCAGGTAAACCTA
>CAKSCM010000029.1 GCA_934444365.1 uncultured Eubacteriales bacterium | reverse complement strand
AACTTAACTGTACAGCAGGTTCCTCCTATTCGCTACTATTTTTTTCTCCTTTGTAACACTTCTATTGTAAACCTACACGGAAAACGGCTTTTATTTTTAAACTGTATTGACAGTACCTGTTTTTTATGTTAATAATTCTATGTGTCGCACATTTTTTTGCGGTAAATCTATTAAAAAACGCAAAACATAAACAAAATGGTCGGCACAGAAATCGACGGAACAGCCGCAAGAAGGAGCGTTTTACATGAGAAAACGAATATACTGCCTGATTCTCGCTATGCTGATCGCACTGTCGGCGTTTATTGTCAGGATACCGACGGTATCGGCAATAAACGAAAGCCTGGGTGATGCAAACGGCGACAAAGAGGTAACAGCCCCCGATGCATTGCTGGTTTTACAGCATTCGGTAGGAAAATATTCCCTTTCCTCATCGGTTGCACCGCTGTGTGACGTTAACGGCGACTCAAACATAAACGCTACCGACGCTCTGCTTATTCTGCAGTTTTCCGTGGGGAAGATCGTACGGTTCCCGTGCGATGATTCTCCGTACACACAAAAGGAGTACGATGAAATGATAAGTAAACTCAGTTATGATACGCCTGCAAGCGAAATAACCGATGCCTACCGGATTCACGCCGACGGCGGAATGATATACAATCCGCTCTCGCGCGAGGCTGAAAAGAACGGTACCTTGCATAAATATGACAAGGCAAAAATGACCACCGGCACGCTGACCCTTAAAGACGGCACCTCCCTTAATTACTCCATGCCGACCGATTTTACGGCCTATGATATGATCCCGATAAATTACAGCTTCAGCTCCCTTAAGGGCTCCGAAACAGTGCATTTTGAGGCAACGGCGGCCGAGGAAAAGGAACGTAAAACAAGCGAAGATCTTTATGACGTGATATTGCCCAATAACGTAAAGCTGGATTTTGAATTCCTCGGCTATACAACAGCCACCAACAACCCCGAAAACCGTGCGTACAATTCGCTTGATTTTTCATCGGATATAAAGGGCAAGCAGTACCCCCAGTACGACACTCAGGATCTTGTATGCTCCTCCACCCTGCCCCGTGCCGATCACACCTGGTTCAGATTTAAGTTTACAAATACCGGCGACACAATACTCGACTCCGACGGCAACGGCACCTTCTGCTTTGAGCCGGTGCTTGAAAGAAAAACCAACTCCGGCGAGTACAAAACCTACCTTATTCCGCCGAACATATACTACCGCATAACCGACGCTTTGTATCCTGGAGAAAGCTCGACCGTTGATTTTATATTCACCTGGGACCGCGACGGCGGCGGTGGAGTTTCGCCCTTCCCCGGCGGAGAATACCGCATTAAAATATTAAGCGAGGTCCGAAACGAATGCTCGGATGATCCCGCAAACTACTATCCCGTAATCTGGGGCGGACGTACCTACTGCACCTCTTATTTTAACTTCACCGTTGCAAGAGAGGCCGCCGACACACCGGTAGGCAACGTCAGAACCCTTTATAAAAAGGGCAGCACCAAGAACAAGTGGCTTCACACCTACGAGGAGTTCATGACCTCATACAACTCCCATCTCAAGCCCAGGCTTGAAAGCGCGGGAGAGACCCATACCATGTATCTCCAGTGCGCACCGTGGAGCAAGCATGTAACGTTAAAGCTTATACGCGACCTCGGCGGCGGAATCGATACAATCGATATTCCCGTTAATGTCGAGACCGATTCCATAAAGGTCAACCTCAACACCACGGCGCAAAACTACATTATAAAGGATGACGGCACCCGTTACCCGGCAATGGCAACACAGTCAATGGCCGATATGAGGGTAAATACATCGCTCGGTCCCGACGCCGATAAAACCCTTTTAAATGAGCTGCTCGACATGAAAGAGGCCGGCGTTAACATAGTTACCACCACCGCCGCTTTTGAGACCGATCTTTCCGGCCGGCATACAACCAACGACACAACCGACGCCAACTGGTTCATGGTGGACTCGGTAAGGAGGCTCGGCATGAAGCTTGAGGGCTTTGTCAGTTACCCGTTCTCCTCGGCGACAAACGTGCGAAAAGCCCAGCGCATAACCGGCGATACGGCAACCTTCCCGAGCAACTACACACCGACAAGCGTTGCCGACAGCTTAGTTGCAAAGGCATGCGGAGTAAAGACCCTTTATCAGTTCTTACGCTGGGGCGACAACTATTATGTAACCGGCAAGGGAACCGTTCCCGTAACGGCCGAGGATTCGCGCGGCTGGATGAGAATAGACATAAGCAGCCGCGAAAAGCTCGGCAGCGACGGTTTAGAAGGCTTTAGAATATTTGCCGAGAAAAAATACGGCACAATAGAAAAGGCAAATGCCGCCTGGGGCAAAAATTACGCCTCCTTTGACGATATTTACCCGGAGGCCGGTGCCGAGGAAGATCACGGCGCAATAAAATATGCAAGCGATACGGCCGAATTTGCCGAATGGTCAAAGGCGGTAAACGATCTTGATGTTTTCAGAACCGAACAAAGAATAGAAAACTACAACGAGGTTTTAAGTCACGTTTCCGATACCTTTAACGTCGTCATGTCAATTCGCACCGAGGGTGCAAACTGGACCTCGACGGTACCTTACAATACCGGCAACCAGCATTATCGTCACGTTTACTACTCGCAAAGACGCTGCGCAATAATCCCCGAAATCCTCGCGGCATCCGGAAAGGTAAAAATACACTCCGACTACACCACCCTCCCCTACACCCCCAGCGAGATCAGCGAGCTTACCCGTTCTTCGGTGTCCTACGGAATAACTCCGATGCACCTTGTACAGTTCGACCGCTTGCGCGAGATTGCCATAAACGACACCTACGGCCAGGATTATTCCAAGGAATACAACATAAACGGCAGTGCAACAAAGGGCGTATTTATAAGCACAACAAGGTCGCTGTTCCAGTGGTATAAGGCGACCTACGAAGCCGGCGGAATCCCGGGAATTCTTTGGGAAGACTACCTTTGTGACGGTTTTGCAACAAAGACCCAGATAAAGGAAATGAAGTTCTATTCCGAGAAGATTGCCGAAGCGGTAAACAGCGCGGCCGGTCAGAAATGGGCCAACGCCGAAAAGACCGACGCTAAAAAAGCCGTCGAAAACTCGAAGGGCGTTTACAGCTTTGAGCCGGCCTATGTCGATTCGCTTATCGAAGAGGTCCGCGCCGAGCGCAAAGCCGCCGGAAAATAAATAAGCGGAAAATATATAACAATAAAAAAGATGGCAGTTCAATTTGGACCGCCATCTTTTTTTATTAAGCTGATTTTAAACAGAATATACATTCATCTGATTTTCGGGAATAAATAAAGATAAAATGAAAAACGGAGGTATCCGTCATCTTGCCATATCACGGCTAGTAGTAACTTCTGTCTGCCCGATTTTCTTTAATTTAAACCGCTTTCTCAAAAGCAAAAAAACAATAAAAAGCAATAAAACGACGCATAAGCCGCCGTACACCGCCGCCATCATGTAATACCCCATAAAATTTAGTCTCACCGTTCCGGCGAGCAAATAAGGCTGTGTGCAGGCTTTGTATAATGTCATAAAGCAGGAAATCCCGTTATACAAAATTCCAAAGCCGAGCACCGTGTATGCGATTATGAGACAAACTCTCGCAGCGCCGGGCAAAAACGCATTGTTTTTTACGAACATAATTTAAGCTCCGTTCTGACGCCGTCGCGATAACAAAAGATACCTTTCGCGGCGGAAAAATCCCTGTCGGTTTCTATTTGGTCGAATTCATAAAATGACTTTGACACCCTTTTCGGAGTATATAAAAGGGTCTGGGTTTTAAGCTTAAGTCGGTCGCCGGCCACCTCGTTCCACAGCTCAAGCGACCAGCGGCTGCAGTTATTTCCCGGCGTCCACTTATTATTCCTGTCGATATACCCTTCAATCGTTTTCAGCCTGGATTCATCAATGTTCATGCTAAGCGTCCGTCTGCCGGCATACCGGCCGTATTTTGATATATAATGCGGTTCGAGATTGAAAACAAGCCCTTCAATGCCCGATATCGCCCAGACAGAAAACGTAACCGCCTTGCCGTTTTCTATTTCATAATCCTTTATGTATATAGGATGACCGGACCGGTTATCGATCGATAACCATGCATGACCTAAGCATTTTACAAAGGGCGATGATTCGTTTTCACCGTCAAATGTTGTAATTGAAAAGATAATTCCGCTTTTATCGCAATCAACGGTTTTCGATCGGTAATCATAGGAATTAAAATCCGCAAACAAGGAAAAAACCGCACCGAAAATAACAAAAGCAGCAATTGCACTTATAACCGCGGACTTTACTGTCATTTAAGGCTACCTCTCCCCAAAGATATAGTCAAACATTGTTTATTGCATCAGTTGTCTGATCAGTATTAAAATATTTTATACGTAATACTTTCAGGACAAAAGCGACACCTAAAATGCCGGCTTTTGTGATTTATAGAATAAAAATTCCGGTTTTACTTATATCCCATACTATACCTCTGTAATCGACTTGCATTTTTTGATGTTACTATAATAAAGTATGAATATAGCACACCATTATATTGACGTGCTATTCACTCATGTTATAAATCGGTTATCAGTTCTAAAACTTCAGCCGGAGTAGTAACGACACCAATCGTATCACCGCTTGAATTTACAAATTCGACTTCAAAGTGTGTACCGTCATATTCCAGAACGATAGTGCCTTCAGTACCGGCAGGAATACCATTATACTCTTTCTTGAGTCTAACAACATCTAATTCTTTCATTGGCTCACAAATTATTCAGCCTTTCCGTTTCCGCATCTTCAATCACAAAGCTACCGTCGTTGATTTCTTCCAAGCGCTTTTGATTTATGAAATCAAATCCAACATAATATTTTTTCGGCTTTTTCTTTTTCGTGATTAAACCAACAAGGTTTATCATGAGAATCAAATTCATAGTAAGAATCAAACAATTTTCTTGCTGATTGATTCAATTCGCTTACACGACATCCTGTTCTATTAGAGGATATTTCCATACGGAAATCCCATCGGAATTAAGCACCCATATCGGGTCATGCAAAAATTCATTCATTATTTTCACTATAAACATAATTAATTATCTCCCTTTATTTTTTTAGGATTTATGGTCGTGAGCGAGATAGTCAAGTGTTGATTTGATCCATTCTTCTTTACTAACGCTTTCAAAGGCTTTGGTAATAATATCGTTATGTAAGTAATTTATATAACTCAAAGCTTTATCATAACTGTTTTCCACAGTTAAAGGTTCAGTAATATAAGAAGCGAATTTATCGTAAATTTCCGGAACTGCTGAACTTAAACCATCAAATAAGAATGGATTTGCAGAGCTGAGAAATTCTCCGAGCACGGGATTTTTATTTTCGTCCCATTCTGCATCAAGCACATAAAATATCATACAAAATAATTCGAATTTATTCATTTGCTTTTTTCCTCCGTTTAAAAGGATTATTATTCAAACCTGTTTCATTATCCCACTTTCGTGGTGTTTGATTTTGACCGCCTTCATTAATGGTACCGTTTCGATATCTAACCCAGTTTTGAACACCTGAGTCCATCGTCTCTACATTCCAAAAGTTACCATACTTGTCTTTGCCCACATATTTTCTTTTATTATTAGCTAATTCCACTAACATTTTGCGATTTTTCGGAGTATCTTTTAAATGCCCGGGCTTATCTTTGAAAATATGTTTAAGCTGAGATTCGTCTGTCGGCAAATGCTGTTTTTGATATACCTGATTATCTTCTTTTTTGGAACCATGAGTATTGCCGAAGCCTCCGTGAAAACCTGCACCCATTAGGCATCACCCACCTTTCGATGAGTCTGCATAAAGGTGCTGTCAAATTGCAGAATCTCGATACCTTGCTTACGATATTTATCGAAGATATAATCGGGCGCGGTTCCGTAAACGATTATACCTTTCGGTCGTAAAGTCTTGACCGAATAATCAAGTCCGTTTATAAAATACGGTCTTTCCTGCAAAAGCTTGATACATCCGTGCGAGCCGATCGCAATAATACTGTTTTTCGGTGCGCCGGCACAACAAAACGGAAAAGTCCTTTCATCTCCCCACCGCACATTTGCAATTGTCGGAATACCGTTATCTTGCAACCAACAACCGATAGCACGATTTCGATATGTATTCCACTGTTGCATGACAAGGGGCATATCTCGATATATGCTGAAATCCGGCGTAATAACACCCTTGTATTTTTTCAAAATCGGAATGTACTTTTGCGGATTGTTCCATATCCGTTCAAAATTTGCATCATCCTCATAAAAATGCACGAAACAATCATAGGCCTTAGAACCAATCGCTTTTGAAAAAGGAATCAGGTTTTGCGGAATGCAATTATCCGGTTTGACACAAGGAATCTCAAGGTTTGTATCATACGTTGCATTTTCTACTAAAAATGCATGAAAGACATCTTTGCATCCTCTACGAGTGCTGTTTATAATAGACATTTCTGTCCCTTCCCCACTTTGCCCCAAGCGGAAACCGATTCGGGCGGGCAAAATTTTAGCCCGGACGGATTGACAAAAAGACAGAAACGTGCTATCATATCAACGCTACTTGAATATGTGATAGCATATTCTGCCGAAAAGCATATCAGTTTACTGCGCCAACAGTTTATTGATGTGCTTTTTTGTTTTCATTACATTCAATTCTCACCACCACCCTTTAAGCTGTTTCAAATAAATGAAGTAATTTCACTTCATAATCTGTATAATCATCAGAACCGTAATGAAGCCATTTCTTATAGTAAGATAATGCATAGCGTGCTGCCTCAAAGCTCACCTCAAATACATCTGCAATAGCATGCGGATCATCCAATTTGAATTTATGAACCAGAACAGGCGGTACAAGTGCATACTTTGCAAAGAAACGCACCTCTTTCTCTGCAAGTTCGCTATCTTCACTGTGGTCTAAGACAATATGCCCGATTTCGTGCATTATTGTATTATTAATGCGTCTGTAATCCATTTCGTCATTATAATAAATATACCATTCACCAAATGATTTTTCCGCGCAAAACCCGTCGTCGCTTTTTTTAAAAAGCAAATATCTCTTTGCAATGGGGATAGCGGTGTACGGTATAATTTTAATGCCCATTTTTGTTGCTAATTCAAATCCGTTTACTGGCACGCAGGTGACATTATACTTAATAAATAAATTCACAATTATTTTTTTGATTTCCTCATATTTATTATGAGACAAAGAAGTTCCCACTTATGCTTCCTCCCCAAATAAAGCACTTATGAGTTCTTTTTTCTCAGATTCCGTCATAGACAATGCATTTCGAGCAATCAATCTGCGAACTCTCGGATAATCAAAATCATCCTTTTCAATGCCAAGTAAATAATCTGATGTTGTGTGCAATGCAGTAGCAATATTTGCAATCATCTCCGGTTTAGGCTCACGCTCGCCAGAAACATACCTTGAAATAACACCTTCTGTAACGCCAATTTCCAATGCTAATTCTTTTTGAGAAATACCTTTCGTCCGTATAGCGCTTAGTATTCTTTGCCCTAATTCCTTTCCCATATATAGTGCCTCCTTTAATTGGTAAATACATCATAACGCATTCTTGCCATTTTGTCAAGTGTTATTGACAACATTTTTTGCACACAAAAAAATCGACACATTCGATTTCTCGAAAATGTCGACTTTTTTATGCTGGCTCCCCCAGTTGGACTCGAACCAACGACACCGCGGTTAACAGCCGCGTGCTCTACCGACTGAGCTATGGAGGAATATTATACTCCCCGTGATTTCTCACAGGGAGCTTTTGTGTCGGCATCGACCTATTTTCCCGGGCAGTCTCCCACCAAGTATCTTCGGCACTAATGAGCTTAACTACCGTGTTC
>CAKSCM010000028.1 GCA_934444365.1 uncultured Eubacteriales bacterium | reverse complement strand
GCCCTGAAGGACGCAGGACTTGATGAAAGCGCACAAAAAATCGTATTCACCAAAGAAGTGTTGAGCCGCAACCAGGGCAGACCCTGCTATATCTTGGAGTTCTACACGGACAGGTGTGCGTATTCCTACAAGGTTGATGCAGTAACCGGAGAAATTATCGAGAAGGAAACCGAATGGCTTTCCCGTCTGGAGTCCGAGACTGTTCCGGGCACGTCTCAAAATTCCGATACCAAGCAGCACAGGGGAAGCTGACCGAAAACGGGAAGCTTAAAACGCCGACTCCCGAGCAGAAAAAGATGCTTATGACGGTAATTGCAACAGACAGATAAAAATGCAAACGGCAACCGGGTCTTTGCGGGTAAAATCTGCAAAGACCCGGTTGTTATTTTACGGGGAATACCGACAGGGGCTTGCCTCCCGTCAGCTTTAAGCGGGAATTTTTCTGCCGTTTATTCTGTCTGATATCAGTAATATGCCGTTTTCCGGTAGGTCTGAGGAGATTGGCCGTAAGCCGTACGGAACAGACGGCTGAAATAAAAGGGATCGGGAATCCCTACCGCCGCGGCGACGGATTTAATGCTTTTGCCGGTGTGAAGCAGCAGCTCCCTTGCTACCGACAGACGGTAGTCGTTCAGATAGCGTACAGGGGATGTTCCCATGGCGGCTGTCCGATAGTTGCGACAATGATGTTAGGATCAGGATCCCGGTAATCGGCGGTTACAATGATTCCGAAGAGGAGCTAATGCGCATAAGAAGTTTTTTGGAGACGACCCGGTTTCGCACGGTGGACCTTTTGTGCTACAACGACATGAGCGGCGGCAAGTACGAGGAGGCCGGCATAACCTACACCGCCTTTAAAAAACCGACGCCGGAGGAAATGGCATCGTACAGGGAGCTTTTCCGTTTTTCTTGATGTGAAAGCTATGGTAAAAGATATAGGCGGTTAAAAATAATCGACTTTCAAGAAAAAGTCCTGCCGTAGTTTTCAAAGGAAAAAAGCGGCGGGATTTTTAAGGATTTATTGCTATGCTCCTTATTTTGTGCTAAAATTTAAACGGATAAATTAAAGCAGCGTATAAACGGATAAATGAACATACCGATTGCGACGAAAACGGGGATCCGTATCCGCTTTTGTATATGAGGCTTGATGAAAAAATCCGCGAAGTTTCAGCCGGGCAAAAAGGAGCAAAAAGGCTTTGAGCAACAAGGTGAAAAGCAAAAATGAATATTTATTATGCGAGCGAGATTGGGTCTATTTTACCCTTATAACGGTGTCGGGCTTTTGGGGTGCCTTTACATATCTTTTAAGGGGCAACGTTTTTTGCAACGCCCAGACCGGAAACGTCGTTTTGCTCGGTATTGCGCTTGGCGCCGGCGAAATAAAACGGGCGGTTTACTACCTTATTCCGATTTCGGCCTATCTTGCCGGGGCTTTTATATCGGAGCTTTTGCCAAAGCCTATAAAGCACAGCCTTAAAATCCGCTGGGACACCCTGCTTATAGGAATTGAAATAGCGGTTGTGGCGATGCTGGGATTTATCCCGGAATCCTTCCCGGTGCAGATCTCACAGATAGCGATAAATTTTATCGCCTCCATGCAGTTCAATACCTTCCGTCAGGCTCAGGGAACGCCCATGGCTACGACCTTTGCGACAAATCATATCCGTCAGATAGGGATAGGTCTGGCAAAGGAGATACTGCACCGTAAAGCCTTCGACAAACGGCACCGGATCAAGCTGAGAAAGCATTTTTTCATGCTTTTGTTCTTCCTTTTAGGGGCGGTTATAGGGACGGTTTTTTGCAATCTTATAAACGGCCGGGCTATATGGATAACCCTTATTCCCCTTGTGCTTTTGTTTTGTCTTATGCTCCGCGACGATAAAAACGGACGGGACCACCTGGAGCAAAAGCCGCTCGGCCACTGAAAAAAGATTTTTTGATTTAGGGGATACTCAAAAGCGGACCTGTTTTTTCGTAAAACAAAAGAAAAAATCGGAAAGGCACTTGAAAAATTCGTGTTGCGGTGGTAAAATCCATTAATGGATATAAAAGGATATTTAAAATTGCTTTTTATATATCCGCTTTATGTTATTATTTATTATTTTAAGGGGAATGTTTTGAAAATGACAGGTAAGATTTCTTCAAAACGGGCGCTTGTGTCCGCTGTGTTGGCTCTTCTTATTTGTGTTGCAATGCTTGTCGGAACCACCTTTGCATGGTTTACCGATACGGCGAGCACGGCAGTAAACAAAATCCAGGCAGGAAATCTTGATGTTGAACTCTGGCAGGCCGAGGCCGACAAATCGCTCGGCGACGAGGCGCTCAAATGGGTGGCCGCGGATAATAGAGCACAGGATCAGATTTTGTGGGAGCCGGGCTGCTCTTACAATCTTGAGGGCTTCCGTATAAAGAACAACGGAAATCTCGCTCTTAAGTATAAAATTGCGATTACCGGAATCGTCGGCGACGCCGAGCTGCTTGATGTTATCGACTTTACCGTCAAGGTAGCCGGCAGCGGTCTTGTGGCCAAGGACGGTACCTCCACGGTTACCGATATTGCTTCTCTTAACGGATTTGAGGGGAGACTTGCGGCCGGTGAGGCTACCGGAGTTATCACAATAAACGGAGAAATGAGCGAGACCGCCGGCAACGACTATATGAAAAAGTCGCTTGACGGAATCTCCATAACCGTTTATGCAACTCAGGATACGGTCGAGAACGACAGTTTTGACAATACATACGACGAAAAGGCCTTTAATCCCGTCTTTGTAAATGACGAACAGGGATTGAAAGCAGCTTTGTCCGAGGGCAAAAATGTCCGCATTACCGGCGACATCAGGCTTACAAACGGACTCAGGGTCGAGCATGACGCCGTTATACTGGGCGACGGGAAATCGGTTATTTCGGGTGCAACCCTGACCCCGGCGGCCGATGCCAACGTAACCGTAAAGGATGTTAACTTCAAAGCCCCGTCAAACGCAAATGAAAATGCGTCGAACATTGACGCGAGAGGCCTTAAGGGCAAGCTGGTAGTCGACGGCTGTACCTTTGACGGGACGCAGTGGGACTGCATTCAGTCCACTCCGGTTGCAGGTGCCGAAATCGTTATAAACAATTGCCGGTTTGAACTTACCTCTCCTGCAAAGGCCGGAAACAAGACCCGTTTCATTCATGTTGAGGCGGCTCAGAATTCGAATTCCGACGTAAAAATCACCTTGACCAATAACTTCTTCGGTTCCGCCGAATACATCACCGAAGCCCTTATAGACATCGATTACGTTAACCTCAGCGGAATCAATTTCGGAGGCAACAACATTTACAGCGATACCAAGGCCGACATTTATGTATGCGGTCCTTCGGTTAGCAGGACCATCAGCAAAGCCGACGCTTACAAAAAGCTCGGAACCCTTAAAGCCGGCGATCAGCAGGCTCTGGCCGACGCTGTGTCGGACGGTCAGAAGGATATCGGAATCGGCGAGGGCGAATATACCCTTTACGAGGTCGACGAGTCCAAAACCAAAAACACTGCCCTTACAATAACCGGCTCTGGCCCCGATGTAAGCAGCTTTACCGTAGGCGATCAGACCGATAAAACCAGCGGCGAGGGTTCGGCCGATTACAGCTATGAGGGTTCCGACCTTACCTTTAAAAACCTGACCATAAAGATGAAGACCGATAACTATCAGGGCTTTATCCGTGCCAAATCGCTTACCTTTGAAAACTGTGTGTTCGAGGGTATGGGCAGCCAGTGGGGTGCCGGTATGGCCGTATTTAAAAACTGCACGTTCAGCGATAACGGCGGATATAATATGTGGCTGTATGCAGGAAAGGATTTCAAATTTATAAACTGCACCTTCAATTCCTCGGTCGGCAGATTTATAAACGCCTATAAGGTGCAAAAGGTTGACACCACGATGGAATTTGAAAATTGCAGCTTTAATTATACCGGGAATTCGGCTCCGCAAAAGCCGGCCGTTTGCTTTAAGAGAAACGCCGACGTTATCTGGAACGCAACCTTTACCGGCTGCACCTCGACCGGCGCGGTTGACAGCGGCAGCGGCAGTAATATGTACTATATCGAAAGCGGAATGAACACCGCCACAACAATCACCATCGACGGTACGGTCGTATGGGAAAACGGCGCGAATAAATAATCCGGCCGGTAAAAATTCTGCCGACATTTTGGGATTTTAAGTGTAAAAGGGGACCGGAATTCCGTTTTAAGATTTAAATTCCGAAGCCGGAGAATAAAATTTTAGCAAGCGAGAAATTTTTCGCCTGAACTTTATAAAAAATCTCGGTAATACCAAAGTATTGCCGAGATTTTTTTGTTTTGTCTAAACGAAAATATCATGCTCAAAACCGGCATGTACCCTGTAAAAAATTTTGTTCTTAGGGCAAGGAAAAAAGCGTAAGGAATAATGGATATATATTTCGAGCATTTTTAATGCCGCCATAAGGATAAAAGTCTTTTTACAGGGCAGCTTTGTCTTATACGAGTTTGCTCTTGGGGCTGTTTTTACGGCTTTTGCGATACGGTGGGCGTGACGGAAAATCATCGTTGCCGGATCCTCGTCAGTTTTAACATAATTACCGGATAAATTACGAAATTTTATATTTTTACACCGATTTACTATTGAAATTAACATATGGATGTGTTAATATCGCCTTGGCGAAGCATTTTTGTCGCCGGGCGACCGGGGATTTTGATTGTCCTTTGCCGGACGGCGGTAATTTTTTCACCGGATGGTGGCGGATTTTGCCGCTTGGCAAAGGCATCTTCGCCGACAATAGTATTGCGGCCGACACAATAAATAAAAAATAAACTGCTTTGTCGGCGAAAAAACAAGCGCTGCACCCTTAAGGGGGGAACCGATAATTAAAAGGCAGTATCTTATGGCAGGCAAAAAACGCCGCTCGAGGCTTTTTGACCGTCCGTATAATTCGGCTTTGTTTAGTTCGGTGTAATGTAACGCTTCGCAATGCTTAAGGGGATACTTTAACAGTTTTATTTTAGGGAGGAATAAAACGGGATGAAAAAAGCAGGCAGAATTTTCAGTTTTCTTTTAGCGGCGGCAATATGCCTGTCGCTGTGGGCGGTACCCTCGGCGGCGTATATGGAATATGAGCCGGTCTATGCTACGGGGGACGTAAATCATGATTCGGCTATAACGGCGACCGACGCGCTTATCGCCCTGCAAACGGCGGTCGGGAAAACGACCCTCGGATATGACGAGGCCGACGCCGCCGACGTTGACGGCAACTGGACGGTAAACGCCACCGACGCGCTTATGATACTGCAGGGCAGCGTAGGCAAACTTGAGCTCAGCGCGCCGAAATCGGTATATGACAGCTACGAGTATACCTATGTAGCGCCGACCGGACTTGAAAAGAACACTACATATATGATCTGGACAAGGGCGCTTACCGGCAGCGGAATAAGAAAGGATTTCGACACTTTGCGTCTTATGGCCTCGATACAGGGGCTTATAAACCGCAATACCGATAAGCACAAAATTGCCGTTGCCTTAAGGTATGATGTGGATATTGATATCTTCTGGTATAATTTTATAAGCGAAGAGGGTGCGACCTTCCACGATTATGCCGTTGTAGATATAAAAAACATTACCGATCTTATAAACACATTTTTGCCCTTTATGAAGGAGCACGGTATAGTCGCATGGGATCCGTCGGTTCCGGCAACGTCGAATGTGGCCGGTACGATATGCGGACTTGACGGCTATCTTCCGGTCATGTATTCCACCGACGAGAATTCGCTTTATTACAAGCTTACGGTGGAAAACAAGATCCCGGTAAGGCAGAGCCTTGTGGGGGTGTTTGGCGAGGCTGAAAAGGGCGGAAAAATAAAGGGAACAAATCTCCCCTCGACCGGATCCCCCAAAAACGACGCTTACCGCTGGGCGCTTGACAGGTATATGAGCCGCTGCAATCCGGAGCTGCTTGCCTACACGCCGGACGCGGCGAGCCTTATTGAATCGAACCCCGTATACAATGTTCCCGACGGCAAAAGCTCCGGTCTTGCCGGAGTTCCCAATCACGACTATTTTGTGGCCAAGCAGTGCTTCTTTTTTGATGTGACGTCCTATGCCGGCGAGCCGGCCACCGATGAGCCCGACCAGCCCCTCGGCGCCGATGCCGAAACCTGCAAGGCGGTGCTTGAAGCGCGCTACAAAATGGCCGGCAGCGCCTTCGGTACGGTTGTGGGATTCCCGCCGTGGCATATAAAATACACCGATTTTGTGCCGGGAGGCAGCCAGTCTCCGCCCCGCCTTGAGTGGCATTTTGTCGAGCTTTGCGTTTCGTATAACTGCGGAATTGAGGCCGACGCGGCACAGCCCAATCGTATGACCAATGCTTCCCTTTACACAAAATATGAAATGCGTTATGAGGCGAAGGCCAACAAAGCGGCCGATGAGACTATAACCTTTGATCCGGACACTTATTATATCTGCCAGACCTATGCCGGTGACTTCGATTGTTCGCCTTGGCTTAAGGCGGCCGTTCCTACTGTTTGGACCGACGAAAACCTGCATAACGTTACCATGTGCTTCAACTACAGTCCGAGCCTTATAGACCGTATGCCCGCGGCCTTTGACTTTGTCAGGAGCGTTAGGAGCGACAAGCAGTACTTTACCGCCGGTGAGGGTACGGCCTACGTTATGACCAGTGCACTCTTTGAGGGCTTTGAGGGTAAGGAATTTAATCCCTCTTACTCTTATGCGACCCTTTTTAAGGGTAGCGGTACCGAGTCGGTCGTACACCGTACAAATCCCTCGGGCGACCGCCAGTATATACATTATATTAAGCCGTATATGAACGGTCAGAAGCTCGATTTATTCGGACGGATGATAGACGGCTTTTCCAATATAGACAGCAGAGACATGACCCTGCTTAACTACCTTGCTCCGAACGGCACGCTACTGCACTCGCGTGAAAACGACGTGAGGATATACAATTCGGTTCCGTTTATACATGTAGGCGGCTTCTCCGGCGGTACAAACGCCGAAAAAGCGGCAAGCCTTTATGTCATGCTCAGAAAGCAAAAAACAAAATTCTTTGCCTACGGCTATTTTGATATAAACAGCAACAGAGGAACCCCCTCGGGCTACAAGGCCTTTATGGAGGAGTTCGAAAATTATATGTCAACCAAGAGCACCAAGGTCAAGTCGGTGGATATAGAGACCTTCTTCAAGCTGCTCTCTGAATCGGGCCGCGGCGATATCGTAGGATGATTTAAAAATCTGTTCGTTATAGGTTTTCGCCGTATGACGGGGACCGTAACGCAACATGCTTTAAAAAGATGAAAATCCGGCATACGGTGGAGAAATTTTTACCGTATGCCGGATGCTTTTCTTTTTTATACTTTACTTTTTCCGTTTTATATCATGAGTCGTACCGGACGGTGTGCATACCGAGGAGAGAGCGATGCATAAAAACTGCCGACAGATTATGGCGAAGGACGATAAGGCTTTTGTGTACGGGATAATTTTGCTTAAGGGGCGGACGGAAAAACAGCGATTTGTTTTAATGGCGGTATTTTCGGAATTAACGGCTTATATTCGATATTTTTTTCTTTACAATCAGGATAATAGGTGATATTATATAGGTTGGTAATCTGCTTTTAAAAAGGAGAGAATATAAAAATGGCAAGAAAACAAAAGACCATGGACGGTAACAGCGCTGCCGCAAACGTGTCATATGCGTTTACCGACGTCGCGGCTATCTATCCGATAACCCCGTCATCCAACATGGCTGAAGAGACCGACAAGATGGCCGCTGCCGGTCAGAAAAACCTTTTCGGACAAGAGGTAAAGGTTGCTGAGATGCAGTCTGAGGCCGGTGCTGCCGGTGCGGTTCACGGATCGCTCGCCGCCGGCGCGCTTACCACAACCTACACCGCTTCACAGGGATTGCTTCTTATGATCCCGAACATGTACAAAATGGCCGGCGAGCTGCTCCCGGGCGTTATTCATGTTTCGGCCCGTGCGCTTGCGACCCATGCGCTGTCGATCTTCGGCGATCATTCCGATATATATGCATGTCGACAGACCGGCTATGCAATGCTGTGCTCCAACTCCCCTCAGGAGGTAATGGACCTCGGCGCCGTAGCCCATCTTTCGGCAATAAAGGGACGTGTTCCTTTCCTGCATTTCTTTGACGGTTTCCGTACCTCGCACGAAATTCAGAAGGTTTCCTGCTGGGATTATGCGGATCTCGCCGATATGCTCGACTGGGACGCCGTAAACGAGTTCCGCCGCCGTTCGCTCAATCCGGAGCATCCGGTTCAGCGCGGCACCGCCCAGAATCCCGATATATTCTTCCAGGCTAAGGAAGCCTCCAACAAGTACTATGAGAACATAGTCGGTGTTGTTGAGGATTACATGAATGCCGTTAACAAGAAGATCGGCACCAAATATAAGCTTTTCAACTACTACGGCGCAAAGGACGCCGAGACGGTTATAATCGCAATGGGTTCGGTATGTGAGACCATTGAGGAGACGGTTGATCATCTCAACGCCGCCGGCGCAAAGGTCGGTCTTGTAAAGGTTCACCTTTACCGTCCGTTCTCGGTTAAACATCTTATCGCTTCGCTTCCCAAGACGGTTAAGAGCATTTCGGTGCTTGACCGCACCAAGGAGCCCGGAAGCATCGGCGAGCCGCTTTATCTTGACGTTGTGGCCGCTCTCAGGAATACCGCTTTCGAGAATGTTCCGGTATACACCGGCCGCTACGGTCTCGGTTCCAAGGATACCACTCCGGCTCAGATAGCCGCAGTTTTCCGGAACGCCGACGCAAAGAATCCGAAGAAGTGCTTCACCATCGGTATTGAGGACGATGTTACCAAGCTTTCGCTTAAGGCCAAGGATATCGGCGACACCACCCCTGCCGGCACGACCTCCTGCAAGTTCTGGGGACTCGGCTCCGACGGAACGGTCGGCGCCAACAAGAACTCCATAAAGATAATCGGTGACAACACCAATCTTTATGCTCAGGGTTATTTCTCGTACGACTCCAAAAAATCGGGCGGCGTTACCATTTCGCATCTCCGCTTCGGCAAAAAGCCCATCAAATCGACCTACCTTATAAATAAGGCCGACTTTGTTGCCTGCCATAATCCCTCCTATGTCGACAAATACGACATCGTCGAGGACATTAAAAAGGGCGGCACCTTCCTGCTCAACTGCTCATGGGATGTCGAGGAGCTCTCCGAGAGACTTCCGGCCGCTATGAAGCGCTACATCGCCAAGAACAAGATCAATTTCTATACCATCGACGCTACCCACATTGCCAAGGAGCTCGGTCTCGGCGGACGTACCAACACCATTTTGCAGGCCGCATTCTTTGCTCTTTCGAAGATCATTCCTGCCGCGAAGGCCGTTGATCTTATGAAGGCCGCCGCCACCAAGTCCTACGGCAAGAAGGGCGAAAAGGTCGTTGCCATGAACCACGCCGCTATCGAGCGCGGTATAAACGGCTTTAAAAAGATCGACGTTCCTGCCGATTGGGCCAAGGCTGAGGACGCCCCCAAGGCAGCCAAAACCTTCGAGGGCAGCGAGGAACTCAAAGAGTACGCCGAGAAGATCCTTGAGCCCATCAACGCCCAGCGCGGAGACAAGCTCCCCGTTTCGGCCTTTATCGGCCGCGAGGACGGCACCTTCCCGCTCGGCTCCTCCGCTCTTGAAAAGAGAGGTATTGCAGTTGACGTTCCCGAATGGAACAGCGAAAACTGCATTCAGTGCAACTTCTGCTCCTTTGTTTGTCCGCATGCCGTTATTCGTCCGGTTGCGATGAACGAGGCGGAGGCCGCAAAGGCTCCTGCCGGAATGAAGACCTTGGATATGACCGGCGTACCCGGAATGAAGTTTGCCATCACCGTATCGGCGCTTGACTGTACCGGATGCGGCGTGTGCGCCAATGTCTGCCCGGGCAAAAAGGGTGCAAAGGCTCTTACAATGCAGCCGCTTGACACCCAGATTCCCCGTCAGCAGGAATTTGCTTACGGACTTGATCTTTCTGACAAGCCCGAGGTTGCCGCTAAATTCAAGCCCGAATCGGTCAAGGGCAGCCAGTTCAAACAGCCGCTGCTTGAGTTTTCGGGTGCCTGCGCCGGATGCGGCGAGACCCCCTATGCCAAGCTTGCTACTCAGCTCTTCGGCGACAAGATGTATATAGCCAACGCTACCGGCTGCTCCTCCATTTGGGGCGGTTCGTCACCCTCCACTCCGTACACCGTCAACAAGAAGGGTCACGGTCCTGCATGGCAGAATTCGCTGTTTGAGGATAACGCCGAGTTCGGCTTCGGTATGCTGCTTGCCAACAAGACCCTCCGCGAGCGTCTTGCAAACAATGCGAAGAACGTAATCGAAAAGACCTCGAACGCCGATCTTAAGAAGGCTGCTCAGAACTGGCTCGATACCATGGACGACACCGAGCTCAACGCTCCGGCTGCCGATGAATTCAAGGCTGTTCTTGCCAAGGTCGACACCTGCTGTGACGACGTTAAGTCTCTTAAAGAGAATGCCGATTATCTCGCCAAGAAATCCATCTGGATCCTCGGCGGAGACGGATGGGCATACGATATCGGCTTCGGCGGACTCGATCATGTTATAGCCCAGGGCGAGGATGTAAATATCCTTGTATTCGATACCGAGGTTTACTCAAACACCGGCGGACAGTCGAGTAAGGCCACCCCGACCGGCGCTGTCGCTCAGTTTGCGGCTGCCGGTAAGACGGTCAAGAAGAAGGATCTTGCCGCCATCGCCATGAGCTACGGCTATGTATACGTAGCACAGGTAGCAATGGGTGCCGATTACAATCAGTGCATCAAGGCCTTTAAAGAGGCCGAGAGCTATCACGGTCCCTCTATCATCATCGCTTATGCTCCTTGTATCAACCACGGTATAAAGGGCGGCATGAGCGTTGCTCAGGCCGAAGAGAAGGCTGCCGTTCTGGCCGGCTACTGGAACAACTTCCGTTATGACCCGAGGAGCGATAAGCCCTTCACCCTCGACTCCAAGGAGCCGTCGGCCGATTATCGCGCCTTTATAACCAATGAGGTTCGTTATTCTTCGCTTATGCGCGCCTTCCCCGAAAGGGCCGAAAAGCTCTTCGCAAAGGCTGAGCAGAATGCCAAGGATAAGTATGAGCATCTTAAAAAGCTTACCGAGCTTTATGACGATTAATCGTTGCAGATAAAGCTTAAAGAGCGTTTTTAAGAAAAACAAATAAATAAACCGCCGGGTATCGCGATTTTTCAAGTTGCGATGCCCGGTTCTTTTTTTCTCCGGGCGGATAAAAAGCGGCACAATAATATGCGCGACGGGAGATACCGCATCAGGTGTCATGAAACACAATAACATTTCAACCGGTAAAGCATACTATATATAGATGTAAAAGCACGAGGTGATATCAATATATCTGAATAAGAAAAAAATCGAAAAAAGATTAAAAAAAGGGGTTGACAAAGGGAGGGGAATTTGGTATTATAATCGGGCGCTTTGAAA
>CAKSCM010000027.1 GCA_934444365.1 uncultured Eubacteriales bacterium | reverse complement strand
ACACAATGGCCAAGTGTCGGATAGGAACGGCAAAATTTTTTGCACTTCTATTGCTTCTTTATCACACATAAGCAAATACTCATCGCGTGAATAATCCGATTCATTGGTAATAATAATGTTATTTGTTGAAGATACCATATTTCTTATATAGCTTGAATCAATGATATAATTTCCGTCCAATATTTTTGTCCGTAACGCTCCAATTATTTCCAAATAACTATCACTAACACTTTTTATTATATTTTCATGATTACTTATGGCTTCTTTGCCTTTTATATATACCAATGTGACATATCTCACACCACTTCTTACTACGTCATTTTTCATGGAAGAATTTCTCACACAGGAAGTTAATCCCTTATCTATATCTATATTTACATCTTCAATAAAAAGATTAATTGCATTCACATAAGAGACATTGATTGTGCCGTGATCCTCGTTTGTATTGCCATTTGCGGTTTCAATAAAACAGGCAAATTTAGCGTGTCTTTCATTCGGAGCAATAGATATCATATTATCCTTGCTCCCGTTAAAATTCAGCGTTCCGTACACGGTAATTACGGGCGAATTGTAATACTCCCGGTCATCGTAGAACTGAATACGGCAGCCCTCTTCAAAGGTAACGGTAACCCCTGCCGGAATAGTCACATTGTCCCCGACGATATACAAACGGTCGGCGGTGAAGGTTGTATCCTCGCTGATAGTGCCCGGCAGACGGTATCCGCTGCTGACATTAAACGTCGCCTTGCCGGCCCCCTGATACACGGTAGTATCATCATCGTCCATACCGTTGGTATAGGTATAGCGGATATTAAAATCGGTAAGGTAATCGTTGGGACAGTCGCCGCTGACAACAATCTCAAAATACTTATCCCCCGACTCTCTTACCGAGTAGGTACCGATATCTGAAAGCTGTATAGCAGAATTTACAAAGGAAAAATACGGGTCGACGATACCTTCTGCCCGGTTTGCATCAATAGACACATTTACATTACCGGCGACCCCGCCGCGATTTTGCAAAGAGACATACAGCCTAACCGTCTCGCCGGCGTCTATAACCCCGTTGCCGTTATTGGCGGAGCTTATTGATGGGCTGTCGTCAATTGAGTAATCATACAAATTAACACACGGCTTCGGCATCCGGGTGAGCGCCTCGTACGCGTTGGTCACCGAATGGCCAAGATCAAAACTTTTCATAGTATAATTAAACGGATTTTTTGTACCCGTATTAACTATCTGCGACTGAATAAATTTGGTGGAATACACCTCCCGGTCGGAATAATACGACCTCAGCAGCGCGGCGATACCGGATACTGTAGGAGCGGCCATGGAGGTACCGTTCAGGACGGCATATTTGTTGCCCGGCCAGCAGGAAGGAATCGCCTCGCCGACAGCATAGACCTCATATTCGATCGAATCATACGGATTGTGGTCGTAGTTAGAAAAGGAGGAAACGACACTGCCGTCGTGATTGGTGCTCATAACGCCGATTACATAGGGGAGCGCCGCAGGGTAAGTTACCTTTTTGTTCAAACAACTCCTACAGTACAGATTATTGCAGGCGCCGTCGTTTCCGGCAGCGGCAACCAAAATGCAGGAATTGTATGCGCTCTCAAGAGCGTCCTCCACCGCCAGAGAGATGTTAGAGCCGCCGAATGACATATTGATTACCGACGCGCCGTTCATATAGGCATACTGGATCGCCTCGGCAATATCCGAATTGTTGAAATATCCGGAGGAATTTCCGGCCTTAAGCACCATAACCTTACAGTTATAGGCAACGCCGACGCCGCCTATATCATTGTTCTCGGCAGCGATAATACCTGCCACGTGGGTACCGTGGCCGTTGTCATCCTGCGGGGCGTTGTTGTCCCCGACGAAGTTCCAGCCGTAGACGTCGTCAACATAGCCGTTGCCGTCATCGTCGATACCGTTGCCCGGAATCTCGGCGGAGTTCACCCAAATGTTGCCTCGAAGATCCAGGTGGTTGTAGTCCACGCCGGTGTCAATTACGGCAACAACCACATCGCTGCTGCCGCCGGGGAGCTTACCGTTATCGGCAATATATTGCCAACCCTCCGACACCTTGTGGGTGTCATGGTGCACCTCTTTGACGTAATCGGGATTGCCGGAAACGTCCACCGACACATTCGTCATTCCGGCGGACATAACATAGTCATAGTCCACACTTTCAAAGCTCTCGAGACCGGTTAAATATGCAACGGCTTCTTCGGTTTTATCTGCATCGGTCAGTTGCACGCTGTACCACTTGGATCCGCTGTACAGCGGCTCGGCGCAGGTGTATGCCAAGGTGCCGAGATCGCCCTTATTAAAGGCTTCATTCACTTTTAGCAATACGACTCCCTTATTGTACTCGCCTTTGGGAGCGCTTGCATTGTTTCTGTTATTTAGATCGGTTTTTACATTATTATTTCCGCCGCCGGCGACATTGTCCCCTGCTGCCGTAGCAGTGTCTTCGGTTTTGTTAAGACCTGCTGACAATGTGTTGTTATACGGGGTTTTATTTTCAAAATCATAGGATAAAAGGTTTCCCCGTCCGGCTTCACCGTCTGCTGCTAAAATTCCCGCAGCGTCTTGCTGTATACCAGATTTTTGCAGGTTATCCTGCGCTTTTAAAACGGCTTGCCCAAAGTTTTGAATCTGTGCGGAGTTGTTTTCAGTAGAAACACCGCAAGATACAAGGCTCAGTACCATTACAAGCACGAGCATAATAACCGACAATTTCTCCATCTTTTTCATGGATTCCGCCTCCTGTTTTTTAGCCGATTCGATACGGCAAATTTTACCGAACTGACATTTTTACGTGTTCTAATAAGGCACCTTTCCACTAAATCTCACATCCCGATAAATTCCGTCGGCAACAAAATACAACATAATCGGTATTATGTTGTATTTTACATACTGAACAAGTAGGAAAATCGGACGGAAAATTTCCTTTCAATTTTTTGGACAGCAAAATAAAGCCTTTTCAATAAGAAAACAGTAAAGTTACGATGAAAAGGCTTTATTGTTATGCCCTTTTCGGTCAACTGCAATCATTTTTGCAATTTCGACATAAAGCAGTTGACATCTTAGCTAACAAGTGTTATATAATTGAATTAGGAAAATGGGTATCTTCGACACATTTCACACTAGTTTTACAACATAATACCGATTATGTTGTTTCCGCCGATTCGGGCGGATTTTTTATTTTAAAATTAAATTATCAGCCGCATGTTCTCCATGCGCTTTTTATGCTCCGTTCCGGTCGAGACGATATAAATTCGGGTCGTGTTTATGCTTGAGTGGCCGAGAATGTCGGAGAGCTTTGCAATGTCCTTTTCGATCCCGTAAAACACCCGGGCAAACAGATGTCGTAAGTTATGCGGAAATACCTTTTGCAGATTGACATTTGCCTGCTCGCATAAGCTTTTCATCTCCCGCCAGATATTTGTGCGGCTTATCGGCTCGCCGGTACATGTTACAAAGATCATACCGCTTTTTATTCCCTGCTCCGCCGCATAGCGGAGCAGTTTTTGTTTTAGCTCCTTTACAATAAACACCGACCGGGTTTTGGCCTTGCAGTACACCGCCGCCTCGCCATGTTTTACCGCCTCAACCGTTATGTATTTAAGCTCGCTGACCCTGATTCCGGTGCCGCAAATTGTTTGCAGAATAAGATTAAGTCTTTCGTTGTGTTTACGCTCCGCTGTTCTGCAAAGCCGTATGTATTCCGCCTTTGTCAGCTCCTTTTCTTCGGGGCAGAAGACTTGCTGTTGAAGTTTTAAGGCTTTTACTTTTAGATCATGCCAATTCAAAAACGAAAACAGGCTGTTAATGCTTGCAAGCATTGAATTAACGCTCCGCACGGCGTAATTTTTTTGCAAGTGTTTTTTGTATTCAATTACGGTTTCTTTGGTAATTGCTTTGTTTCGCGCATATGATGCGAACGCCATTACATCCCGAATGTACTTCTCGACGGTCGCCGCACTCCTTTCATTCAAGATAAGGTGTTCTTTGAATCCGGCAATCATTTTCGCCGTGATTACTCGTCCTGTCATCACGCATTACCTCCGGGTGTTTTTGATATTCTACCCTAAAGCCGCAAAAAAACAAAAACCGTCCGAGTAAAAAACTCGAACGGCTTTTACTTGTCTGTTTTTAAAATACCGGGCGGCGAAGAATAAAACACAAACGCAAAATCTCCGCAATATCCGCACTCAAATTAAAGTCCGGATACAAAAAAGGATTAAAGCCCGAAACTTACTCGGCAAAACCGGACTGAACCAATCTTACAAGCTCCTCAACGGCAGCTTCCTCGTCCGAGCCGTCCGCAATTATGCGAATGGTCGTTCCCCCGACAATACCAAGCGAGAGGACACCGAGCAGGCTTTTGGCGTTTACCCTGCGCTCTTCCTTTTCAACCCATATTGATGCTTTGAACTCGTTGGCCTTTTGAATAAAAAAGGTCGCGGGGCGAGCATGAAGTCCGACCTTATTCTGTACGGTTACATCTTTTACGAACATATATATTTCGCTCCTATAATCAAGATAACTTGCTCTTGCACAATTACTATTTTAACATATTTGAGTTGTGTGTCAACGAATTTCCGCCATTCTTTCGCACAATGCGGTCAAATTCTACCACGCCCCCAAAATTATATGCAAGCGGTATATTGTTTTGTGAAAAATACATAGTTTTTGCGCTTTTTTAGGTGCACCTATAACTATATTATTCCATTTAATACCATCGTTTCTTTAAAATTGAATTGCCAAAAGGGAATAAAAAACGATACTGCTAAGGGCAAAAACCGCAACGCTTACACCCGTATACCATTTAATTACGGCATTAAAAGCGCCGCCTTTCAGGGAGGGTGTGAAGGTATCCGCGCCGTCTTTTAAAACTGCCGTTTCGTCGGACAAGCTGCTGTCTGCCAAGGCCTGTATACCGCTTGCCTCTTTATACTCATCAGAGGCCTTACCCGGAATAAAGCCGCCCATATAATCTACCGGTTCGGCCGGTAATAAACCGTTTTCACCAGAGGTTTTTTCTATTCCAAGCAGCCTTTGTATACGTCCGCTTTCGGGGTAAAACACACAGCCGAGCGATATCGCCCCCACCGCAATAAGCGGCGTTGCATAGCGCATGTTCATAGTACAGGTATGAGGATATTCGAAGCAGAATTTAACGTACGAAACAAAGGTTGCGGCAAACAAAATCGCAACAAATATCTTCATGGCGCCGTCAAGAGGACTTTTCTTCGAAAAAAAGGTCTTTAAAAGGCCTGCAAATATCCCGATAACAAGCGCAAGATGCGAATAGAAAAGGAAATATCCGCTTATATCGCCTATTTTGTAAACCGAAAGCTGAGCATCCGACGCCGAAGCGAGCTGCTGTGCGTTTAAATAGTACGGCGAAAACTCGCCGAAAACCGAGGATTTAAGAAGCCCCACAAAGCAGTTGTATTCATAATATGAAGCGCCGTTGCGCTCGGGATTCCAAGCCATATATATCGGCTCAAACTGCTCGGGCGTAATCTTCAGTGTGCGCTCTAAAACGGTGTGGAATCCTATATACTGATCGCTGTTTTGAGCCAGCATGGGAACATAGGTTATCGGCATTCCGAACAGCAGACAGTTCCTTACCTGCCACCACAGCCCGAGCGGTATACAGATAATTCCGAACACCGCAAACTGCAAAAGATATTTCTTCCACTCGCGAAGATTCTTTATGAATTTAATGAGGAACACTGCCGCCACACCGGGGCAAATAAGCACCGCCGAGGATTTTGCCATCATTCCGGCTCCTATGCAAAGGGCTATGACGACTATTCTCGATAAAACCGGCTTTTTGTACCAGCGCACTAAAGCGAGCATCCCGCCGAATGCCAGCGCTATGGACAAAATATCGTTATTGACACTGCCCGAAAGCAGTATAAAGGTAGGATGAACGGCAATATAAAGACAGGGAATAACCGAAGAAAAGCCTTTAAATCCAAGCTCGCGGATGAGCTTTACCGTGGTTATCATAACGGTAGAGGAATAAAAAAGGGTAAGTATCTGAATATTCTCCACCGCTCGCATATACGGCATGCCGAGTGCCGTATTTATCCTCATCCATAAAGCCGCAGTAATGTGGTGAAGCGGAGGATGATAAAACTGCCAGACGGTACGGGGATCAAAATCCGGCAAGCGCAAATTATCGTAAAAATACTCAATATAACCGGCGTGGCCTATATGATATTTGTCGCTTGCAAAATACCATACGTCGTGCTGACGGGCGGTAACGGTAGTATACAGTATATAAGCGACCCTAAGGGTAAAGCCGAGAATTACTATCAGTATTATAAGCCGCTCGGAGCTTAGTTTTTTAGCGGCGGCAAGATACACCCCGACGGCGACACATATAACAATCGAGAAAACACACAGATAAAACACCGTATTCTCCGAGAGTGCAGATCCTACAAAAACCGCAAGGGATATAAATGTAAAATAAACGGTTGCGTAAACACCTTTGCCGCTATCCTTCCCGTTTTTAAGGCAAAGATATATTAGAAGCGAAACGGCGACCGAGCCGAAAACAAATATAACGGACGACGGCGACAAAACCGCCGTATCGGTAACGTCAAAAAGCGCGCAGACGTAAAGACAGGCAATCATAAGTGCCGCATAAGGATGGCGCAAAAAAACATCCGATATGCCGGCTTTGCCCTTTTTCAAAGCCGAAAAGCCGTCTGGCGACGGTACTGATGACACGCTTATCCCTCCATTCGGAAAAATTCGCTGTTTAAAAATTGTTTTTTCAAGACTTAAAGCCAAGCCTATTCAGCCTTTTTCTCCTCGTGATATTCCTGCTCGGTGTTTACGTTCCAAATGACGTTTTTGTCACTCTCGCGTCCTGTAATGCAGTCGACCGCACGCATGGCCGTCGCCATGGAATGATCCATATTGTTGTATCGGTGCTGGCCGTTGCGGCCTATACAGTAAAGATTATCTATTGAATTGAGATACTCTATGGCCTTGTCCATCTGATCGTAGGTGTCAAAATAAGCCGGATAGGCCTTTTTGACCCGCTCGCGATGGGAATCGAGCACGTCGGCGCGGTTTATTACCCCCATTTTTTCAAGCTCGCCTACCGCAAAATCGGTACACTCCTCATCACTCATATTCCAGAAATCGTCCCCCTCGGTGCAGAAATACTCAAGTCCTATCCACACCGTTTTCTCCGGATCCTTAACCATATACGGCGACCAGTTGTTGAACACCTGTATTCTTCCGAGTTTGACATCCGGCTCCTGAACGTAGATCCAGCAATCAGGAACTATATTCCCGAGGGTCTTAATACTGGTCTCGTTTTTAAGATCAAGACGGCTAAGCAGCAGTCCCACCGTAACAAAATCACGGTATGGCAGTCCCTTTGCAATGTTTGCGATCTCCTCGGACGGTTCGTCCCCGACTATGCCCGAAACGAGGTCCTTAACCGGCATCGAGGAGATGAAAATATCGCCCTCTGTTTTTTCCTCGCCGGAAGCAGTGTCGCACAAAACCGAAAGGATCTTCCCGTCCTTCACCTCGATATTTTTAACCCTGCAATTCATTTTTACGGTACCGCCGAGTTTTTTTACATCGTCGGCCACGCTCTCCCAGAGCTGGCCCGGTCCGAATTTCGGATACCAGTACTGCTCTATAAGCGAGGTTTCGACGTTTTTGTTGTTCTTTTTGCCGCCGAAGGCCTTTTTGAACATATCCTTTATTATCGCACGGATGGATATACCCTTTACCCTTTGAGCTCCCCAGTCGGCCGATATCTCCCTCGGGTGGCGGCCCCAAAGCTTTTCGGTATATCCTTCAAAAAACATCCCGTAAAGCACCCGGCCGAAGCGGTTTATGTAAAAATTCTCGAGAGAATCCTCTTTTCTTTTATGTACCGACGAACCGATATAGCTGAATCCGGCCTTGGCGGTTCTTAAAAGCCCGAGATTTTTAATGGTCTGGGCCTTCATGCTTATGGGATAATCAAAAAACTTCTTTAAATAGTAAATTCGGGAAACACGGTCGCGCACAAGCATGACCCTGTCTTCCTTTTCGGGATCGGGCCCGCCTTTTACAAGCGGCTTTTCCCGTCCCAGAAGTTTATCGTCAAATGAGGGCTTGCCCTGTACCGGCATGAGCTTTTCCCAAAGCTGCATTACCTGCTCGTCCTTTGAGAAAAAACGGTGTCCGCCTATATCCATGCGGTTGCCGCCGTGGCGCACGGTGCGCGATATTCCGCCTATCGCGTCGGTTTCCTCAAGTATCGTAACGTCGTATTTTTCTAAGGCGTTCTCCTCATTCAAAAGCTCGTAAGCGGCGGTAAGTCCTGCAGGGCCCGCTCCGATTATGATTACCTTTTGCTTGCTCATTTTGTACCTGCCTCACTTTCGCTTTGGTCGTCGATAAGATTTTCTTTGCGATAGATTATAAACTTTCTGGCCGAGAAATTCCATATAAGGGTTATAAGGGTCGCTATTATCTTTGCAATATAGAAAAGCGCTCCGGTTTTCATTCCTATGATTCCGAGCAGATATACAATAAGATTGTTTATCCCGAGTCCGACAAGCCCTATAAGGGCAAAGCTCATAAACTCCTTTGCACGTCCGTATTTTGACTTCGAAAAAACAAAGATACAGCTGAGCGCAAAATTAACCGCAAGGCCTACCATAAATCCGCAGCTGTTGGAAAAAATATTGCCGAATACGGTATCATTCCCTATAAAAACCTCGCGCACGACGGCCGTCATGCCGAAATCAAACAGTGTCGCAATTCCGCCGACAAAGACCGAACGGAAAAACTGAATGAGTGTATTGTCTGTCCGCTCGACAAACAGTTTTTTGAGTTTAAAGTGAAATATCAGATAAAACAGCTCTTTCATTTTTCGCTCCCCGATAATAAGCAGCAAATAAGCAATCCGGGCAGATTTAAAACATCGGTTTTCCGCATCGCTCAGCGCCTGATTTTTATAATAGCCGACAATTCGGCCATCCGGAATTCCCTTTTTAGTCCTCGGCTATTTTGCCGACGTTTTCGACTATTATTCCCGGCTGATACGGGAACTTTTTAATGTTGTCAACATTCGAAACGCCGGTAAGCACAAGCACGGTATCGGCTCCGGATTCTATACCGGCTATAATGTCGGTATCCATACGGTCGCCGACTATCGCGACATCCTCGATCTCGCAGCCGAGAAGCTTTATTCCGGTGCGCATCATAAGAGGATTGGGTTTGCCGAGAAAATATGCGGTCTTTCCGGTTGAAAGCTCCACCGGGGCGGTCAGCGCTCGGCAAGCGGGCGCGATATCTCCGTTTTCGACCGGCCCTGTAAGATCCGGATTTGTGCCTATGAGCTTTGCTCCCGACAAAACCAGCTTTACGGCCTTGGCAATCGACTGGTAATTGTAGTTCTGGGTCTCACCGACTACAACATAATCGGGATTTACGTCGTTCATGCTTATGCCGGCCTCGTAAAGGGCGTTGTGAAGACCCGCCTCGCCTATGCAGTAAACCGATGCGCCCGGCTTCTGACTTTTTATAAAATCCGCCGTAGCGAGTGCGCTGGTATAAAAGTGACTCTCCTCAACATCAAGTCCCATCCGGCAGAGCTTTTGTCTTAGCTCAAGCCGCGAACGCTCCGAACTGTTGGTTAAAAAAAGGAAACGTTTATTCTCGCGCTGGAGCCATTTTACAAACTTCGCCGATTCGGGCAAAAGCTGGTTTCCGTGATATATTACTCCGTCCATGTCGCATATAAAGCCCTTTTTCGCCCTTATTCTTTCAATATCATATCCCATTTTATTAATACACCTCTTTCGGTAACGGTCGTTTATGCGTTGCGATAAACAGGCGCAACACATATTTTCATTATTTATTTAAATACTTAAATAAGCATTTTTGCTGCCTGCATCCGTTTTTAATGCCTGCTTGTGATTTTCAGGCTTTTACTTTAAGCTCTTACATTATATATAATAACCGATCCGACTCCGGATTTTTCCTGCCGGCTGTCCTCCTGCCGGTTGTCCGGTCTTATATTATCTGCCTGTCCGGTTAAATCAGACGACGCCCGTTTTCCGGCGCCTGTCCGCTTAAAACACCGAGGCGCTGAATTTTACAAGCCGAGCGAACGATTGCAGCGACCGTAAAACGTCATGTCTGCCTTTATTGCGGCCGTTTATAATCCGATATCCGCCCAAAGCATATACGTTAAAAAATTAAGAACATATGCATTACTTAATGATTATACAACAAAGCAACAAGCATTACAACATGTAACAAATCCTCGAATATTTTTCTAATTCGGCCTTAAAACAGCCGTTTGTATGTTGATTTTATATAATTTTCAACATATAAATATGTGCAAAAAGCAGAATAAAAGCTCTAAAGGTTGCAATTTTGTAATAAATCGTTATAATAAACAATGTTGTTACAAATTTGTAACCAATTAATCCTTTTGAGGAACAGGAAAGGTGACAAACCCCAAATGTCCCATTTCAGAGGCATCGGCCGTATAGCAAAAGACAAATTTCAAGCGGCCGTAAACGGCACAAAGGATGCTTTTTGCAGTCTTGCCGGAAAAATAAAAAACAATCCGCGCATAGTGCGCCGGCTTATAGCGCCGGCCTTAAGCGCCGTTATAATCGCCGGAGCGACCATCGCCTGGGCCCCCTGCACCCTCGCTCTTGAGGTAAACTACAAGGGCCAGGTCATCGGTTGCATCTCGGACAAGAGCATATTCTCGCAGGCAATGCAGCTTCTTAAAGACAAGCTTTCGAAGGAAACCGCATTTTACGAGGAAGAGCCCCAGTACACCGTAAGGGTAACCTACGGAGATACGGTAGGCGATGCACAGAGCCTTACAAGGGCCATAGCGAAGGCCGACGGCTCGATTGTTGAAGCGACCGGACTGTATGTTGACGGCGAGCTTTGCGTAATCTCCCAAAACAGCAAGAGCATTGAAAACGCCGTGGAAAATCTCGTGCTCGATTACCAGTCGCAGGTAGAGGCCGGACGTGCCGACATAGATAACGAAATAAGCCTTTCTACCGCTTATTATAATCAGGATAAGGCCGATGAGCTTTCCCTCGCAAAGAAGGACATCTCGGATCTTCTTACCGTCAAGGTGGTACGCACCGAGGTTTACACCAACGAAATCGCCTACACCACCAACACCGTAACCGACGACAGCGAAGAGATCGGATATTCCAAGGTCACCTCCTCGGGTCAAAACGGCGTAGAGGAAGTAACCGAGGAAATAAGCTTTGTAAACGGCGTGGAGGTTTCCCGTGAGGTTGTAAGCAAGGAGGTTGTATCCGAACCGGTTGAAAGAACCGTAGTTGTCGGTTCGAAGAGCCGCTATGACGATCCCTCTTATTACGCAAGCGCCGGCGGAGCGTATTTCTCCTGGCCGGTTACAAGCGCCGATTTTCAGTACATTTCGGCCTATTGGGGCGACGGTCGCGGTCATAAAGCGGTCGACTTTGCCGCTCAGTACGGCGGTAAGGTTCTTGCCTCGGCCGACGGAACGGTCAGCTTTTCAGGCTGGTACGACAACGATTACGGCTACACCGTAATCATCGACCACGGTGACGGATATCAGACCCTTTATGCCCACTGCAGCTCGGTCGGAGTAGTGGAGGGACAGAAGGTATCCTCCGGTCAGCGTATAGCCTCCGTAGGCTCAACCGGCCGTTCAACCGGACCTCATGTTCACTTCGAAGTAAGAATCGACGGCGTTCGCTACAATCCCGCCCCCTTCCTCGGACTTTAATAATTAAAGTCGATAAAGGGCTTCCGGCCCCTAAAAAACAAATTAAATAATCAACCGATCCGTAAAATAAAAATGTTACGGATCGGTTTTTTGTCGGCAGTTTTTCACGGACAAAACACAACGCACGGCACTGTCGCCGTTTTAAATATACTTAAAACTCGCTACAATCAAAGTACCGAAAGATAATATCCTGACCGACAAATCCGGCAAACAAAGTCTTAGCAAAAAGTAACCGTCGGGGCTTAAAGGCAAAAAATTAAAAGAATGATAAGAAGAATAGCAATAAAGCTTAAACGGACATTTCGTTATCCGGCAATTAAAAGGATGAAAACTCGGATAAAATCCGTTTGAATCAAAAATGTACAATAATGAGTGCCAAGCAGTATGATACCATTATACTAAAGACGGCCGCGGGGCGACGGTCGCGGAGGCTTTCAGCGATCGCGATTTTCTCGCCGACGTAGTCGGCTCTCCCGAAAATCGGGAAACTGTCAGCATTACGATTGAGGATATCGAAACCTCAAAAAAAGCGGCTAAGGGGAACTCATATAAGAATAAGCCGCCCCTTGCCGCCGTTAGCCCCTGAAAACAATAACAAAAACAGGCCGCGCCTGCACCGGAGCGACCTGTCGGACAATATTAAACTTCGTTTTTTAAACGGCTACGCTCGCTTTGCGGTGTCAATCAGCCACCGAGAATTCGAAAAGGCCAAAACAGAACCTGCACGCTGTATCTTTATGATTTTATGTTTCCTGCTTCGCTTCCTGTGACGATGTATAAAGCATCTCGTTTTTCTTGATCGTCCGCTTTTTGACGGCAAGGTAGCATATAAAATGCACAACAGCGGTAACGGTCCATGATATCGGGTAGGAAATATACAGCATGGTAAGATTCCTGTCAAGCTGAAACACCGTAAATATCCACAAAAGACGGATTCCGCAAACGCCGCACACCGTAACTATCATCGGGGTGAGCGAACGGCCGATTCCCCTTAGCATGCCGACGAAAACCTCCATAACGCCGCACAAAAAGTAGGTCGTGCAGATTATCCAGAGCCTAATGATTCCGAACTGTATTACCTCATCGTCGGCTGAGTAAATACCGAGAAGCGGCTTATCGAAAACAAGCGCCAGCGCACCGAGCGCCGCAGCGATTACGGTGACAAGTCCTAAGCAATCTATTAGTATCCGGCGGAGATTTTCGTATCTTCTTGCTCCGAAATTCTGACCTGTAAAGGTAACCGACGCCTGTGAAACGGCGTTCATCGAGGTGTATATAAAGCCTTCAATATTGCTTGCGGCGGCATTTCCGGCCATGGCAACCGAGCCGAAGGAATTTATCGACGACTGAATTATAACATTTGAAAAAGAGAACACCGAGCCCTGTATTCCGGCCGGAAGTCCGATCTTGATCATGCTGACAAGCTCTTTTTTGCAGATTCTGAGCTTTTTAAGCTCAAGCTTAAAATCGGTATCACTCCGCATTAAAACCAGCACTACAAGCACCGCCGATATAATCTCGGAAATCACCGTTGCGGTAGCCACCCCGGCAACGTCCATTTTAAATGCCACAACAAAAACGACATTTAAAACAATGTTTACAAGGCCGGACGCCGTAAGAAAATAAAGAGGACGCCGCGTGTCGCCTATTCCCCTTAATATCGAAGCCCCGAAATTATAAAGCATAAGGGCCGGAAGTCCGGCAAAATAAATTCTCACATACAATGCAGCCTTATCAATAACGTCGTCCGGCGTGTCCATTATAGCAAGCATCGGACGGGCAAGAAAAAATCCGGCAACGCCAACGACCACTCCGCAAATAAGGGCAGAAAGCATACTTGTATGCACAACGTCCGACAGTGCCTTGCGGTCGCCCGCCCCGAAACGCTGGGCCGTTATTACGCATGCCCCAACCGAAAGCCCCATAAATATATTGATTATAAGGTTTATAAGAGCGCCGGTAGAACCCACCGCCGCCAAAGAGGCTTTGCCCGAAAAGCGTCCCACGACCACTATATCGGCCGCATTGTAAAGGAGTTGCAAAATACCGCTTAGCATAAGCGGTATAACAAAGGTTATAATCTTTTTAAGCAGCGGTCCGCTGCACATATCCATTTCGTATTTTGAGGTTTTCATCAGTGCTCTCCGTAAAAAACAAAATCAATCAATATGGTTTAATCATTCTATCACAAGCCGGAACAAAATACAAGATATCGCAGTTTTTTCATTTTTCCTGTATTGTCGGTTTGTCAATGATGTGTTACAAAATCAGAAGAGTTCGCCGTTAAGCTTAAAGGCATTAATATAATCAGCAG
>CAKSCM010000026.1 GCA_934444365.1 uncultured Eubacteriales bacterium | reverse complement strand
AGGGAGAAGGACAGCACCTACACCTACACCTTTGCCGGATGGGACAGCGAGGTTGTCGCCTGCAACGGCAACGCGACCTATACCGCAACCTACACCATAGAATATATCGATTATACGGTTATCTTCAAGGAGTGGGACGGGACGGAGCTCTCAAGAAAAACGTATCATTACGGTGACAAGGTGACTGCTCCGGAGGTGCCCGTCAGGGAGAAGGACAGCACCTACACCTACACCTTTGCCGGATGGGACAGCGAGGTTGTCGCCTGCAACGGCAACGCGACATATACCGCGACATATGATGCGGATTACCTGGGATTTCTCATATCGGGCACGGTTGCCTGTCTTGGTGCAACGGACGGAGAAATAACAATTCGATTGCTGCAAAACAACGCGGAGGTCGTTTCGGTTGTTTCGGCAGACGGAACCTACAGCTTATTGGCTCCCGAGCCGGGTGATTATATCTTGTCGGTCTCGAAACCGGATTGTGTCACAAAGAATTATGAAATTACGGTCGAGCGGGAGAATATTCTCCTCAATCTTGAAATTTACCTGATCGGCGACTTGAACTGTGACGGTGAGATAGCCGCCGCGGATGCGCTGATGGCCCTTCAAATTGCCGTAGGTAAGCTTCGGCCGACCGAGGATCAGGCGAAGGCCGCTGATGTTGACGGTGAAGGCGGAGTAACCGCAACAGATGCTCTTCTTATTCTTCAGTATGCGGTAGGCAAGATAAAAAAATTTCCGGTTAAGCAAATTGCCTGATCAAAAAATTATCGAGTGCGCTTCACCAATACTAAGCTTGGTAAAGCACACTCGATTTTTGCCTTTTGTATGTATAAGTGGGAGTGGTTTTTGCTTTTTATGCCGTGCGCTGTTCGAAGGCGCGATCGGAAGACGTTGCCTTAACAGGCGCCTCGGCGTACGGGTTCTGACAAAATACATGTAATGCGGCCTGTGTTCCGGCGGTTTCGTAAAGGGAAACGCAAGTCTTTTTAGCCTTATGCTGCCGCTTTGTGGTCTTTGAGTTCTTGCCGAAGGCTGCCTTAATGCAAAAGGCAGCGCCTATAATTCCGAGGATCCAGGCGTGGGTTATAAGCATTACTATACCTAAAATTATCACCGTAATAAAGGCGGCCGTATCGGTCTTTTTAATTGTTTTTTTCATTTTCGTTCCTCCTATGTAGGCTGCCGGGCCTTGTTTCGGTCAATTAAAACGGGTGCGCTCGGCAGAAAGCTTTTTCTCTTGTTATGTCTTGATTGTAACACATGGCATGTCCGATTGTACGGACTTTGATTTGGTGTGCTCCCATTGCCGGGCGGACATTTTTGCGGACATCTGTTTTGCAGAAAAAGCCTAACGGACCTTAATCGGGGGATTCCGTTTATTCTTATCAGGCCGTTATCTTGGTGCCGGATGAAGTGAAAAATGAAAAACAAATAAAACCGGCAGACAAAAAACGGCAGACAAAAACCACCGAAAGGGAGAAATATCCCTGTCGGTGGTTTAAGCTTTAGCTGTAATAGATTTAAAAATTACCGTTATACCGTTTAACCAAGCAGTTCTTCGAGCTGCTGCTTGGTGTGAAAGCCGACGACGGTATTTACCGTTTTTCCGTCCTTTATAACGGCGATCATGGGGATGGCCGTAACGCCGAATTTTGCGGAAAGCTCGGGCTGTTCGTCTACGTTCACCTTTCCGACGGTAAGGGTATCGGCGTATTCGCTTGCTATTTCGCTTACGACCGGCCCGAGCATGCGGCAGGGATTGCACCACGGCGCCCAAAAGTCGAGCAGTACGGTTCTATCGCTTTTCAGCACGGTTTCTTCAAAATTTTCGTTTGTTACTTCGATCTCATGCATTTTTATCATCCTTTCCTTTTTGAGAATCCTTTGAATCTTTATATTTATAGTAGAGCATACAGTGGCAAAACCCCTCAAAATCGGGATTTTTTATCTGCTCCCTGAACTGCTTGCACATGCATTTTGTATCTTCATTTCTTACCGCCATGCAGGGGCAATATCCGCCGGTGCGTTCAAGCCCTTCTTTTATGGTTTTTACGGTTTCTTTATCGGGGTTAAGAACTATTTTCATCAGGATTCCTCCCTTTTGTAGGCGTGCATACCGTAAACCGGTCGCCGCTATTATTATAACACCGTTTTTGACTTTTTACAACGTTTTTGAAAAACGGCCGTATAAATTTAAGCCCTGTATTAAAAGTAAAATCCGAATTATAAAAAATCACGGGGACGAGTCGTTAATTTTGCTGCTTTGAAGGTTAAAATCGGCAAAAAATTACGCTTTGACGGGAGAGACTTGTTTTTATTATCCGACACGGTGTAGGGAGGGTTATAAAAACAGGCGGCGCTTATTGATACCGAAGATTTGCCGGTGCAGCGACACGTCATCGACGTGTTTTTTATTTTTTCTGTAATGAAAATGACGTATTAAAACAAAAAACTTGAACTGCCTGTCCGAGTGTATTATAATTAATTTAAATTGTAATTAACTATTGTGCTGTACCGGACGAGGCATTTCACGTGTTTTCGAAAAAAGCCCTCAAAAGCAGTGGTTTTTGCCGGGGCGCCCGTCGAATTGCCGCGGCTTGTGTGCTTTAAGGCTTTTTAGGGTATATGTTGCAGGTAGGAGCGCCGGGCTTTGACGGATTGTCACTTTGACGGTACAGCACTCGTTTTTCGGAGAGATAAAATGGGAAAACTTATTGTTATAGAGGGTACCGACGGCGCCGGCAAAAGCACCCAGGCGCCTATGGCGGCCGAGGAAATGCGGAAGAATAATAAAGATAAAGAGGTATGCGAGGTGTCGTTTCCGCGCTACGATACCCCGACCGGCGCCGTAATAAGCGAGTATCTGGCAGGAAAGTACGGGGATTTCGGGCGCGACAGCGCTTACGGAATTTCGGCAGTTTACGCCTTTGACCGATTGGCCTCCTTTAAAAATGATTCTTGGGGAAGGGTGTATAATTCGGGCGGAACGGTGCTCGCGACCCGTTATACAACCTCCAACATGATATATCAGACGGCCAAACTCGAAAAAAGCGAGTGGGGCGAATATATCGACTGGCTTTGCGAGTTTGAATACGAAAAGCTGTCCCTTCCAAGGCCCGACATGACCGTTTTGCTCGATATGCCCTGCGACGTTGCCCAAAGGCTTATGAGCCGGCGTTACGGAGGCGACGAGGGCAAAAAGGACATTCACGAGCGGAATACAGCCTATTTGCAGCTTTGCAGGGAAACGGCGCTTTTTGCGGCCGAAAGATGCGGATTTATAATTATTCCGTGCAGCGAAAACGGCGAGGCCCGTTCGATACAGGACATTCATCGCGATATAATGGCGGTTATTTCGAAGGAGTAATGAGGATTTATGATATATGTTTTTTTAGCTGACGGGTTTGAACAGATGGAGGCGCTCGTCCCGGTGGATATTTTGCGCCGGGCAAAAATGCAGGTGAAAACCGTAAGTATAACCGACAAAAACGAGGCGGTAAGCACCCTTGGGGTGACGGTGAAAACCGACATAACGGCGGATGAAATGATTCTTGACGAACAGACTGAAGCGGTGATTTTGCCGGGAGGTATGCCGGGAGCCGCAAATCTTGACGGATGTTTACGGGTAAAAGAGGCGCTGGAGTTTGCCGACAAAAATAATGCGGTGATCGCCGCAATATGCGCGGCGCCAATGGTGCTCGGCCATGCCGGCATTTTAAAAGGGAAAAAGGCGGTGTGCTATCCCGGATTCGAAAAGGAACTTTACGGGGCAGAGATTGCGGATTGCGGAGTTTGCACCGACGGCAGGATCGTCACCGCAAGGGGAGCCGGCGTTTCGCTCGGGTTTGCTCTTGCTGTAACAACCCTTTTATGCGGAGAGGAAAAGGCGAAAAAGATCGCGGAGGATATACAATGCCGCGCATAGGTGACATCCGCGAATATAAAAGGGAGCTCAGGGCACGTTACCGTAAGAAAAGGGAGGATCTTGATCCGGCGGAAAAATCCCGCCTTGACGGCGATATTTTAGGGCGTTTTTTGCGACTTAATCAATATGCCTCGAGTAATCTTATACTTACATATGTGTCGACTCCTATTGAGGTCGATACGAGAGGTCTTATAAACAGAGCCTTGTCGGACGGGAAAAGGGTTGCGGTGCCGCGGTGTATTGACGGAACAAGGGAAATGGAGTTTTACGAGATACATTCGGTGTCTGAACTTAAAAAAAGGACCTTCGGGGTGCTTGAGCCGGACGACAATCCCGAAAGGCTTGTAACCGACTTTAAGGGCAGTCTTTGTGTTGTGCCGGCGCTTTGCTTTGATAATTTCGGTTACCGTTTGGGCTACGGCAAGGGATATTACGACCGTTTTTTGTCAGGATACGGCGGCGTAAAGGTCGGAATATGCTATTCCTTCGGGGTAAGGGGAAGGCTTATTCACGGGCGTTTTGATTGCCCGGTTGACGTAATCGTAACCGAAAGATATATAAAAACAGCTGCACTTGCGGCTAAAAATAACCGTTTAGACGCGATGAGAAAGGATGAAAATCATGAACGACGAGCATTTTGACGGTTTATCCCACGGCGAAAACGGCGACATAGATGAATTTTCGGTGGATGCGATACTCGGCAGCATTGCATCGGATGCCGGAAATGCCAAGGACGAGAAAAAATCTGAAAAAAAGGACGATGCGGCGAACAGAACGTCCAATAAGCCTCAAAAAAGCGATAAGGACGGCGAAATTCCGGTCGCTCGCCGGGTAAAAGAGGACGGTCGCGAGGAAGTAAGGGCCGTATCCGATAATCCGGACAAAAAGCCCAAAAAGAAGAAAAAGAAGTCCAAAAAAGGACTGCCCGGATGGGCCGGCGGACTTATTATTGTGGCAATATCCCTTTTGCTTGCCTTTTCGGCCATAATGTTCAGCTGCGAAATAATGGGAATAGGCAAAGAAGTCTTTACCGGGGACAAGAGCGTGCAGATTTATGTCGAAGAGGGAACCTCGGTTTCGGAAATTGCCTCAATGCTTAAGGAAAACAAGGTCGTAATAAGCAAGAATTTCTTCCTTTTGTATCTCAAGGTGAAAAAAGAGGGAGGAAATTTCAATTACGGTTATCATGATTTCAAGCAGAATATGGGCTATAAGCAGATAATAAAGGCCCTTGAGCAGCCGGCTAAAAAGGAGGACCTTGAGGTTACCATACCCGAGGGCAAGTCGGTTGACGAGATAGCCGAGATAATGGAACGCAAAAAGGTCTGCCTTGCCGAGGACTTTAAGGCGGCAGCCCTTGAGGACGGATATACTTCGCCGCTGCTTGATGCCGTTCCGACAAACGATTCGCGCATACATTACCGTGTTGAGGGCTATCTTTTCCCCGATACATACAGATTTTTCGAAAACGACGACCCCAAGCGTGTTATACAGAAAATGCTCGATAACACCGAGGAGCACTACACCGATGAAATGCGGCAAAAGACCGCCGAGCTCGGATATACGACCCACGAAATGATGAGCATGGCGTCGGTTATTGAGCTTGAGTCGTGCGGATATTTTAACGAGATGACCAGTGTTTCGGCGGTTTTCTGGAACCGTCTTAACAACTGGGAGCCCGGACAGCGGCTCTTGCAGTCGGACGTTACGATGAATTATCCTTACGGCGACGGCTCGTACAATACATACGAGAACGAGGGCTTGCCGCCGGGACCGCTTTGTAATGTTACGGCCCAGGCGATGAATGCGGCGGTTTATCCGGAGGAGGACTTTGATTACTACTTCTTTGTGACCGATTCGAAGTTCCGTTTTTATTACAACAAGACCGTTGCGGAGCACGAAAAAACCATCCGTTCGCTTAAATCGAAGGGCCTGTGGCTCGGGTAAAAAGCGTTTATCGGCAATAAAGCCGAAAAATATGATTGCGGCGCGATCGAATCGATCGGTTCGGTCGGCAAAATGTCCGCTGCCGCTTTTTTCGGCGGTTGACAAGCGCCGCGAAAGGTATATAATATAAGTAAATAATTTAATCCTTTTAAAGACTGTGACGGGAATAAGATATGATTTTTCCTTTTCAGAGAACCGGCGTACGGTGCGAGCCGGTAAGGAGCTTCGTATGTATAGCTCATCCCCGAGTCGTCCGTTTGAACCCTGCCGAAAGTGTTTTTTCGTGCGGATAAGGTCGGGCTGTGTGGCTGCATTAAAAGCCGGCTTCTTTTAGGAGCATGAGGGTGTGTTATGGGGGAGCGATCGGCGAGCCTGATTTATGTACGGCCGATTGTTTGTCTGATGTCCGCTGCTTTTGTTTTAAAAAACGCTGCGGATTTAAGCTGCTTTTTGCGCACACCGAAAAAGGGTGGTACCGCGAGTGATCCTTTGGGATTTCGCCCCTTTGTCCTGCCGCAAGGCTCGGGCAAGGGGGCTTTTTGCCTTTCTGAAAGAGTTTTGAGGAGCGTAGATTTATAAATATAAGTCCGTAAAAAAACGACAAGTGCCCGGACGGCCTTGTTTTGAAGCTTTAAAACCGACATTATAAAAAGCGTTGGAAGGTGTTATTGAGTTATGAAAAACGATGCTAAAACAAAATACAGGCCCTTTACGCCGGTGCCGATAACCGACCGCCGCTGGCCCGGGCGGACGATAACCGAACCTCCGGTATGGTGCAGTGTCGATTTGCGCGACGGCAATCAGGCTCTTATAACCCCTATGATGCTGGGCGAAAAATTAAGGCTTTTTAAAGCGCTGTGCGACATCGGAATAAAGGAGATCGAGGTCGGATTTCCCTCTTCAAACGACACCGAGTTTGAAACACTCAGGGCCCTTATCGACAATAATCTTATTCCCGACAACGTTACGATACAGGTGCTCGTACAAGCCCGCGAGCACCTTATAAGAAAGACCTTCGAGGCCATAAAGGGCGCTAAAAACGTCATACTGCATTTTTACAATTCCACCTCCGAGCTGCAGCGCCGGGTTGTTTTCGGAACCGATCGCAAGGGAGTTACCGATATAGCCGTTAATGCAGCAAAACTCATAAAGGAGCTTTCGAAGGAGGTGCAGGACGGGACAAATCTCATTTACGAATATTCTCCCGAGAGCTTTTCGGCCACCGAGTGTGATTTTGCGGTCGAGATATGTGACGAGGTACTCTGCTGCCTCGGGGCGACAAAGGAGAAAAAGGTCATACTTAATCTTCCCTCAACCGTCGAATGCAGCACCCCAAACGGATTTGCCGATCAGGTGGAGTATTTCTGCACCCATCTTAAAGGGCGCGAAAACGCCGTTATAAGCGTTCATCCACACAACGATCGGGGAACGGCGGTGGCGTCGGCCGAGCTGGCGCTTTTAGCCGGCGCCGAGAGGATAGAGGGAACCCTTTTCGGAAACGGCGAGCGCACGGGCAACGTCGACATTGTAACGCTGGCGCTGAATATGTATTCCCAGGGGGTTGATCCCAAGCTCTCGCTTGATAATATAAACGAGATAAAATCCCTTTGCGAGGATGTAACCGGAATGCCGGTTCCCGACAGGCACCCGTATGCCGGAAAGCTTGTATTTACGGCCTTTTCGGGTTCTCATCAGGACGCCATAAACAAGGGCATTGCGCACATGAAAAAAAGCGGCAGCGCGCTTTGGGAGGTGCCGTATCTGCCCATTGATCCGGCCGATATAGGGCGCGAATACGAGCCGATTATACGTATAAACAGCCAGTCGGGCAAGGGCGGAGCCGCCTTTATAATGGCCAATGATTTCGGCTATTATCTGCCTAAGGCCATGCAGCCGGAATTCGGCGAGATGGTTAAAAACGAATGCGTAAAAAAGGAGCGTGAGCTCACAAACGAAGAAATATTCAAGCTTTTTGAGCATAATTACATCGACATCAAACAGCATTACCGCCTGCTCAGTCACAAATTCCGCGAGGAATCGGCCAAATACAGCGGTTCGACCGTTACATTCGAGGGAATAGTCGAGTGCGGAGATAAAGAATATCCGGTTACCGGACGCGGAAACGGTCCTATCGACTCCTTTTTCAATGCGCTCGGGACCATAGGGGTTACGGGATACAAATTCGCCTCCTACCACGAGCACGCCATTTCCGAAGGCTCGGATTCCAAGGCTATAGCATATATCGAGCTGGTTTGTCCCAAGGGCAAGACGATATTCGGCGTCGGAATATCGCACAACATAAACCTCGCGTCAATCAGGGGCGTTTTGTGCGCCATAAACAGGAGCATAATTCTGAATGCGGCGGAGGAGAAAAACGGTGAAAAATAGACGGCTTTTGCTTTCCTCCGATGTTCATTTGTGTCGGTTTAACTGGTACGGGCCGACGAGCGAGGAACGTCTTTGCAAGATGGCGGGCGACATGAGTGCGCACTTTGAAAAACGGCCCTTCGGGGAAATAATTTTTCTGGGGGATTATTCCCTCGATTTTTGGGGATGTAACGAAGGCGGCAGCGTAATAAACGAGGGGAAAAGCAACACCGGGCGTTTTATAAAAACAATCGTTCCGAAGCTGCCGGTCGATTGCTACATGATGCCGGGAAATCACGAGCAGTACGGCAACGAGAATTTTAAAAGGCTTGTCGGACACGACCGCGAGGATGCTTTTGTATACGGCGGATATCTTTTTGTAATGTGCGACAATTTTTCCGGTCTTTTGGATCCGAAGGTCCACAGCGACGGCATTTACACTCCGACGAATATCGGTTTTGTAAAAAACAGCTTGAGGAGAATAAAGATCTGCCCGTAATTCTGTGCGCTCATTTTTTCGATTTGTCTGCCGAGCCGGCCGGTTTTTTTGAGCTTTTAAATGACGAAAAACGCATAACGGCGCTTTTTTGCGGGCATGATCATCATGCCAAAGTAACCCGCATTGATTTAAAAGACGGCGACGTACCCCTTTGCACCGTCGGCAATTATTCGTACGACCGGGACGGAGAAAGCCCGTATGAGCTTATGTGGGGCTTTACCGACGTAACCCTTTGCGATGACGGGATAAAAACGATGTATATCGAGCCCGAGGCCGATATAATAATCGAGAATAAGCCCTATCATCACGAATATCGCGAGCAGAACGTCAATTTTTTCAAAAGAAGAGATACCTGAGTCTAAAGCCGGAAAAATAATAAAAACCTAAAAAAGGCTGTCCGGCAGAGCTTTATCGGACAGCCTTTTTTTAGATTAAAAATATTACCGCATAAGCTGATTATTCAGATTTGCGTCCGCTTATTTTTCGGCCGTGCAACAAGCCTTGTGCAGTCTGTTATAGCGGATGTCGATATGCATAGGCCGGAAATTTATTTCTCTTTCAGGGTAATATGGCCTATTCGGCGAGCTCGGGGGGTAATTCGATATAAGCCGGTGTTCCGCCGTGGTTTATAAACTCATAAGAACGGTGCAAATAGCCGTTTTTGTCCGAAACGGGGGATATTGATGAAAAAGCCGCACTGGTTTCGACGCTTGCTTGTGCGTCTTGTTTTTCGAAGATATTCAAGCTAAGTATGGGTTATCTTTGAGTAAATATGCTTTGCGTGGTGCAAAAAAAGGAAAAAACAGATATCTGTCGCTTGGAATAAACCTGTCTTAAAACGAATAGAATAAATACTGCGACCGGATGTTTTTGATGAGGGTTTTCTCTTTGTTTCGAAGAGAAAACCTTAATTTAAAAAGCGCATTTGCCCGGTCGGGGGCGTTCGAATTCGGACGTAAATTTAAGTTTTGCATTTGTATGAAGGGCTTGATTGTTTTGAATATGAGCATAAGGCTTAAACCTTTAATCGTAAACTTGCTTATAGCACTCGGAGTAGGCGCTCTTTCGGGATTCTTGACAATGGGGGCGATGGAGGATTATAAGGCGGTCGAAAAGCCGATGCTTTCTCCCCCGGAGATAGTTTTCCCGATAGTGTGGTCGGTTCTTTATATTTTAATGGCCGTATCGGCTTACCTTGTGTATGTGTCCGATTCGCCGAGAAAACGAGCCTCCCTTATAACCTACGGGGTTCAGCTTGCCCTTAATTTTCTCTGGCCGATAGTATTTTTTTGCAAAGGGGCGTATTTAGCCGCTTTTTTTGTGCTGTGCGCGCTGCTTATTACGGTTATTGTAATGACGGTTTTGTTTTTCTCGGTAAGAAATGCGGCCGGATTTTTGCAGATACCCTATATTCTGTGGCTTTTGTTTGCCGGGTACCTGAATTTCGGGGTGTATCTTCTCAATTGACGGATTACCGCCTGCCGGACGGCGGATTTTTCGGGTGAATTTTGTTTCGTCGGTTGTTTCAGGCGGCCTCTTGAGTATGGTAAATGGAATCCTTTTCGTCAACCTGTAAAAAACGTGTTGTGCCGAGTGGGGGGGGAGAATCGTTTTTTCTTGTGTTTGGTGCAGGCCTGATTTATAGAAAATAATGGCAGGAGAATAATTCTTCCTGCCTTATTATTTTGAAATTTTATCGGCGTATTTTTGTTTGCGCTGTGTTTGACAGTGGTTATGTACTTTGGTATAATAATCGATAAATAAGGTTTGTCGGCGCGGCTTTGAGCCGGTAGCTTTAAACCGGTCGGCCGGTCCTGTAAGGAGTGCGTGATTATGGTGAAAATAAATGAGAATTATCTCTCCCTTAAAGGCGGATATCTTTTTTCTGAAATAGCGCGGAGAGTAGCGGCCTTCAAGGCCGAAAATCCCGATGCAGAGATAATGCGCCTCGGCATAGGGGACGTTTCGCTGCCGCTTGCGCCGGCCGTTTGTAAGGCTATGAAAAAGGCCTGCGACGAAATGGGCAAAAAGGAGGAATTCCGCGGCTACGGTCCGGAGCCGGGGTATGAATTTTTACGCCGTGCAATAGCCGACAACGACTACCGCTCGCGCGGAATAGAAATAGATATCGACGAAATATTCGTAAGCGACGGCGCAAAGAGCGATTGCGGCAACATAGGCGATATATTTTCCGTCGACAACACGGTGGCGGTATGCGACCCGGTATACACCGTTTATGTTGACACCAACGTTATGTCGGGCCGGGCCGGCGAGTATTCGAACGGCCATTATTCTAAGTTTGTATATCTGCCCTGTACCGAGGAAAACGGGTTTGTGGCCGAGCCGCCCGTTGAGCATGCCGACATTGTTTATCTTTGCTTCCCGAATAACCCCACCGGTGCCATGGCTACAAAAAAACAGCTTGAAAAATGGGTGGAATATGCGAAAGCAAACGGCGCCGTTTTGCTTTACGACGCGGCTTATGAGGCCTTTATAACCGATCCCGATCTGCCCCACAGTATATATGAGATCGAGGGCGCGAGAGAGTGCGCGATCGAATTTCGGAGCTTTTCTAAAACCGCCGGATTTACCGGAACGCGGTGCGCTTTTACCGTAGTCCCGAAGGCTCTTAAGGTGAAAGCCTCAAACGGAGAGGAAGTATCGCTGAATTCCTTATGGCTTCGCCGTCAGGGGACTAAATTTAACGGCGTTTCCTACATAACCCAAAGGGGAGCCGAGGCGGTTTATTCGGATGAGGGCAAAAAGCAGGTCGCGGAGAATATACGTTATTATCTTGATAATGCAAAAATAATCTTTGACGGACTGACCGCCGCCGGATTCAAGTGCGCCGGAGGGGTTAACTCCCCTTATGTATGGGTAAAGGTCGAAAACGGAATGTCAAGCTGGGAGATGTTTGACGAGCTTTTGAATAAATGCCATGTCGTAACCACCCCGGGCGAGGGATTTGGTCCGTGCGGCGAAGGGTATATACGCCTTTCGGCCCTCGGAGACAGGGAGGTTACAGCCTCCGCCGTAAAGGCGATAGTCGACGTATTCGGCAAAAAACAGTGAATTAAAAGCGAAAGGACGAAAAGAAAATGAGCCATATAAACACTAAATGCCTTCAATCGGGCTATACGCCTAAAACCGGCGAGCCGCGCGTTGTGCCGATAGTGCAAAGCACTACATATAAATACGATACCTGCGAGCAGATGGGCGATCTGTTCGATCTTAAAGCCTCGGGCTATTTTTACAGCCGTATAGGCAATCCTACCGTTGCGGCGGTGGAGAATAAAATTGCCGATTTGGAGGGCGGCGTCGGCGCGCTGCTTACCTCATCGGGACAGGCGGCTTCAATGCTGTCGGTTCTTAATATCTGCAACGCCGGAGATCATTTTCTTTGCTCGAGCGAGCTGTACGGAGGCACCTTCAATCTTTTCGGAAAAACCCTTCGCGAGCTTGGTATAGAGGTCGATTTTTTCAGCTGCGATATATCGGATGACGAGCTGCAGGGGATGATACGCCCAAACACAAAATGCATTTTCGGCGAGACGATATCAAACCCGTCGCTTGATGTTTTTGATATTGAGCGGATCGCCGCCATCGCCCATAAAAACGGCCTGCCTTTAATAATCGATAATACCTTTGCCACCCCTATTAACTGCCGTCCGTTTGAGTTCGGGGCGGATATAGTTATTCATTCGACCACCAAATATATGGACGGACATGCATTGCAGGTCGGCGGAGTGATCGTGGATTCGGGCAATTTTGACTGGAAGGCGAGCGGTAAATTCCCCGGACTTTGCACTCCGGACGAAAGCTATCACGGCCTTACGTATACCGAGAGCTTCGGCAAGGCGGCATACATCACCAAGGCGAGAACCCATCTTATGCGCGATATCGGAGCAACGCCGTCGCCGATGAATGCATTTTTGCTTAATGTAGGGCTTGAAACGCTGTTTTTGCGCGTTGCAAGGCATTGCGAAAATGCTAAGCGAGTGGCGGAGTTTTTATCGTCCAATGATAAAATATCATGGGTTAAATACCCCGGACTGGACGGTTATAAAAGGAACGACCTGGTTAAAAAATACCTGCCCGGCGGCAGCTGCGGCGTAATTTCCTTCGGTGTAAAGGGCGGCAGGGAAGCATCGGTTAAATTTATGAATTCCTTAAAGCTCGCCTGCATCGTCACCCATGTGGCCGACGCCAGAACCTGCGTTTTGCACCCGGCGAGCACTACCCACCGTCAGCTGACCGATGAACAGCTCAAAGAATGCGCTATAACGCCCGATCTTATCCGTATGTCGGTGGGAATAGAGTATGCCGACGATATAATCGACGACATAAAGCAGGCCCTCGAAAAGGTTTAAGTCCGCAATTTTAAGTTTTAAATTTAAATTTTAGAAGCAGCGGGCCTTAAATATGCGGCTTTTGTCGTATAAAATGATATTTTGATGTTGATAGTTGCTTATCGGACCGGTAACTTTAGGCCTTAATTTGTAGAAAATAATAAATATTTCTTAATAAGTGTTGACAAACGGCCGGTTTGTGAATATTATTTTTTAAGGTGAGTAGTATAAACTGAGTACCGATTGCACGGCGTGTGCAAGGAGAAGCGGCATTTTTAGTGCGCCGCACGATTTTACCGCGTTTTTGCGGTAAGGTGAATTAAAGTGTTTGGAGGATTTTTTTATGGTGTTTGAAAAGGTCAAACGTATTTTTGTGGAACAGCTTGATGCTAACGAAAACGATATAACGATGGATTCGGTGATAACCGATGATCTCGGTGCCGATAGTCTCGATCTTGTCGACCTGCTTATGTCGGTTGAGGATGAATTTGATGTTGAGGTTCCGGATGACGACGTTCTCAAAATTAAGACGGTCGGCGATCTGGTCCGTTACATTGAGGATCATCAGTAATTTTTAATTGCTTACATTTTAAAAAACAGGTTTGGTTCGTGATTTCCCGGTGTCATTTCGGACGCCGGGATTTTATTTTGGCGTTTTCGGATGTGTTCACTTGTCTACATTTAAGCCTGAACAGGTTTTTGTAGGCATAATATATTTCCAAAACGCAACATATCACAATTACAGGTCGAAAAACTCGTTATTTTGACGAAAAAAAGCTGGTAACTCAAAAAACTCTTGACAAATATGATGAAAGATGTTATGGTAAAATAACCATATTAAGGATAGTTGATACATATTGCATATAAACGGCAAAAAAGATAAGGCGAATATTACGGATGAGGAACTGGCGCGCCGTGCCGCCGCCGGGGATGATGAGGCTGTAAATTTGCTTATATACCGCTTTGCCGGCGCTGTGCACAATCGCGCCGCCGGGTATTGCGGAGGCGAGCTTTCTCCTGAGGATCTGGCTCAGGAGGGGATGATCGGGCTTATTTGCGCCATAAAGAGCTATTCGCCCGATAAGGGAACCTCCTTTAAGACCTTTGCCATGCTTTGTATTGACAGGAGCATTATTTCGGCCGTCAGGAGCACGCTTAAAAAAAGCAGTGTGCCGAAATCGGTGACCGTTTCCTTTGATGATGAAAACGCCGTGTCTGCCGGCCGTGATGAGGGCGGCGATTTTGTCATGTCGGCCGAAGAGGCGGTTTTGGCGAATGAAACCAAATCGGCGGTGGAGCGTAATATGCGTGAGTTGCTCAGCGACAGCGAGCGCAAGGTGCTGACCTTAAGGCTCGGCGGCTGCGGATATGACGACATAGCCGAGCGCATGGGTATATCGGTCAAATCGGTTGACGGTATACTTTACAGGGTCAGGAAGAAATTGCGCGGTTCGATGTGAGGTTACGGCTTTGCGATTTTGAGATTTTACCGCTCCTGCTTTATGGCTATCGCTCTAACGGGGCGTCGGCGTTTTATTAAAAACGTAAATAAAGCGGTTCATACGACATGGTTTATCGGCAAAACCGGTTTAAAATTGCGTCCGGTGAAAATAAAAATTTAAATATATGCCCTTGCCGCAAGAGAGCGGTGTATGATTTTTAAGACGGTGCGATTCCGTCCGGGGGTAAAAAATACTTTTTTCAAGCGAGGTCAAAAAAATGTTTGAAGACAAAACCTTAGTGTGCAAGGACTGCGGTGCGGAGTTCGTATTCACTGCCGGTGAGCAGGAGTTTTACGATGCCAAGGGCTTTGTAAATGAGCCGCAGCGCTGCAAGGCTTGCCGCGATGCACGCAAGAATGCTGCCAGACCCGAAAGGGAAATGTTTACTACGGTTTGCGCTGCTTGCGGCGGCGAAGCCAAGGTTCCTTTCCGTCCCCGTGAGGACAAGCCGGTTTATTGCAGCGAGTGCTTTGCAAAGATGAAGGAGCAGAACGCTTAAAATCCCGGTCGAAAGTTTTTTGTGTGAAGGTTTTGTTTGGCTTAGGCTGGTAGAGTCGAACACCGTACGGTTTCGCCGCTTGTTTTTAGGCGGATTCAGGTTTTTGCCGACAGACGGCAGGTCTTGCGGCTTGATTGAGCCTGTATTATACCCGAAAATGAACGGCAGAAACTCTTTGGCCTTAAAATATACATAAACGGTTTCACTTAAAAGCAATCTTGGAATTTAAGCAAAGCGGAGCGATCGTCGGCTTGAAATTTGCCGCCGAATGCTCCGCTTTATTTTGTTTTTTATCCGCATGAAGATCGGTGCCTTTTCGCCGGACAAAAAAGGCGGAAAACGCCGGGAGGGTCGGGTTATCAGCCGCGCGGTTTTAAAGCCTAAACGCACTTATTAAAATCTGCCTGAAATGCCCTGCCGGCGGCACTTTTGGGCTTGTCGATACTCATAGATGTAAAGTTATTATGAGTTCCTCCGTACCGAATTCCCGTCAGCTTAAACCGACGGTGTATTGCGAAAAACGGGGGCGAAGGGCTTTTTTAAGCGTTAAGGCATTTTATAAGCACAAAAGTTTAAAAAAATAAAAAAGAGCCCTTGACATTTATCCTTACATATGGTATATTAATCGGGCACGAAAACGGACGAGAGTTTTCCGGGTTTGGTATGCTGGTGTAGCTCAGTTGGTAGAGCAGCTGATTTGTAATCAGCAGGTCGGGGGTTCAAGTCCGTCCACCAGCTCC
>CAKSCM010000025.1 GCA_934444365.1 uncultured Eubacteriales bacterium | reverse complement strand
TTTGACAACCAAGTGACAACCAAGTGACTGACATTTGACAACCAAGTGACTGACATTTGACTGACATTTGACAACCATTTGACTGACATTTGACAACCAAGTGACAACCAAGTGACAACCAAGTGACTGACATTTGACAACCAAGTGACAACCAAGTGACTGACATTTGACAACCAAGTGACTGACATTTGACTGACATTTGACAACCAAGTGACTGACATTTGACTGACATTTGGTATACCAATAGCAATTAAAACCCTGTAAAAAATTGTTGACAAATCTTAGATCCTTGGTTATAATATAAGTGAAAGAGAAATCTTTCTGGGGTTTGCATTGAGCAAACGAAAGCCGCTTTTTGCGGCTTTTTTTGCGGTGCAAAAAACCGTCCTCATTCCGAAGACGGTTTTCCATAAAAACTCTTGACATTTTGAAATTAAGTGGATATAATATTATTGCAGGCATTTATGCGCTGTATACTTGTGGGGACTGAATTCTTTAATTTAAGCGTTATGCAAGAACGCCAGCCACAAGGAAAAACCGTCCTCGGAATGAGGACGGTTTTTATTTTTATATTCACAATTCAGTTGTGCTGTTTCTTATACTCCTCGATAAACCCCTTGAACTGTTCGAAAACCCGTCTTTCAAGGGGCGACAAAAGGAATTTACCCCTTTTATACAGCTCCTTCATGCGCTTTAATCTGAATTCGGATGCCGTACGGGATATACCGCAAATATCCGTTATCTCATCCGCCGTATCGACGTTACACCCCCACAAAACGCAAGCCGGAGCAAGCAGCCTCACCGCGAACACATTCGCCGCCTGCTCTATCGGGTTATCACGATCCGACGGTTCCCGGTTTACAAGCTCGTATTTTCCTACATGGCCAAGTAATATGTGGCCGAGCTCATGCGCTGCCGTAAACCTCTGGCGCAAAACCGGCTCCGACCGGCTTACAAAAATATTCGGTACACCGTTGATAAAACACGAACAACCGCTGTTCTCGTCCTCCGGATCATATAGTCTTACAACAATCCCCATCCCCCGGCACAGCCGCGATGTGTTAATCGGTAAGCTATGTATATTCTCGTTAATAAGCACATGCCAGGCTAAATCCCTTGCCGCTTTATAGTCGCCGTAAAACATTTTAAGTCCCCCTTACCCTTTAATGGTAAGGGATGCAAAGCGATGTTTCATTACAAAAAATATGTCATTTCAACCAAAATACAACAGGAAAATTATTATTTTCTAAATAAATGTTACTTTTTGTCGGTTTTTCATCTTGACATCAGCTTCAAACCCTCGTATTATATTAGTGTAAATTATTCACTAATAATTATACTGGGGTTGTTTTATGCCGCGTTTATGCCGGCATTGCTTCCCTCTGATTAAAGTACCGGAGGAGTAAAACTATGTACCTTCGTTTGTTGGGCGGAAAAGTGCTTTTAGAATCTTTAGCCGAGAGAAAAAACGTACTGTTACGCAACAATGGTATTGATCCGTACGATTATGTCCGTTTACAGCTTCCGGAATCGATAATAAGAACAATTGAGGAAAACAGCGACAACGCCGTTCTTTTAAATAGATATATACCCTCATATTTCGAGGGCGATGACGAGGTAGGTTTCGTCGCGTGGTATAAACACCTGGTGCTTGCCGAAAAATATAATCTCGATTACGTCCCAGCCCCGGGTCTTAAACCTTTTCAGACCTTTATATTCTGGGTTTTATCCTCTCTTATTCTTAATATCCTGGCGGCACTCCTTAAAAACACGAGCTTTATAATTTCCTGCCTTTTGTGCCTGTTCTCCGGCTTTGTCGGCGCAAATCTCGCGGTATTAACCGAGGCGAACAGGGATCTTAAAAGCATTGATTGTGTACGTATAAAAAAGCAAATCAAAGAATCCTACAGCAATGTTCCCCCTGTGCTTGATCGTGCCGCTCTGGTTTCCGGCGGCATTATTCAGGCGCCCGTTAATCCTCGCCCTATCCTGAATGACCGCAACCGCTATACTCTCAAACGACACAGCGGAGTTCAGTATTGCGCTCTGTCCCCCAGAAAGCTATCAAACCTCATATATCGGTACGCCGATACACTCCGCAAGGAAATAAACGACCAGTCGGCAAAAAGACTGTTCTATGGCGAAGGGAAATACTTTTTTGCAGTAATGTATTATATGTTCGTCGCAAAAACAGACGAAGAATTTCAAAGCGTTGAAAAAGCAATAAAAAAAGATTATGACTACACCCTTTTTCAGACCAGAATTAATTATTACAAAAACGCCGCCGAATCACCGGAATTTAAAGATTGCGGCGGCAAAATATCACCTCTCGACAGCTGTGTGGCGGCTTTCGTAAAGCTTGTGCATACAAGAATTAATATGACGGACGCCGCACAGCTCGTCGAAAACCTTTTCGGAATGTGCACTGTTTTTTTTGGAGAGTTCAACATAACCTTTCAATCCGATAAAACCTTATGCAGCGACGATCTGCCTTTTGTTCAAAATATAGTAGCAGACATGTATAAAAGCGAGGGACGAAATCCGGCCGTTTCCGATATTCCGCTTAAGAATCTGCCCAAAGCTGCACCCCCTCCGGCTTCGGACAACACTCCGAAAAACAGCGAAAACAACACGCCGGATCACGAAGAAAACACCGCCCCGAAACCTGCAGCCCCTATTTCCATATCCGAAAGCCTTTCCGCTATTTCCGAAATGAATAACCTGAAGGAAAAGGGTGCCTTAACCGAGGAAGAATTCCAAAGGCTTAAAAGCTCTGTTCTTAAAAATATTGAATAAATAAATTTAAAGGCGGTGCAAAATGTTAAAAGATAAGCTTGTGTCAGCTCTCGGCGGCGCCGGTTTCATTGTCTGGTTATTAATCAGTGTGCTTATATCCGTTTTCCCTATCGTCGCTATCCATCCGCATTGGATAATTTCCATATTGCTTTGTTTTGCAATCGTTATTATTCGACCTCTGATAGGTCCGCTTTGGATATGGGGGCTTGTCTGCACTATAATCGGAAAGCAAGACACCTTTGCGATAATATACTACATTCTTACCGCCGTTTTATTCTTGCCGCATTTTATCTCTATATTACTGAGCTTCGGCAAGAAAAACCGATAACCAAAAAACAATAAATTAACAGAAGGTGCAACAATGCCGATATACAAAGCCAACGGCATAAAAAACGGCCTGCAGAAGTACCGGGTAGTTGTAAGCTACACCGATCTCAACGGCAATTACAAAAAGCTCGAGCGTACCGCCTACGGAAAAACCGAGGCAAAAGAAACCGAGTCACAGCTGCTCGCCTCTTGCGGCCAGAAGCTGAGCGGCGACATAACCGTGCGCGAGTTGTTCAATGAATACCTTGCCGCCCAGAAAAACGCCGTAAGGGCAACGACCTATCAAAAATTCATTGCCGAATGTAACCGGTATGTTCTGTGCGATTTTGATAACATACGTCTGTCAAAGCTCACGGTTCCGCGCTTACAACAATGGAAAAATTCCATTGCGGAACGTGGGCTTTCTCACAAAACAAATCAAAATGCATATAAGAGTTTTTCAGCCCTTTTAAATTTTGCCGTTAAAATGGGCTATATGCCGCAAAACCCTTTGACCCGTGTCGGTAACTTCCGCGACAATTTTATCGCCGAACAGGGCGAAAAACTGAGCTTTTACGAAAAACCACAGTTCGATCTGTTTATTGAAGAAATAGCCAAGATGAAAAACTACGGCTATTATGTGTTTTTTCTCATAGCATTTTACGGCGGACTCCGTAAAGGCGAAATAAACGCGCTTAAGTGGTCGGACATAGAAGGCAACACAATCCATGTGCGCCGGAGCGTCGCCCAAAAGCTTAAAGGAATATCGGTGTATGAAACACCGCCGAAAAACCGTTCGTCGATCCGCGACGTTACGGTCCCGACCGTGGTAGTAGACGCACTCGAAAAACAAAAAGAACTGCAAAAACGAATGCCGGATTTCAGCGAGGACCTTCGCGTGTGCGGCGGCAAAACCATTATGAGCGATACCGCTCTCAATAATGCGAACATCGACGCCGCCAAAGCCGCCGGACTTCCTCACATACGAATTCACGATTTCCGCCATTCGCACGCGTCATTGCTTATTCACGAGGGAATAAACATTCAAGAGGTCGCGCGCCGGCTCGGCCATTCCGATATAAAAATGACCCTCAACACCTACGCGCATTTGTACCCCAGCGAGCAAGACCGCGCACTGAATATTTTAGAGGAAATCTCCCACGAAAAATCCACGAATTCCACGAAAAACACCTAAAAAGTGCCACTATAAAACAACAATAAAAACAGCTTAAACCATGATAAAATCAAGGTTTTCCGAAAGTTCGCGTAATGTTTTTAAAGGTTCAAATAATTCCCCTCGCCTCCACCAAAGGGGTATTACACAAAACCCTACTTCTATGTCGGCGGCTTTGCCGTCACGGTTCCACTCGTGTAATACAAACATAAAAAGCAGAGCATTTTTAATAATGCTCTGCTTTTTTTCATATCGCTGAATAATGCTGAAATTTCAGCGGTCGGGTACTGTATAGCCTGACCGCTGTTTTTTATTTTTATAATAATACGCCCGATTGCCGTTTGGCATAGGATTATTTGTCGTTTTAGGACCAATTGCACATTTCAATCGGCGGCGTATACCCCTTTGTTAACGGCGGATTTTATTTGTTTTCTATTCCGAGTAAAATATCAACGGCGTTTTGCACATCAGCCCTTTCGCGATAAGCCGTTATGACCTTTTTCTCGTGGGAGCTTAATTCCTCGTCGCTCAAATGAACATCCAAAAGATTGCTCGGCGACACATTAAGAGCACGGCAGATTCCGCCGATAATATCCGCATCGGGACGGTTGATCCCCTGCTCCCAGTTCGACACTCTGCTTTTGGTAACGTTTATTTTATCAGCCAACTGCTCCTGTGTCAGTCCGCTTTGCTTACGGTAAAGACGAATTCTGCTGCCGATTTCATATTTCAAGAAAATCACCTCGCCGATAAATATTATACATGAAAACAAGGGAAAAGCAAGGAAAAAATCAAGAAATGCTGTACTTTTCTGTTGACTTCACAGATAATCTGTGTTATTGTAAACAGAAGTACAGTAATCCTGTATTTTATAGGAGGCAAATATATGGAAGTTTACAAAAAAGTACGGGCTTACATAGAGGAAAACGGCTATAAGCAGTTGGCGGTGGCGCAAAGGGCAGGCATATCGAAGGTGACCTTTAATGCCATGATGAACGGCAAGCGGACAATGTATGCCGATGATTTGCGTGCGATTTGTCTTGCGCTGAATGTCAGCCCCGAACTGTTTATAGAAGTACCGAAAAACTGTTAAAAACATCAGGGGTGATTTTCTTGATAAGTATTCAAGCGGCGACAAATCCGGTTTTGCAAAAAGACGAATAATCGAACCCATAAGCCCTACATGGGGATTTTTAATAATTATCAGGTGGTGTGAAAATGCGTTATACAAATAAAATAATGTGTTTATGCCTTTTAGTTTCTTTGCTCTTCGGCGGATGCGGCGGCAAAGAGTCTTCCGACGAAAGCTCACAATTAAGCGGCACAGATATTGCGAGCGATGTAACAGACGTGACCACGGAGCCGTCGGATTATAACGACATAAGCGCCGGCAATTTTGATGATTTTGATTATTACGATTATAGCCAAAACACCGATTATACCATGGGCTATACCGAGTCCGAACACGACGCTTTCCCTTACGAAATAAAGGTTTTAAGCAACCGTCTCGGCGTTTTTGAGGCGCCGGGTTATTCGTCTGAGGTTTTGTATCGTATTACCGATCATCGAACCATCACTATCGTCGAAGAAAGGGAAATACTTGTCGGCATACAGTACCGGGTTTGGGGAAGGCTCGACACCGGCGGCTGGGTGAGGATATCCGACGCTTACGATACCGACGACGATAATATCATAAACAGCAGCACTCCTGACAGTAGCCAAACGCATGCCGACAATACCGAAAGCGATAATGACGTCGGTTACAGTTCCGGGCAAACCGTCGACAAACCTTCAAGCCAAGCGCCGCAAAAATTAGGAGGGACCTTTTTGTATCAAGGCGCCGGAAACAATATCTACGGTTGCGGAACAAAACACACTAAAACAGTTGACGGATTCCTTTTAATCTGGTACGACCGATACGAACACCGCGATCCCGATAACACAAGAACCCTTGCATATGTTGACATTAATTCGCTCGATATAACTACCTTCGACTATGACCATGAGCATTTTTCAAGCACAATGGACTATGAAGTACATTTAGACGTTTCCGTTTCAAAAGGAAAGTCAGCCAGTCTGCATTGTATCACTTACGATAAAAATAATTACGTTATCAGTAATGATATAGTACTCATGTACGACTACGATAGAGGCACTTTGCAGGGAAACATGAAACGGGACGGTATTATGGATAGCCATGTCCCCTACGGCAAATCCCCTACAAATTATTATGCCGTGTTGTATATGCAAGTTTAGCAGTAATCAGATTAATAATATATTCTCAAGGAGGTAATCTGCTTTGAAATCGTTTTTTAAAAAGCTTTTATGCATCTTTATGACAGTCGTTTTACTCTCCGGTGTTGCGGTAACGACACCGGCTTATACACAAAATGCGGTAACCGCTTTGGCTGAAGAAAATATCACAACCCATGCAGCAGTTGCTCCGGATGATGAAAATAACCAAGTCAATATTACAACAACTTCGGCCGAGGAAGCCGATACCTCCGGCGATCATGATGATATGGAAGATTATATGGATACTTGTCCACAATGCTCTGGAACCGGGGAGATCGAAAAGGAAAAACCCTGCACCTCTTGCGACGGACACGGAAATAAATACATAGAAGTAGCTTGTTCGTATTGCACCAATGGTATTGTTATGGTAACAAAAACCTATAAGTGCACACGGTGCTGGGGTGGGTCTTTAGGAATCATCGACCCCAATTGCTATGTGTGCGGCGGAAGCGGAGTAAAAAGATATACGCACGGAGAAACCTGCACCAATTGCGGCGGCAAAGGAAAACTCAAAGCATCGGCAACTTGCTCTAAATGCATTAAAGGCGTAGTTCATTATTATGTCAACTGCACAAGATGCAACGGCACAGGATATATCAGCAACAAATGCACCGTTACATATAACGCAAACGGCGGAACCGGAGCTCCCGAAGCGCAGGCGTTTAAAAGGAATACAAAATTTAAACTCAGTACGGTTAAACCAACCCACGAGAAATACGAATTTCTCGGTTGGACAACAGACAAAATAAAAAATGATCCCGAATATGAGGCAGGTGCTGAGTTTACAGCGCAAGATAATATAACCCTTTATGCCGTTTGGGATATTCCGTACACTGTAACATACGACGCAAACGGCGGAACCGGCGCGCCCGAACCGCAGATCAAAAAGCCCGGAATTTCTTTAACCCTAAGCGGCGATATCCCGAAATATGACGGAAAGGAGTTTTTGGGATGGTCGACCGACAAAACGGCTACCGAGGCTGAATATCAGCCGAAAGATGGCTTTTTAAATAACAAAAACACTACGCTTTACGCCGTGTGGAAAACCATTTATTCCATAAAAAAAAATTAAAAAACAATGCGAGCGCGATAAAAGAATATCAGTCACACGGATACATACAAACAGAAGTACATACCGTCGAAATCGAAAATGACGGCAGTCATGCAACCGGGCCGCTGTCCGTAAGCCTTACAGATACTTACGGACAGGATAATTCAAAATTTGTTCTGAGCACGGACAGCATACCAAGCATCGAAAGCGGAGCCAGCAGTTCTTTTACCGTCCGGGTGAAAGGCAGATTCCCCGGCGGAACCCACAGTACATCCATAAAGATAGCAGGAGAAAACATCGCCCCTCAATACATTCGGTTCGATTTTACTGTAGCTTGCCTTGTAAAAGTAACAGCCGGCGAAGGCGGTACGTTACGGGGTAAATATAACCGCAAGACCAAAGAAATAACCGAAGAAATCTTTCCCGGAAAAAATATTTATTTAGACGCCGAACCAGATGACGAAAATGCTGTTTTTGAAGGCTATTTTGTAAATAACAGAAAACTTTATAACAACTCATATACCGTAGATTCCGATTGCGAAATAGAGGCACGTTTTTATTTTTCAGAATCAGATGTTACAATAACATCAAGCATCGGCGGAACTGTTAATGAAAGCGGTACTTATACATACGGCCGCTATCACGACATGACATTAATCGCTTCTCCGGAAACAGGCTATACATTCGACGGATGGTATAAATACAACAAAAAGACCAACCGATGGGAGCAGATCGAAACAGATACACATTATAGGTTCTATGTAGACGGAAAATCCAAAGAATATAAAATTGAAGCGAGGTTTGTACCGATAGCGGATTTATCCTTCCTCGACGGAGAAATAATAATATCGGCAACCGAAGGTGCCGTTCCGAATGGCGCGACATTCGACGTTATAAAAATAGCGCCGCCGCCTGAGGAGGCTGTCAAAAAGGTCAAGGAACAATACGGACAATCCTCGACGGTTCTAAGCTATTATGAGATACGTCTTAAAGCTACCGACGGCACCTTGATTACCGAACTCGACGGCGAAATAACGATTCGCATGAAGCTGCCAGAAGGCTTTGAAAACGGCGTCGGGCTCGGGATTTTACAGGAAGACACACACGGCAAGCTTGTTGAAATGAAGTCGTGGATCGAAAACGGCTATATCTGCTATAAAACCGACTGGCTGGAAACATATTAATTTGTTTTACCTTATAGCCTTTGTCGTAGTATAAAAATCAAACCTCCGTTTATAATTTCACAATGCACAAAAACAGCCGTAGTCCGAAAGGATTACGGCTGTTTTGTATAAACAATATTCTAAGCGCGGCGGAATCTAAAGTTCAAAGACCGCCGCAAAGGAGCCGATCGGGAGGGCTTATATTTTCTTCTCGCATTTCAGATACATACTGTCCAAAATCTCCTTACCGGCGGCAGTACGAAACATTCGCTCGCGGAAATTCTCGATTGCCGATCGTGCGTAGCCGCTCTCACTCGCGTTGACCAGAAAATCTGCCTCCAGCAGAATTTGATGATCCTGTCCGCTGATATTCGTGTAGGTGTGATGATGGGCAACCAGCCACGAAACACGCTCCACATCGGGACGTCCGACGGGCAGTCCCTCAAAAAACTCCTCTATCAGCGCCGGGCTTTCCGCCTCCTGATGTTTTCCGTCGGTATTTCCGTACTTTTCCCGGCATAAGGGGCAGGCAATATCATGCACCACGGCGGCAAGCTCCAGAATTTCCTGAGTGTGCCCGTCAAGCCCCTCCAATTTCCCGATGGTCCTTGCCATCGCCCAGACCTTGAGAAAATGGTCAATGTCGTGGATGTTGCCTTCGTAAAATTCAATCATCTTTTGCGTCGAAACCGCAACTATCATACGTCCCCCTCCGTTCAAAGCGCCGTTCCCTTTTCCGGTATAAAAAAACGGCTCATATCGGTATGCTCCAGTTCCAGCAGCTTTACCTTTTTGTCAATTCCCCCGGCGTAGCCGGTAAGGCTGCCGCTTGTACCGACCACTCTGTGACAGGGAATGATAACGGAAATTTCATTATGTCCTACCGCACCGCCGACGGCCTGGGCGGACATCCGAGGAAGCCCGCGTTTTGCCGCGAGCTGACGCGCAATCTCGCCGTAGGTCGTAGTCTGCCCGTAAGGGATTTGCAAAAGGATGTCCCATACCTCCCGGCGAAAGGCCGAGCCGACCGGGTGCAGCGGCGGTAAAAAGTCCGGATTTACACCTGCAAAATAGATATCCAGCCAGCGCTTAGCCGCCGAAAGAGCGGGTGTATTTTGTTCGGTGCGCTCCGCCGGCAAATCGCGCGCAAAGTATTTTTGCCCGTTAAACCAAAGCCCTCTTATACCGACCTCATCCGCCGCAAGCAGTATTCCGCCCAGCGGAGAATTATAATGCTGAATGAATATCATAACCCACACCTCAAAAATATGTCGAAATTCTGCCGAGCCCCGGCCGAAAACCGCTGTCCGATGACGGCACAAATCTGCTTAAAACAACGCTCACTTCACAGTGATTATATCATCAGCAATTACGCCTTTGCAATGCTTTTGCAAGATAAATCACTTATATAATTACGTTTGAATCCGGTGCATAATAACAGTACAGAGGTGACAAAACGTGCTTGAACTTGAAAAGGGATTTGAATCGGTCGATAAAACCTTCCGTATTCCCGTAAATATAATCGAACAGCTCGATCGTTTGGCCGGTGGATATAAAACTTCGATGAATAAGATCGTCGTGCAGTGCCTGCAATATGCGCTTGATAATCTGAATACCGATAATACCGCGGCTGTCAGCAACAACAACAGCGGCACCTAAGAAAATATCTGATATTATATTACTTTTCAAAACCGCACTGCTTTTTTCACCGTTTTTTACCGGCGGATTTTTCGTGTTTAAAGGATTTTTCAAAACGGTTTTCCTGAAAGCCTTACAAAAAAGCCGCCGTATTTTCTCACCTATAAATATAATGTATCACGAACGTTTTCGCAAGCCGTCTCGCTGCTTTCGCAACATATTTTCGGTTTAAAACTCAATCTTTAAGTGTAATAACACAGCAAAAGCCCGGTGTTTGACATATACAAGCACCGGGCTTTTGACCCCTTAATTATTCGGCTGTCCGTATATCAGATTGCAAAGGTACATATACCCAAATTATCGCTTTCGAGCTTTTCGAAGGCTTTATCGCTATCGGCAATATCGCAGGGCATAAGGGTATATAAAAACTCACCGCAACCCGACTGATCGACACTGAAATTCGTCTCCCAGACGTTATTCATGACCCACGAATAAACCGGGCGCTTTCCGTTTTCGGGATTGTTATCGCAAAGCTGTATCGGGTGATGCTCAAGCTTTCCTGCATACAAGAGCGGAACATCCGGCGCACCTATAAGATACCTCGCATTTTCGGTATCGGCTATGGCTCCGTCATCGTTTACATAATAATCCATACAGCTGCCCGGCAACTGATCCACACCGGCTTTAAATGCCTCGCTCCCCTTTATAAGCCAGGTGTTCAGAGTCCCGGCAGGGGTAATCGGCAGGAAAATGCTCTCGATTCCGCTTGGCAGCTCCTTCGCAATAAGGAGTCTCGCCTCTATCCTCGGCAAGGTTTTATAAAGCTTTATTACCACCGCGCATTCTCTTGTTCCGAAAAGGTCAAAGCCCAATCTTACCTCGCTGAAAACCGGACCGGAGTGCCATGGATCAACCGAAATCAGCTTACCGACAAATCGCTTCGAGCCGACTCCCCTTATATTACGTCCGAGACGGTTTCTCGGGGCCACATCGCCTATGATATTGGTTTTTGTAAGCTCAAAAACCGGGGTAAAAAGCGGATATTCGCCCTCACCCAGCAGCTCTTTTTTTGCCGCCTTGTCAAAAAATGAGGTAAATCCCCGTCCTACACTGTATTCGATCTTAAAGCGCTCGCTTTCGAGACGGTAGGGAAGATTAAAGGTCTCTTTATCCTCATCGTTTATAATATCCCTTACGCCGTCGGAGCCGGCAAAGACCGACCGGTACGGTGCAATGCTTTGCTTTGGCGACGGAATCTCGTTAAAGCTGTATAAATTAGTGCCCTTTGACTCAAATTCATCAATAAATGTAACCAGTGTTCCGCGCGGATGAGGGGTGCACTGAATCACCATTTTTTCGCCGGTATCCTCCCTTTTCACCTCAAAGCTCTTGCCAAAGAGAGTTTCTATATAAAAATTAACGGGATACCGCCCCGAGGTATTTCCCGGGCAAACGGCCTTTACGGTTCCATTTACACCGTAACAATCCACCTTCGCGCCAAGCTCTTTTTTCGCCTTTTCGAGCAAGGTAACCGACGAAGCAAAGGCATTTGTCGCATATGCGATCTTTCTGGCCGAAAGCTCATAAACCATTGTCTCAAACGGGTTGGAAACGCTTGCCGAATGGCCGAAGGTATGCTCGGCAAAAAGCAGCAGATCCTCGGTCGTTTTTTCGCAAAGATGAGGATTTTTTTCGGTTATATCCGGGACAATGCCCTTTGCCCTTTTAAAGTTCCTAAGAGCCGCACGGTAATGCTTTGCGGCGTACGGAATAGAGCCTATACCGCTTGCCCACCAGTCGTTCATATCGCCGCTTACCCTGGGCAGAGCATCGAAATCAAGCTCATTTTTCAGTATTTCATACAGCTCATCGAGGGTAACCATTTTATATTCCGTTTTTCCGAGCCTGTTGAGTCCCTCGCAAAGACGTAAAATATCGACATTCGGCGGCGCATTATCGCTGAAAACTCCCGATATTCCCGAAATTAAAAACGGATAGGAATAGCCGTCCGACTCACATTCGCTGTAGTATTCATGCATGTTCCGATCAAACTCGGCGACAAAGCCGTCATCCGGGCCGCCGTTTGCATAGGTGTCGGTTCCGCAGGGCTTAAATCCCATAAAATTGCCGAGATTATAGTGCTCGCCGCTGAAAACAAGCAGCTCGCGCGAGGAATCCTTTGAAACCCATTTAAAGGGAATCTGGTTGCGCCACATCGGCGGTTTTCCGTGACAGGCATGAATATTCATAAATAAAAACTCAACGCCCGCGTCTATAAGAGCGTCGCGCTGACCCATAGATATACCGTTGATATCCGCATTCATAGCCGTTTTAAGCCCGAGCGAATGCTCCTTTAAGACCCTTGCGGCTTTTTGAGCCTTGAACCTTAACTCCTCGATACCGGCAAGATCGGTAAAATTAAGATATGTACCCGATATTCCTATGCGGTTTTGCCTTACCCGCTCGAAAAACTCCTCTTTTTCGGAATCCGTCGCTTCCTCTAAAAACCGCTCGACACAGAAAAATGTCTCGCAGTTCCATTTAAAACCGCTGTTTTTCTCATCGCGCATTATCTTAAGCGCATTTTTTATAAACTCCACCTGACGGGAAATTATGACCTCCTGTGCATCGGTGTAACCTATATCGGTATGCGAATGATGCACAAAATAAACCCTTTTAAGCTCCGCCAAATCAACTCATCTCCTCATTTTAGGACTTCAAATGTATTCTACATACAACAAAGCTCCTCGTCAAGCGAAAAAATAATAAAGAATAAAAAAAAGGGAGCAGTTTTCAGCTGCTCCCCGCTTGCCGTATGATTATTCGATTTCAAGGTGATGCGACTCGGGCAATGTCGGCGTCTTTTTAGGTAACGTAAGCTTTAAAACGCCGTCTTCGTACTTGGCCTTCATGCCGTCGGTACTGACGCCCTCAACATTAAACCGCCTGCTGTACGAGCCGTAGGAACGCTCGCAATGGACATACTTGCCCTTTTTGTCCTTCTCTTCATGCTCCGAATGGCGCTCGGCGCTAACCGTAAGAACATCGCCGTTTACATCGACGTGGATATCCTTCTTATCAAAGCCCGGCAAATCGGCCTCGAGCTCATAATGGTCGCCCTCATCCTTTATGTCGGTCTTGAATTCTTCAAGCATTCCGCCGCCTACACCGAACGGATTTTCAAAGAAACGTCTTTCAAATTCGTCCATATCGCGGAAAGGATTATAAAGGGAATTATTTTTACGTGAATAAGGTCTGAGTTCAAACATAATACATACCTCCGAAAATTTAAATATAAATTATTTTCCCGGATTTTATATTATTTTATTCGCCGGGAACCGAAACTCTTGTCTGCAATTACATTGCACATTTTAACCATCTCCGAACCCCTGGGATCTGTTTTCCTGTAACCTCTTACCCGATCCCTCTTTCTTTTTACGTCCTTATTATAGCACAACGTATTGCAGTGTAAATAAGCTTATGGTATAATACATGTAATATATATTATGCTTTGAGCACAAATAAAGGGGTATTACAATGAATAAAGAACTGCTGTTTAACACCTTTTTACAAAACAATTCTCTTAAAAGCCTTACTTCGCTTGTATCGGCCGATACCGATTGCCCCGTAATAATCACCGACAATGCCTTTCACATAGTCGCGTGCGCCGGGGAGGAAAAGCTCGAGGATCCGGAGTTGAGGCTTGCCGTCAGCCACAGCGAGCTTCCGCTGCCTATGTGTGCTGTAATACAGCAAGGCCTTCAAAGGGAAGATCCCGTATCCTTTAACGTATCAAAGCACCGATGCACCGCAAAAAATCTGTCGTCCGACGGCGTACAGCTCGGTTTTATGCTGTATCTTCCCTTACAAAGCGCACAATTGGAGGACGGCACTCTCGGCTTTGCCGAAAAGCTTATTGCTAAGCAGTTTTTCGCGGAGCTCAACTCCTCCGGCTCACCCGGTGATACGGCCTTTCAGATACTTACCGAGCTGCTCGACGGAAAATATAACGATAAACAAATTTTTGAAAAACGCACCGCCGGCACCTTTCTCGCCCATTTTTCGCCCGAACGGTTTGTACTTATCCGCCGGGATGAGACCGCTTTGGATTTTGAAAGCACTCCCCGCCTTACCGAAATCATGCAAAAGCGCTTCAGCGCGAGCCATCCGTTTTTGTATTCGGGCGAAGTAATAGCCTTTATTCACAAGGATCACGATATCGATGACCTTGGCGCTTTTTCAAAGGATTACGGACTGAAAGCGGTGATATCCCCGGTTATAGGCTGTCTTTACGACCTGAAAAAGTGCTATACTCTTGCCGGCTCGGTCATGAAATATCTCACCGATAAAAACTCGGGTTTTTCGATTGCTTACGCCGACGATTATACGGCGCTTGTGCGGATAATGGCCGAAAACAAAGATTTTTCCATTACCCACGAAGGAATTAAAAGGCTTTTTCTGTACGATAAAAACGAAAAAAGCGAGCTGTGTCTGACCCTTTTTACCTATCTTGTATGCCGCCGCTCGGTAATCGACACCGCAAACCGCCTTTTTACACATCGCAACACCGTGCTTTACCGTATGCGCAAGATCCGTGACGAATTCTTAAACGATATGTGCTCGCCGGCCGAGCTTACCGACTGTTTTTTCTCCCTTTGCTGTGCGCTGATTCTGCTCGGCCACGATGAGCTGTTTATTTTTAAAAGCGATGACCGCCGAGGCGAATAACCGGCGTTTTGGTTCACATAAAAGCATTTTCCTTTAATTTATTGCTTAAAACAATTTTTTACGGCTGCTTGCGACCGAAAAAACGGTACGCCGAGCGACCGTTTTTTCATTTCGGACAATATAATATAAAAGCATAAAACAGATAAGCTGCGAAGTGATGATAAATGCAAACAATATATGCCGATGTGCTGTTTTTGCTGAATTTTACGGTAGACGGACTGCTTCTTTGCATAACTGGAAAATTCTTTACTGAGAAAATAAAGCTCTGGAGGCTCGCCCTGGCGGCCGGTATAGGTGCCGCATATTCACTGACGGTGTTCCTGCCCGAAACGCCCCGTGCAATCGGCGTGATTTTATCGCTCGCGATATCAGGTGCAATGGTGCTTACCGCCTTCGGCATTAAAAAAGGACGAAGATATATTCAATCGTTTTTTAAGCTGTATTTCGGATTTATCGCGGCCTCGGTTGCCTTTGCAGGTGTAATTATCGCCGCATGCGCCCTCTTTCCGCTCGAGGCGAACGTTCTGGACAACGGCTCGTTTTACATAAACATGTCGCCTGCCGCACTGATCTTCGGCGCCGCCGCATTTTACGGAATATCGCTTTTATGCCGCCGCATTTGGCGGCGGACCCATTCAAGACAGGATACATACCGGCTGTTAATAGAGCTCGACGGCTGCTTTACCGAAATTACCGCACTGGCCGATACCGGCCACTCGCTCTGCGATATGTTTGACTCCCGTCCGGTTATAATAGCGTCTTACGACAGCATTAAATGCCTTATACCGCCGTGCGCGCTGCCCTTTTTCATCGATATATCCGCATCGGTTCCACCCGACAAAAGACCGGGGAAATACCGACTTGTTCCCTATTCCGGCGTTGCCGCCTCGGGAATACTTCCGGCTTTTTTGCCCGATAACCTTTATTTTTACAACGAAAACTGCGTCTACTCGCTCGGTCAATGCGTAATTGCCGCGACCGACAAAAAGCTCTCCGACGGCTTTGACGCCGTTATATCACCGGATGTCCTCTCGGCAGCGCTCGAAGCTTCCCCCGTCGTATCGGCCGATATTATAAGCCGCCGCTTAAAAAAGGCCTCTGACGACAAACACATAAATCACATAAAATCACATATTAAATAACTGTTACAAAAAAACACTATAGAAAAAACCAATAACAAAGCGTCATAAAAAGAAGGGGGGGCACATGACCGGAGCCGACAGCCTTTTTACGGCTTTAAAGCAAAATAACGCATGCAATAAGACTAAAAAATGCACGGTGATGTTTTCCCGGCAGTACATTTTTAAAGCGAATACCTTTTTCGCCGTGCTTTAAAACGCCGTTTTGCTGCTTTGACTGCCGGTTCCTGTCATAGAATAAAAATGCTTTTATCCAATTTGTATATACGTATAAAAAAGCTTTTGATGCGGCTGTTCCCCGGAACAACCTATTACATAAACGGACCGGCCACCCTGCCGGAGCCGCTTACAAAGCAGCGCGAGGAGGAGCTAATCGCGGCCCTTTCCGAAGGCAGTAAAACCGCAAAGGAGCTGCTTATAGTCCACAATTTACGGCTTGTTGTTTACATAGCACGAAAATTCGAAACCGTAGGTGCGTCGACCGAGGATCTTGTGTCGATAGGAACAATAGGGCTTATAAAGGCGGTATCGACCTTCAAGCGCGAAAAAAACATAAAGCTTGCGACCTATGCGTCGCGCTGCATAGAAAACGAGATTCTTATGTATCTCCGCAAATCATCAAGCCTTAAGAGCGAAATCTCCATTGATGAACCCCTTAAAACCGATTGGGACGGTAACGAGCTGCTTTTATCCGACGTTCTGGGAAGCGACGGCGATATAACCGGCCGGGGAGTCGAGCGCGAGGCGGAAAACCATCTTTTAAGGGAGCTTGTCTCAAAGCTTCCCGAACGCGAAAGGCAGATAATGTCTATGCGCTTCGGTTTAAACGGCTCAAACGAGCACACACAAAAGGAGGTTGCCGACATTCTCGGAATTTCACAGTCGTACATATCACGCCTTGAAAAGCGAATAATCGAACGGCTGAAAAAGGAGCTCGAGCGCGCGTCGTAAGCTTCTTCCGATTAAATCGGTTTATACCTGCCCGGCGCAACACGTTAGCATTACACCGAAAAATTATGCCTGCAACAAACATCTTTTAAAGTGCGATAAACTCCCACCGCCCCGGTGCGCCACGACGGGCCTACCAATCCGGACAAACACGATTCATACCGACATGGCTTATTCCCCGTGATCAATACAAAAGCCGCCGGTTATCTTAATTTATAGATAACCGACGGCTTTATTATATTGCAGCTGCAAACCTGAAAGGCAAATGCGTTTTAAGCGTTTTCAAGCAGCTCAACGCAGCAATCCGAATCGTATTCCGGAACCTTGACCGCTATGAGCTCGCTTCTGGAGGTGGGAATGTTTTTTCCCACAAAATCGGGCCGAATGGGAAATTCGCGGTGTCCCCTGTCAATAAGCACGGCCAACCTTACCGTAGCCGGCCGCCCCGTCGCCACAATCGCGTCAATCGCCGCACGGGCCGTCCGCCCGGTAAAAATGACGTCATCAATAAGCACAACATGCTTACCCGTAGTGTCAAACGGAATATCGGTGGAATTAATGACAGGATCGGGGGTCACCTTGGATATATCGTCCCTATACATGGTTATATCAAGCTTGCCGAAGGGTACGTCTATCCCCTCGACCGCCTTTATATTCTCGGCAATCATACTCGCCAGCGGAACACCGCGGCGGCAAACGCCGACAAGGCAAAGCCCGTCGCAACCGCGATTTTTTTCGATTATCTCATATGAAATACGCCTGAGCGCCCTGAAAACGGCGTTTTGGTCCATTATTACAGATTTGACTCTGAACACCTTAAAGCTTTCCCTTCATCCGTTTTTACTTAAAGATTGTTCCGATAAGACACACCGTGCCCCAAAAGGCTCCGTTTCCCCTATCTGTGCACCCGAAAAGTTTAAAATGCAAAATCCGATATCGGCGGATTCAGCAGGCATATCCGGCGAAAAAACATATCTTTTCTAAGCGGCCGTACCGACTGATTAAGTTGGTTTTCATAAAAGAAAAAATATTCACCCGACAAAATCGCTTCTCTGTTCGGCAGAACAAAAAGCCAAAAAAGAAAAAACCGCCGACAGCACGCCGCCTGATTTTTAAAAGGGCGCTGTCAAACGGTTAGTTTCAGCTATGAAACCGCGCTTTTCGCTTTTTTACGGACAAAAACAAATTACTTGCCCATATTGAAACGCTTGTTGAAACGCTCAACGCGTCCGCCGGTGTCAACCAGCTTCTGTTTGCCGGTAAAGAACGGATGGCATTTTGAGCATATATCGATGCGTATATCCTTCTTAGTCGAACGTGTTTCTATCTCGTTTCCGCACGCACACTTGATGACGGTGGTCTCATAATCGGGATGTATTCCCTTCTTCATACCTTTCACCTCTTTCGCACCTTTTGCACAGGGTCAGTGTGAATATAATATCACAAAGCAAAACAAAATGCAACTGTTTTTTTACTTTATTTTAAAAGAATCCGATCGGATAAAACGCAATACCCCCGCCTTGCCGTAATGCGCTTAGTGATAACCTGCATATAATAAGCAGGCGGGTGTCCTCTCTCCGGTTTTGTGCTCCCAACATCCGGTAAAACTACCGGGAGGTCTGCATACCCGCCGAAGAAGTCGGACCCCTGATAAAAAAGCTTGTAGGGTTATAATAAGCGCGGTCCGCGTACAAGGCAGGAGTGTCCTTTTTTCATTTATATTTTACCCCAGACAGCCTCTTTAGTCAAGCATAAAACACAAATTAACATATAAGGAAATATGCGTTTTTTGTCGGCAAAACCGCCTTCCGGCCGCCTGCCGATCATCGCCCGATACAGGCCGTTTTCTGTTTGTTTTTTAACTTTCATCGGTGCCTCTTAAGCGTTTTCCGTTTTTTAAAAATTGTGCAACTTCCTATAAAAACGTTATAAAAAAAGGGAAAAGCGGCGCTGCACATTCGACATGCGGCGCCGCTTTTTTAAATTCAAATTCGCATTAAACCGCGCATAATATAACGCCGGTCATGCAGAATAACGGTTTTTTAATATATCCTATAATTCGTAATTGTATTCATTTTCGCTGCTGCGATTTCCTCTGACAGACTTAATTTTCGCCGGAAGCCGAAATCGCGCTATCCGGTGCAATTCGATTCTCATTCTCGACTTTATCGCCGGTTTCGGTTGTCTGTTCCGAGCTTTCGGCCGCCGATAAAGCCTCCGACGCCGCACTCTCGTTAATTTCCGACTCGTCGGTGCCGTCATTTATTCCGGAAGATGACGTATCATTGGCGCTCGCAACGGAGGTTGTACTGTCGGCGCGCAATGTATTGCTCTCATTATCGGGAATCGATCCCGATGCATCGGCTGCCTTTGCTGAAACAAAAGCAACCGGCATTTGATTTTCCGACGGTAATACTGTATCGGCCGAATTATTCCCCGTCGTACGGTCGATCACATCGCCCTCTTTAAGGTTCACAGCCGACTCCTCCGGAACACCCCAGCTGCTTGAAAAAACAAGGGTTTCCTCACCCGATACAACGTATTTAAAGGTAAGGCTGCCGCCCTTTACTATAACATCGGTAACAAATTCACCGCTGCCGTCGCTGACCTTACCGTAGCCCTTTTCGGCCGTTTTATCAGCCGTAAGCTTTACGGTATAGCTGCCCTGTGAAAGCTTGAATTCGACTTCGCTCTCGCCTGAAACGGCTTCTCCGGTATTGTCATCGGTGACATATACACTCAGCGAATACTCGGCCGCCTTTATCTGCTGAACGCTGTTGGTCTGAGCCGTGCTGAACCACGCCCAGGTCGCCGTACAAATGCAGGTAGCGCAAATGGCAATACCGAGTATGCTCGGCATTAAAATATGGCTCAATGTATCGCTCTTTTTGTCCGCGCGCATATGTCTTCCCTTGTAAAAGAAGCTGTAAACCTTAAGCGAATTCTTGTTATTTACAAACGGAATAAGGGTTAAATAGTGGCAATCAAGCTCTCTTTTTACAAGCTTGTATTCGGTGTCATTTCCCGTGTTTTCAAGACGCTCGCAAATCTCTTCGGTCTTGTTATTAAAGCGGTGCAAAGACACCACAGCGCCGCTGACCGCAAGCGAAACAAGCGCCAAAACAGCAACTATAACAAAAAATGTCATACAACTACTGTGTCCCGTTTTACCGGGAGCTCCCCTTTCGTTGTTAGTTAGTTTGTTTGTTTGTTTATATCTTGGGCAATCAAAGGGTACAAACTAAAAATAAAAAAACAAAAGCCGAAAATCGAAACAACGTATTTTCGAGACTCCTGCCATGCGACAGTTTATGCCCTTTGATTACCCCTCCGCCCGAAAATTCCCGGACGGAGAGGACTTTAAATTCAAGCTGACTTGAACTTAAAAAATCAAGCAATTAATTACTTGGAAACGACGTACCAATCGCCGTCGGTTGTCACGGTGCAGCCTTCGCCGAGAACAACCTCGCCCGGGTTATCGGTTTCGGGGTTAAACTTATAGAAGCGACCGCCGTTAACAATAAATTTAGCGTTTTCGCCATCCTTGCAGTTAAGTGTCCACTTCGGAGTTGCACACTTGAAGATTCCGTCATTGATTATGACCTGTGCATTCTCGCTGGCATAGAACAACTCGTACATATCGGAATCGCCGGTGATTATCTGTTCAAAACGACCGCCGTTAATTGTAACTACAGAGTCATATTCCGCCTGAACAGCTATTGCGTAATTACCGGTTTTGATATCTTCCTCACGAGCTATAACGTTGGTGTTGTTGACAGTGACATTACCGTTTACAACATGAATAACGCCGTAGCCGCCGTCTGCCAAAAAGCTCTCGTTGGTAATGGTGTGATTTCCGCCGTTGAACTCAACCCTTTCCAAGGTAGTCGGAGCGGTCTCATCATAAGTATTGTCAAAGCTGTCGAATTCTACCGGAGCCTGAATGGCGTTAACAAGAAGGGTTAAATCCTTAACCGACGGAGTGCGCTTAGGATTCACATTGTTTGCTTCGTTGCCTACCGTGGTGGGCATATAAATAACCATTGCAAAAGGTGCCGACTCCTCCTCGGGCTCAAGGGTAGCCCAGCCGTTTGTAAGCTGGAGTTTCTTAGCAAGTGCATGCTCGCTGTTCGCGATTGCATTTATAGCGGAATCACGCGATGTAAAGGCCGCCTGAGTTTCGGCAATACCTATCTTCAGATATTTATCAAGATAAAAATACTTGCCATCGGCATTCCTGCAGTAATCGCCGCGCGAATAGCTGTTGGTTCTCATTTCATACTTGAGAGCCAGATTTCCGGAATTAACCACCTTAAGGTATACAACCTCGGTATGGCCGGGCTCCCAAAGGGTGTCGTCTCTAAGGAGCTTGGTGTCTTCTTTAACGTCGCTCCACTTGACCATGTCGGTGCTGAACATCACTTTAACGTGAAGATTTCCGGCCTGGATCTTGTTAACCGCTGTAGACGCGGTATCGGTGAACCATGCGAATGTGGTACCAACGAGCATTGCAACACACATAAGCACGGCGAGAACGCTTGTAAACAGCGCTCTTTTGGTGTTTTTACTGCTTGTCATTTTTAAATGACCTCCTTATTATATTTCAATGGCAATATGTAAGCGCGTACATCCCGCGTTTGCATCAAAGCAATCCAAAGACATACGCGCCGTCCGCCTATGTCCTTGGATTGCCCCTCCGCCATGAT
>CAKSCM010000024.1 GCA_934444365.1 uncultured Eubacteriales bacterium | reverse complement strand
TGCTGATTATATTAATGCCTTTAAGCTTAACGGCGAACTCTTCTGATTTTGTAACACATCATTGACAAACCGACAGTTTAAAAATAAAAGCCGTTTTCCGACAATACAATCGGAAAACGGCGGAAAAACAGCTGAATCAATTAACGATTATTCAGCGGCGGGCTCGTGATTTTCACAGCTCTCATCCGAGCAATCACAGCCGCAATCACACTCATCATAGCCGTCGTCAAGGCAGTCACAGCCATAAAAATCGTCAAATTCGGCATTGCGTTTGCTGATGTAACGGGTAACGAAGTAAGCGACAGCAGCGGCTACGCCGGCCAACGCCACGACAACTGCGATGATCCAAAAGGTTTTCTTCTCTTCCATTTCAAACACCTCTGCACTTAAAATTTGGGATAACGGAAAAATACGTTATCTACACTGTATATAATACCCGTTTTTTTGCATTAAGTCAATAGTAAGGGCATTTTTACGGGAATTTTTAAGTACTTCCGGCAGAAAAAGAATGCTTCGTGGGCGGTCCGTCCATATAAGGTACAACACAACAAGTAATTTCGGCAGAAGGTGCGGTATGCTTTTTTGCGAATGAAAACACGGGAGTTTTGAATTTACGGGTTTGAACGTAAAATTCAGGGATATGAAACTTTGTCATATGGCGTTGTCTCCCCCTTGTTTTTTTCAAAAAAAGTGGTATTATATATGACGAGTACCGATAATGAATTATGGTTTCGTTTTACGCCCTTATTATATGCAGGGTGTTGTCCTGTTATCGGTTACCGTATTGATGACTGACGGTTTCGCGGAGGTGTAGGGAATGGATGCGATACTCGGTAAAATAATTGAGGCCGATAAAAAAGCGAGGGAGCTGTCGAACGAGGCGGTTTTGTCGCGCGAGAAGGCCAGGGAATCCATGGCGGCGCGAAAGGAAAAGCTTCGTTCCGAATATATGGCAAGGGCCGACAGCCGGCTTGAAAAGCTTGCCGCTACGCGCGAAAAACAGACCGAGGAAAAAACAGCCGAAACCAAAAAACGCTTTGAGGGGCAGATGGCTTTGCTTGATAAGCAGTATGATACATACAAGAGTACCTGGATCAAGCATATTGTAGAGGCGGTAATAAAATGAACGCCGGACTTGATTTTTGTGCTGTGATTTTGTTTGGGACGGCACGTCCGGGGAGGTGCTTATAGTGTCAAAAGCAGATCTTGCGGTCATGTCGAAGATCCGCACCAGATACGGCAGCTTTTTAACCGGCGAGGATTACAAAAGGCTTTTGCAGTGCACTGGGGTAAGGCAGGTAGCGTCGCTGCTTTCGGCAAATCCGCTTTTTTCGGGTGTGCTGGAAAATATGCACGAGGGCATAGAGCACCGCGGCGGACTCGAGGCTCTTCTCAAAAAGGCGATGTACGAAAATCTGGCTTCGCTTTGCCGGTTTGACAGCGCCATATCGGACGACCTTTATTCCTATATAATAAGGTATATCGAGATAAACTGTGTAATAGGGCTTTGCCTTCGCTCGGGGGCTGAGCAAACGGCGGCCGTGAGGCTTACCTTGCCCGAGTATTTCCGCGAGCATATAAAGCTTGATTTTGAGCCTTTTTTAAAAAGCTCAACTCCGCGGGCGTTGCTGGATGCCACGCGGGAGCTTACGATATTTCCGAGCATTAAGAGGTTTTATATGTCATCGGGCGAGGATGAGAACCTGTCGGTTGATTTTACGGGGCTTGAGGCGGCGCTTTTCAGCGATTTTTACGACCTGCTGTTTAAGGGGGCCGAGAAGTACGACAAGGAGACCCGTTCGTCTCTTGAAAAAATGCTTGGCACATCGGCTGATATACATAACCTTAAAACCCTCTGGCGGTGCCGTAAGTATTATCCCGAATCGTTTACCGATATTGATTCGCTGATTATACATCACGGATGCCACATAAATAAGCGGAATTTTCATGAGCTCATGAATTCCGACGAGCGCGGCATGCTGATGGTGCTTGCGACTACGCCCTATAAGAGCGATACGTCCGATACATCGGTTCGCAACCGCCCGTTTGACTCGGTGCTCAGCGGAATACTCTATTCGAGATGTAAAAAGGCCCTCAGATTTTCTCAGGGGACTCCGGCGGTGTTGGCAGCTTATGTGCTGCTGCTTAAAATACAGCATGAGGATCTTACCACCATTATCGAATCGGTGCGTTATGATATCCCTATTGATCAAAGGCATGAGCTGATAGTAAGCGACGTGTCGTAGGGCTTAAAAGGACTGCAGGCTGTGTTTTTTAAGGGCATTATCGGCGGCTGATATCCGGTTTTGCAAACCCGGGTGTGACGGCCTGTTGTGTCTTGAAGCAGGCTTTAAATATATTTATTTTTAATTTGATTTGAACCCTTTAATTTTAAATTTTTGTTTTGGCAGGTGAGATAGCAAAGTGTCGGTTGAAAGAATGAAAATGGTCAACATTTCGGGTGATTTTTCAAAGCTTGACGAGGCTTCGGTAGCCTGCCTTATGACAGACTGTTTTCAACCTGAAAATACGGCTGAGTATTTATCCGAAAGCCTTCATAATCTGGAAAAGCTCAGCAGCGAAAACCCGTACAAACAGCCGCTTGAGCGAATAAAGAGCTTTATGTCGGTGTCGGGTATTGAACCGAAGATCGTGAACACGGCGCCCGAAAACATGAGCGCCGAGCAGTGCGAATCCGACATAGCGGCTCTGGAGGATAAATTCGGGGAAATACAAAACGAGCGCACAAGGCTTGAAGAGGAGATAAAATCCTGTCGCGAGGAATGCGAGCAATTACAGCATTTTACGGGTATAGATGTAAAAATACACGATATATTCGATTGCGAGTTTATTGCGGTAAGGTTCGGCAGACTTCCGGCCGAAAGCTACAAAATGCTTGATATGTATGCCGATAATCCCAATGTCCTGTTTGTCCCATTTTCGAACGACCGGGATTATTACTGGGGAATGTATACCGCTCCTAAAAGCGTTATTGACGATGTCGACCGTATATTCGCGGTGCTTTTCTTCCAGAGGGTACATATTCCCGACGCCGTTTCGACGGCCGACGAGGCAATAGCCGAAAAGAAAGCCCGTCAGGAAAAGGCCGGACAGCGAATAAAGGAAATAGACGCTACAATAAAGGAGTACTGGCAAAACGAGACCGAGCATTTATTGACCCTTTATTCAATACTTACCAGCTTTTCTCAGGCCTTCGAGATTAAAAAGCATGCCGTGCGGCATATAGATCATTTTGTGCTTATAGGCTGGATTCCGCTTTCAAAAAAGCCGGAGTTTGAAAAAGCTCTTTCCAAGGTGGACACGGTGCGTCTTACCTTTACCGATACAAGAAATGTCAGTCGGGTACAGCCTCCGACACTGCTTAAAAATCCGAGGCTTTTCAACAGCTACGAATTCTACATTAAAATGTTCGGTGTTCCGAAGTACGGCGAGTTTGACCCGACCGTTTTCGTGGCTATAACCTACACCCTGCTTTACGGTATTATGTTTGCGGATGTCGGTCAGGGAATAGTGCTGTCGATAGTCGGCTGGCTTATGTATAAGCTTAAAAAGATGGATCTGGGACGGCTGCTTATACCGTGCGGAATTTCGGGCGCGTTTTTCGGCCTTGTGTTCGGTTCGGTCTTCGGCTTTGAAGAAGTGCTTAATCCCCTTTACAACGCGCTGGGCTTTAAAAACGGCAAGCCGATAAATGTCATGGCCTCCGACAGTACCATGTCGATACTTATTTTCGCTATAGTAATAGGCGTTGTGCTTATGCTGATGGCCTTGGGGCTCAACATTTTTTCAAAGCTCAAACAGCACGACCGCGGGCAGGCTCTTTTCTCGGCGAACGGACTTGCAGGGTTCATTCTTTACAGCGGAATTATAGTAACGGCGCTCGGTATGGTGTTGCCGGTGCCGTCGGCTTTAAGCAAGGCCGCCGTGTTTATGATAGCGATACCGGCCGTGGTGCTTTTATTGTCAGAGCCGCTTATAAAGCTTGTAAACGGCGATAAAAACTGGCAGCCGGAAAGCTGGGGCGGATACCTCGTGCAGGCCTTTTTCGAGGTTTTCGAGTCGCTGCTTTCGTATCTTACCAATACCGTTTCATTCCTTCGTGTGGGCGCCTTTGTGCTCGTTCACGCAAGTATGATGATGGTGTTCTTTAATCTGGCCGAAATGCTCGGCGGCGTCGGATATTACATAATGATAGTATTCGGAAACGTGTTTGTTTTGGCGCTTGAGGGATTACTCGTCGGAGTTCAGAGCTTGCGTCTTGAATTTTACGAGATGTTCAACCGTTTTTATGAGGGCTCGGGAGTACAGTTTGCTCCGGTCACCTTTGTTAAACAAAAATAAATTAAAGCTTTCGAAAGGATATGAATGATATGTCAGTTTTAAGTTTGGTTATACTGTTTTTGGTACCTCCCGTTGCCGTAGGAGCGGCTATGCTTGTAGCGCTTAAGAATTTTAAACGCACGGGGAGCGGCTCTCGCGCTCTTAAGGCTCATTTCGCATCTCTTGCAGGAGTGTTTACATTGCTTTTGTGCTCGGTTATGGGTGCTTCCGCCGAGACGGCAGAAACCGCCGTTCAGGCGTCGTCGGGTTCGTCTGCCGGACTAGGATATCTTGCCGCCGGACTTTGTACCGGACTTGCGGCAATCGGCGGCGGCGTGGCGCTGGCTTCGGGTATACCGGCCGCTATAGGCGCTACCTCCGAGGATCCCAAAAACTTCGGTAAATCCCTTATATTCGTCGCCCTCGGCGAGACACTTGCTCTTTACGGCGTTATAATATCCTTTATTATAATCAGTTCTATAGGCTGATCGGACGGCCGTAAAAAGCACTTAAAAAAGCGGGGTTGTAAGCGGTGAAATTCATGCTTATAAGCGACAACCACGATACATTGACAGGCATGCGCCTTGCCGGGATAGAGGGCGTCGAAGCCCACAGCCGCGAGGAGGTTATTATTGCCGTAAAGCAGGCGCAAAGCGATCCTGACGTCGGGATAATTCTGATCACTCAGCAGCTTGTCAGCGTGGCAAAGGATTTTATAAACGAGCGCAAGCTCGGGTCAAAGGGTGCGCTGTTTCTTGAAATACCCGACCGCCACGGACGGGGCAGGGACAGCGACGCCATTAACGAGTATATTAGAGATGCCATAGGCATCAGTATTTGAGGTGAGCTTGGTGCATCAGGACGAAAAGCTTCAAAAAATGATATCCGAGATAGTCGGAGAGGGCGAGGAAACCGGCAAAAGCATTTCCGAAGAGACCGAAAAGTGGGTCTCCGACGAGCTTGCACGGACCGAAAACGAGGTTTTAGCAGAGACATATGTTATAATCAAGCAGCGCTCGGCGCGCATTAACGAAAAGGCCGGCCGGGCCGTAACAAATGCCGAAATTGAGGCGAGAAGGCAGCTTTTTGAGCGCCGCCACGCCATAATGGAGGAGACCTTTGAGGTTTGCCGTGGGAAAATTGCCGAGTTTACAAACACTGCAGAATACCGCGACATGCTGCTCAGATCGGCCGACGCTATCGCGTCAAAGCTCGGCAGGTGCCGGAAAATAACCATTCGCGAGGCCGACCGTAAGTACGCCGCCGATATTGCCGTCAGGCTCGGTCCGTCGGTTACGGTGGAGATTGATGACAGCATAAAGCTCGGAGGGTTCTGTGCATTTGCGGCCGATGATTCGACCGTAATAGACGATACCCTTGACGAAAGGCTCGAAGCTCAAAAAGAGTGGTTTATAAACAATTCGGGACTGACCATAATCTGATTATCGGAGATGTCCGGCAGTCGTTTTCGAACGACGTCGGATTTGTCCGGACGTTTTAAAAAGAAGAAATTGACAATTGGGCAAAAGGTAAAAGGCAAAAGGTAAAAGGGGTTAATTTATCCCTTGCGATAAATTAAGAGATTTAGGCGAATTTAAGCGACCCGTTTGCCCGAAAATCGTCTTTGTATTTCGTTACATAAAAGTAAAAAAAGGCTGTAAAATAATTTTACAGCCTTTTTCTTTATCTTATTTAAATACCTGATTTAGCTTTATCAAGTCTTAAATGCTGCCGCTTTGAAAGATTGCCTCCTTGTGAATGCTGCCGCCGGTGCGCATTGTTCCGTCGGGGGAGAATAAACCGAGTTTTATCGGTCGTTTTTTATAATATGCCAAGGGCTTTTTCGAAGATATCTTCGTATCCTTTGGCGCATGCGCCGATATCAAAGCCTTCCGATATAAGATATGATGCTTTGCCCATGTCGCGGCGCATTTTTTTGTTTTGAGAAATTTCGGCCATCGCATTTTTCAGTGCTTGCAGGTCGCCTACCGGTACGACAATGCCGTTTACCTTGTTTTCTATCAGCTCGCCGACCCCTCCTGCATTCGTGGTTATTACGGGGAGGGCGGCCGACATAGCCTCTATGACCGAGATGGGAAGTCCTTCGTAATCGGACGAGAGGACAAAAGCGTCGTATTCACACAGCCTTTTTGGCAGGTTGCTTATAACACCTGGGAATATTACGTTTTTTGAGATTCCGAGCTCTTTGCAAAGCAAGAGGGCCTCCGCCTTTGTGGGACCGTCGCCTGCTAAGGTGAGGCTTGCATTTAAATGGGGGTGTTCTTTTAACAAACCGGCGAAAGCGGAAATGAGCAGCCGGTGGTTTTTTTGCGGAAAAAACCTTGCGGCGCATATGAATTTAACTTCGTTTTTAAATTCGCCGTTTTCTTCGCTTGTTTCTTTTTTTATAATGGCCGAGCGATCGATTCCGTTGAATACAATCGGGAAATTATTGATTTTATACTCGCATTCAACGCTTTTTGCAACGGCTTTTGATATAGCTATCGGGGTTATGCCGCCCTTTTTGTAAGCGCGTCGCATAACCGAGCGGTGAAAAAACGGCAGCTCCTGTCTTGCCATGTTGTGGACCGTGTGAAATTGCCTTGCATTTTCAAAACGGAGCTTTCTTGCGGCGAAGCGGGAATAAACACAGGCGTAAAGGTGGGTGTGGATGATATCGGGGCGAATTTTGCCGTACAGCCGTCTGAGGCGAATAATAAGTCCCAAATCAAGCCCCCTTTTCTTGCCCATGCGATATATTTTTTTAATGCCGGCGTTTTTAAAGAGCGAAAGCTCGGATGATTTCGCTTCGTCAAAGCCATCAAAAGAGCAGGCGGAGCCGGTCTTGCTGCTAATATCGTCGCGATTGCCTGCATTATTTATATTATTCGTATTATCGATATCATCAATATCGCCGTTGCCGTAAAGAAAAACAAGGTGAATCTCAAAGCGATTCTTGTCGATATTGCGGCAAAGCTGTGACAAAAACACCTCCGCGCCGCCTGTTCCGGGGGCCGGTATTACCTGTACGAGTCTGATTTTTCGTGGTGTCATCTCTTGGGGAAAATCGCGTTGTGTCGCCCTGGAGGATTCTGTCGGTGTTGCTTTTAATGCTTCTTGGGAGAAATCTCGGGCTGTCTCCGTTTGAGACTTTTGTGGTGTTTCTCTGGAGCTCTTGCGGAGTTCGTCCTCGGCTTTTTCAACTTTTTTCGGCGCCCCGTTTTCTTTGGATTTACGGGTGAAGGGGTTAAGCTGCAGCTTTTCGTCATCCGGAATTATAAGGGCCGAAAAGGGAATGGTGCATGCGCTGTACAAAGCCGGAATCGAAAGGCAGCATGCGCCGAGGGCTCCGAGCACGGGGATTATTTTTAAATTTTCCTTGCCCGATAAACAGGCGAAAAACAAGGCGGCATAATACAGAGCATAGCACAAAAACATAAGTATTCCGCCGTCGTGCAGCACTATTATAAACTGGGAGTCGCCCAAAAATTCCCCTTTTACCGCCTGAGGACCTACCCCGACTACGGGGTGTTCGCTGAACACCTCAAATGCATCGAGGGTGATTCCGTGCATCTCGTTTTCGTCCTCTGATTCCTCGCGGTCGGCGTCGTTATCGGCAAAAATGCCGCTGTAACGGGAGTCGAGCGCACGGGCCGGATCAAGCAGCGACGAGTAATAATGGTTTACATATTCTCCGTTGCCGGCCGCAACGCCAAAGGCATAAACCGCCGAAAAGGAGGCGACGGTTATTAAAAAGTAGGTCAAACAGATGCTTATGATTTTCTTTAAGTTTATTTTTATCTTTCTTTCTTTAAGCGAGCTGAAAACGAGCAGTAAAACAAATAAAACAAGCTGTATTATTATTCCGAGAATTATGGTTTTGCTCAGTGCCATAAGTCCGACAATACTGCTCGCCGCAAAAAGCAAAGCACGCCGGACATTCCTTTTCGGGCACACAATAACGTCGCCTAAAATAAAAGCGCATAAGCAAAGCGATATAACGCCTAAAAATATCGGGGTGTAGGTGCAGCCGAAGGCCCTTACAAAGCGCCCGGTGGAAATTGCGCTGATTATAGGTCCCTTTCGTATGGGCGACACAAAAAGCTGATATGTAGCAAACAGGGCCGGCTTGTAAAATGCAAGCTGAAAAAGCGCAAAAGCTCCGTCTAATACCGTTATTGATGTAAAGGCGGAGTACATAGCGCGTCTGAGCGACAATCCGCTTTTTTTGCACAGCGACATAACGGATGATAGAAAAAATGCCCCGAGCATGTATTGCAAAGCGCCGGCAAAGGAGGCAAGTCCCGAAAACGTCGCACGTCCGAAGGCTATCCAGCCGATCGCCATGAAAACTATGCCGGCCGACATAAGGCCGAGGTAGATTCTTTGCCATAAAAGGGGGCGAATTTCCTTTCTTTTAAAGGCGATTATGTAAAAAACACCTAAAACAGCCGTTATAAAATAGGCCGAGTTCATGCTGTACGAGCCCCATTTAGCAACGGGCAGACAGCAGTAAAAAACAATCGACAGCGCACAGGCGACGTTGTATTTTTTCTTAAAAAGAAAAAAACCGAGAGAAAGGGAGGCAAGCAGTATTATGGCATTATTGATAAGGTCGTACCACATTTTTTAAAAGCCTCCGTTTGTTGATTTTATTATTGTTTCAAGCAAAAGTTCCGTATTTTTAAGGTTGTTAAATTCGTTTTTCGCTATGTTAAAGCATTCGGCAGCACTTTTCACATAAAAATCACGGTCGGTAATCAGCCTTTCGGCGGCGTCCGCCAAAGCCTCCGGTGATTTTTCCGGCAATAAGAGCCCATGTGTTTTGCCGAGGAGCTCATATATTCCGCCGGTATTCGTCGATACTGCCGGCAGGGAGTTTGCCATGGCCTCCATGAGCGATACCGGGATTCCCTCGTGAAGATTGTGTCCCAAATCGACACTCGGCAGTACGGCGGCAAAAATTTCGCTCTCCTTGTACATTTCAAGAAGCTTGCGGTTGTCAATGCTGCCATAAAATTCCACCTGACGGTCGACGCCGAGACCTTTTGCAAGTGAGGAAAGCTCGGTTTTAAGTTCCCCGTCGCCGAAGCATAAAAAGCGAAAACCTTCTATTCCCCGTTTTTTCAACAAAGCCGCCGCTTCGATAAGATATCTGTGTCCCTTTACGGGAATAAGGGCAGCGGCAACGGCGAAGGGAAAACTTTTTCGGTCGGTTGCCGTATCAAAACGCATTTCGGGCGACGGGGCGCTTTCGGGAATATCGGCTCCCAGATGTATAAGCACCGCCTTTTTTTTGTTTTCGTCATCAAGTGCGGTTTTTACGGCATTTAGCCCGTTTTTGTCTATAAGACGGATAAAGGCCGCCCTTTTGCCCTTTTGCTTTATGGCATTATCGGCATAAACATCAAACCGATGACCGGTAATGCAAAAGGGAATACCGGTTATATAAGAGACGATATAAGCGACCGACGAGGTGGTCGCAAGCCAGTGAGCATGTATAAAATCGGCTCCGCCGTTTTTGATTATATACCGCGCGCAGCACAAGGCCTTGTTGAAAAAGAAGAGGTTTTTAAAGCCGTTTTTAATGCTGTTTGCCTTAAAAAGCATATCGCCGCACGCTCTAAGGCATTTTACCGGACGGGAAATCAGCATTAAAACGGCCGAGAAAAAATCCTTTAAGGAGGCATGCGGACGAAGCCTTACAACGCTTAATTCGTCGCCTTTATACCGGTATTCGCTCCTTACCGGCATTACGGTTATATCGGCGCCGAGGCTTTTCATCGCGCGGATCTCGTTTAAAACAAAGCTTTCGCCGCGTCCGCACGGGGCGAGGGTCGTAAAATATATAATTTTCATTTTTACGTTTCCCCTTTGCTTTTTACGTGATCTGAATTTTGTCGGGATAACACCGGATAAAGCGGCGCGGCGATTGCGGCGGTCGTAGCTTTGCCCGGTTATTTCCGCCGGTGGGGCACTTTTATACCATTACATAATACCTTAAAGCAAAGCGGGTGTCAATTGTCGGCAAACAAACGAAAAGACAGAGAGTCCGCCCTTACCCTCCATCTTAATTTCGTTTTTGTATTTTTACTTCTATTTCAAACGGGTTCTTTTAAGCAGCAGGGAGTTTGTCACCACCGATACCGAGCTGAAGGCCATCGCCGCACCGGCGAGAATGGGGGAGAGCAGTCCGAAAGCGGCCAGCGGAATCGAGGCGCTGTTGTAGAAAAACGCCCAAAACAGGTTTTGCTTGATCTTCCGCATGGTGGCTTTTGAGAGCTTTACGGCGTTCGGAAGCAGGGTTATGCTGCCGCCGGTAAGCACTATGTCGCCTGCCTCCATGGCTATGTCGGTACCGCTCGATATGGCAAAGCCTACGTCGGCCGCGGCGAGAGAGGGCGCGTCGTTTATTCCGTCGCCCACAAATCCGCACGGTCCGTTTTTTTGCGCCGAGGCGACAATATTGAGCTTATCCTGCGGCATTAATTCGGCCCTTACGTCATCAATTCCGGCGGCCGCTGCGGTGCTTTGCGCCGTACGGGTATTGTCGCCGGTCGCCATTATCGGGATTATCGACTGGGATTTGAGCTCTTTTACAGCCTCTTTAACGCCGGCGCTGAGCTTATCTGCTACCGACAGCGCACCGACGGCCCTGTCGTCAATGCTTACGCACAAAACCGTTTGTCCCATGGCCTCATGCTCGGCGATGTAATCGGTAATTTCAGACGGAATATCCTTTACCGTATTGCCGAAATCCGGCTTTCCGACCTTTACCGTGCGGCCGTTTATCTCGGCCTTTACCCCAACCGACGTTACCGACTCGAAATTTTCGGCAGGTGGAGTATCGCCCTTGGCGCTTTTTACTACGGCCTGGGCGAGCGGATGCTCGGAATTTTTTTCGACGGCGGCAGCAAGGCAAAGCAGCCTATCTTTTGGCATTTCGGGGGAGAATATGTCGGTAACACTCGGTTTTCCCTCGGTGACGGTGCCGGTTTTATCGAAGATGACCGTCTTTATACGGCAGGTATTTTCAAGAGCGTCGGCGTTTTTTATCAGTATTCCCATGGTGGCCGCCCGGCCTATTCCGACCGTAAGGGCGGCCGGCGTGGCAAGTCCAAGCGAGCAAGGGCAGGCAATAACCAGAACCGCGACCGCGCGCGATACGGCACCCGATAATCCGACCGAAAAAGCAAGGCTTATCCCAAAGGTCAAAAGTGCAATGAGCATCACGGCCGGGACAAAATAGCTCGAAACCTTATCGGCGACATTTTGTATATGGGCTTTTGAGGACTGGGCGTCCTCCACCATTTTTATTATTGACGAAAGCACGGTCTCCTCGCCGATACCGACGGCCCTTACTTCTATAACGCCGGTGGAGTTTACCGTTCCGCCGAAGACCTTGTCGCCCTCGGCCTTTTTTACCGGCATGCTTTCTCCGGTGAGCATCGACTCATCGATTGAGGTGCTGCCCTTGGTTACAATACCGTCGGCCGGCAGACTTTTGCCCGGACGGACGAGAAAAATGTCGTTCTTTTGGATCTTTTCGGCCGGAATCTCGACGAATTTGCCGTCCTTTAAAACCATGGCCGTTTTCGGAGTCAGATCCATAAGCTTGGAAATTGCCGACGAAGCGCGGTTTTTAGCCCGGCTTTCAAGCATTTTCCCGAAAAGAATAAGGGTTATTATGATAACGCAGCTTTCGAAATAAAATTCGTTCTTACCGGCTAGAAGATTGTAAAGGCTGTAACCGAAGGCGGCTGTGGTGCCCGAAACGATAAGCAGATCCATGCTCGGGCTTTTGTTTACAAGGGAGTGAAAGGCTCCTTTGTAAAACCTGAGTCCTACGCCGAACTGGACCGGCAGGGTCAGAATAAGCTGTAAAAGTCCGTTGTGATGTAAAAAATGGGTTACGGGAGAATTCGGCAAAACGAACATCAGCACCATCATAACGAGAAACGGCACCGCAAAAACGGCCGATATTATAAAAAGCGTTTTAAGGGTTTTTAACTCTCGCTTCCGGTAGGCGTCCCTGTCGAGAATGACAGAATATCCGGCGGATTTTATGGCCTTTTCAAGCTTTTTTCGGTCGGTAAGCGACGGATCGTATTCTACTGCCGCCCGGCCCGAGGCGTACGAGACCTCGGCCGAAACTACGCCGTTTACGGCCTTTAAAGCATGCTCAACGGCTGTCGAGCACCTGACGCACGACATTCCGCCAACCCTGATTATTTCCTTGGTTGTCACGGAAATTACATCTCCTTTGCCGAAAAACCGGCAGACGAAACGGCGTCGGTAAGCGCGCTTGCCGCTACCGTTTCCTTTGCGGTTATATGCGCGGTTTTATCTTCGAGCGAGACCTCAACCTTTTTTACGCCCTTTACCGATTTTAAGGCCTGTGTTACGGTGTTTACGCAGTGGTTGCAGCTCATCCCCGAAATACTTAGCTTAACTTCCTTTGTTTTTTCGAACATATAAGATCTTCCTTTCCGTTTTTATTGTCACACATTATTTATTATGGTCGACCGGTCGGTCTTTATTGCATGGCAAGAAGTAAACATACCGTTTTCGTACACATTATATACCTGTCGGTTAGCTATGTCAAACTCATATTTCGGGTGACGGTATTTTTGTCGGATGGCCACGTATCAGTGACCAAAAAATGTAAAATATAAACTATTTTTTATCCTAATGCGGCACAGTTAACGAAAAGAAATAACGAAACAGCGCTTTAATGTGTTAAAACAGATAAAGTTAAAAACAACATTGCACATAACGGAGGGCTTTGATATAATAAATAAATATAAATGTATAGAAATGCAGGTTTTCGGATATATATTTCCGGATTCCCGGTGTTTTTGTTGTATAAAAGGGCGTGTAAAAAACATGAGTTTTGTGTCATACCTAATAAACGGTATCAGTCTCGGCAGTATATATGCGTTGATAGCGCTTGGGTATACAATGGTTTACGGCATAGCGAAGATGCTTAACTTTGCACACGGCGACATAATAATGGTCGGAGGCTTTACGGTATTTACCGCCATGTCGACCACATGGTGTCCGGTATGGCTTGCTGTAATAATAGGTATAATTGTTTGTACCGTGCTGGGTGTTTTAATCGAAAAGACCGCATACAAGCCGCTTCGTAACGCGCCGGCTCTGGCGGTGCTTATAACCGCAATCGGCGTTTCGTATCTGCTGCAGAATTTAGCGCTTCTGATTTTCGGTTCGGCAGCTCAGACCTTTGTTTCGGTCGTCAACGTCCCTCCCCTGGTTATAAACGATCAGCTTTCGGTATCGGGCGAGACCATTGTTACCATAGCCGTTTCGGTTGTTATAATGGTAGCTCTTACCCTGTTTATAAACAAAACAAAGCGCGGACGCGCGATGCTTGCGGTGTCTGAGGATAAGGGAGCGGCTCAGTTGATGGGTATAAACGTCAATTCGACCATTTCGCTTACCTTTGCAATCGGCTCGGCGCTTGCCGCGGTTGCGAGCGTGCTGCTTTGCTCATCCTATCCGCAAATCAGCGCTTATACCGGCTCAATGCCGGGCATCAAAGCCTTTGTTGCGGCGGTTTTCGGCGGAATAGGCAGCATACCGGGAGCCATGATAGGCGGTATACTTCTCGGAATAATCGAGAATCTCTCAAAGGCGTATATTTCACCCCAGCTTGCCGATGCAGTGGTGTTTTTGGTGCTTATAATCGTTCTGCTTGTAAGGCCGACCGGAATACTCGGCAAAAAGATAAACGAAAAGGTTTAAACGGAAAGTGTGATAAAACCGATGGCGAAATTTAAAATGAGAAAGACGGCGAGGGGAAACCTTGCTACCGGTATCGGTACGGTTATATTTTTTACCGTATTTATATTGCTGTCACAGGCGGGAGTCTTAGGCAGTCAGATACAGGGACTTATAATTCCGATAGGAATATACATAATTCTTGCCGTATCGCTTAACCTTACGGTCGGCGTTTTGGGCGAGCTCAGCCTCGGACATGCCGGCTTTATGTGCATAGGCGCTTATGTCGGCGGAGTTTTCTCCATTCTTATGCAGCAGTACATCGCGTCGCCCTTTATACGTTTTCCGCTTGCCATTTTAATAGGCGGACTTACTGCCGGCGTTATGGGACTTTTAATAGGCATACCGGTTTTAAGGCTTCGCGGCGACTATCTGGCGATAGTTACCCTCGGCTTCGGCGAGATAATGAAGAGCATTGCGAACAATGTATATATAGTAAAGGATAATGCCGGACTGCACTTTTCCTTTGCCGCTCCCATTACCGACGCCGACGCGCTCAGCCGTAAGGATATATTCAACGGTCCCCAGGGAATAAGCGCACCGGGAGATACCGATGCGTGGGTCGTGCTTGCCTTGCTTGTGGTAACCCTTTTTGTGGTTATGAACTTTATGGATTCCCGTCAGGGGCGTGCCTGCATGGCCATAAGGGATAACTGCATAGCGGCCGAATCGGTGGGCGTTGACGTAACGAAATACAGACTTATGGCGTTTTCGCTGTCGGCATTTTTCGCCGGCATAGCCGGAGTGCTCTACTCCCATTCGCTCGCGGCCATTGCACCTAAAAAATTCGATTATAACCTGTCGATACTGATACTTGTTTTCGTGGTGCTCGGCGGACTCGGCAACATCCGCGGTTCGGTAATAGCCACCGTTATTCTTTATGCATTGCCCGAAATTTTCCGCGATTTTATGGACTACCGTATGCTCATATATGCGATAGTGCTTATTCTTATGATGATTTTCAACAATTCTCCATCATTTGAGATTTTAAGAGAAAAGCTTAAAATAAGCAAGCTTACAAAGAGAATACGGGACAGGATTATCCCGCAAAAGAAAAGTAAAGTCGGTACCGGGGTACAAGGCGAAGGGGGTGCGCGCTGATGGCACTGCTTGAAATAAAGAATCTCGGTATAGCCTTCGGCGGACTGAAGGCGGTTGACGGCCTTAATCTTTCGATAGAAAAGGGCAGTCTGTACGGTCTTATAGGACCCAACGGCGCCGGAAAAACCACCGTTTTTAACATGCTAACCGGCGTTTACAAGCCGACCGAGGGCCAAATACTGCTTGACGGCGAGGATATAACCGGCAAAAAGCCCATTGAGATAAACAAAAAGGGCATAGCTAGAACCTTCCAGAACATACGTCTTTTCAAAAACATGAGCGTTATCGACAACGTAAAGGTCGGACTTCACAACAGCGCCGATTATACGGCCGCTGAGGGCATTTTCCGTATGCCCCGTTATGTAAAGAGCGAACGCAAGATGAAGGAAAAGGCCTATGAGCTTCTGAATGTGTTTGAGCTTGAAAACGAGGCGCATTATATGGCGTGCAATCTTCCTTACGGAAAACAGCGTAAGCTTGAGATTGCAAGGGCGCTCGCGACCGCTCCGAAGCTTTTGCTGCTGGATGAGCCGGCTGCCGGCATGAATCCCAACGAAACGGCCGAGCTGATGTCGACCATCCGCCTTATAAGGGACAGATTCGACGTGACGATTCTGCTTATAGAGCATGACATGCGGCTTGTTTCGGGAATTTGCGAGGAAATAGCCGTTTTAAACTTCGGAACCGAGCTTGCAAAGGGCAAGACGGCCGATGTTTTGCGCGATCCCCGTGTTATAACCGCCTATCTCGGCGAATGATGGAGGCTTGATAACTTATGGCAATGCTTGAAATTAAGGATCTTGAAGTATGCTACGGCGTTATCAAGGCCATAAAGGGTGTTTCCTTTGAGGTTGAACAGGGCGAGGTTATCGCCCTTATAGGCGCAAACGGCGCCGGAAAAACCACAATACTTCACACCGTTACGGGACTTATACCGGCCGCTGCCGGAAGCATCAGCTTTGACGGACATGACTTAAAAAAGGTGCCGGCGCATAAAATAGTGTCGATGGGCATGGCTCATGTTCCGGAGGGACGGCGTATATTCCAGCAGCTTTCGGTATTTGAAAACCTTATGCTGGGTGCTTTTACCTGCAAGAATAAGGAGCAGATACAGTCTGACCTTAAAAAGGTTTACGGGCATTTTCCCCGTCTTGAGGAGCGCAAGAATCAGGTGGCCGGAACCCTTTCGGGCGGTGAGCAGCAGATGCTTGCCATGGGTAGGGCCTTGATGTCGCGCCCGAGGCTTTTATTGCTTGACGAGCCGTCGATGGGACTGTCTCCCTTGCTGGTTACCGAGATATTTGACATAATAAAGGAAATTAACGAGGCCGGTACAACGGTGCTTTTGGTTGAGCAAAACGCTAAAAAGGCCCTTGAGATAGCCGACAGAGCATACGCCCTTGAAACCGGTCGCATAACCCTTTCGGGCAAGGCGAGCGAGCTTATGAATAACGAGGCGGTTAAAAAGGCTTACCTCGGCGAGTAATTCGCCTTCAAAAGCGAAAAAGCAAAAATGTGTTATATAGGACAAGGGAAAATTATTAACGGGTATAATTCGCGGGCCGGCACATATTAAAAGAAAAATTTAAAATGCGAACCGTTTGGGCAAAAAAATCCCAAACGGTCCGCATTTTTGTTGTTTCGGAAACCACCGGCTATGCCGGTGGAGGCATCCCGTAAAAAAAGCTTTAGCTTCAAGCATCGAGCGAAGCGAGTCGAGAATAACAATCCAAAAAATTCGTATGCACTCGATAAAAACGCCTGATGCCCGTTTACGGGCGGCGGGGCATTTGATGCAAGTGAAAAATCATTCAGTGCATCTTTAGATGCCAGCCGGTAAAAAGCCCTTCTAGGGCTTAATCAAGCCGCCGGCTTAGCCGGCGGTCATGACTTTTAATTACTAATTACAGGCTTGTATATGTCCGGTAATCGTCGGTGAGCCGCAAAGTTTTAAGCCGCATTTGCCGCTTTTCGCCCTTTGCCTTTCACCTAAAGCGCTTTAAGCCTGTTTTCAGCCTCTAGAAAGGCTCCACTTTTCCTTCATGCTTATTTCTTCGCCGGGAGCGACGGTGTAAAGGGGAGAAAGCACCTCTAATTCGTTCATATGGCGGCACATGTAGGTCTCGTAGTTTACTCCGCCGTCGGAATATTTAAGTGATGCATCGTACCCGTCAAAATCGCGGGCAAAGGTAATGCCCGAATTTTCATATTCGACATGGCCGTAATAATTTATAAAGCCTATCTTGAAATTTCTGTCAAGGTCGAAGTGGTCGATTTCGAAGGTGTCCCGCGAGATTTTTACTCTGGGATCCGAAAGATCGGTGTACTCCCAAAGCCGGTAGGTCTGCATAGGGGTAAACGGGTCTGAATTTATAAGGGGCAGCTTTACGGTCTGTTTGCCGCCGGCGCGCATTACGGTTAGCGCCCAAAGGGCAATTTGTGCAGGCTTTTCGCCCGAATTTTTAATAAAATATTCGGGATATACGGCGGCTTCATTTTCGCCGAAGGTAAGCTTTACCGATTTTTCAAATCCGGTAAAGGGGTCGAAGCGCTGTTTTAAAATTACCGTATTGTCCTTTATCTCGTAGCTTATAGGTTCGCTGTCGGGATAATAGTTGGCCGACGATTCGGGTGAGGCCCAAAGTCGGGCGCCGCCGAAGATCCTCCAGCCGGATTCATTTGTCATCTCGTTTACCATGTCGTCCGGCTGCTCGTAAAAAACGTTTTCGCCGTCCGAAAAGGAAAAACCTATTATCCGTATACCTAAATTCAAGGGAATGACGGCCTGTACAATCCCGTTATCGATAAACAACGACTCGCCGAAATGGCGGTAGGGAGCCTTTTTAATGTTCATTTTTTCCGGTCCTCCGATCAAAAATAATGATGAATTGAAATCGCCCGGGCGCGTCTTACGGACGGGGATACCCCCGGGGTTTATCTGTCGGAAAAACTTTGCGAGGGGCATTTGCGACATTCGAATTAAAAGTGGGGCGATACGCTCGGCATCTATCAAAAGCCGCTTATTTTGCCTACGGCGCACTGCAAAATCAGCAGCGCATCGGTCGCGTCTATGCTTCCGCTTGAATTGACGTCGGCAAATCCGGTATCAATGGCAGCGCCGTCGAGCTTTCCGACCGAAAACTGGAGGGTCAGCAATGCGTCGTTTGCGTTGACCCTATAGTCGCCGTTAACGTCGCCCATCGGACGGACCGACACATAGGTTATCTCGAATGAGGCGCTGAGTTCGTAATAGCTTACCGTAACGGTGTTTTTGCCGTCCGTAAAAGAGTGAGCGTCGACCGTGTAGCCGGTAAATCGGCAGGATGTTCCGTTATCGTAAAGGGCGTATGCCTTCATTCCGTCGAGATTTAAAGCCTCCCCGGGGATGTAGCTTAATTTGTCGGGCGGGGTTACCTTGATTCCGGTTATTATGGGGGAGGTACGCCTCGCGTAGTCGAGGCAGATCCAGCCCTCTTCGGAATCATGGGTTATTCTGCCCCAATTGCCCTCAACTCTGGTTACGGTAACCGATGTGCCGTAATCGACGCCGTAGGGGAATTTGTCGTAATTTGACGACGGACCCTTACGGACGTTTATTCCGTTATCCGACGTGACGGTGTATGTACCGGTGTAGTATCCGGCGCTGCTTTTTTCGGCGCCTAAGGGGTTTTCTACCGGCTCGTCGGTCGGCTGAGTGCCGTTATATGTGATCTCAAAGGAAGCGCTAAGGCTAAAATATCGGACGGTAATCGTGTTTTTACCGTTTGTGAATTGGGGATCGTCGACCGTATAGCCGGTAAACCGGCAGGATGTTCCGTTATCATAAAGGGCGTATGCCTTCATTCCGTCGAGATTCAAAGCCTCCCCGGGGATGTAGCTTAATTTGTCGGGCGGGGTTACCTTGATTCCGGTTATTATGGGGGAGGTACGCCTCGCGTAGTCAAGGCAAATCCAGCCTTCTTCGGAATCATGGATTATTCTGCCCCAGTTGCCCTCAACCCTGGTTACGGTAACCGACGCGCCGTAATCGACGCCGTAGGGGAATTTGTCGTAACTTGACGACGGGCCCTTGCGGACGTTTATTCCGTTATCCGAGGTGACGGTGTATGTACCGGTGTAGTATCCGGCGCTGCTTTTTTCGGCTCCTAAGGGGTTTTCTACCGGGGTTTCCGGATTCGGGGCGGGATCAGGCATCGGATCCGGGGCCGGCGACGGCACTCCGTGGGGGCCCTTGTACACTATCAATCGGGTAACGCCGCTTGCGTCGTATCCGAAAAGACGGTCGTAGCCGTTTCGGGCCGGATCCATTATATAGACTACCGAGTCGCTTACACGGTCAACGGCGACAAAGTGTCCGCCGTTTTTGACCATTGCAACAAGCACATATCCGCCGTCCAAATATTCCTTTATAATCGACGTTTTTTCCGAAACGCTGCCCGATATCGACATCGATTTTACAAATCCGAAGGAGGACGCATATTTACTCGGCGATGCCCAGTAAATTCCTCCGTCGTAGGTGAATCCGTTGTTTTTATTTAAAAAGTTGACCAGTATGCCGGGGTTAAAAGAGGATTCATCGTCCGGTACGGCGCCGCAATGCACCATAAGCATAGCAATTGAGGTGACCGCACAGCCGGAGGAGGACATGGTGTCCCCGACCTGACCGAAGGATATACTGCCCCAGCGGTCGTCGGATTGTTTCCAGCTTTTATATTCTCCCTTGGCCGCGATCCCGAGCGGGAAGGTCATCGCTAGTATTAATATCGCGAGCAACACACACACTGTATTGCGGATTTTTTTAACCTGCAGTAACATATTTATACCTCAATATTGCTTGGCAATTTGCAAAAGGGCTAAAAGCCCGGCACCGATTGCCGACAGCGAAAAGGATGATTAAACATAAAGGGCAACGGCGAAAAAAATACGGTTATTTAGATATTCTACGGTCGTATACGGATTTGAGCACCGAATAAAGTATCGGTATAATAACGGCGGCAAGCACCGTTTCGACCACAAAATTAAGGCCGATTATCGTGTTGAAGATTCCCTTGAAAACCTCGTACACGGCGGCGTAGCTCTGCATCATTCCGGCAAAGTAATTGTAGGTTATAAGGACCAGTATCGTATTTGTAAGGGTTCCGGAAATCACCGCCAGTTCGGCCGCGACGGTCGTTTTAACGCCCTTTTTGGCTTTTTTATTGTCGGATGCGTTCTCTCCGTCAGCCGGTGAAGAGCTTTTTTTCGAAAATAGTTTCATCAGTCCGGCGAAGACCGCACCCGAAACAAGACCGACCAAAACCCTCGGAACGAGCGAAACGAGCGGATTTACAAAGGGGGCCCAAAGCGGATTGGTAAGGGCGCGAAGCATGCAGGTAATACCCCATACTCCGCCGAGTGCGGCGCCCGAAGCAGGTCCTATGAGCACGGCACCGAGAATTACCACTATATGAAGAGTAGTAATTTCAAGCACGCCGCCGTAGCTTATATACCCGGTATACGGGACTACGGTGAATACGACGATTATTGCCGCAAGAAGAGCGGTCAATACCAACTTAAAGTTCTTGTCTGTTCTGCTGTTTTTCATAATTTCCTCCTGCTGCTGTTCCATTTAAAGGATACAGCGCTTTATTTATCACAAGCCCGTTTTTTAGGATATATCTCCAAAAAAGCAGGGCGAATGATCAAAACTAAGAGCTTTATTTTTTGAATGCATTTCGCTCATATATGAGCTTTAATCCGTCAAGCAGTAAAAACTCGTCTACCGCTATGTCCCTTTGGCAATAGGGGACTATTTCCTTGGCCCGACCGCCGGTAGCTACAAGGGTTGCCGGCTCGCCGAGCTCGTTTTCTATTCGCGAGGCAAGGCCGTCGATCATGGCGGCGGTGCCGAATACCAGGCCGGATTTCATGGAATCCACGGTATTTGTCCCTATTACCCTTTCGGCTTTTTCAAGGCTTATATACGGTAGCTGTGATGTGCCGGACACAAGGGCGTCGAGCGATATTCCTATACCGGCCGAGATTATTCCGCCGAGGAAGGTGCCGTTTTTATCGATAACGCTTATGGTGTTGGCGGTGCCGAGATCGTAAATTATGCAGGGGAGCTTATACGAAGCTATTGCGGCGACGGCACCGGCCACAAGGTCGCTTCCGAGCTGAGCCGGATTGTCGAGCTTTATATCAAGGCCGGTTTTTACGCCGGGGCCGACGACTATCGGATTTATCTTTGTTATTTTATAAACCGCACCGGATATTACCCGGGTGAGCACCGGTACCACCGAGCACAATACGGCCCCGGTAATATCTGACGACGATATACCGTTAATGTCAAGCAGGTCGCGCAACTCGACGGCATATTGGTCGTCGGTTCGTTTGCGGTCGGTTGCAAGACGGCCTATTGCACGGCGGTCGTCGCCGTCATATATTCCTATTGTAATACAGGTGTTACCCATATCTATAGTCAAAAGCATTTCGGAATTCTCCTTTTAATGAACACAGGATTTTTACGGCGGCGTTTTTTAAAACCGCAAAAGCGCGCCTCAAGGCCGATTGTTGGCCGTCCTTCTTTCTTTCTTTCTTAAAAACCCGTAATCTACCCTAAATTATATAACCTACGACACTTTTTTTCAAGTGCATACAGGAAAAATGAAAAAACTGCGATGTAGGTTTACAATAGAAGTGTTACAAAGGAGAAAAAAATAGTAGCGAATAGGAGGAACCTGCTGTACAGTTAAGTT
>CAKSCM010000023.1 GCA_934444365.1 uncultured Eubacteriales bacterium | reverse complement strand
AAGCAAAGAATTTGATATTAGAAAGTTTTAATAATTGTTCATACACATCTTTTCTGATAAATACTGCACCTGTTATAAATAAACACGCATTTCCAACCATATATAAATTTGCATACGATCAGGATAAATAAGGAAGGGGCAATATTATGAATTTCACAATAAAGAATGAACAAATCGAGCAATTTAACGAGAGCGAAAGTAAATGCTTAAAATACCTTATGTCGGATGCAAACATATATGTAGGGGATATGCTCGTATGGTCAACATTTTCCACAGATGATAGGGGCTTTAGAGCTGTGCATTTAAGGCATTTATAAAGTGGAACAGGTTATCTGCTGTGAAGCGGAGGTTGTCCCGAACCTGTTGCTTGACTTCTTCAAACGGTGCAGGGAGGGGATTGATTGGAAATACACCACATACACCTTCGTCGTATAGGGCAGCAATATCCGTTTCACATCCGCCCACCAATGCCGCTACCGGCACACCCAACGCCTTAGCGCGGCGTGCCACACCGATGACGACCTTGCCTCGAAGGCTTTGGCTGTCCAACTTTCCCTCTCCGGTTATAACCAAGTCGGCATCGGCAGCTTGCTGGTCAAAGTTAGCCATATCCAAAATAATGTTGATACCCATTTGCAGACGACTGCTGAAAAAAGCCACACTGCCGCCGCCAAAACCACCGGCAGCTCCGCTGCCGGGAAGATCTAAAATATCCAGGCCAAGATCTTGCCGGATAACCGCAGCCAGGTGCTGCAGACCACTGTCCAGACGTTTGACCATAGCCGAATCGGCACCCTTCTGTGGGCCAAATATGGCACTTGCGCCATTCTCGCCGCACAGCGGGTTATCGATGTCACACATGGTAAAAAACGGAGTGCTTCGCACCAGACTATCCATCTCATCCGTGCTGATATGGCAGATGTCCTTAAGTGTTCCGCCGATGGGCACAAATGTTTTTCCGTCCTTGTTGAAAAATTGTACGCCCAGTGCCGCCGCCGCACCGCAACCACCGTCATTGGTAGCACTGCCGCCCAAGCCCAATACAATCTTCTTTGCACCATTGTGCAACGCGTGTGCAATAATCTGCCCGACGCCATAGGTGGTAGTCTTCTCGGGATTCCGGGCTTCGCCAACTAACGGCAGGCCTGCGGCCATAGCCATTTCTATCACGGCTGTACCGTCTGGCAGCATAGCGTAATGGGCAGACATATCTTTTCCGTAAGGCTCCTTGCAGATCATCTCCACGTACTCGCCGCCCAAGGCGGCCAGAAATGCATCCACTGTCCCTTCGCCGCCGTCCGCTACGGGGATCGCACAGATAGCGGCCTCCGGATCCTGTGCCCGGATTGCCTCAGAAACGATTCGGCAGATTTCCACGGAGGATATTGTACCCTTAAAAGAATCGGGAATTAGAACATACCTTTTCATGTGCACCTCCCAGCATTTGGATGCCGCGCTAAAGCCTTGGCGCAGGCTATTTTCATTATAAGCGCAACGGAGAAAATGTCAATATACAAAATTTAATTTCGAAAATCGATATTAAGATGATAAAATAGTTTGGCAAAGCTGATTTGTTGCAAACGCAACATATAAGGCAATACCGCATAAATGCGAGAATCAGCATTATACAGTAGATGCCAAAACTCCGCAGTTCACCTTGACGCCAAAGAAATGGATTGACCTGACAAATGCTATTGGCATAATATCCAAGCAAGGTAAAAGCGGCGGGACAATGGCACATCCGTTTATTGCTTGCGATTTTGAGATGTGGAATGATGCAGAGTTCAGATTCGAAGTGGTGAGGGTTTTTATCAACTCAAGAACGGAAATTCAAAATGAAATTGAGTAACCGGAGAATAACGATGGACAATTCAGAATGATTTCTTAAGTTAAGATTAAGGGGGATAAATCCAGGAGGGTATTCCACCAGATAATTGATATCTTCCGCCCCCCTTCGAGTGTTCAAATCAAGACAGCGAAAACGCAAAAACATCTCTATTGTCTTGTCTTCACAAGAAAAGCTCTTGTTCTTTTGGACAAGGGCTTTTTAGTTGTATTTGCTTTAGGGGGAGTTCTATTAATTTTCGGCGGTATCATTAACACGCCGTTTGCTTAGTGGATTCCGTGACATTGAGACACGGAGGTTTTTAAGATGCATTTAAAATCAGATAAAAAATAATGCAAATCAGATAAAACTCTGATGTTGTGCTGCCGGCTGTGTTATGCTAAAATAGTTTTGACAAGGTGGGAAGGTCATGCAGCATAGTACAGTGGGCAAAAGGTACAACGAGGGCAAGGTCGCAAAAATTGAGTGCGTTGATAACGGCCGGCTTCAAAATATTGATATAAAAAACAAATGCTTTTTGCTGATTATTCTGGCCTCCGGCAAGCTGGAATTCGAGGCGGAAAATGAGCGGTTTTGCGCTGCGGCGCCGGCGTTTGTCTGCTTTGATGAAACCGCAAATCCCGTGCTTGTTTCAAAGCGAAAAGCACGGTATACATGCATTTATTTTCATCCCGAATTTTTAAATGTTAATATGTCATTTGAAATGCTGCGTAAAAAGAATTACGGCGATATAGCCTCAACGCACGATCTTTTTTTGCTAAGGCCGTTTATCGATAAAACCCATGTTGTCCCCATAGCCGAAGCACAGCTTGAAAAAATCATGCAGGCAGCAGGGTTTATGAATGAGGAGCTTGAAAATCAACGGGATTGGTACTGGTCCTGCAGGGGACGATCTTATTTTATGGAAATAATTATCGCATTGGAGCGGATGTATGGAATGATCGGCAGCGAGCTGAATCATCGCAAAGCCGACAGCTTACCTGTTATAAAAAACGCAAAGCTGCGCGACGCGGTGTTGTTTATTGAAAGCCGTTTTGACGAAGATATCACCCTGTCCGACATTGTAAAGGCCTCCGCGATGAACCACACAACCCTGACGGCGCTTATGAAGGAAGAAATGGGACTCACGGCAATGGAGTACCTGATGAAATACCGCGTCACCGTTGCCAAAAAGCAGCTCGAATTTACAAACGTACCGATTAAGGATGTCGCTGCAATGAGCGGATTTAAGACCGTACAGCATTTCAGCCGTGTTTTTAAATCATATACCGGTACTACCCCGGCCGAGTTTAGAAAAAACGCCGTACAAAAACGAAGGGATGATTTAAGTGGAAAATAAAATAGCAGAGCTTGAAAAAAGAATTTCGGAGCTTGAGAAAAAGCTTAAAAATATGACGATTTACTCAGATGGGGCAGATATTTCGTTTGAGAATTCCACAATAAATATTCTGCAGATCCACGGCGACGGAGCAGGTATTGCAATTGAAAAAGGGCCGATTGACAGTGTGGAAATCTCCGGCGACGGAAACGATATAGGCTTTTCCGAGTGCCCGATCGGCACTTGTGTATATGGAATTGAAGATGACCTCGACGATTTAGAGGATCAAGCGGAGGATTTAGAGGATCAAGCGGAAGAACTGGAGTCTCGTATAAGCGATATAAAGTGCGCGGCGCTCGACGCGAAAGCCGTTTTATACGAAGTGCAGGCTCATTTTGATGAGCTCTCAAAAGAAATTGAAGATTTAAAGTCCGATTTATAATAAAGCATGGTTTCAAAATGAGTAATATATGAAATAAACCGCCGAAGGCGGATCGGTTTTTACCGATCGTCCCTCGGCGGTTTTTGTTTTTGGTAAAAAAAGATGTGCTTTTTGTGAAAAACGTGTTATAATGGAATAAAACGGCAAATTAAAGCCGTGATATAAAAAAATCAGGCATTTTTTTATTTTGTTGACTTTTTCAGGGCAACTTTTGCCTCTTTTCTCCTATTATTAAAGAATTTTTTCTTTGAATATGGGAGAAAGGGAGAATTAAAATGCCAAAAGAAAAAACCTTGCAACCGGTAAGACCGTATATAAAAAAGCAATGCCGGGGATATGTTGTCTGTCCGCAAAAAGGACGGATATGTTCAAAAACGGCTCAAAAAGCGTACCGAAAATACTGGACGGCAGCCGTTGTTCTGAAAAGAGCCGCTATCGGCGATGGGGAAAGGGTAAAACCTAAAATAGGCGATTGGGTTAAATGGGTCCACAAGATGGGCCCGGGCACTCACTGTGAGACCTGTATATCGCTTAATAATTGCTGGTTTTTGTACGAGAAGGCCCCGGATCACAGGCACGATTTTTGTCATTGTTACCTGGATGTAATACCGTACGATGAGGTAGTTGAAAAAAGCGTTGCCAAAAGTGACTTCAGCAAGTTCGATCCGTATTTTTTTAATCGCGATAAGATGTATACGCATGACAAACAGGAATTGCTGACTGCATGGGGATACAAGATCGAGGATGCGGAATGGATGTGGCACGAGGTTGAAAAACAGGGCCTGGAAAAATATATTGCAGGCGACTATGAGCTCGGTAAGTTGGATAAACACGGCCAACGCATAAATATAAGGATAGTCATTCCGCGGAAAAAGGGCAGCGGTATGGTGTCTTTTATAAGCGGATGGATGGTAAAGCCGGGCGGACATATTCAGCTTAATACACCATATGGAGGTAAATAAAATGAAAATGATGGATTGCGTAAAGGTTATAGCCGAAAAGAACGAATATGCAAGGGACGGGGTTCATAAGGGGATGTACGGCTGGATCTGTGATGAAAGAAATATTTCTTCCAGCTGGCTTGTGAATTTTCCGCAATGCGGCGAAAAGGCCGATATCGAAACCCTTTCGATCAAGGAAAAGGATTTAATTCAGGTTCCCGTAATGCATGCCATTGTTAACGAGCAGATAAAGGCAGAGTTTGAAACCGGCTTTTGCGACGGCGGTAAGGTCGAGGGGGATAACTGTGTAGAGGTAACCGCCGAAGTCCCCGAATATGTAAAGCACGGCGTTCACAGGGGAATGCAGGGACTGATCCTTCCAGAGCAGGCAAAAGAAAAGGGCTATCTTATTGTTCGTTTTCCTCAAAGCGGAGATGACGACATAGCGACAATACCGGTCAGGGAAGAGGATTTGATGTACATTCAGGTTATGTATGCTATTGTCAATAATATGATGAAAAAGCAGTTTTGAGCAAAAAGTCGGAATGTGGATGTAGGTAAAATGAAATATCTTGATTGCGTAGAGGTAACCGCCGAAAGGTCCAAGTATGCAAAAAACGGCGTGCATAAAGGAATGCAAGGGGTTATATGGATGGAGGACTGTATAGACGGTGAATGGGATGTTTATTTTTGTCAGCTCGGCGAAAAAGAAGACATCGGAGACATAGGAATAAAAGAAGAGGATTTAAAGCTGATCCCCATGATGCATGCTGTTATCAATGAACAGATAAAGGCCGAGTTTGAGACCGGCTTTTGCGACGGCGGTAAGGTCGAGGGAGATAACTGTGTGGAGGTGATCGCCGAAGTCCCCGAATATGTAGAACATGGCGTTCACAGGGGAATGCAGGGACTGATCCTCCCCGAAAGGGCAAAAGAAAAGGGCTATCTAATTGTTCGTTTTCCTCAAAGCGGAGATGACGATATAGCGGCAATACCGGTTAAAGAAAACGATTTAGTGCATATTCCGGTTATGTATGCAGTTGTTAATAACGTAAGAAGAGAATACTTCGAATGGAAAAGTCAGCATGTGGAGGGCGGCCAAAAATGAAAATGATGGATTGCGTAAAGGTTATAGCCGAAAAGAACGAATATGCAAGGGACGGGGTACATAAGGGGATGTACGGCTGGATCTGTGATGAAAGAAATATTTCTTCCAGCTGGCTTGTGAATTTTCCTCAATGCGGCGAAAAGGCCGATATCGAAACCCTTTCGATCAAGGAAAAGGATTTAATTCAGGTCCCCGTAATGCACGCCATTGTTAACGAGCAGATAAAGGCCGAGTTTGAAACCGGATTTTGCGACGGCGGTAAGGTCGAGGGAGATAACTGTGTAGAGGTAACCGCCGAAGTCCCCGAATATGTAGAACACGGCGTTCACAAGGGGATGCAGGGACTGATCCTCCCAGAGCAGGCGAAAGAAAAAGGCTACCTTACTGTCCGTTTTCCTCAAAGCGGAGATGACGATATAGCGACAATACCGGTTAAAGAAGAGGATTTGATGTACATTCAGGTTATGTATGCTATTGTCAATAATGTGCTAAAGGAGCACTTCGAATGGAAAAGACAGCATATGGAGGGCGATAAAAAATCCTGACCGTGCAAAAATGCGGTTTTAAATGATTTGTACCTGCAGCTGCAAGTTTTACGCCTTTTAGGACGACGTAAAACAAATTAAAAAAATCCCATCGGCGCAAAGTTCCGTTTTTTAAGCGGTCGGTTTTTGCGTTGATGGGATTTTTGTTTTGGGTGTTTATTTGTTTGCGGTCAGCGAGCAAGCTCGAAAATGCGGCGTTTGGCCGTTTCATATTCGTAGCTGCCGTCGATTATTCTTATTCCAAGCTCGAAATGTACCTTTTCGCCCGGCTCTATAAATTTCAGCTCGCCGCTTTCGCGCATGGCCGCGCGGCCGAGGACGTTTGCGTTACCGGGTTCAAGTCCTAAAACATAGTCCTTAACGCCGGGCATTTTCCACTCGGTAAAGTGGTCGAGGGTGTCGCTCAAAAGCTCAATTACAACGCCGATATTAAGCTTGGGATTGAAAATCATAACGGCGGATTTACCGTCTTTTTTGTAAAGCACGTGATCGTAGCATTGCTCCGCAAAGCCAGATACCGGCTCGCAAAAGTACATCCAATCTTCAATTCCCTCTTGGGCTCGGGCATCCCTTGCGGAGGTTTTTTCGGCCGGAATGGTTATCTCGGAAAAGGCGTCAAGCAACGGATAACCCATATTCATATGATAAAGCAGCTCGAGCGGTTGGGTCTCTCCGCCGAAATTCGTTACGGTATCGCTGATTCTGATATAGGCGCTCCGGGCGTCCATGGTTATTTTTCTTTTCAGCTCAAGTTTTTCGCCGAAGATTATCGCCTCGCGCATAACGCCGCTTGCCGTAAGGATCGTTTTGCCATCCTCTTCGACTACATCGACATTCACGCGGTCGGCCGGGGTGTTTCCTATGCGGCCGTGCACAACGGCTTCTTCGCCGAGGTCAACGCACCCGGCTCCGACATTTTTAAGTCCGCAGGTGGTAAAAAATCCGGCCGTAAAGGATCTTAAAAAGTCCTCGCTTTGATAATACTTCGACGAAACCATTCCGGCCGCCGTCATATATCCGAGATTTACCCCCTTGTACTCAAGACGGTAAAGATCCATACAGCGGTCAGCCGCAATTTCGGCGCGGAGTCCGGCAAAGCTTTTAAGCTCGATCATTCTCATTCCGTCGGCCTTTCCGCCGCAAAGGCGATACTGACGCGCGGAGTAGAGCTGTTGCTCGTCTCCGACCTTTTCAAGCATAGTTTTATCCATTTTTATTCCTGCCTTTTATTGGTCTTATTATTTTGTTGCACCGGGCGACGTTAAGCTTTTACGGGAAAAAAGCTTACGACCGGGCCTGAATTTGTGCCGCGATTCTGAAAAAAGTGTAAAATCGGTTTTGTCCTGAGAAATAAACCGTTTTTAGAATGAACTTGTCAGGTTTTCCGTAAGAACGTTTTTTCTTAATGCCAAAAGGGCAAAACATCGGAAACATTGCTTTGGCCGAGCGGTTTTGCCCTTGATTCAATACTCCCGCTAAAAAACAACACGCACGGTAATTGTCTTATAGGGTGCGGCGTTTACCGTAACGGTCTTGGCGGAGACGGCAAGCTCGCCTATGTTACGCTCGAGAGTATCGGTTCGGTATGCCGATTTTACATCGCGTGCAAAGCTGAGCTTTACGTCCTGCTCGTCGCCCGAAATGCTGTAGAAACGGACTATAAATTCGTCGGCTTTGCCGCTTTCGGGCGTTTTCACTGCCGATATCACAACGTCGCCCGTAGCAGACATAAGGCTTCCTTCGGCCGGCAGGGTTCCCTTGTGGGGACGTACCGAGGCGAAGGGGAGGGGATGGACAAAGTCACAAGCGGCTTTGAATATGGTGCCGGTATCACAGGGGACAACGGCTATACCGACGCGGTTTTTATGCATTCCGTATTCGGGATAGGTGTCGGGTGAGCTCGTTGCTCTGAGAATGGTGGTGGAAAGGGTGTCATCCATTCCTCTGAAGGCCACCTGACGGTCGTTTATAAGGGCGACACCGCATGATTTATCCTCGCCTACGGCATAGGCAAAACTGTGACCGGGAACGTCATGCAAAAATTCGCCGCGCGTGATGGTTCCCATCGGAATATCATAAAGGTATTCATCACACCTGTAAGCAAGGGGGACCTTAAAGCGCATGGTGGGTATGGTATCGCCCTGGTGTCCGTCCTCGTGCCAGTCGGTGGTTACATCGTAGCTTAATACATCGGAATTTTTGTAAAGCGCCGCCACTACCGTTAGCTTTGTGTTTTTAAATTCAAGATTATATTCAATGGTTTGACGTAAATCGTTTTTGTCTGTACGGTCGGCGACAAAGATTTTGCCCTGCTCGTTCATGTTTATTTTTTCGACGGCCGGGCCCTCGCTCCATGCATTGGGCATGTGAATGCGGCCGCTTTCTACGTAGTACTCAAAATAGCCGGCCTTTTCGCGAATGAGCTCATGTCCGGTCGATTTATCAATAAGGGACACGAGGCACATGTCGTCGTCGAAGCATGCCTTTATTTTTTCGTTTTCGAGGGTGTTACGGTAAAAATACTCGCGCCTGGCGTTAAGCGACGGGATCTCCTGCTTTATAAAGGGCAGACTGTCGCGCTGTTTTTCCTTTATTACAACCGTGGTAAAGCCGAACTGAGGAACCTTTACAAAAAGATCTATTTTAATAAAGCTGTGTCCCCAGTAATCGGACCGTCCTCCCGTTACAAAGGGTATGTCGTTGCCGTTTATGTCGGTTACACATATGCGGGAGATGTCGCCGGTGTAGTCCCATACGGTAACGGTCGCTACTTCCTCGCGGATATAATTGGTAGGGTTGAAAATGTGCAGAATCCTTGTTTTGCCGCTGCCGTATTCGGCTGCCGTGTGCAAAACGCGGTTTGCGATTTCGCTTTCAAAGCCTACGCCGCCGCCCTGAGAGATGGTAAAGCAGTCGTCGTCTCCGACAATATCAGAGGAATCTATTGCCTGGGCGAGGGAGAGCATGCCCTTTGTAAGGCCGGCGTTTATATAGCTTAAGGCATTCTGGTAATTGCCCATTGCGTGCTCGCGCGAATCCCTTACGCATGAGCCGGGCAGTATGTCGTGGAACTGGTTAAACAATACCTTTTCCCATGCCTTGCGGTAGTTTTCGCCGTACGGCCTGCCGTTTGAATAGGCGCACGAAAGAGCGGTCATGGCCTCGGCCTCGAAAAGACGGTCCTCGCATATGCGGTTGCCGCCCTTTATGCTTGATTGCGAGGAGTAACAGCCGGTGAATATAAAATTGCGCTCACGGTCAACAACCTCAAGCGAATCCTTGTACTGCTCAAGCTCGGCGAAGAATTTGTGATATGTGCTGAAAACAATTTTCGGGGCAATGGGCCACTCGCGCATTTTCAGGATTCGTTCTATATCCCGTCTTGAGGGGCCGCCGCCGTGATCTCCGACGCCGTATACATAAAGTCCGGTTTTAATGCCGCATTTTTCCCTCATGACCGGCAGGAATTCGAAAACGTTTTCGTCGATAATGCCGTTATAGAAAAACGGATCCTGATAGCAAAGCACCTCGGCGCCCGAAGGAGCCTTGTAGCGATAGGCATAGGCTATTTCGTCGCCGCGGCAGTGATAGTAATATTTTACGCCGCCCTCGTTTAAAATTTCGGGAATAAAGGCGCTGTGACCGAAGGTATCGGGCTCAAAGTCAAGACGGAGGCTGTCGCTGTCAAGTCCGAAACGCTCCTTCATGTATTCCTTGGTGTACAAATGGTGACGTGAAAGGCTCTCTCCCGAGGGAATATTTTTGTCGGCCTCGGTCCAGGTCGAGGCGGTAACCTCCCAGCGGCCCTCGGCTACGCGCTTTTTAAGCTCCTCAAAAAGCTCGGGATCAAGCTCCTCGCACATAGCATATGTCGAGGCCTGAGACTGAGAATATGTAAAGTCAGGATACTCGTTCATGAGACGTAAAACCGTCCTGAAGGTATCGAGGGTGACGTTCGAGGTTTCCTGAAAGCCCCACATCCAGTTCATGTCAATGTGTGCATGGGAAACGCAATGAAGGGTGTAGGATTTTGCTTCATCCGCTATCGGGGCGAGCTTTTCCTCGGCGCTTTGGGTCAGCTCCTCGGTTATATAATTGCTTTTTTCAAGGGCCGATATAATAAAATCGGCAGCCTCGTTTACAACATGGTCAAATTTGCCGTCAAGCTCTTTTGATATGCGCGACGCAAAACGCATTTCGCTTTTGAGCCTGCCGCAGCATGACGGGGCAGCGCTTATGCGCTCGATTTTTTCATAAATGTTCACGGAAGTTATCACTCCTTAAAATAAATTCGGGTGTTTTGCGCCTGTGCGGCCGCGAGCACCCTGTATTTAACGCGAGTGTTTCGCGCCGTTTTGAGGTTTTTGTCCGGCCTTAAAGGGAAAACGGATTTTTGTCCGTTTTAGGTACGGACGGCCAAAAAAATCAAGGTGCCGGAATTTCGGTATCCCGACACCTTGTAGTATAACCGCTGATGTGAAAAATGCAACTGTTTTTTTCTTGTTTTTGGTTTATTTTTTAAATAGTGACGAAAATGCAAGCGACACATCGTTGTAAGATGTTTTAAGCCTTGCTCTGTAAAATACCGTATCGAGTCCGTCAAAGCCTATCGGCTGCATGTTTATGGTCTCGCCCGTGCGTCCGACGCCGATTTTTACTTCGTCAAAGCCGGTAAAGGTAATGCGGCTGTTTTTGAAGAAATCGCCGAGCGCCATGCTTTCGGCCGGATTTACGACGTTCAAAAGAGCCCAGGGGATCCTTACTTCGATCTTTTTGCCGGTGCAGTAAAAATCCGCCGTGCTGTCGTAATCCGAAAGGTTGGGGTTGTTTATTCCGAAGCGGAGAAGGCCTGCCTCTATGCTCTTTCCCGTATCGCCGTTTACAGCGTAAAATATGTTGCTGTATTTTCCGGTGTTCTTTTGGGCGAGCGAGGAGTCGAACTCGACGGCTTTGTCCCTGACAGCCCGTTTCCAGTAATAAACGTCGTTATAAATATCGGTTTTAATGCGCGTGTTTTCTTTGCCGTTTATAACAAGAAGAAAATCCGCGTTGTCCGAGAAGGTAAGTGAGTTTTCGTTTTCGCTCTTCGATCCGCGACCGGATATCGAGATCGGAACAAACAGGGTATCGTTTTCAAAGTCGAAATCCCGTTTTACATTGATGTAAATATGAAGATAGGCTGCGTCGTATTTTGCGTAGACCTCCTGCGTTTCGTCGGAAATGATCGGAGAGGCCCCCATCCATTCAATGGTATTTCCGTCGGAATAGCCCGACGCGGCGTCAAAGCTCATAATTCCGGTAAACTGGTTAAAGGAGGAAGAATCAGGCGTTATGTCGTCGTCTGCGCTGATATATCCGAAGGAATCATAGCTTTCGGCCGTCCAGTCGTCCTGCCATGACATTATGACCGAGCCGGCGCACGATTCCTTAGCTATGCTTTTAATCATTTCGGCAAGCAGCTTGCCCTGCTCGTCTTCCGAAAGGCCGGCAAATCGCTGCTCGGTCTCATCGTCGGCGCCCTTTGCGCGCGAGGTTGACGCTCCGGTCTCGGCGACGATTACCGGAACCGAATATTTTGATTTAAGGGCCGATATGTAGGCGCGGTAACGGTCGGGTTTCCCGGTTGAGGGGTTTACATATTCGCCGTATTCCGCCTTACCGTGTGCGGACGAGTCGTCCTGTACAAAGACCGACGCCGCAGCAAAAATTCCGGCAACAAATTCCTCCCCGGGTTTTATGTTTTCGGAAGAAAAGCCTGTCTCAGCGCCCATAAGTGTGTCGGTTTCGGGTCTGTTCAAAAATGCAACAGGGGTTTGATGAGAGTAGGTGTCCCGTTCGCTTAAAGCGAGATATTCGCCCGATTTTGCAAGGGCCGTTTCAAATATCGAAGCACCCTCTCCGGTTACAAAAAAGCTGCCGCTGTAGCTTTTGTCGGCTTTTGACGAGTTTATACGGGAAATAATTTCGGGGGTGAAATCCGCCGAGAATATAAATCCGGCAACATACGACGAAACATCGCCCGAGCGTGTTTTATTGTTTGACGACTGCTTTTCGTTTGCGTTGCCGTGAACGGCGCTGAGCACCTCGTCGGTTTTTGTTTTGAAGGCGTCGCAAAGGCTTGAAGCCGTATCGTATTTTTCGGGACTGTTAATATGTATGTCGTGTAAAAGATAAAGCGGCTGCTTTGCGTTTTCGGCGTTGTAGTTATAAAGAGCCTCATAAAAGGCCTGATTCATGACCGATTTTACCCTTATCGTGTTGGCGTTCATATCGCTTATCTTTTTAAACCAGTCCATGTAGGTGGCATAGGTGATATTCTGTCCCGTGCGGCCGGACGACGGCTCGAACGAGCAGATAACAACCCCCTTTATGTAGCTGAATTTCCATTCGTCCTTTTCGAGACGGTACATGCCGCCCTCGGCGGCGACGAAATTCACCGTTTTGCTGCCGGTGTTCGGGGCTGCTATGGTATTTTGATGCTCGGGATATCCGTCGGTTACGGTCGGGGTCTCGGGAGCGGATGAGACCGGGCTGTCGATTTCAGACGAATCTGTATTTCCGTTTTCGTTATCGCATGAGACAAGCGCAAATATTACGGCTGCTGACAGCGCTGCCGAAAGAACTCTGCAAAAAAATTTTTTAAACATTCCGAATTTTACCTCCGGGATTCAAAGAATCCGCCGGCGTTTTCGCTTTTACGCCGACGGCTTTGTTTTTTAGGGCTTAAATAACACCGAAAAAACGGCGGATGCCGATTAAAAATCTTTTTATTTGGCGGAGTGCGAAACAGCGGGTCAAAATGCGGCGTTTCAATCTCCTTTTTTTAGAAAAATCAGCGGTCGGACGAGTCGTCATAGACGTTTTTGTAATCGTCCTTTTCTTTTTGTTCCTTTTGCTTTTTGCCCTTGACGACCGAAATTACGCATATTACAACGGCCGCGACGAACAGTATTCCGATCAGAACGTAAAGCATCCAGCTTTCGAATTTAAAGCCGCTGCCGGCGGTTGACGAATCGGCGGCGGAGGCGACCTCGGTTCCGGAGGTGGCGTCGACGGCCGATTTTATGGCTGACTGTTCGGCGGCATATGAGCTTTCGGCAGCGCTCTTGGTATCATCGTTTGCAACGGTTCCCAGGGGATTTCCCGATTTGTCGGTCATGTTTCCCTCATCGTCTATCGAGCCGATTACCTCGTTGTTGTTGTCGACAACGGTGCTGTTGACACCGACCCGGCCGGCGATGTTAATTTTTCCGTCCTTTACCGAGACGCTGACAGCCTTCTGATTGGCGTTTACGGCACCGGTTACAGCGATTCGTATATTCAGCGAGCCGGTAGCATCATGCAAAACCTCAAAACGCAATTTCATAAGCACCTTTTCGCCCGTTACGCCGTCGGCATTTATCATGGCGGCCTTTACGGTGCCGGCTTCGGCGCTGTGGGCCTGGATCAGGCAGTTTTCGAACTCTCCGCTTATATCCGATATATAGGAAAGGGATGATGAATCATAGTCTACGGTGATGTCGATTGCGGCGACGTTTTCACCGGCGTTTAGTATAAGCGGAAAATCGACCATCGCCCCGGCATAGCCGTTTACGTTTCCTCCCGAAAGCTCGGCCTTACCGGCGGCCGATACGGCGGTAAACATCAAAAGACCGAGTATAAGGACGGCCGAAAAAACAGCGATAATTTTCTTTTTCATTTTATTCTCCTTGAATTTCGGGATTTTATTTTAAATGTCTTTGGTCCGAAAGGTAATAATTAAGGCGGCAGCCTTGTGATCGGCTCGTTTTTTTCGTCGGAAACCGAATTGAGGCGAACCGATTTATTCTATAGTGACCGAGCCGGGCTTCAATGTCGGGGTTATACGGTTTGTTACCACCGATTCGCAGCAGGTCGTAACCTCGGTCGTTATAGCGCTTTTTTGTCCCGATTTACCTATGGCCTTGAAGGTTACGGTAAACATTTCGCCCTCACCCTCGGGAGGATAAAGGGTAATTACCGACAGCTTGACCTTTCCGTCGCTGCCGTTTGCGGCGACAATGCCGTCGGAATAAAGCGAGCCGGCGCTTGCCGACACGTATTCGAGACATTCGCTGTCATAGGTTATTACTATATCCATGGCCGCTATTTTGCAGTTGCGGCTTACCGTAAAGGGTACGACGACGTTTTTGCCCTCGGTCGCTTTTACCTCTCCGGCCGAAATCACGGGCTGGCCGTCCGTCGGCGAATTTTCGTCCGTTTTGGCCGAAACCGAGGTGTCGGCAGGTACATCGGAGGAATCCTTCGCTCCCTTTTCGGTGCATCCGGCAAACATAAGCGCCGCCGTAACGCACAGGATAATTGCCGTTAATCTTTTAATCTTTTTCATCTTGTATTCGCCGCCTTTTTAAAAAAACTGATTAAGGTGTTGCGAGTTTTGATCGTTTTACGGAAAATGACGCGAAGGGTGATAAAATATAAAACCTGTCAAATTTACCGAAGATTTTAACGAATGTAAATTTTTATTCTGTTCCGGTTAAGGCTGTGTACCGATATTTAAAAAATACACAGACACCGTTTTCAATTATATTTTATCGATGAGGTAAAGTCAATAACCGTAAAGAAAAAAGCGCCGGCTTCTTGAATGATGGCCAAAGGTATGATAAACTTAGAGTCGAGAAAAATATATATGTTGATGGCACAAAACGCAAAAACCGGAGAGGATATACCGTGAGCGTTTCGTTTGTAACGTATTTTTTAAAAGGGGAAGGCCATATGAAGCTGCTTGTTCTTGACGGGAACAGTATTTTAAACCGTGCTTTTTACGGAATCCGTCTGCTTTCAAACAAAAACGGGGTTTTTACAAATGCCGTTTACGGATTTATGAATATTCTTATAAAGCTTAAGGAGTCGGAGCATCCCGACGCGGTAGCGGCCGCTTTTGACCTTAAGGCACCGACCTTTCGTCACGAAATGTATGACGGATATAAGGCCGGGCGAAAGCCCATGCCGCCCGAGCTTTTTGTCCAGCTGCCTATAATAAAAAAGGTGCTCGGTCTTTGCGGCGTGGTCGTGCTTGAAAAAGAGGGGTACGAGGCCGACGATATTCTCGGAACACTTTCCCTAAGTGCTAAGGAAAAGGGCTGGGACTGTGTTATATCGACCGGTGACCGCGATTCGCTGCAGCTGGTAGATGAAAAAACAAGGGTTCTGCTCGCTTCGACCAAGGCCGGCTCTCCCGAGCTTAAGGATTATACTGTCGACAGAGTAAAGGAAGAATACGGCGTTGAGCCGAGGGCCCTTATTGACATAAAGGCACTCGCCGGGGATTCGTCGGACAATATTCCCGGAGTGGCCGGTGTCGGTCCGAAAACCGCCGGAGCGCTTATCGGGCAGTTCGGCTCGCTCGACGGCGTTTACGAGAATATAGACAGTCCCGACATTCGCGAGACTCTCAGAGCAAAGCTTATAAAAGATAAGGATAACGCCTATCTTTCGCTGAAACTGGGCGAAATATGCCGTAATGTCCCGATACAAAGCGATCCTTTTGAGCTTTGCCGGTCGGCGGTGTATGATCCGGGCCGTCTTGTCGGGGAATTATCCCGTCTTGAGCTTTTTAAGATTATCGAGCGATTGGGACTTAAAAACACCGCGCCGGTATTTGATGATGATGTAAGCGAACAGACGCAGGAGGACAGCGTACCCGAATCGGTAATCGCAAAAATAACGAGGATTACGCCAGATGAGATATCGGCGGTCGGCGAGAAGACCGGCGGACTGCTGTTTTTATCCTCCTTTAAAACGGAGAACGGCGTGCGTTTTGCCGCCGCCTCAGGGAATGAGGGATATTTGTTTTCTTCGGATGAAACGGGGCTTTTAAAGGCGATATCGGATTCCGATATGTGCGCCGTATCGTGCGACATGAAGGCGATGTACAGGGCTTCTTTACAGCAAAAAAGCGGCGATTTTGACCTTTCGCTGGCGGCTTATCTGCTTAATTCGTCGGCCGCATCATATGAGCTCGAACGTCTTATGACCGAGTATTCCTGCCCGGCAGGCGTTATCGGCGAGGGGGATTTTTCCGAATTTGACGAGGAGGAAAAACGGGCCGTATGCGAGGCATCGGCGATACAGCGGCTTTACAAAAAGCTCTCATCGGAGCTCGAAAAAACCGGACAGTATGATCTGTTTTACAATATCGAAATGCCACTTTGCAATGTCCTTGCCGATATGGAAAGGACCGGATTTTCGGTCGATAAGGAAGCGCTGCTTGCCTTCGGGGAAAACTTAAAGGTGCAAATAGAGGAGCTTTGCGAAAAAATTTACGGGCTTGTCGGGTACGAATTTAACCTCAATTCGCCCAAGCAGCTCGGCAAGGCACTTTTCGAGGATTTAATGCTAACCCCGAAGAAAAAGACAAAAAGCGGATATTCGACCTCGGCCGAGGTGCTTGAGGAATTAAAATACGAGCATCCGGCGGTTGAGCTGCTGCTCGAATACCGCCAGCTTTCAAAGCTTAAGTCGACCTATGTCGATTCGATGGCGGCTTTTATAGACGAAAACGGACGTATACATTCGACCTTTAATCAGACCGAGACCCGTACCGGAAGAATAAGCTCGGCCGAGCCGAATTTGCAGAATATCCCCGTAAGAAAGGCGGTCGGCCGCGAGCTTCGCCGGTTTTTTAAAGCCAAAGAGGGATGCGTTTTGTGCGATGCCGACTATTCGCAGATCGAGCTTCGGGTGCTCGCCCACATGGCCGACGATAAAACAATGATCGATACGTTTTTGTCGGGCGGAGACATACACACCGCAACGGCCGCTCAGGTCTTCGGCATGCCGCGCGAGGCGGTTACTCCCCTTATGCGTTCGCGCGCAAAGGCGGTGAATTTCGGCATTGTATACGGTATAGGGGCATATTCGCTGTCGCGCGATCTGTCCATTTCCTTTAAAGAGGCGAAGCAGTATATAGACGGTTATATGGCAACCTACAAAGGCGTTGCGGATTATATGGAAAGGGTTGTACAACAGGCCAAGGAGGACGGATTTGCCACTACCTGCTTCGGCAGACGGCGCTATTTGCCCGAGCTTTCGGCAAAAAACGCCGCTTTGCGTTCCTTCGGAGAGAGGGTTGCCCGAAACATGCCGGTTCAGGGAACGGCGGCCGATATAATAAAAATAGCCATGATAAACGTTTACAGGGCTTTGAAAAAAGAAAACATGAAATCCAAGCTGATTTTGCAGGTTCACGACGAGCTTATAATCGAGGCCGTTGAGGAGGAAAAGGAAAAGGCGGCGGAGATTTTGCGGCGAGAAATGGAAAACGCCGCGAAGTTACGCGTTCCCCTTACCGTCGATATAGGCATGGGGGACACATGGTACGACGCTAAGGGTTAGGATGTTTACCCCTTTAAAAAGCGAAGTTAATCATGATTTTGGATAATTAAAAATAAATAACACAAAAAGGCGAAAAATATGAGTGATAAAGAAAGAAAAATAAAAGCGGTGGTTTTTGACCTTGACGGCACCCTGTGCGACACCCTTTGCGATCTTGCGGACGCGGTGAATACGGCGCTGAGTGAGCATGGCTTCAAAGAAAGGAGCCTTCATGAAATACAGTATGCCGTCGGCAACGGCTCGGTAAAACTTATCGAGCGTTCGCTGCCTGAGGACAGCCGCGATCCCGAAACGATCGAAAAAATCCACAAACGTTACATAGAGCTTTACGGTAAAAATTATCTTGTAAAGACTTCGGCCTATGATGGGCTGCCCGATGTCGTGACGAAGCTTAAAAAGGCCGGCATAAGGCTTGCGGTGGTGACCAATAAGCCGGATTATCGGGCAAGGGAGATTGTCGAGCGTTTTTATCCTGATACCTTCGATATAATAAGCGGAGTCAGCGAAGGTGTAAAACCCAAGCCGGACCCGTCGCTTACTCTTAGCATATTGCAAAGGTTAAACACCGATCCGAAGGATGCGTTTTTCGTCGGCGATTCGGATGTCGATATTAAAACCGCGAAAAACGCCGGCATGCCCTGTATAAGCGTGCTTTGGGGATTCAGGAGCGAAAATGAGCTTATAGCCTCGGGCGGCGAGTGGTTTGCGAAAACGCCGGAAGATCTTTTAAAATTTATACTGCCGTAAATGGCGGCGAATGAAAAAATCAGTCTTTGTTATATGTGGCGACGGTTTTAAAAATTTCGCAGCGGCCGATTCGCACCGTCCGGTTTTGTCCGGGAGCGACGGGACTGATAAGCAGTTAGAAAAGGAGCCGGTTTTATGATATATACAGTGACGCTGAATCCTGCTATAGATTACGTAATGCACACGGGCGAGCTTTGCCCGGGAGGGATTACGCGCTCGGAGTATGAGGAGTATTTTATAGGGGGCAAGGGTATAAACGTTTCGGTTATGCTTAAAACCCTCGGTGCCGATTCCACGGCGCTCGGATTTGTCGCCGGATTTACGGGACAGCTTATATGCGATTATTTGAAGGAAATCGGAATAAAAGAGGATTTTATCCGCCTTTCATCGGGCTTTACAAGAATAAACGTAAAGCTTAAAAGCTCGCTTGAGAGCGAAATAAACGGCGCCGGACCGACCGTTTCGCAAGATGATACAAAGAATATATCCGAAAAGCTTGTCGGTGCTTTAAATGATGACTGGATCGTCATTTCGGGCAGTGCTCCGAAAAACTCGCCCGACGATATTTTTGAGCAGACGGTTTGTGCGGCGAGCCGCACGCCGGCAAAAACGGTTATCGATTGTTCGGGCGATAAGCTTATTCCGCTTTTAAAATACCGTCCGTTTTTGATAAAGCCGAACCATCATGAGCTTTCTCAGGCGGTCGGCGAGGATGTAACCGATCATAGCTCGGCGGCAGCGGCGGCGGAAAAGTTACGTTCGCTCGGAGCACAAAACGTGCTTGTTTCCATGGCCGGGGACGGCGCGGTGCTCGTGTGCGACGAGGGCGTTTTTTCGGTGAAGGCACCAAAGGGTGAGCTTAAAAATTCGGTCGGAGCCGGTGATTCAATGGTCGCCGGATTTATAGCCGGATATATAGGTACGGGAAATTTTGAGAACGCTTTAAGGCTTGCGTGTGCGGCCGGCAGCGCTACGGCTTTTTCTCCCGGTCTTGCCGAAAAAAGCCTTATCGACCGGCTTGTAAAGGAGCTTTGAGATAATACAATAGGAAATGCAAACGGTACGTATTGTATGAACGGCCGGATCGGCGTTATATCGACCGATCTGCTTTTAACCGCCGGTGAATAGTGAATAAAACAAAACATAATCATAATAACGATAAAAATAAAAACCCCCGGGTTAAACCCTCGGCAAGGCTTTAAAAAGCGAATTGCCGGGATTAAACCGGGGATTTTTATATATTTGAAACAAAGAGATTGAACCGAAAAATAAGTCGGCAGCGTTGACTGCCGGAAAAATGAAGGGGTAAAAAGAAGAGTTAATATGCGTCCGTACGGATTCACCGTTTTTCTTCGTGCTCGTCCAAACCTTGCGTTTTATCCGTCCGCAACAGCGCCTATATTAGTTTTTAAATGCGATTTTTCTTCAAACGGGCTACCATTACGGTTATATCGTCGGGATGGGAGGCGCCGGCTCTTCTTCTGGCGTAGTCGGCAATGTGGGAGGCAAGCTCGCCTGCCGTCATATCGCCGCATATTTCGGCTTCGGCGCCTATCCAGTCGACGCCGTCGGCAAGCGCTCCGTCCGAAAACATTATTACCGTGTCGGAATCCGACAGGGTGACGGTGCTTTTATCGAAGCTGACTCCCTTTAATATCCCCGGGGGCAGGGAGGCTCCCTCGCACAGTATCGGCCGTTCGTTTTTGAGGATAACCGACGCCGGAGCGCCGGCTTTGTAAAATTCCGCCGTGCCGTCGAACAGATCGATAACCCCTATATCCACCGTCGCAAGCGATTCGTCGCCCGATTTAAAAAGCATGGCCGAGTTTACTATTCCGAGCGCGCAGTCAAAACCAAATCCCGCCTTTATAAGCCGGGACATAAGCCCGGCGGCCATAGCGCCGTCCACGGCGGCGCGCGAGCCCGAGCCCATGCCGTCGCTTATAAGCATAACGGCTCGTCCCTTGCCGTCGAAAAACTGCTCGCCGGCGTCTCCGCAAAGCCGTTCCCCCTCGCATGTTATCTGAGCCATGCCCATGTCGACGGTATATACCGCCTTTTCGGTGAGCGTCAGCAGGGTTTTGCCCTGAGCGGCGGTAATGCACGGCAGGTCGAAATCCCTTTTGCATACCGTTGAGAGCTCGCGCATGAGTATCGAGCGGTTAATGCGTTCATTCGGCGAGGGCAGACATATTTCGGCCGTCATTCTGCCGAACCGGTCGCATCGGCACGAAACATCGTCGGCCGTAATACGGATAGCAGCAAGGGCTGAGGTGATTCTTTGGGCAGTGTCGGCATCGTAGGTTTCGAAATCCTCAAATTCGAAGGCCAACCCCTCGAGCATTGAGGATATTCCGGAGAATTGCTCCGATACCACTCCTCTTATTTCGGAAACCCGGTTGTCGGCCGATCTCCTCGATTTGTATTCGCCGTAAAATCGGCTTAACGAAAGGGCGAGCTTGTCCGGATGGGAGCAGCGCTTTTTAAAGCTTTCGCCAAAATCGTCGGAGGTTATTCTTAGTCCCTTGCCGAGCAGCTCGGTCGCCCTTACAAGCTCATTAAGGGTTGTCCGGCGGTTGGTTTCCCAACAGTAAATGCACAGCGAGCAGTGGCTGCATACGGCGTGTTCGGTACGTCTGAACACGTCCTCCAATTTCGGCGAGCTGACTCGTTTTAGCTTTTCGGCCACCTTGTCAATGGTTTTTGAAACATCGCACAGCGCAAAGGAGGCGAATTTAAGTCTCATTACAAGATTCGAGCGGAGCAGATTGTCGGTTTTTTGCACCTTTGTGCTGAAAATAAAGGCAAGCGAGTCCGAAAATCGTGACGGCATGGCGACAAAAAGCACCGAGGCCGCCATCACTTCATATAAAACGGGAATCAGGGTCGGCTCGTCGGCGGATTTCAGGGCGACGATTCCGTTGGTAAGAATAAAGGCGGCCGCCGTGCCGATTTTACCGACCGGAGAGAAAACTCCGGCCATGAGTCCGGCGAGTGCGAATCCGGCCGCCGCATAAAGGTATTCGGAACCGCAAAGCGCCATAACAAGGCTTGAAGCGCACCCGGCGATGGCTCCGGCAGGCTCATGGCCTTTATATGCGGCCGATAGCAGGGCGATTATCATAATTACCCTCGCCGGAGATACCGATGCGATGGTAAGGGGAGAAAGTGCTACCGCAAGAGCCGAAAGGCTGAGCACGGCGCATGCAAGTTCCTGAGGGTCGAGCGCGCGCTTTTTTTGTATTTGAAACAGGGCGAAGAATCTTGTGAAAAAGTAGGCCGACGTGCCGGAAAGCAAAGCCTCGCCCACCCGCAACAGCAGCATAAAGGGAGAAAACGAGGTTGCGGAGAGGACTACTATCCAGCACACCGCCATTGACCCGAAGGAAAGCAGGAATTCCGGAATACCGGGAGAAAAGCGTTTAAAAAATCCGGCGCAAAGCCATTTTACAAGCGCTACAACCACGACGGCCGCCATAACGCTTAGCATACCGCCGGACGAAATCTCGGTAAAGCAGCCGAGGACGGCACCGAAGGTCGCGGCCAGGGTGTATTTTTCGCCGGCAGCGGCTGTAAGTGCTGCCGGAAAGGGCGTGAATTCGCCGAACACCGTGCATTTTGCAAATAAAAAACCGCTTATCGCAAAGGCCGCTTGCTTTATTGCGGCCGCGCCGGCGGCCTCGACCTTGTCTCTTGCAAGCATGGAAATACGCCTGTTTTGTGTGCTCATTTGCCATTCCTTCCTTTCGGTTTGTCCTATTTGTTTTTACCGGACGATAAAATAGCCGGCGATTTAAGTGTTGCTTAAAAATGCGCTTTTTTATCGGCGGCGCTTATAAAAAAGCCGCCGTTATATCCCGTTTCGAAAGATTTTTCAGGGCTTTTCTGATGTATTAAAAATACCGCCAAAAATCCCGGACGGCCTGCAGCCCAGGTTTTGCCGCCGCTTTTGTAATTGATTACGGATCGTGCCGCCTCACACGGCGAGAACAAAGGACCGATTATTTCGATTGTGCGCATAACAAATAACGAATGGCAGAAAATAAAATATATAAGCGCAAACCGCGTACCCTTTAAATCCTTTGTTTGCTTGTCCGATATGTAAAAAGCCTGTCCGCTTAATCGGCCTTTGCAATATGTTAATTGGTTTTCGCTTTATAAAAGTATAATTAACATCGGGCAAATATACTGTCGTACGCTATGTGGCGGAAAAACGGTTTTTAAAACATATTTGGTAAAATATTACATTTTTAAACTGAATACAAAGCCGCCGCACTGAAAACAATATTGATATATGTAGAATAAAAGTGTTAACCGGACAAGGTACGGTATAAGACGTAAAACCTTTTTGATTTAATAAGGATTTTTATATAAGGAGAAAAATATGCAGTATTTTTACGCTTTTTTGATCGGCGGCGCGCTGTGTGTAATAGGCCAGCTGCTTATTGATTTTACAAAGCTTACCCCGGCAAGAATTCTTGTAAGCTACGTGGTAAGCGGCGTTTTTTTAACCGCTGTAGGGGTGTACGAGCCGCTTGTAAAATTCGCCGGTGCAGGCGCCACCGTGCCGCTTACGGGGTTCGGTTATGCGCTCGCTAAGGGAGTGGAGCAGGCCGTTTATCAAAAGGGACTTACAGGGGCGCTAAGCGGCGGACTTACCGCTACCTCGGCCGGCATTGCCGCCGCGGTATTCTTCGGGGTTATAGCGGCCGTCTTCTTCAGGCCCGGAGCTAAAAAGTGAGGGGAAGAAAAGTAAGGCGGGTTAAAAGATAAAAAAAGGCTGTTCGCATATCGGCGATAAAGCGGCGACGGGGCAATGGGTTTAATAATTATGTAAAATTTGAATTTCAAGCGAAAAACCACGGACAAGGGCGGACCTAAGATAAGGATAAACCGCCCTGTGAAAAGTCTTTTGCCCTGTGATGGCGCCGAAAATACCCGGAATATATCTTCATTATTCCGTCACTTTTGCCTTGCAATAAGAACAAAATCCTTTTTTACAGGGTGCATGGCAGTTTTGAGCGTGATGTTTTTCGGCTAGACAAAATAAAAAATCTCGGCAATACTTTGTGTATTACCGGGATTTTTTGTGAAGTATGGGCGGAAAAGATCCGCTTTAAACCGACTTATCTTTATCTTAAATCCGCCTACTACCGTAAGCCTTATGATATTCTCCGTGGTTTAATTCTGTTATGTGATATGTGTTGTTTTTTCGGCAAGGGAGCCGTGATGCAGCGCAAACGGGAAAAACCGGCCGTTTTGGAAAACGTATTTTTGCAGCAAGCATTTAGTAAACCTTCGGCAACCGTTCGGGGAGGCCGGAAAGCGCTGAAGCGTCAGGACGGTTTTCCTGTACTATATAACACACGGTTTTTGCAAAAAATCAGAAAATATTGTTTTTTGTCGGTTTGTCAATGATGTGTTACAAAATCAGAAGAGTTCGCCGTTAAGCTTAAAGGCATTAATATAATCAGCAG
>CAKSCM010000022.1 GCA_934444365.1 uncultured Eubacteriales bacterium | reverse complement strand
CCACGACAAAACTGCTATGCACCTGAAAAGATGTAATTTTTCAGTCAGACGTATTTAAAAAACCGCTGATATACTCGTGTATTTCAAGATTTTTTAAGTGCGTATGGCGGGAAAAGGGCGCTTTTGGGGCGGTTCGTCTCTATCTGGTACAACACAAGTCAAAAAGAGTTTTAATAAATTTTCGGAGAGATGAAAAATGATAATGATTGCCCCCTCAATACTGTCGGCCGATTTTGCGCGTTTGGGCGAGGACTGCGAGTCCACCCGTCGTGCAGGAGCGGACATATTGCATTTTGACGTTATGGACGGAATGTTTGTGCCGAATATATCCTTCGGAATACCGGTGCTTGATTCCCTTAACAAGTATACCGATATGCCCATAGACGTTCATCTGATGATTGAAAACCCCGAGCGCTACGTCGAGCGGTTTGCCGCTGCCGGGGCCGATTATATAACCATTCATGTCGAGGCTGAGCCCGAAGTCGAGCAGACCTTAAAAATGATAAGGAATGCCGGCGCCAAGCCCTCGATTTGCATAAAGCCGAATACTCCGGCGAGCGCTATTTTTAAGTATCTTCCCCTTTGCGATATGGTGCTTGTTATGTCGGTCGAGCCGGGATTCGGCGGACAAAGCTTTATGCCGTCGGCCCTTGGGAAGATTACCGACATTCGCCGCGAATGCGACAAGCTGGGATTTAAAGACATGCACATCGAGGTTGACGGCGGAATAAACGCCGATACCGGCCGTCAGGTTATAGACGCCGGAGCCGACGTCCTCGTTGCAGGCAGCGCCCTTTTTAAAGCGGCTGACCGCGCGGCCTTTGTAAACGACCTTAAATCCTACAAAAATTAAAAGAGCATATAGCAAACAGGTCGGTTGATCATATTAATTTATAGCTTTACCGCCGTTTAAACCTTTAAATTTGGAGTAAAAGGGGAAGGCGCCGGCTTTTTAAGCCGGCGGACAAAGCGATTTTTAAAAAACACTTGCCGGTTTGGCCATTCGCATTCGCTTTGTCCGCCTTTGCTTTCGGCAAAGGCGCCTGCCTAAAGGGCGCCAGTCGGATAAGTTAAGCCGCCCCAAACGCCCTGTCTTTTAAAAAAACAGACCTTTAAAATTCGCGAAACCGGATTTTGCATGCAAGACAAGGATTTCCGTTTTGTCAATGCAGGTTCGGAAATTGATGTTTGCCTTTTTGAAGCCGCATCGTATAATTAAGAGGAAATAAGGGGAGGTATCAGAAAAAATGAAAACAACAAAACACGGTATACTTAAAAATCTGCTTTGCTTTTTGCTTTGTGTGCTTATGATGTCGGCCGCCGTGCCGGTTTCATATGCCGATGCAGTATATTCCGGCGGAAACATGCCGTCGGATGGGTCCGACTACGGCTATACCTACCGTTTTGTCACCTTCGATACGGTGGAAATAACCTCTTATAACGGGTACGATTCGGTGGTTACCGTGCCGTCCTATATTGACGGATACAAGGTAGTCGGAATCAAGGATTTTCACACCGACTATCAGTACAGCGACTTTAATCCGGTCGTAAAAAAAGTAGTTTTGCCCGATACCGTTACCTATATTTCCGATGAAGCCTTTTACGACAGCAGCTATACCGACATTCACTCAGAGCTCGAAGAAATAGTTCTTCCGAATTCCCTTAAAACAATAGGCGCTTATGCTTTTTCGAATTGCAACTCGCTTAAAAGAATAACTATCCCGGCGAGCGTTGCCGAAATAGGCAATCGTGCTTTTGAAAGCTGCGGTTCCCTTGAAAGCGTTACAATCGAAAACGATAATACATACGTTTATCCTACCGCATTCGGTGCTGCGGGGGCATCCTTAAGCGAAGGCTTCGCAAAATTCCTTTCGGACATATACAACGACTGGCTCTGGGCCGAGGGCAATTCCGATTTCTTTATTTGGAGAAATATTCTGCTCGCCTACAAGGGAAGCAGCAAAACCCCCGTTATTCCGAGCGGCGTTACGGCTATAGGCAAAAATGTTTTTCAGTACACCGATATAACCGGCGTTACCATTCCGAGCGGCGTAAAAATCATCGGTTCGTGCGCATTTTATGAATGTAAAGAGCTGTTGTCGGTCAGTTTGCCTCAGGGGCTCGAGCAGATCGATTACAGCGCCTTTAATCATTGCGAAAAGCTTTCCTCGGTTACTTTCAGAAGCGGTCTTAAACGCCTGAACGAAAGGGCCTTCAGCGACTGCACCGCCCTTAAATCGGTAACCCTGCCCGACGGAATCGAAACCATTGAGGAGAGCGTTTTCGATTATTGCGAAAATCTCGCTCAGATCAATTTCCCCTCCTCGATTAAAACGATAGATTTATCGTGCTTTTCCGAAACCAAATGGTACAACAGCCTTCCCGACGGCTACGAGCTTTATTGCGGCAGTGTTTTCCTCGGTCTTATCGACAGGAATTATAACGACTACCCCGAGGAGCTGACCGTCCGCCCGGGCACCAAAACCGTTTTTCTTGAGCTTGATTGCGACGGGCTTAAAAAATTAAACCTCCCCGACGGACTTAAATCCCTGACCATAGATGTAAGCTACAACGAAAGCTTAACCGAGCTTACCGTCCCCGAAAGTGTGGACTATATCAACGTAAACGGCCTCGTCGGCTTAAGGTCGATAAAGCTCCCTCAAACGGTTTTGCTTGAGGCGGCTTCCTTCAGCGGACAAAAATACCTTAAAAGCGTTACTCTCCCCAAGGGTACCCCCTACTTTAGCGCCTTTTCGGGGTGCGACGCGCTCGAAAGCGTTACCGTTCCCGACGACGTGCTTGAGTTGAATTCTTGCATAGGCGGCGAAAACCTCCGGAGTATAGATCTCGGAAACATCCGTGTTCTCGGAAGCGGATCTCTGGCTAACCACAATCTTCTAACCGAAATCACCCTGCCCGACAGCCTTGTGGCAATTGACGGCGGTGCAGTGTCTGGCTGCACGGCCCTTACGTCGGTAAAGGGCGGAAAAAACGTCAAGACCTTAGGCTCCGGCGCATTTTCGGGGTGTGTTTCCCTTGACGGCTTCGGTGATCTGGAGCAATCGGTAACCTGGACGGAGCACGACTCATTAAGCGACACCGGCTGGTACTTCAACCAGCCCGACGGCCCGGTATATTTCGGAAAGGTGGCCTATTGCTACAAGGGGACCGTTCCCGAAAATACCACCCTCGCCATAAAGGAGGGCACAATTGCCGTAACCGGAGGATATATAACCGATCAGCTCGAGCTCACTCCTCATAATATCGCGAATTTTGAAGCCCCTGATTTAGTCGGGCTCAGCCTTCCTCAAAGCTGCAAGCGGATAGATTACTACGCTTTTTTTAATTGCGAAAAATTAAGGTCGGTTGACCTCGGCGGAGCCGTCATAATACAGCAAATGGCCTTTAACAATCACGGCTGTAAGGCGGTTAACCTCCCCGATACGGTGCGCTCTGTGGGCGACAATGCCTTCTCGGGCAAAAAGCTTGAGGCAGTTCATTTAAACGACGGATTGCGTTTTCTTGATGAAGGAGCCTTCTTCAGCTACGGCGCCGGCAAAGGGGTTACCATTCCCGAAAGCGTGGCCTACCTCGGGAACGAATGCATTGGATACTATCCGCCCGAGCCCGGCAATCCCTTTTCTCCCGACGAGCCTATCGACGGCTTTGTAATAACCGGCAAAAAGGGAAGCAAGGCCGAAGAATATGCGACCTATAACGAAATGACCTTTAAAGAGGAATCGGGCTGTACGTCGCACGGCTTTGTGTCGGAGACCTTAAGTCCAACCTGCATTACAAAGGGAAAAACCGTAAAGACCTGCACACTGTGCGGACATTCCGAGTCAAGCGGCATAACCGAAACGACCGGTCATAAAGAGGTTGCAAACGCCCCGTTTGAGGCCACCTGCTGTACCAAGGGACATACCGGCGGCAGTCACTGTGCCTTATGCGGCGAGGTTTTGTCAGATATGACCTTTACCCCGGCTCTCGGCCATGATTTTGTTATATCAAAGCTTGACGACCCGTCATACGTCGGTTACGGAGTAGCCGAATACCTTTACTACTGCAGAAGATGCGAGCTCAGGATATATGTAAACGGAGCCGGTCCGACCCCGGTTCTCGGCGATGTTGACCGAAACGGAACCGTAAACGCCGCCGACGCGCTGCTTGCCCTTCAGGCGACCGTAGGCAAGGTAGAGCTAACCTACGAGCAATTTGTTCAGGCCGACGTAAACCGCGACAGTACCCTTTCGGCGACCGACGCTCTGCTGATTCTTCAGTACGTCGTCGGCAAGATCGGCTCATTTTAAAACTTTTAAAAGTGTAATAACCACACAACAAAACGTCCCGAATTGTGTAAAACGGTTCGGGACATTTTTGCAATCGGAATAAAAAAACGGGGGCAGGTATAAAACCTCCGTCACCGCCTTGAGGCTTTTCCGGGACGGTAAAACCGGATATAACCGCTTTTATCTTTTGTCCGGAAAACAATTTTAAAGAAAAGCAAAAAAACAAAGGACAATCTCTTTATAGGAAATTGTCCTTTGTTTTTGGCTGGAGTGGATGGATTCGAACCATCGAGTGACGGAGTCAAAGTCCGTTGCCTTACCGCTTGGCGACACCCCAATATTAAATTTATTACGGTTAATAACGGTTTGCGCCGTAAATACCGTCAGCCGACAAAATCGCCTCTCGCGCGTCGGCAAAGGGTATTATAACACATATAAAAACAAATTGGAAGTTATTTTTTTATTCACCACGAAAAATCCGTCAAACCTAAAGCCTGAGGCGGTGCCCGATATCCGGCATGTCGGTCGGACCGGTTCTGCTTTCAGCGTCAAACCGAAAACAACGCTCAACGCGCAATCGATACGGCAGGTTAAACCATATTATCCGCCGCAGGAAGGGTCGTTAAACGTCCGTCGGTTTTAACAGACCGAATTTAAAAAGAGCACTGCGGCGACAACAACGGGAAAGACAGATATTCGCTTTGCCTTTTGTTATTATGACAAATTTTTATCCGTAAAATCCGCCCGTTGGTGGGACTATTCAAAAAGAAAATTCAACATAAACGGACGGGTCTGTCTGCTCGGCGCCGTGGTTTTCGGGGCATTTTCCGTCGTTCTTGTAAAGATTCTGCATCCGGCCGTTGTCAGGCTGACCGATATTCTGCCGGGATACACCCTGCCGATCATAACCGCCGTTTTCACACTGGCGTTTTTGACCGATTCGGTGGTTACAATTACGGGATTTTCCGGCTTCAACAAACGTCTTGCTGCCTTTTCGGCAACCCTTGCCGAAAAAAAAGAAAAAGCCGCAACACGGGTGCAAAGCTCAGGATTTTACAACCGGCTTGGCGAAATATACGAGGGCTTTGCGCACAAATTCAACCGCCAGCAGCGTCGTATGATCCGTGCTTTCCCGAAGCTTAAACCGCACAAGCACGAGCAGCTGCTCGATGAGATCAAAAAGCATATTATAAAAACCCAAAACAAAAAATCCCAGAAGGTATAACAGACATCAAAAGGCCGGGCAAAACAGCCGTGATTATTCGTAATTATTATTTATGAAAATACAGCTTTGTCTGCCGGTCGATATTAAGCTGCAGCTTTTCTATTGTTCCGTCTGTGTGAACATCATTTATGTCATTCCTCACGCCGGCCGGGAAAATATTCTTTATATCAACCGAATAATTGCCGCCGTCTCTCGGCGTGAAAAAGTCTGTCACGGTGTATTTGCCGTCGGCATATTCTACAACAAACTTATACGGAGCAGATGAGCCGCTATCCTGCTTTATTTCATCATTTTCCAGATAATATTTACCGTTTAACACCCATGCATATACGTTATAAAATCCGTCCTTTTCCTCAACCTGATATATTTTCATGCCGGCAAAGGTCTTTTCGTTTTCGTAATGCTTTTGCTCATCGTCGCCTTTTTCGACCAGATAATTCGTTATGGCCGATTCTATTTCTCCTTCCCTTAAGTCAACGGGAGATGTATACGGATAGCCCCAGGTACCAAACACGACCGGTTTGTTATTTTGCATTCTGGTTACATCAATAACATACATTGTTACGATCGCGGCCGTCGCGGCTGTAAGTATTAAAATCACCGATAAAGCAGCGATAAGAACCCTTTTGGTCTTATTGATCTTTTTATCCGTATAATTTATCGTGTTTATTATGTTGTCCTCTAATTTTTCCTGATAATCCTTTTTGTCCAGCCTTTCGCCGCTTAAAAGCTCGTTTATCGAAACGCCCAATATTTCGCAAAGCGGAGCCAATAACGATAAATCCGGCATTCCCCTGCCGTTTTCCCACTTTGAAACGGCTCGATCCGTAATTCCCAATTTGTCTGCCAGATCAATCTGGGTCATATTCTTTTCTTTACGAAGTTCTGCTATAAATTTCCCTGTTTTCTCCTGATTCATACATACCTCTCCTTTTACCATCGATTAACAAGGGAAAACACGCCTGACAGCATGTCTTTCCGTTGCTTTTTGCCCTTTTCGCCTTGGCGGGCGCCAAGCTCTAAGCCTTACGTCTCAAAAACCAAAAATCACTCGAAAATACATCGCTGGCAGGTGCTTTGCAGTTTTGCCGGAGCTACAAATGTGTTAGGACAAAAAAGTCCCGTAACGAATACTTGCCGTATTGTCAAGGAGATTGACGCGATATGGGCGCATTTAGGCCCGTCAAAACCGTGTCTGCCCTTGTCAATCGATGGTATCAATATAAAAATTGTTGTATCGGATAAAACCGAACCGTTTAAAAAGCCGCACTTTTCCCTTTTTGATCCGGTTTTCGCCTATCCACTCTGTCCAGTATACCACAAACCCTGCAAAAATACACCAAACGAACCGTAGAGTTTTGTAAATTGCAGCTTTATTACCTGAATCCAACTAAATTTATACTAAAAAAGCGCGGTACGCAAAAAAGCATTACCGCGCCTTTTATTTTTTCTTTTGCCGTCAGTCTGCCGGCGACGCTTAAATTCGCCTCGTCTGTTACTTTGACGGTGAAATCCGTACCCCGTATGACGTCTTGCCGTCTTTGTATCGGGCGGCGGTGACGGTAACGGTGATGATGATAATAACGGTAATTGGGTTACGGTTATAAACTATAGGCTTACAGGCTGTATGATATGGGTTAGCCCATCGATCCCCTTTTATCTCGCAACGCACCGCCCGGCAAAGGCCGAACGGCGGGCTTTTGCAAGACGATTCGGGATAAGTGCGATCGCTTTAAGTTAACAAAGGTCGAGCAATTACCGCGCTGCCTCTTCGGGGTGGGATTTTACCATGTTGTTGATCCAGCTGTCGCTTCTGACCATAAAAAATCCCACGACGCATTTAAGTATTTCGGTCCCCTGGCAAATGGCATAAAGGGGCAGGATAGGTATGTTTGTAAAACGGCTGAGCAAAAAGGCCGCCGGCACACCTACCACCCAAACAAAGCAGCTGTCGAAAAGCAGGGTCGAAACGGTCTTTCCACCCGAACGCAGGGTAAAATACGAGGCGTTTGCATAGGCGTCAAAGGGCATTATCACGGCGTTTATACAGATCATTGAGGTTGCAAGCGAGCGCACGGCCGAGTCGGTTTTGTAAATAAGAGGAAACACCCCCGAAATCGCCGCCATCGCCGCTCCGAAAACCGCACATGACACCACCGAAAAGGCTATAAGCTTGCGGTCGCAATCCCTTACCTCGTCGGCAGATTTTCCGGCACCGAGCATTTGTCCTATAATTATTCCGGTCGCGCTGCCGAGCGAAATAAAGCATACCGAAAACAAATTCCAGAGCGTAGCAGAAATATTATTTGCGGCAACCACAATCAGTCCGCGGGTTGAATAGCACTGATTAAGCACGGCAACGCTCGCCGACCAAAGCGTTTCGTTAATAAGCAGGGGAAACCCCTTTATAATTATCCTTTTAAGCAATGGCAAAGCAATCCGCATAGAACGGTAAACACCGCGGATATAAGGGTACCGTTTATGGTTTTTATGCAGCCAGACGGCGTTTACACCGAGCTCGGCATAACGGGAAACCACCGTCGCGATAGCCGCACCGACAACGCCGAGGGCCGGCGCCCCGAGCTTGCCGAAAATAAGCACATAATTTAAAAACAGATTTACTCCGACAGCAACAAGGCCCGACGCCATGGGAACGACCGTTTGTCCCGTCTCCCTCATCGAGGACGAATATGCGTTATTAATTGTAAAAGGAACAAGCCCTACAAGCATAACCGCCAGATATTTGCGGCCGTACTCAAGGGTCGCCGCGCGCTCGGCCGGGGTGGCCTCTCCCTTTAAATAAAGCCCGATCAGCCCGTCGCCGCAAAAAAACAGCACAGCAATGCCGAGAGCCCCGATAATTGCACAAATCAGGATTTTAAAGCGGAAGGTCTGACGTATACCCTCGTCGTCCTTTTGGCCGTAAAACTGAGCGGTGAAGATCCCGGCACCGGCAACTGCCCCGAAAATGCACAGATTATAAACGAAAAGCAGCTGATTCACGACCGAAACACCGCTCATCTGCAGCGTTCCGACCCGTCCGACCATTATATTGTCGAGCAAACTTACAAAATTCGTTACGGCGTTTTGAATCATCATCGGCAGCGCAACCGTCATTGCCATACGGTAAAAAGCCCTATTGCCGACATATTTTTTAAGCAAAACCGATTCCTCCTCAAAGGTATTAAAAGACGCTTTTTCTTTAATGCGGGTCATTTTTTATAATAATAAAACGGCTTTATATTTTTAAATTGCCGTTTAAAAAGCGAAACCTGTCGATTCGATAGGTTTCGTTAATTCAGATAAATTTAAATGCTTACCGGCGCGACTAAAGGGGATTTTCCGGCGTCCGGCCAAAAATCGCCGCAAAACAATACCGCTTTCCGTAAGGCAATATAACTGAAAATACCATTCGTACGCAAAACGAATGGTATTTTCATGGCCCGCCCGGAGGGATTCGAACCCCCGGCCTTCAGAATCGGAATCTGCTGCGATATCCAGCTTCGCTACGGGCGGAAATCTGAATCCTGTACATTCTATCACACCCGGCCGACTAAATCAATACCTTTTATCTCAATTCATGGATATCATGGATTAGAGTGAAAAATCCGCCGGGTTTTTAATCGGAAAACGGCTCATTTATCCGACTTAATTTGCATTGACAGCGAATAGCTTATCTGGTAAAATATTGATATCGAAAAAAGGAGAAAAACCATGAAAAAAAGGATATTCGCGCTTGTTTCGGCAATGATCTTTGCGGTATTTTGTCTATCGTCGTGTGAGGTTACCGACGCCGTTAAAAGTCTTTTCGGCAAAAACAGCTCTTCGCCTGCAGTATCGTCGGTTGATATCGATAATGACGCCTTTGCTCCGGGCGAAAACACCGAAAAAAGCTATAAAAACGGATTTTTCGGAATGTTTTTTGAGCAGCAGGATTTATGGTCGCTCGACACGGTGGAGGAATTAAAATCCTTAAACGGATGGCGAAATGATACATCGGACGAGGAATACTATTCACAGCTTAAGAACACGAGAAGCTTTGTGGATATGAGGGCAGTTTCCTCCGACGGGAATTCGGTGAATGTTACGGTGGAGAATCTGTCGCTTTTGCTCGGGGAAATTCCCGGAGAGAGCGAATACACCGAATACATGCAAAAAAGCATTACGTCGGCCCTTCGGAAAAACGGAATTGAGGTCACCTCGGCCGAGCGGCAGACAATAGAGTTTTCAAGCGGAGAATATCCCTGCATTACAATAACCGGAGAGCAAAACGGACTGGAATTTTTCCAAACGACCGTGCTTATAAAAAAAGGCGCTTATGCCGCGAATGTTTCAGCCTCATCGTATTTTGAGGACACGACCGGGCAGAGCCTTGCGCTGTTTTTGCCGACGGATGACAATGAAGCAGACAGCGATAACACTGCCGTCACCGACATAACCGCCGACAAGCCGGAATAATACGCAAATAACCGTTTTTAAATACAAATAGAATAGATAAATAAAAGGACGTATCCGTAAAATGGCTTTGGTCCGTACTGAAAATGATGTGCGGTCCGGCCAAAAAACGGAAACGTCCTTTTTGCGATGCTTGCGGTCGCGGAATTTTTTATTTTTATATTCTGTTTTTTATTTTTGGTTTTCGTTAACGTAATTTCTTGCCCGCTCGACGTTTTCGTCGCTTGCAATGGGAGCGCGGGTTTCCTTATCGCGCGAATCGGCAATTATTGCGGCCTGGGTCAGGGTGTTTTCGCGCGGAATCACCGAATTCTCCGCAAAACCGGCCCGGGTTAAAGCCGACAAGCCTTTGTATCCGGTATCTTTTTTGGTTCTTCTTTTTCGCATTTTTGTTTCTCCTTGTTTTAAAGCTTATTGTGATTTAAGACGATACGATTGACTGATGTCCTGTTTTTTTCGATATTAAACTTATTATTAAATCATATATATTTTCACCGAATTTTTGTCCGAATATGAACTTTTCGTTAAAGTTTAAATTGCACTCTTGACATTTTTTTAAAGAAAACTATAATTGTTAGTGTTCTAACATTTATTATCCGAAACGGGAGTGATGAGGTGAACGAAAGACGCGACGTGGGGATTTGCGCACGCACGCTTTGTAATCTTATAAAGAGGAATTTCGTCAACTCGAAGGCGCGGGAGCATCTTGAAAACATGACCGGCACGCACGGTTATATTGTAGGGTACTTGTTCGAAAACCGCGATCACGATGTTTTTCAGCGCGACATCGAAAAGCAATTTTCGGTGCGCCGCTCAACCGCGACAAACATTTTAAAGCTGATGGAAAAAAACGGGCTGATTATACGTCAGCCGGTTCCTTACGATGCAAGGCTGAAAAAAATAATCCTCACCGATAAAGCGATCGAGCTTCACGACAAAATTGACCGCGACATTGAGGAGATAGAAAAACGGGCCGTAAAAGGCATAAGCGAGGAGGAGCTTGACCTTTTTTTTGCGACGGCCGAAAAAATAAAGAAAAATCTGTCCTAAACCGATTTTTAAATCCATCCTCAAAAACAAGAATTTCTAACAGCATTTTCACCACGGAGGTAAACAATGACAAAACTGCTAAAACAACTCGGCTCAAGCGTACGAGAGTATAAAAAGCCTTCAATTCTCTCGGCCGCTTTTGTCTCCATGGAGGTACTCATGGAGGTAATTATTCCGCTTGTTATGGTAAGGCTCATAGATGACGGCGTTGACGCCGGACATATGGGCAACATTCTAAAATACGGCGGAATACTGCTTGCCTGCTGCCTGACCTCGCTGCTTTTCGGCGTGCTCGCCGGAAAATATGCGGCCGAAGCGTCGTCCGGCTTTGCCCGTAATTTAAGACACGATATGTATTACCGTGTGCAGGATTATTCCTTTGCAAACATCGACAAATTTTCAACCTCGAGCATTGTAACAAGGCTCACCACCGACGTAACCAACGTACAAAACGCCTATCAGATGATAGTCAGGGTTGCCGTAAGAAGCCCGATGATGCTTATTTTCTCGCTTATTATGGCGTTCAGACTCAACCACACGCTCTCTCTTGTATTTCTTTGCGTCATACCGATTCTCGGCGTCGGCCTCGCCCTTATAATGACACACGCCCATCCGATATTCGAGCGCGTTTTTAAAACCTACGATAAATTAAACCGCGTTGTGCAGGAAAACCTCCGCGGAATAAGGGTTGTAAAGTCCTTTGTCCGTGAGGAGCACGAAATCGAAAAATTCGAGAACGTGTCCCAAAGCATATATGCGGATTTTTCGAAGGCAGAAAAGCTCATAGCCTTCAACTCGCCCCTTATGCAGTTTTGTGCCTACGGCGGAATGCTTGTAATCTCATGGTTCGGGGCTAAATTCATAGTCGGCGGCACAATGACCACCGGTGCTCTTACAAGCCTTCTCACCTACGCCATGCAGATACTCATGAGCCTTATGATGTTCTCGATGATATTTGTTATGATAATCATTTCGCGCGCATCGGCCGAACGCATAGGCGAGATTTTAAGCGAGGAAAGCGACATTAAAAATCCCGAAAGCCCCGTAACCGTCGTAAAGGACGGCGGAGTCTTCTTTAAAAACGTCTCCTTCAGCTACGCGGGAGACAAAAATAAATTATGTCTCGAAAACATAAATCTTGATATTAAGCCCGGCCAGGCGGTAGGAATTATCGGCGGAACCGGATCGTCTAAAACCAGTCTGGTGCAGCTGATTCCGAGGCTTTACGACGTGACCGAGGGCTCGCTTACCGTCGGCGGAGTAGATGTCAGGGATTACGATATTGAAAGCCTTCGCGATAAGGTTGCGATGGTTTTGCAGAAAAACGTGCTTTTCTCGGGCACCATAAAGGAAAACCTTCGCTGGGGCAACGAAAACGCCACCGACGAGGAGATAGTGCACGCCTGCAAGATCGCCTGTGCCGACGAATTCATAAATACCTTTCCCGACGGCTACGACACCTACATAGAGCAGGGCGGAGCCAACGTTTCGGGCGGACAAAAGCAGAGGCTTTGCATCGCCCGCGCGCTGCTTAAAAATCCGAAAATAATAATTCTTGACGACTCGACCAGCGCGGTCGACACAAAGACCGACTCGCTTATACGCACGGCCCTTGTAAACGAGCTGCCCGAGACGACCAAGATAGTAATAGCGCAAAGGATCTCCTCGATAGAGGGAGCGGATAAGATAATAGTGCTCGACGGCGGTAAAATAGTGGCCGCCGGCCGTCATGAGGAGCTTATAGACACCTGCGACATCTACAAAGAGGTCTACGAATCACAAACCAAAGGGGGTAAGCTTAAATGAGACCGAACCGTATGAATCCCGGCGCAATGGGCCCCGGCGGCAAACGCGCAAAGTTCGATAAAAAGGTTTTTTCCCGGCTTATGGGCTATATGCTCCGATACAAGTTTTTGCTTATCGCCGTGCTTATTTGTCTTATTATCAGCTCGGTGGCCGGCGTGGCCGGTTCAAAATTTCTGCAAATACTCATCGACGACTACATAACCCCTCTTGCCAAAATGACCGACCCGTCCTTTTCAGGTCTTTTTAAGGCCATCGTCACAATGGGCGTTATATATCTTGTAGGAATAGTAAGCACATATCTTTACAACCGTATAATGGTTACGGTATCACAGGGCGTGCTTAAAAACATCCGCGACGATATGTTCTCTAAAATGCAGTACCTGCCCATAAAATATTTTGACACCAACACCTTCGGCGACATCATGAGCCGTTACACCAACGACACCGATACCCTCCGTCAGCTTATTTCCCAAAGCATTATACAGCTGCTGTCATCCCTTATAACGATAATTTCGGTGCTTATAATGATGATATCGCTCAACATATGGCTGACGATTTTTGTGCTCGCGACGGTTGCACTGATGCTTTATATAACCAAAAAGGTCGCCTCAAAAAGCGGAAAATATTTTGCGGCTCAGCAAAAATCCATAGGCGATCTCAACGGGTACATCGAGGAAATGATAAACGGACAGAAGGTAGTAAAGGTATTCTGCCATGAGGAGTTCGCCGAAAAGGATTTTGACAGGAAAAACGACGAGCTTTGCAAAAACGCCACCCTCGCCAACAAATATGCAAATATTTTAGGCCCGATAATGGGCAACCTCGGCCATGTTCAGTACACTCTTATAGCCGTGGTCGGAGGAGCAATGGCCATTGCCGGAGTCCCGGGACTTACCCTCGGCGGAATAGTGGCGTTTTTACAGCTTTCAAAAAACTTCACCATGCCCATAAACCAGATATCCCAGCAGATAAACTACATAATAATGGCCCTTGCAGGCGCCGGAAGAATTTTTGAGCTTATGGACGAAGAGCCCGAGGCCGACGACGGATATGTAACCCTTGTAAACGCAAGGGAGGAAAACGGCCGTATAGTCGAAAGCAAGGATAGAACCGGCATGTGGGCATGGAAGCATCCCCATTCCGACAGCAGCGTAACCTACACCAAGCTTGCAGGCGACGTAAGATTTTTTGATGTGGACTTCGGATACGACGAAAACAAGACCGTTTTGCACAACATAAGCCTTTATGCCGCTCCGGGTGAAAAGGTGGCCTTTGTCGGCGCGACGGGTGCCGGAAAGACCACAATAACCAATCTTATAAACCGTTTTTACGACATTGCCGACGGCAAGATACGCTACGACGGAATCAACATAAATAAGATCAAAAAGAGCGATTTAAGACGTTCTCTCGGAATAGTCCTTCAGGACGTAAACCTGTTCACCGGAACCATTATGGACAATATCCGCTACGGCAAGCTTGACGCGACCGACGAGGAATGTATAGCCGCCGCCAAGCGCGCAAATGCCCACGGATTTATCTCCATGCTGCCGGACGGCTACAACACCGTGCTTTCGGGCGACGGATCGGGACTGTCCCAGGGTCAGCGCCAGCTGCTGTCCATTGCGCGAGCCGCCGTGGCCGATCCCCCGGTTATGATACTCGACGAGGCGACCTCGAGCATCGATACCCGTACCGAGGCGATAGTCCAAAAGGGAATGGATGCCCTCATGCTCGGACGTACAGTTTTTGTAATCGCCCACAGGCTTTCGACCGTACAGAATTCCGACGTTATAATGGTGCTTGATGCCGGAAGAATAATCGAACGCGGCAACCATGAAAAGCTGATTGCCGAAAAGGGAAAGTACTACCAGCTTTACACCGGCGCCTTTGAGCTCGAATAAATTCCACGGCATATAAGCCCCAAAATGCACCCGTTTCGGTGCGGCACCCGATATAAAACCCACAAAAAATGCACCGTCTGTTTTTTAAAACAGACGGTGCGTTTTCATCTTTAAAACTACTTAACTTATGACAAAGGCCGATAAGCCCCGGCCGATCGTTTAATATAATATATAAAATACCGGCTGTCCGGTTACTGTCGATTATTCAATATCCGAAAGGACGCGGGAAACGATCTCGCCCGCTACCGACGAGCCCGAGCCGCCGTTTTCGACAAAGGCGACAAAGGAATAAGGGTACTCCTCGCTGTCGACAAACCCCACAAACCACGAATGGGCCCGCTTGCCGTTTCCGACCTCGGCGGTGCCCGACTTTGCGCACACCGGCAGATTCCCGAAGCGCGACTGGCCGTACTCCTCGGTTACGTTGCGGCGCATCATTTCGGTCATTTTTTCGGCCGTCTGCTCCTTTATCATGCTGCCGGAATACTCGGTAAAATAAAGCCCCTCCGGTATTCCGAGCGAATTTATAACGCTCTTTATAAGCCTCGGCTCGGCGGCCTTTCCGCGCGCGGCTATGGCGTTCATCATCCGTAACACCGCCTCGGGATTGACAAGATCCTCATGCTGTCCTATCGCCGCCCATGAAAGCTCGGCCGAGCCGTCCTCGGCCGTATTAACGCTGCCCGAAGCCGTTTTTATTCCGTTTACGCTGTGGCTGTCGCACAGTCCGAATTTCTTGGCGTATTTGTAAAGATTTTCGGAGCCGACCTTTTGGGCGAGCTGTGCAAAGGCGCTGTTGCACGAGCCGGAAAGGGCGTCGTAAATATCCACCGTGCCGTGACGGTGCATGCAGTTTATCTCCTGCCCGGCAATTATCGCCTTGCCGTTGCATTCGAAGGTCATGTCAAACAGCCCGTCGACCGTATCTATGGCGGCCGCAAGGGTTACAAGCTTGAATATCGAGCCGGGAGTAAACACGCCCGAAAGCGCACGGTTCATGTAGGCGGCGTCCCCGTCGTCCAAGTCGCCGGGATCGGGCGGATTAAGCGGATCAAAATTCGGGGAGGAGACCATGCATATTATCTCTCCGGTTTTATAATTGCAAACAAGCACCGTTCCCTTTGAGCCGGAAAGGGCGTCGTATGCCCTTTCGCACAACTTTGCGTCCACGGTTAAATTAAGCGAGGTCTGTTTATCGGCGAAGGTATAAACGCCGTTTATCACATCGTACCCCATAAGCCGGTCGGCAAAACGGTTTAGTACCGATGTCCCGATATTGCCCTCGCGGTCGCCCACGACATGCAAAAGCGCCCGTCTTACGGCACGCGTTTCGTTGTAGGTGCGTTTTCCGTCGCTTGAGGAGGCGAGCACCTCGCCGTTGCGGTCGTAAATATTACCGGCGGTTAAAACTCCGTTTGTATAAACATGGCTGTTGGGTGCAAACGACACCCATTTTTTTCCGCTAACAAAGAATTTACCGAGGTAAAAGGCCGTACCGGTCACAAGCATTGCGACCAGTATAAGTATGGCTATGCTTCTTATTTTTACCCTGTTCACGGCTTCTCCCCCTTATCGGAAAAATCCGAAAGACGCGGCCCGGTGACCGTTTTCGGCTTTTTAAAATACGTTTTGCCGGCGGTACCGAAACCGGAATCGAAGTCGGAGTCAGAGCCGTAATCGGTATCGTAATCCGTATCCGAATCATAATCCGTATCGGTAGTTGTATCGGCAAAGTCTGAAAGCAGACTGTCGGTCTTTTTTTGCAGCTTTATGGCCGGGCTGGCGTTTTGCCGTGTGTCGGTCGCCTTTATAAAGGCCATCATTCCGAAGGCCGAAACTATACTTGAGCCTCCGTTTGACACAAAGGGGAAGGTAACGCCCGTAAGGGGCAGTATATCCACCGAACCGAACACGTTGAGCATGGTCTGAAAAGCCAGCATCGAAACGGCGGCGCCGGCTGCTATTACATAAAACGCCGACCGGCCGTTTGCGGCGGACTTTACCGCAAAGACCGCAAGAATTACGATACAGGCTATTGCACAAAGGGCGATTATAAGACCTAATTCCTCGCACACCATTCCGAAAACCAGGTCGGTATCCGAAGCGAAAATGTTTTTAAGCCATCCACGGCCGGCTCCCACGCCGAAAAGTCCTCCGCTCGCCGCCGCCGACATGGTTCTGGTCTGCTGAAAGCCCTGATCGTAGGCATAGCTCCAGGCGTTTCCCCAAAGGGCAAAGCGGTTTGCAATGTAGGGCTTCAGTGAAATGGCCAATATCCCGGCGAATACGGCCGCCGAGCAGTAAAGCGCTACGGCAAATATGCTGCCCGAGCGCAAAAATGATATAACAAGAAAGGTTACGAAGAATATAAGCGCCGCACCGAAATCCCCCATATAGCAAAGGGCTCCGACGCATATACCGGTAAAAACTATAAATAAAACAAGGTTTCGTTTGGCAAGCAATCGATCAAGGGTCGCCGCTCCGGCGTACACAAAGGCCACCTTTACAAGCTCGGACGGCTGTATTGACACACCGCCTATGTAGATCCAGTTACGGGCGCCGTTTATAAGCTCGCCGAAAACCTGCGTTGCCCCGAGAAGTCCTATGGCCGCTGCCGCCGCCGGCCAGCGAAGTCGTTTGGCCCGTTTTAAATCCCTTAAGCAAAAGCACAAAAGCAAAAACAGCGCAATTCCGGCAACAATTGCCGCAAGCTGCTTAAAAAGCTCCTTCGGAGCCGACGATGCCGCTACCGAAAGGCCGATCGTGGTCAGAAAAAAGGCTATGGTTTCGACCTCGAATCCGACCCTTTTTATCGAACGGTAAAAGATGTAACAGCCCCACATAATAAGGCAAAAGGCCGAAAAAACGATGGGTAAGGCTATGTCAAAATCCGGCCCGGCCGATATTATATGCTGCAAAAGCAGCAAAATCTGAAACTCGGTAAGCATAAGCAGGGTTATGTCGGGTCTTATTCTGCTGCCGGGCTTCGGACGGCGCTGCTTCATTGAGGCCTGCTCGTCGGGAGAAAGCGGACACAGCACCTGAGCCACTCCGCCGAGCGTTACGGTATCGCCGAAATTAACCTGAGCGCTGCCGTCGATTTTCTCGTCGTTTATATATACCCCTGTTTTAGAGTTGGTATCGTAAATCTTCCAGTTGCCCTTATCGTCGCGTATAAGGGCCGCATGGTTGCGCGAAACGGTGGGATAATTTATTACTATGTCGCACGAGCGCGAACGGCCGATCTGATTTTCCCAGTGTTTAATCGGATATTTGCGGCCGCTTACCTCGGCAAGATATCCCCAAATTTCGGGAACCGTTTTGCCCTTTAAAAGCGAAACTGCACAGCGCGCCGTAATGACTACCGCCAAAAAAGCGAGCAGCACCCTTGCTATAAGGGTAAACCAGCCGAGAACCCCCTGCTGGGACTCAATAAGCTCGCTTAGCAAAAGACGAAAGCCCTCATATTCGGCCGGAATAAATTCCATGCGTTTTTCACCCCTTATGTTGCAAAATCTTTGCGGCGCCCCTCTTTTTTCATTATATCGGACAATTGCTTTTTTGTCCGATATAGCCGGCGGCCGCACCGTGATTTTTAATTTTTATCCCTCAGGATTTAAAACAATATCATATGGAAACATAATAAAACAAAACAACAAGATGACAAAAGCCGACGCCGGTGTTTTTTAAGCGCTCCGGTTTTGTTCCGCAAAGCACCCGGATTTGCTATCTGTTTAAAACGGTATCGTCCGTATTATAATCGTACATTGCGGCTATAAGGGCATACCTTGTCCGGCTGTAGTTGAGGATAGAATCGAAATTTTCATGATCGTAGACCGTGTCGGGATGGACCTTTTTGTATACGCTTATAAGCTCTATGCACATACCGGGCTTTGAAAAACGGGATCTGAACCAGTTTTCAAAACCGCCGCCGTAGCCGTTTACGTCGTCCGAAACGGGGCATCTTTTAAACGAGCATATATAGGTCAGGCGGTTTATAAGCGGAATATCGCCGGGGATGGCGCCGTTATACTCGTCCCTCCAGTAAATACAGCCGCCCTGTATGTGAAACGACAGCATCCACTCGAAATCGTTTTCCTCGCAAAGGTTCATCAGCGCTTTGGTCTCGTTCTCGCTCGCGGCGCTCGGTCCTTTGAATTTATAGGTGTTGTAGGAGAGGATCTCGTTGTTTATTTTATCCCACAAAAACGGGAAGTTGCGGTTTAGATCCACTCCGTTGGCATTGGATTTTACCTCCCTTAAAACAAAGGGCTTGTAGCTTTCAAAGAGTACGCTGCCGCCGGAGGTCAGTATCTCGCTGCCGTCGGGATTGCAATTGGGAACGATGTACAGGGTGTATTCGTCAAGCAGATCGCGAATGCTGTAAAAATCGTCGTACATTCCGTCCTCGCTGTAATATTTTTCGGCATACTCCTCAACGCATCTTAAAATGTACGAAACGGTTATGTGCTCCCTTGCGTGAATCCCGGCTACCGCAAGGGCCTTTCTCGAGCCTTTGCCGAGGGTGAGGAGAAAAATGTCCTTTTCGAGGGCGGTTTTTCCGATACTCGAAAGAGTAATAAGCTCGGGATATTTTTCGCTGAGGGCAGCTACATCGCCTGACAATTTCGAATAGCTCTCGGGACTTGTATAATCGACTATTCTGCTCTCGGCCGGAATAGACCACACATAAGGCGCGGTCTCGGCGACTGAGGATTCTTCTTCGAAGGAGGTGCTTTTCGTCTCGCTCGAATAAACGGACTCGGTTTCCTCAAAGGAGTTTTCCTCGCTCGATTCTTCATTTTCGTCGCTGCCCGGCGTTTCTTCGACGCCCGATACGGCCGGAACGAAAGGCTCCTCGCGTGACGGGGCGTACGTCGAAGCGGCCAGAACATCGGTCGTTTTTTCTTTCTTTCCGGCCACAACAAAAATCGAAGCGGCGGTGACAGCCGTTAATGCCAAAACGGCGGTTATTTTAAATATAAAGTGCTTTTTCATGTATCTCTCCGAGAAAATTTTTGCCGACTATTGTCCGTATCATATCCTGTGAAAATATAATCAACCGGATAACCGAAGCGGAATTTAAAGGCTTACTTTATCCGCCGTACAGCGAACACAGCTGCCTTGATTTTTCGGCTATCTGATTTCTTAAACAATCAGGACTTAAAACCTCGATATCGGCGCCGAACTGCATAAGACTTTGAACCAACCCGAGGCTCATTGCCGCCTTTACGTTAAAGGTAAAATGCCCAGTGTCGCTCGGCCGCATGACTATCGAGCTGCCGAAAAGATCGGCCATCGCGTCGGCCGTTTCGTTTTTACATCTTAGGGTCACAGTAATCGTTTCGCCGCCGAAGGCGTTAAAAATTTTGCTCGCATAATCGGCAGTGTCAAAAACGTCCTTGTATTCCGAAACCTCGCAAAAAGGTCGGCTGTCCTCATCGAGGACGGTTATCTTTTTTATACGGTCTATGCGCAAATGCATAAGATCGTCGTATTTTTCATTGTTGGCCACGACATAGTAGCGGTCGCCCCACCACATCATGGCGTACGGGCTTATTACAAAGGTTTTTTCCCTTAGGGTGCGAATGCCGCTTTTTACCTCGAACCGATCGTATTTAAGCTCGGTCTTTTTGCCGCCGGCAATTGCGCGGTGCAGCGCGTCGATGGTGTAGTAAATTTCCTCGTTAGCCGCCTTTTTGCGATGGTCTATGTATATCTGGGAAGCCAGCTCCTGCGCCTGATAAACGCTTACAAACTGCTTTAGCTTATCGGTAAGCTCCAGACTCTTTTTGCGGGTTATAAATCCGGCCGCCTGAACCGCGTCGGTAAGCAGTCGCACCTCGGCGAGCTCGAGAGGGCGCTCGGCCAAGAAAAATCCGGTCTTCGGCACCTTGGTAAAAATTATATCGTAGCCCTTAAGACGGAGCTTTTCAATATCGCTGTATATCGATTTTCGCTCGGCATAAATGCCGCTTTGGCCGAGCAGCTCGCATATCTGCACGGCGTTTATCGGATGCTCCTCGTCCGAATATTTTTCGAGTATGTCAAGAAGATAAAGAATTTTTACCTTCTGGTCGCGGTTGCCGGCCATGCGTTTTTACCCCCCCTAATAAGCCGATTAATGCCGAAAAAACAAACGGCAAGACTTTAAAAATCCACATCATATATAAATGAAAAGGATTGATATTTTAAAAAGCTACACCGACCCTGTCTTTAAAAGGTCAGCCGCATATTTCAAAGCTTTCGATCGAGCTCGCAAGGCCGCTTTTTTTGTCGGCCTCGATAATACAGCCGTTTAAAATGCACTCGCCCGACGCGTTTTTAAAGCGAACCGGCAGTTTTTTCAAAAGAGAATCGATGGCAAGCTGAGGCTCGACCCCGAGCACCGAATTCTTCGGTCCGGTCATGCCGAGATCGCTTATAAACGCCGTACCGCCCGAAAGTACCGTCGCGTCGGCCGTTCTTACATGCGTATGGGTCCCGACCACCGCCGTTACTCCCTTGTCAAGATACATCGCGAGCGACTTTTTCTCCGAGGTCGCCTCGGCGTGCATATCTATAAAAATAAACTGTGCTCCGGCGTCGTGTGCGCGCTTTATCATCGCGTCGGCCGTCCTGAACGGGCAGTCGTTCGGCTGAAGGTAAACCACCCCGAGCAGATTTATAACCGCCGCCGTAAAGAAGCCCTTGTCAACAATGCACATACCCTCCCCCGGTGTGCCGGGCGGATAGTTGGCCGGCCTTATCAAAAAAGGATGATCCTCCATGTAATCCACAATTTCTCTTCGCCTGAAGGAGTGGTTCCCTCCGGTTATTACGTCGGCACCGGCTGCAAATATGCTGTCGGCGCTTTTGGGTAGTATGCCGTTGCCCTCGGCGGAATTTTCTCCGTTTACGACCACAAGATCGGCGCCGTATTCTTTTTTAAGCGAGGGCAGATGGCGCAAAAGCATGTCGCACCCGGCCGCACCTACAACATCCCCTATAAAAAGTGCTCTCAACCGTTTCAGATCCTTAAAACTCAAATTACCGGAATTAGAATTCCCCGTCCGCCGGCCGACAATGACAAAATGCGGCTTAAAACCGCAAAAACGCGCTTTAACAGCTAAGGGCCGCCGGACTCCGGCAATACCGCTATTATAACACAGCTTGCAATATATCGCAAGCGTGCATTGAATGGGCCGAAACGGCCGGCCGGACAAAGAGCTTTCGCAAAAACAGATAGGCCTTACCGTGTGGGGAAACATCGCGGACCATATAATCCGGTTTGCATTCGACTGCTGTAAATATTATTTGAGCTTTGGAAACCTCGAATGCTTGCGCTCATTCATGAAGCCCGTTGACCGCCCTGTTTTTACCGTAACAATAACCGACAAACCGCGAAAAGCTACGGCCGCCTCGGGAGGGATTGACTTTCCTTCCAATCGGCGGTAAACCTCCCGTTCTGCCTCAGAAAGAATCACCACCGACAACGGATAGGACAGACCGTTTAGCCCCGGCCCTTTACCGACCGGACATAAATGCCGAAGACAAAACGGCATAATAATGCCGTTCGTCCGATTTTTTCTTTTTTCGTATTGTAAAAGGAATTTTTTAAAAAACATAAAAATCCGCCGTCAGGATCGCCAGGCCATAAACGCACCATTCACCGGCCTTTGTCATCCCGACGGCGGAGCTTTATATTCCGCCGTATTTTGTGTTGCACCCGACAAATGACAAACCGCAAAACGCCCCGTTCGGCACCTCGCTTTGCCGATTGCTCAAAGCGGAGCTTGCGTTTTTTCGGCTTCGTACCGCTCGTTGCCCCACCAGTTCGGCATGAGCTCCTTTAGGGTTACGGTCTGCCGTTTTTCATAATCCGCCATTATTTCCATGTTTTCGTTTTCTTTATTAAGCTGATAAAAAAACTCCCGGCATGCGCCGCACGGCATACCGCTTTCACCCCCGCTTGGGGCTTTATCCCTGAAGGCTATAAGCCTTTTTACTCTTGTCTGTCCGCTGTTTACATACATGTTAAGGGCGGCCACCCGTTCGGCACACAGATTCATAACGCCGCTGCACGCCTCGATGCAAAACCCCGTATATATTTCGCCGTTTTCGCTTTCGAGCGCGCAAACAACGTGGTGGGCGTAAATAAACGGGGTAACGTCCTTCGGATCGTATTCCTTCCTTGCCCGCTCATACAGTCTGCTCCAGATATCCATAATTGCTCCTTTGTTTTTTATTTTCAATCAACCGGTTCGCGTAACCGATAAAGAAAGCAGCGCATTGTTTTACAGCTTCACTTAAGCTTGCAATAAAACGGCGGCCGTTACTCATTTGTCGTTTTGTAAACGGTTATTCCGAGCACCTTGACCTCAAAGCCGTTAATATACGGCTTTATACCATGAGCATCGGGTGATAATCGATGAATTTTTGTGACCTCATAAACCAATGATTTATACCTGACGCTTCCTCCGTCCTTTAGGTTCATACGAAGGGGGATAAACAGAATTAACAAAACAATTGTAATCGCAGCCGCGATTACGGCAAATGACCTCTTTTTTATATTCATACAATCACGCTCCTCGTCGGTTTTAGGTTTCTCGAATCCATTATATCATCACATAAAGCCTCAGGCAACAAACAGTATAGTCATGACCGCCGGCTAAGCCGGCGGCTTGATTAAGCCCTAGAAGGGCTTTTTACCGGCTGGCATCTAAAGATGCACTGAATGATTTTTCACTTGCATCAAATGCCCCGCCGCCCGTAAACGGGCATCAGGCGTTTTTATCGAGTGCATACGAATTTTTTGGATTGTTATTCTCGACTCGCTTCGCTCGATGCTTGAAGCTAAAGCTTTTTTTACGGGATGCCTCCACCGGCATAGCCGGTGGTTTCCGAAACAATAAAAAGTCCACCGTAATTCTTATCAAACTACGGTGGACTTATGGCGGAGAAATGGGGATTCGAACCCCAGATACGGTTGTAGCCGTATACACGATTTCCAATCGTGCTCCTTCGACCAGCTCGGACATTTCTCCGTTTATAAGGTCAAATACCAAAAATAAATATTAATATTAACCGGCAGCACTAAAGCCTAAAAACGCTTCTGACTGCGTTGCCGTAATATTATACATAATCGCAAGCGAAAAATCAAGCCCCCTTTTTTGATTTTTTAAAAATTGCCTGTAGGTTTACAATAGAAGTGTTACAAAGGAGAAAAAAATAGTAGCGAATAGGAGGAACCTGCTGTACAGTTAAG
>CAKSCM010000021.1 GCA_934444365.1 uncultured Eubacteriales bacterium | reverse complement strand
ATGAGGCTTGCCGGAATGAGGCTTGCCGGAATGAGGCTTGCCGGAATGAGGCTTGCCGGAATGAGGCTTGCCGGAATGAGGCTTGCCGGAATATTTAAGGGAGGCGCCAGCGAAGCTGGCACCGATAAGCCGCACCGACGGGGATTTTATCTATTTGTTTATTTATCTATCTATTTATTTGTTTGTTCAGGTTTCGTCGGTGCGGCTCATCGGTGGCTTTGCCCTAAAGGCAAAGACGCCTCCCGCACAAAGCGGTCAATGGCGTAAACCTTCCGTCCTAATAAAACGGCAATTTATGTTGCGCCGGATGAGTCGGCCCGCCGGTCAAATTTAGTAAAACGTCGAAATTTTTGTTTTAAGAAAACAGCACTTTAACACCGTTATACTTAACCTCAACACGCTTAAAGATTATTTCCCGTCCGACGGACCTTTAAAATACATGTAAAGCTGGCAGCGGAGCATTCCGTTGTACAGCTTTCTTTTCCGGTCGGCCCGTCTGCCGAAAAAGCGTTCAAACTCGTCGTCCGAGCTGATTATGTTGTACTTCAGCCCGTAACCGGCAGGGAAGACCTCCGACGCTGTTTTGTATATCTCTCTCGCCCGTTTTATGTCGAGCATCCGCTCGCCGTAGGGCGGATTGGTTATTACAATGGCCCGCTGTGAACGAAGGACGAAATCCGATATATCCGCTCTTTCAACCGATATGCGCGATCCGACCGACGCATACGACGCGTTTTTCCTTGTCAATTCGCAGCATTTTTCGTCTATATCCGACGCATAAACCCTGAATGTCGCATTATTATCAATCATATCAAGCGCTCTTGTCCGCTCGTTTTTCCAGATTTCTCTGTCTATTACCTCCCATTTTTCGGCAGAAAACGCCCTTTTTAGTCCGGGCGCCGTATTTGAAAGGGCAAGGGCCGCCTCTATGGCAATGGTCCCCGAACCGCAAAACGGATCGTATATCGTGCTGTCGGAATACGGCCTCGAAAGGGCGACCATTCCGGCTGCCAGCGTTTCTTTAAGCGGAGCGTCGTTCGAATTCTGGCGGTATCCGCGCTTGTGCAGACCTTCGCCCGAGGTGTCGATTGTAAAAACCGCTTCGTCCTTCATTATGGAAAATTTAATCGCGTGAACCGGTCCGCTTTCCTCAAAGCGTAAGATCCCGTATTTTGATGAAAGTCGGTCAACCACGGCTTTTTTTATTATCGATTGGCAGTCCGGAATACTGAACAGCCTTGATTTCAGCGACCAGCCGCTTACCGGAAAGGTGTCGTTTTTACCGATGAACCGTTCCCACGGGAGGGCGCGAACCCCTTCGTAAAGCGCGTCAAAGCTGTCGGCCTTAAAACCGCCCATAACTATGCCGACCCGTTCGGCAGTTCTCAACCACAAATTCGCACGAGCCAGAATCGGCATATCGCCCGAAAACATTACCCGTCCGTCCGACGCCTCAACGTCGGTCGCACCGATCTTTTTTATTTCATCCGCCAACGGCCCCTCGAGTCCGAAAAGACAGGGCGCCGAAAATCTTAAATTATCCACCAAATCTATACCTACAGTCCTTTATGTTCTTAGTTTCTCCGCAATCCTTATATAATTCTCGCCGAAAACTGATGTGTGTTTCATGTGAAACATTAAAAACTCTCGCCGGCGGTTTGTTTTATATTTTTATAACTGCCTGTTGGTTCGGGCCGTTTTATCCGAAACCGGATTGCCGGCAGCGCTTTTACCGGCGAGCAATCCCGACGACCACGCCCATTGAAGATTGAAACCGCCGCAATCGCCGTCGACATTAAGTATCTCGCCGGCCGCATAAACTCCGGGAACTATGCGCGACTGCATTGTATCGCCGTCGAATTCCGAGGTGTCAATTCCCCCGGCCGTAACCTGAGCGTTATTCCAGGAAAGGGTACCGGTAACCTTAAGCGAAAAATCCTTGACCTGCTTTACAAGCGACGTTATTTCGTCGGCTCCAAGCTCCTTTATAAAACGCCTTGCAGGATCACTCAGCACACCGCGCGCGACCGTCTCGCCCAAACGGGAATGAAGTATCCCCATAAAAACCGACGTTATCGGCAGCTCGCCGATACTGTCCCGTCGCGAAACAAGTATGCTTTCGAGTTCTTTATAAGAAATTTCCGGCAAAAGATCAATATGCACGGCGCCGTCCTTAAAATCGGAGGCGAACCGCCCGAGCTGCAATACCGGCGGGCCCGAAATGCCGTATTCGGTAAAAAGCAGTTCGCCGAACTCAGCTCTCGGCCCCTTACTCGTCATAGCGCTCACCGTACAGTCGAGCTTAATTCCCTTTAAGGCCTTTATCGGCGGAATTTCGGTGGTCAGCTGAACAATGGCCGGAAAAACCGGCGTTTTTGTATGGCCGAATTCTTCGAGCAGGGCATACCCGTTTCCGTTAGAGCCGGTTTTAGGCGCCGCCATTCCGCCGGTGCAGATTATTACCCTCTTACAATTATATATGCTGCCTGATTCGCAACAGACCTTAAATCCGCCATAATCGTCCTTTTTAACCGATACAACCTGTTGTTCGGCCGATATTTCGGCGCCCTCTCTTTGTGCCGCAAAGCGCAAGGCATCCACAACCGACCCGGCCTGCAACGACATAGGATATGCTCTTTCGTCCTCCGGAGCACAAATCGGAATCCCGATGCTTTCGAAAAATTCAATGCATTCGTCCCGTCCGACTCGCGAAAAAACCCTTTTTGCAAACTCCTCATCACCGTGATATCTGCCGGAAAGCTCCCCCATGTTCGTTATGTTACACCGCCCGTTTCCGGTCGTTATGAGTTTTTTCCCGACCCGTGCGCCGCTTTCAAGGATTATCACCGAGGCGCCGCACCTTGCCGCCGATATAGCGGCCGCCAGTCCCGACGCACCGCCGCCGACTACAACAATATCCGCCGAGCCGCCGGTTTTCGCCGGTCGCTTGGCGCCCGTTATGCCGTCCGCCGTTTTTTTCGTATCCGTTACCCTTTTGTATCTCTCCGTTTTTTCGGTTCTATTCGGTATTGCTTTGCCGTCATTATTACGGCGATATTCGTAATCATATCTTTTTCCGGTAGCGCGACTATCTCCACGCCCACCGGCCAAACGGCTGCCGAGTCTGTCTTGATTGCCGTAACCGCTCTCTGATACGCCGCGTTTTATCCCGGTTTCCGGCTTTTTGCTGCGACCGGCAGATGCCGTCCGTTCCCGGCTAAGGGAAGATCTTTTATTCTCGCCATTATATTTTACAGCCATCCGAATCCTCCCCTTTAATCCGTGCGGTGCAATACTACTGAATAAACGGATAACACCACACAAACGGCACCCTTTACCTTTCTAACATTCACACTGCACCCAAAATCGACACAATAATACTATTTTATTATTTTACCACCTTTTGTCCCTCGTGGCAATAGCTTTTTCCGGCAGTGTTTCATGTGAAACATTCAGCCGCCCGAAGCAACAAAACCGTCTATATAAGCAAAATACGCCGCACCGACGCGGCCGGCCTTTGCAAAAATCCACAGCAACTTATAACCGGCGATCGGAAAATAATATTTTTCATCGTCCGCCCGAAATAATACATAAAGCCTTCTTTTGTGAACACAATTTCCGTAAAACGCTTTACATTTCCGTAAGTTGTGTTATAATTTATTTTACCGAATTTTGTGTAGGAGAGATGGTTTTGGCAAAAACGGTCGCAATAGCCAATCAAAAGGGCGGCGTGGGCAAAACCACAACCGCCGTAAACTTAGCGGCGGCTGTAGGCGCGCTCGGAAAACGGGTTCTTCTGGCCGATTTAGACCCTCAGGGCAACACCACAAGCGGTTACGGAATCGACAAAAGACAGGTAGCTCACAGCGCCTACGACGTTATAATAAATTCATATCCTATAACCTCGGCCATTATAAAAACATCGGCCGAAGGGGTCGATCTGCTTGCCTCAAGCATAGATTTAGCCGGTGCTGAGGTAGAGCTTTCCCAAAAGGAAGGGCGCGAGGGGAGACTGAAATCCGCCTTCGCCGCCGTTTCTGACCGGTACGATTATATATTTATCGACTGTCCTCCGGCGCTTGGATTTATCACCATAAACGCACTGTGCGCGGCCGACACCCTGCTTGTTCCCATACAGTGCGAGTATTACGCGCTCGAGGGACTTTCGCAGCTGATGTCCACCGTACGGCAGATAAAGCGGCTTTACAATCCCGAACTTGACATCGAGGGAGTTTTGCTGACGATGTACGACGGTCGGCTGAATTTAACCTGTCAGGTAGCCGCCGAGGTCAAGAAATTCTTCCCGAAAAAGGTATTCTCCTCGGTTATTCCCCGTTCGGTCCGCCTTTCGGAGGCGCCCGGCTTCGGCCAACCGGTAATATATTACGATAAACGCTCAAAGGGAGCGGCCGCCTACATGTCGCTCGGAAAAGAGTTTTTAAAGAACAACCGCAAGCGCTCCTAAACCGGCGCATTGCAGTATAATCCTGAATATCGGTATACCGCCGGTATTCTGAATATACCGTCACCGTTGTTGCCGATGCTGCCAATTGCTTACCGCTTAAAATCCTGCTCGTATGGCGGACAAAAATTCCGCCCCAAACGTATTTTACGGAATATTGCAACCGGCTGCAAATGCGGTATATTCATTATTCACGGTGCATTTTACACAAACCTAAAAGGAGAGAGATAAATGGCTAAAAAAAGCGGACTCGGGCGTGGGCTCGACGCGCTTTTCAGCGAAAACACGGCCGACGCCACAGGCACTGCCACCCTTCGCGTAAGCGAGATAGAACCGAACCGTTCTCAGCCGAGAAAGCATTTTGACCCATCAGCCCTCGAAGAGCTGTGCGACAGCATACGCGAACACGGCGTTTTACAGCCCCTTGTTGTACGGCCGACGGACGGCGGAGGATATCAGCTGGTCGCCGGAGAACGCCGCTGGCGTGCCGCACGGATGGCCGAGCTGACCGAGGTTCCGGTCGTAATTAAGGAGATGACCGACGCCGAGGCGATGGAAATTGCCCTTATCGAAAATCTTCAGCGTGAGGATCTCGATCCCATAGAAGAGGCTCTCGGCTATAAGGATTTGATGGATAACCTCGGAATGACACAGGAGGACGTCGCAAAACGGCTCGGAAAATCCCGGCCGGCAATAGCGAATGCGCTGAGGCTCTTGTCGTTGCCCGACAATGTTAAAAGCATGGTCTCCATGGGCAGCATATCGGTCGGCAGTGCGCGCGCAATGCTCTCGCTTCCCGAAAATATGATCGACGAGGCCGTTCGTCTGACCCTCGGCGGAGCAACAGTGCGCGAAATAGAGGAGCTTGCCCGCACTTCTCGGAAAAAGGATCCTTCCTCGCCGAAAAAACCTGCAAAAAAACAACGCGACCGAATATACGACGAGGCTGAGCTTTCTCTTTCAGCGGCACTCGGACGTCCGGTAAAGATTGTGCAAAAATCGCGCGGAGGCACCCTGCAGATAGATTTTTACGGAGCCGACGACCTTACAGCTCTTGCAAACAGCATAGTAAAGTAAGCATAGCCCCGATAACCCGGTTTTTCGCAAAAAACGGATAAAACGGCAAAAAATGCCGACAATATAATTATTTAAGGAAGTAATAAAATGCTTGATATCAAATTTATAAGAAGCAATCCCCAGGCCGTGAAGGACGCGCTCAACCGCCGCAACGGCGACTACACGGCGGCCGTTGACGAGCTGCTCGAAATAGATGTAAAGCGCCGCGAGATATCGGCCAAGACCGATACGATGAAGGCTAAGCGCAATGCCGCTTCAAAGGAAATTCCGGCAATAAAAAAGGCCGGGGGAGATGTAAGCGCCATAATGGCCGAAATGAAGGAGCTCGCCGACGAAATAAAGGAGTGCGACGCCCAGTCGTCGGCCCTTGAGGAAAAACAGAAAAACATTCTGCTTACCCTGCCGAACATGCCGAATCCCGACATTCCAGACGGCAAGGACGATACCTTTAATCGCGAAGTTCGCCGCTGGGGCGAGCCGCGCAAGTTCGATTTCGAAGCCAAGGCGCACTGGGACATCGGCGCCGACCTCGGAATTCTCGATCCCGAAACGGCAGCCAAGGTCACCGGCACCCGTTTTCATTTTTACAAGGGTCTCGGCGCGAGGCTTGAGCGCTCAATAATCAACTTCTATCTCAACACCCACACCGGCAACGGCTACACCGAGATATTCCCCCCGTTTATGGTCAACCGCGCTTCCATGACCGGCACCGGACAGCTCCCCAAATTCGAGGATGACGCCTTTAAGCTCACCAACGATTATTTCCTCATCCCCACCGCCGAGGTTCCGGTTACCAACATGCACCGCGGCGAAATTTTGGACGGAGCCCGTCTGCCCATTAAATATTGCGCATATTCGGCCTGCTTCCGTGCCGAGGCAGGATCGGCCGGGCGCGACACAAGAGGTCTTATCCGTCAGCACCAGTTCAACAAGGTCGAGCTTGTTAAATTCGTCCGTCCGGAGGATTCATACAATGAGCTCGAAAGCCTTACAAACGACGCCGAAAAGCTGCTGCAGCTGCTCGGACTGCCCTATCGCGTTGTATGCCTGAGCGCCGGCGACATCGGCTTTTCCTCGGCAAAAACCTATGATATTGAGGTCTGGCTGCCCTCCTACAACCGTTATTGCGAGATCTCCTCGTGCTCAAACTTTGAGGATTATCAGGCTCGCCGCGCCTCCATTCGCTTTAAGGATGCCGGCGGCGACAAAACCCGTTTTGTTCACACCCTCAACGGCTCCGGTCTTGCAATAGGCCGCACGACCGCCGCCATTCTTGAAAATTATCAGAACGCCGACGGTTCGGTAACCGTTCCCGAGGTGCTCCGCGAATATATGGGAACCGACATAATAAAATAACACACCTGGCGGTGGGCAAATGCTTTTTCGTCTTTAGTTAAAACTACGGCAAGCGGCTGTCCACCGGGGTTTTCAACAATCGCTCCAAAACCGGCTCATTTACTCCATATCGGTTTACATAACCCCGTTCATAGGAGTGGGGTAGAGTGAAGTGGATGGGATGAGGTGTTATAGGTCGCATTTCACATTTTTCTGTTTATATTCAGATTAAGTGTTGCACCGGATAAGTACAACACAAAACATAAAAATCACAAACCGACCGGTCATGATCCGGTTAAAATATTTGATAAAGAAGGAAAACGAGAATGGATAAAAAATTCTACATCACAACCGCAATCGCTTACACCTCGCGCAAACCGCACATCGGCAACACCTACGACCCCGTTTTGGCCGACGCAATCGCGAGATTCAAGCGAATGCAGGGATATGACGTTTTCTTTTTGACCGGATCGGACGAACACGGCCAGAAAATAGAGGAGTATGCCGCCGAAGAGGGCATCTCCCCTAAGGAATTCGTGGACAGGGTCTCAACCGTAATAAAGGGCGTGTGGGATAAGCTGAACATCTCCTACGACCGCTTTATCCGCACGACCGACGCCGATCACGAGCTGGCCATTCAGCGCGTTTTCAAAAAACTCTACGATCAGGGCGACATATACAAAGGAAAGTACGAGGGCAAATATTGCGTACCGTGCGAATCCTTCTTCACCGAGACCCAGCTTGTAGACGGCAAATGTCCCGATTGCGGCCGCGATGTTGTCGACGCAAGCGAGGAGGCTTATTTCTTCCGTCTTTCGAAATATCAGGATCGTCTTATGGATTTTTACAATCAGAATCCTGACTTTTTCCAGCCCGAAAGCCGCCGCGCCGAAATGATAAACAACTTTTTAAAGCCGGGACTGTCCGATCTTTGCGTTTCGCGTACCTCCTTCAAATGGGGAATTCCGGTGGATTTCGACCCGAAGCATGTGGTTTACGTCTGGCTTGACGCCCTGCTCAATTACATTACCGGCATCGGCTACGATTGCGGCGAAAACAGCGATAAATTCAGGAAATACTGGCCGTGCGACCTTCACGTCATCGGCAAGGACATCGTCCGCTTTCACACCATATACTGGCCGATTTTCTTAATGGCCCTCGATCTCCCCTTGCCCAAAAAGGTTCTCGGCCACCCGTGGGTGCTTTCCGGTGCCGATAAAATGAGCAAGTCGGTCGGCAACGTCATTTATGCCGATACCCTTGCCGATATTTTCGGGGTCGACGCCGTAAGATACTACCTGCTTTCCGAAATCCCCTTCGCTCAGGACGGATCAATTACCTACGAAAGCGTAATAGCAAAATACAACACCGATCTTGCCAACACCATCGGCAACCTTGTCAACCGCACCGTTGCCATGTCGGCGAAGTATTTTGCCTCGCATATAAGCGACAGGGGCGCCGCCGAGCCGGTGGATGACGATTTAAAATCGACTATCGACAAATGCTGCAAGGATTATGCAGCGAGCATGGAAAATCTTCGCAACGCCGACGCTGCCGGAGCAATAACCGAGCTCGCCCGCCGCTTGAACAAGTACATCGACGAGACGGCTCCGTGGGTTCTCGCCAAGGATGAGGAAAAATCCGACCGGCTCTCAACCGTGCTTTTCAACCTGTTAGAGGGAATCCGTCGCCTCGCCGTTATAATCTACCCCTTCATGCCCGACACCGCCGGCAGAATAATGCACCAGATCGGCATAGACGATCCCAACGTCTTCAATCTTTCGATTATTGACGAGCCCTTCGGATCGGCCGGCGAGTTTTCAACCGGCGCCGCCGAGCCGCTTTTCGCCCGGATCGACGGAGAAAAACTGCTATCCGAGCTTACCGAAAAGGCCGAAAAGGAAAAAGCAGCGGCAAAGGCGAAAAATGCCGAAAATAAAGAAAAATCGGATGAAAAAGCCTCAAAATCAGCCTCACCCCAGCCCGAAGAAGCAATCGCACCCATAGGAATTGAGGATTTTGCAAAGGTTCGCCTTCGCGTCGCCGAGGTGGTAGCGTGCGAGCCCGTAAAGGGAGCCAAAAAGCTGTTAAAGCTCACTCTTGACGATTCAAAAACGAACGACCGGGTAATCGTTTCGGGCATTGCGAAGTTTTATTCGCCCGAAGATCTTATCGGCCGCAAGGTAATTATTGTAGATAACCTGAAGCCGGCCGTGCTGTGCGGCGTTCAAAGTAATGGAATGCTGCTCGCCTCAAAGAGCGACGATAAAATAACCGTCCTGTTCGCCGACGACCACCAGACCGGCGCCCTCCTCGGCTAACACCTTGCGGTGGGCACACCTGGCGGTGAGCAATGCTTTTTTCGTCTTTATAAAAACTAAGACAAGGTGGCTGTTCACCGGGTTTTCGACAATTATCCAAACGCACCTTGCGGTGGGCAATGGTTTTTTCGTCATCGTAAAAACTAAGGCCAAGCGGCTGTCCACTAAGTTTTCGACAATTATCTAAACGCACCTGGCGGTGAGCGATTGTTTTTCATCATCATAAAAACTAAGGCCAAGCGGCTGTCCACCAAGCTTTTGGCAATCATTTCAACGCACCCGGCGGTGGGCACACCTGGCGGTGAGCGATTGTTTTTCATCATCATAAAAACTAGGGCCAAGAGGCTGTCCACTAAGTTTTCGACAATTATTTAAAGCACACCTGGCACACCTTGCGGTGGGCGATTGCTTTTCTTCGCCGTAAAAAATTAAGGCAGGGCGGCTAACCGATCCACCGGAAAGCAGGTGGCTGACCAACGGGATTTCAGGAATTATTCCAAGTTTTTCAGTAAAATTGAGATTAAATTAAAAACGGACTGAGTTTAAAACACTCAGTCCGTTTTTTCGTGTTTATTTCTGTCGGCATTCGGTCGCCGAATCAATCGACCGATTAGGTCATTCATTAGCCTTTTCGGCTTGTCAGGTCAATTCTCCATTATCGATGCTTCCGGCAGCCAGATCGGTTGATCGTTGTAAACGCTTTTCCGATTCTTCCGGCTGCCGGAGCGATAAATTCTTTAATTATTTGTTTGTTTATTCTTTATTCGGTATCGGTATCGCCGGATTCCTCAGCCGATTCATTATTCTCGGAGGAATTTTCCGATGTGCCGTCTACGGCTGTTTCGCCGCCCGGCTGCTGCTCCTGATCCTCGGTTTTTCCTTCCTCGTCCTCGTGCTCGGCGCTGGCGACGGTCACAACATGGTCGTTTTCGCCCGTGCGCATAACCCTGACGCCCTTTGCACCCCTTGCAAAGGTACTGATTCCGCTCGCCGGTATGCGGATTATTATGCCCTCGCTCGAGATAAGTATAATATCCTCGTCGTTTGATACCGAGCGAACCGAAGCAACGTCTCCGAATTTTTCGGTATGGTAGTTGATGGTTCCCTTGCCGCCGCGCGACTGCATACGGTAATCCTCAAAGGCGCTTAAGCGTCCGTATCCCGTTTCGGTAACGGTAAGCAGGGTCTTGCCCTCGTCAACGACCGCCATTCCTATAACCTCGTCGTCCTTTTCGTCCGAAAGGGATATCGCCCTGACACCTCTGGCCTGACGCGAAAGAGGACGCGCGTCGTTCTCATCAAAGCGGATCGCCATGCCCTTTTTAGTAGCGACAATCAGCTCGTCGTTTCCGTTTGTAACCGCGACCCATCTTAATTCGTCGCCCTCGTCAAGCGAAATGGCGATTATTCCGCCCTTTCTGGCCGTGTTATAGGCCGTAAGCTCGGTACGCTTAATGGTGCCGTTTTTGGTTATCATGCAAAGGTATTTGCCCTCTTCAAATCCGTCGATGCGCACCGTCGCGGTGATCTTTTCGTCGCCCTCAAGCGGCAGCAGGTTTACAAGATTCATGCCCTTGGCCGTACGGCTGCCCTCGGGTACCTCGTAGGCCTTTAAGCGATAAACCCTGCCTTTGTCGGAGAAGAAAAGTATATAATCGTGCGACGAACAGGTAAACATCTGCTCGACAAAATCCTCGTCTCTTCGTCCGAGTCCCGTAACCCCTCGTCCGCCGCGGCCCTGCACGCGGTAGGTGTCGCTCGGAATGCGCTTCATGTAGCCCTTATGGGTAAGGGTTAAAACGCATTCCTCCTGAGGAATAAGATCCTCAATATCAACCTCGCCGGTAACGGCGGTAATCTCGGTGCGGCGCGGATCGTTATATTTATCGCGGATGGCAAGGGCCTCGTCCTTAACTATCTCAAGCACCTTATGCTCGTCGGCGAGAATGCCCTCATACTCCTTGATTTTGGCAAGCAGCTCGCTTAATTCCTCGGCTATCTTGTCGCGCTCAAGTCCGGTCAGCTGACCGAGTCTCATTTGCACAATGGCGTCGGCCTGAATATCGTCAAAGCTAAAGCGCTTCATCAGCCGCTCTTTACTTTCGGCAACCGTCTTGGATGAACGGATTATCTCAATAACCTCGTCGATAAAATCAATGGCGGTTTTAAGGGCTTCGCAGATGTGAGCCCTCTCCTTGGCCTTTTTCAGATCAAAACGGGTGCGGCGCTCAATAACCTCGCACTGATAATCGATGTAGGCCTTGAGCATCTCGCGTAAGTTCATGGTCTTAGGCTCGCCGTGATCAAGCGCTAGCATTATGCAGCCGAAGGTGGTTTGCAGCTGGGTGTAAGAATAAAGCTGATTGAGCACAACCTGAGGATTGGCGTCCCTTTTAAGCTCGACCGTTATTCTCATTCCGGTGCGGCTTGAATGGTCTATTATATCGTCAATTCCGTCAATTCGCTTGTCCCTTACAAGATCGACCATGGATTTAACAAGATTCTGCTTGTTGACCATGTAGGGAATCTCGGTTATAACAATCCTGTAAGCGCCGTGACGTCCCTCTTCAATCTCGGTACGTCCTCTTACCGTTATGTGACCCTTACCGGTGGCATAGGCGGCCTTAATTCCGCGATATCCCATTATAATTCCGCCGGTCGGGAAATCCGGTCCCTTTATGTATTTGCAAAGATCCTCAACCGTCGCGTCGGGATTGTCTATAAGACAGCACATTCCGTCAATAACCTCGGCGAGGTTGTGGGGCGGAATATTGGTCGCCATACCGACGGCTATACCCTGTGAACCGTTGACGAGCAATGCCGGAATACGGCTCGGCAGCACTACCGGCTCGTCCAACCGGTCGTCAAAGTTGCGCTGGGTGGGAACGGTGTCCTTGTCGATGTCCCGAAGCATCTCAAGCGCAATTTTTGAAAGCCGCGCCTCGGTGTATCTGTAAGCGGCAGCCGGATATCCGTCGATCGAACCGAAGTTTCCGTGGCCGTCTATAAGCATATATCTCAGCGAAAAATCCTGCGCCATGCGCACCATCGCGTCGTATACCGATGCATCGCCGTGGGGATGGTAATTACCGAGCACGTCGCCGACCGTAGTGGCACTCTTAAAATAAGGCTTGCTCGGGGTAAGTCCTCTTTTGTACATCGCATAAAGTATGCGGCGGTGAACCGGTTTTAACCCGTCCCTAACGTCCGGAAGCGCACGGCCGACTATAACCGACATGGAGTAGTCGAGGTAGGATTTTTTCATCTCGTTTACTATGTCAACGTCGGTCAGTCTTGTTCGCTCTTCGTATTCATTCATGTTGTGATTCATTCCTTCGCTTAAACTCTCGCCTTTTAACACCGGCGGCTTGGATTTATTCTTATTCTTGTTTTTTTCTTAAACGGACCGTTGGCTGTTATTCGGCCGGAGTAGCCGGGGTCATGCCGTTTTCGTCCCTCTCTCCGTTTATAACAACCTCGTCGGCGCACTGCATCATGCGCTTTTCGGCCGTTTTTGCGTCCTCATCCTTAAAAGCCCGTTTAGGTACGGCAAGAATCTGGCCGTTACTTACAAGCACGAGCATCATGACCCCGTCCTTTTCGATAAAACGGTATTTTTCATCGTAGATCATCTGCCACGAATCGGCGCCCTCGGCGTTTACCTCAATTAAATTTTCATAAACCTTCAAAGCGACCTTCGTGCCGGTTACCGACGCTTCGATCATCTTCCTCTTGTTTCTTTCGGGCATTATCCATACGGCCGGGACAAGAAGAACAGCAAGAGCCAGAGTAAACCACGTTGTCCCGTTGGGTCGGTTCATACCCCAAATGCCCTTATACCCTGCAAATACCGTAATTGCGGTCACAATAATAAATATCGCCAGCACAACCGTTTCGATAATGAGCACTGTGGTGCGCTTTTTAATTCTGCCGGTGGCAAAAAGCGCCGTTTCGACCTCGTCTTTATTGAGTATAAACTCACATTCGACCGGATCGCCTACCGGCTGGACGGATAAAGTCTCGTCCTCCTCGGGCAGTCCTTCTACTTCGCCTTCGACTGCTTCGGGCAGTTCTATCTCTTTTCCGCAAAAGGCACAGTTCATATTCCCGTTTTCATTGCGAAAAACGGCCTGCTCGCCGCCGCAATCGGGACATTTAACGGTTTTTATCATTTTTCATTCCCCTTAATGTTAATGACCGATCGTTTTCCGATCCGATATATTGTCCGTCATATTTTATTTAATTAAAAAAATTTAAAAACCGGGCGCGTTTGTACTTCGTTCAGGTATTTAAAAACTTAAAATTTTCTCTCCCGATTTTACGGTTGCTTTAAACCGTGCAAAGGCCAAAAAATCGACCTTTGTAAAATAAAATTTTCCCGCGCTTCTTCCTTCCCATTCGTATGTACCTTGCGTTGCGCTTTTCGGCACAGCGCTTAAAACCGGCACATTTTAAAAAAAACTGATTCCTTTCCATCGGCCGAAAACCCGGAATATAATATATAAATTCTCTTATACATCCGTTTTTTCAGCCAGCGCGGGAAAATTTCACCCACAAAGCCCTACACCGAAAACATCCGGTTTTAAACCGCCTAATCGGATTTAAAAATCAACCGTAAATCATATTAATTTCCGGCGTTTTAATCGGACAATGTGTTGAAAAATGTCATTGTGATTGCTGTATCTCGCTATATATCAAGGTTTTCGACATATTTTGCATTTTTCTCTATAAACTCGCGACGGGGTTCGACATCGTCGCCCATGAGCACCGAGAAAATGGCATCGGCCTCCTCGGCATCGTGAAGGTTTACCCTCTTGCAGGAGCGATTGTCCGGATCCATTGTGGTTTCCCAGAGCTGATCTCCGTCCATCTCACCAAGACCCTTGTACCGCTGAACATCGGCTGCTCCGCCGAGCTCTTCAATATAAAGATCCCTTTCCTCGTCCGAAAAGGCATACATGACCTTTTTGCCCTTCGAAACCTTAAACAGCGGCGGCTGGGCAATGTAAATATGTCCCTCGGTTATAAGCTCCCTCATATAACGGAAAAAGAAGGTCAGCATAAGGGTGCATATATGGGCGCCGTCGACGTCGGCATCGGCCATGATGAATATTTTATGATAACGAAGCTTTGAAATATCGAAATTCTCGCCGATTCCGGTACCGAGCGCAACCACAACGGGGGTCAGCTTATCGTTACCGTAGACCTTATCGACCCTCGCGCGCTCAACGTTGAGCATTTTACCCCAAAGGGGAAGAATGGCCTGGGTCCGCGAATCTCTGCCCTTTATGGCCGAGCCGCCTGCCGAATCTCCCTCGACGATGAATATTTCGGTCTCTTCGGGATTATTGGAAATACAGTCGGCCAGCTTTTCGGGCATTTTAATCTTGGTCATGCCGGTTTTCGACCGCTGTAATTCCCTTGCCTTTTGGGCTGCTTCACGTGCGTTCGAGGCCGCCATCGCCTTATCGAGAATCGCCCTTGCAATGGCCGGATTTTCCTCTAAATAGGTCATGAACTTGTCGGTCATAAGCTGATTGACAAGGGTGCCTATCGGGGTATTTCCGAGCTTGGCCTTGGTCTGGCTTTCAAACTGGGCGTCTACAAGCTTTACGTTTACAATGGCTATAAGGCCTTCCTGAACGTCGTCGCCCTTTAAATTCGAATCGTTGTCCTTTAGGAACTTGAATTTCCTCGCATATGCATTTAAAACCCTTGTAAGCGAGGTTTTAAAGGCGCTTTCATGGGTACCGCCGTCCACCGTGTGGATGTTGTTGGCAAAGCTCTTTATGTTGGTATCGTATCCGCTGTTGTAAATAAGGGCGACCTCGGCCTGACTGTCGCCGTCAACGGCCGAAATATGTATGGCAGCCGGAATCAGCGCCTCTTTTTTGCTCTTTGAAAGAAGAAAATCAACATAGCTTGATATTCCGCCCTCAAAATGCAGAAGATCGCTTCTGCCGCCTGCATCACTCCTTTTATCGGTAAGGGTTATTTTAACTCCGGCATTTAAAAAAGCCTGCTCGCGAAGACGAATAAGCAAGGTATCGTAATCGTATTCGGTGGTGTCGGTAAATATTTCGGGATCGGGCTTAAAGGTAATGGTTGAGCCGGTATCCTTGGTATCGCCGATTATTTCAAGCTGGGTCGCGATGTTGCCGTGCTCAAAGCGCTGCTTGTAGCGATGGGTTCCGTCGCATACCTCGACCTCAAGCCACTTGGAAAGGGCATTAACGACCGACGCGCCGACGCCGTGCAATCCTCCGGCGACCTTATAACCGCTGCCGCCGAATTTACCGCCGGCATGAAGGGTGGTAAATACTACCGTCACAGCCGGAATTCCGAGCTTCGGGTGAATACCGACCGGTATTCCGCGTCCGTTGTCGGCGACCCTTATTACGTCGCCCTCCAGTATATCAACCTCAATATGGGTGCAGTAACCGGCAAGGGTCTCGTCGATGGCGTTGTCCACTATCTCGTAAACCAGATGGTGCAGTCCGCGCTCGCCGGTTGATCCGATATACATACCCGGTCTTTTTTTGACCGCTTCGAGTCCCTCAAGAACCTGTATCTGTTCGGCATCGTAATTCTCGGTAACCTTACCCGGAGTCATTATTTCGTCCTTTTCGGTCATATTTTCCATCAAATTTTCGTTCCTTTCTAAGACCTTTCAGCTTGGCATTTTTTTGGCTTTGGTCGGGATAAAACCTGCTTTTTAATACGGTTTGTCCCGTTTTCCGGTTCAGCAAAAAAATGCTTTTCTTATGAATTAACGCCCGATAAGCCGCTTTGCGAGGGTAACGGCAGATACCCCCGACAAATAAACCTCCTGGCATATTTTTTTATTTATAATTATTTCTTTATTTTTTAAGTCTTCGGATCTCTCGCCGTTTTTTTCTATACCCTTTTGTTCGGCCAGACTTAAAAGCTCGCCGTCAGCGGTAACATCAGAGTTTTTTATATCCGAATCCGAAAAATTATAGCTTAAAAAGCTTTTCTTAAAAAAGCCGTTTTTTAATTGCTGTTTTGCTTTTTTGCCCCGTATTTTATCGCCGGAGCATACAATGAAGGTTAAGGGAATATCATACTCGTTTACAGCCGTTACCTCCGAGTTTTTCTCGGCCGTATTCAAAAACCGCCTTGTATCTCCGCGGACCGTAGTTTTATCTATATCAAAAATCCCGATGATTTTTTCCGACTGCACGGCACAGCTTTTACTCAAAAGAAGAAACATTTTCGGTTTTTCCTCCGGATATGCTGAAAAATTTACTTTTTTCGCCGTCTTCGCCCTTTTGCACAATGCTTCGGTCACATCCGGTAATAAAAACCTGCCATGAATAAAGCCGGCTTAAAATATATTCCTGACGGCTGTGGTCAAGCTCGCTCATCACATCGTCGAGCAGTATCGCCGGTTTTTCTCCCGAAAAATCCTCAAGAATCTTCGCCTCGGCAAGCTTCAGTGCCAGCGCACAGGAGCGCTTTTGTCCCTGAGAGCCGTAAACCTTGGCCTCAAGACCGTTTATAATAACCGAAATATCGTCCCTATGCGGTCCGACCGACGTATATCCCATGCGGATATCGTTTTTCCGGCTTTCCTTAAGATCTGACAAAAGCCGGCCGTAAACCGCCTGTTTATCACTGCATTCTCCCCCGGTATATTCGAGTTCAAGTTTCTCGTTGCCCATTGTAAGGCCCGAGAAAAAATCCTCCGCCGCGCCTTTTATAAGGGATAAATACTTATATCGCTGAAACATTAGCTCGGCGCCGAGCCTTGCGATCGCCTCTTCGAAAATATCGAGCATCTCGTTTAAATTTTCGGTAATGGCCGCTTCCTTTAAAACGGTGTTGCGCTGAAAAAGCGCCCGTTGATACTCGGTAATAAGCCTTACGCTTCCCGGCTTTAGCTGACAAAGGGCCGTATCGACAAACCTTCGCCTCTCAATCGGTCCGCCGGTTATTACCGACAGATTCTGGGGTGAAAAAACCACGGCCGTATACACCTCGGCAATACGGGATACGTCGGCCGAAATGCCGTTTAAATAAAGTTTTTTTGTTTTTTCGATTCTATCTATTATAAAATCTACCGACTGCTCCCGTCCCTTTGAGTAAAAATCGACCGAAATTTTCATTTTATCCTTGCCGAAAGCAACCGTTTCGCTGTCCTTTGAGCCCCTGAATGACCTCATACCGGTACAAAGCCACATCGCTTCAAGTAAATTTGTTTTACCCTGGGCATTGTCGCCTATAAAAACATTTACGTCGTCGCAAAAGTCAATTTCACCGTCAACAAGGTTACGGTAGGAATAAAAAGACAGTTTTTTTATCTTCACCCGTTATAAACCACCCTGTAAATGGTATCGTTTATCTTTACCCTTTGTCCGTCGCGAAGCTTTTTCCCCCTCATAAGACAGACCTCTCCGTCAACCGAAATTTGTCCATCCTGTATAAGAGTTTTCGCTTCGCCGCCGCTTTTTACGGCGCCGCAGAATTTAAGCAGCGCGTCCAGCCGTATAAATTCGGTGGAAATAACCACATCCTGTGCGGCCAGACTCGCCCTTACCTTGATTTTTTTAATCATATCGACAATTATTCTCCGTCTTTATCCTTTGGAAGGGGAGGCAGTCTTACCGGAAGTATAAGATATATAAATTCTCTTCCCGTCGTCGGTGTTATCATTATCGGAGAAAGAGCGCCCGAAAACTCAATATTTACCTCTTCGCAATCGGCTGCTCTTAATGCCTCTAACATGTATGTACTGCTGACCCCTATTTCAAGAGGCTCGCCCTCTATCGGCGTTTCAAGTCGGTCGCTGACGTTTCCGAGTGTGGTCGCACAGGTACAGCTTATTTCTCCGTCGTTTATATTCATTCTTACCGGACTTCTCAGTCTGTCGGTTATAAGCAGCGACATTCTCTCCATGCATTCGGTAAGCTTTTTGACCTCACAGTGCAGCTTTGTGGTAATAACCTTCGGTACAACCGATTTATAATCGATGAATTCTCCCTCCAAAAGACGGGAAATTACAAAAAACCCGTCGACCTCAAATATAATATATTTATCCGAAACCGATATCTGCACCGTACCGGGATCGTCGCCGTACAGCTTAACAAGCTCGCTTAACGCCTTTTCCGGAACTATAAAATGCTGATCGCTTACCGATGCGTCGGCCCGCTCAATCCTTACGGCTATTCTGTAACCGTCAACTGCCGTAAGGGTTATTTCTCCGCCCGATATTTCGAATAATATTCCCTTGTGAACCGGCTTTATATCGGTTTTTGCAACGGCATATCTCGTCTGCTTTATCATGCTTTTTAAAAGCACACGGGAGAATGAAAAGGTGTATCCGTCGGTAATTCCGGGCAGGTCGGGATATTCGCCGGCCGGCATTCCTATAATACTGAAAACCGCGTCTCCGCTTTTTACCGTGCAAAGATTTTTCTCATCGGTGCTTATTGAAACGGTGCTCGCCGGCAGACTCCTTAAAATATCGTTTATCCGCCTTGCGTCGAGGATCACCGAGCCTTCCTGCTCTATATGTGATTTTACGTTAGTGGTTATTCCGGTTTCAAGATTGTATCCCGTTAGAGAAAGCTGTGTGCCCTGAGCGGTAAATAATATTCCCTGGAGCGCCGGAATGGCGGTCGTACTTTCGACAACGCCCTGAACCTTCGAAACGGCATTATTCAGGTCGAGCGAATTACATACGATTTTCATTTTTTCACCTCATAATAATATATTTAATTTAAGTAGTAGTAATAGTGTGTGTTGAAATGTTAAAATCTTATAAAAACGATGATTAATACAGGCTTTGAATAAAAATGCCGGTGTTGAAAAAATCAGGAATATTTTTAAATGTTAAACACCGTATATTATCGGTTGTTGACGTATGTTGAAGGTTATATGTTGAATGTTTAAAAAACCGTGGAAAATTTAAGGTATTACGTAAATTGCTGCAACCGGTCTTAAAAAATATCTTCAACATTCATCAACAAAATATCAAAATTATCAGAGATTGCCGTTTTTCTTATACTTACGGCCTTTTTAAAGCGGTTTTATCTCTTGGTGTTTAAATTTTTGATAATTTCATCAACAGTCGATTTAAGGGTCGAATTTCGCTTTATTTCCCTTTCGATACGGTTGATGGAATAATGAACCGTCGAATGATCGCGGTCGCCGAATTCCTTACCTATATTCTGAAGTGAAAGCTGGGTGGTTTCCCTCGCAATATAAATCGCAACATGTCGGGCCATGGAAATATCCTTGGTCTGCTTTGATGATGTCAGCTTCTCGGGGTCGATGTTATAATAACGGGCGACCTCGCTTATAACCTTTTCGACCGTTATCGGTTCGGGAAGATCGTTGTTGCGTATATCGCTTATCGCCGTGACGGCCACCGCAAGGGTGGGAGGAGCGCCGGTAAGCTGAGAAAATGCGAGCAGCTTATTTACCGCACCGCCTAATTGCCGGACGTTATTTTTAAGCTGATCGGCAATGTAAATTACTATTTCCTCCGGAATTTCAAAATTAATAAGCTCGGCCTTGCGTTTTACAATGGCTATTCTGGTTTCAAAATCCGGCTGCTGAATGTCGGCCAAAAGTCCCATTTCAAAACGGGAACGGACCCTCTCGCTCAGCGGCTGAATTTCCTTGGGCGGTCGGTCCGAGGTTACAACTATCTGTTTATTTTCCTGATGAAGGGTGTTGAAGGTATTAAAAAATTCCTCCTGGGTCGAATCCTTACCGGCGATGGAATGAATATCATCTATAAACAAAACGTCGGCGCCGCGGTATTTTTCCCTGAACTGGGCCATGGTCTGATCCGAAAGAGCGGCGATGAATTCATTGGTAAAGGCCTCGCCGTTTGTGTATATCATGTTCATCCCGGGATGGGTGTTTTTTATCTCGTTATAAATCGCATTTAAAAGATGGGTCTTACCGAGTCCCGAATGGCCGTAAATAAAAAACGGGTTGTAAGAGCTGCCCGGGTGCTTTGCTACGGCAATTGCGCCGGCATGGGCAAAACGGTTTGACGGACCGACAATAAAATTATCAAAGGTATAGGTCGCCGGAATGGTATTTTCTATCTCCTTGATTTTTTCCTCGTTATTTTTATATGTTAAATCATCGGCCGTTACCGTAACGGTCACGTCAAATCCGAATATTTCTAAAAAAGCATTTTGTAAAAGCTCATGATAATTCTCATCAACAATATTCTTTTGAAAGCGCGAACGGGCCTTTAAAACTATCTCTTTTTCGGAAAAGCTGACAGGTGTAAGGGTTTTTATCCAGCTGTTAAAAGCCACTTCGTGAATGGCTTCGCGGCATATATCACACACGCTCTCCCATACTTCGTTTATCGAATCCATAAATAAATCCTTCCGCTGAAAATAGTACACTCCACTACATTTTAATTTTAACATAAAATTGCAGTATTTTCAAGTGGAAACTGCTTTTTTCTTACATTATATATATACTATAATATTTAAACGGGCAAAAATCCGATTTTATTACGGAAAAACAGTGCACCGTACGGTAAATTTCGAAAATAAAAAGATAAAATTTAAAATACTGCAAATCAGATTGTGAGCTTTAAAACCTCGTCGGGCGACATCAGTCTGTATTCGCCCGGCTTTAATTTTTCGTCTAAAGAAACTTTGCCGATGCTTATCCTGTGCAGGGAGCAAACGCCGACATTAAGGGTGCCGAGCATACGTTTTATCTGATGGTATTTTCCCTGTTTTAAAATAATCTTCGCCGTGGGAGGAGAAGTGGTTATCTGGCTGTAATCGGCGCTCATGCAAAGCTCGCCGCTTGCAAGGATTATTCCGTTTTTAAAGGCGGCTTCGGCATTCTCGGGCAAGGCGTCGGTGGTAACGATATAGGTTTTTTCAACATGCAATTTAGGAGAAAGCATACGGTGGGCAAGGTCTCCGTCGTCGGTTATAAGCAAAAAGCCGGTGGAATCCTTATCGAGCCGGCCGGCCGGGAAAAGCCGGCGTTTTCGGTATTTTTTGTCAATCAGATCAATTGCCGTGGGTCGGGAATTATCCCGGGATACCGACAGCACTCCGGCCGGCTTGTTCATCATTATGTAGATAAATTCCGAGCACAATATCTTGCGTTTGCAAAACAGAATTTCGTCGCATTCCGGATCGATTTTTACGTCGCCCCTTTTAACGACGGTTCCGTTTACCGAAACCTCTCCCCGCCTTAATGCCGAAGCCGCTTCGCTCCGGGTTATTCCGAGCTCGTGGGATAATGTTTTGTCAAGTCGCTGCATTTTATTTTTTTCTCCTCAAATTTTGCCGTTTTGTTGAAAAATCATGCGGCTTTGTGTTATACTTAAAAAGCGGAACGCGGTCAATATTCGGGCCGCTTGTCATATAACAATAATAGTATTAATCGCATAATTTTTCAAGCGTTATCGGAGGGATAATATGCTTATAAAAAACGCTCGGTATTATGACGGCGATTTTAATATTTCTTTCGCCGATATCCGCATTGAGGGCGATACCATAACAGAAATCGGCAAAAATCTTACCGGTGACAAAAATATTTTCGACGCGACCGGCTGCACCGTTATTCCGGGACTTATCGACGTACATATTCACGGATGTCACGGGGCCGACACCGGCGACGCGTCGGTATCGTCGCTTACCCATATGTCCCGTTTTTTGGCCTCGCGCGGCATTACATCATTTATTCCCACCGCCATAAGCGACACCGCAGAAAATCAGCAGAATATGGCTCGCGCTCTTGACAAGGCCTCGTCGATGCCCCTTACCGGCGCCAGAATACTGGGCTTTCGCGCCGAGGGCTCGTTTTTGTCGCCCGAAAAGCCCGGAACCCACAATGTTTTATATCTGAGAAAGCCGGATATCGACGAAGTTTTAAAGCTTAACGAGGCAGCCGGCGGCAAGCTCAGAATTATAGACGTTGCACCTGAGCTTGATAACGATTTTGCCTTTACCGAAGAGGCTGTAAAGCGAGGATTTATAATTTCGCTCGGTCACAGCAATGCCGATTACGACACCGCTATGGAGGCTTACCGTCACGGAATGACCGATACGACCCATCTTTTTAACGCCATGAGCCCGTTTTTGCATCGCTCGCCCGGCGTGGTCGGTGCGGCCTTTGACACGCCCCTTTCGCCCTTTTGCGAGATAATAGCCGACGGACATCACGTTCATCCGGCCGTTGTCCGTACGGCGGTAAAAATTATAGGAAAAGACCGCCTTGTGCTTATATCCGACGGGTCTCCGGCCGTGGGAATGCCCGACGGAAATTATAAGATAGGCAACGTTGACATAAAGGTCATAGAAGGGGTTGCAAGGTGCGAATCCGGCGCCCTTGCCGGCTCGACCGTAACGGTTGCCGACTGCCTGTTCAGAATAACCAAAATGGGAATTCCCTTTGCCGATGCTCTTAGAGCCGCGACCATAAATCCGGCACGACTTATAGGAGCCGACCAAAAAATAGGCTCGATAGAGGTCGGCAAAAAGGGCGATATAATAGCCCTCGATTCCGACAACGGCGTAAAACGCGTTATAATCGGCGGAAAACCCTTCAACCGCGCTCTTGCGCCGGTATAAGGCAAAAGCCGCAACGGTACGGTACCGAGCGTTTTCCGCTTTACGGGCGTTGCGGAGGTTTGCAGCCGTGCGGTAACGGTGCATTTTTACGGCTAATGCACCCGTTGCGGAAAAACGCCTGATTTTATACGACCTATACATCCTAACCGACAAAACCGTTTTTTGTACCGGTACCATCGGTTAACAAGGGCAAACATGCCTGACAGCATGTCTTCCCGGTGTTTTTCGCCCTTCTTGCCTTGGCGGGCTTGCCGTATTGTCAAGGGGATTGACGCGGTATGGGCGCATTTTGGCCCGTCAAAACCGTGTCTGCCCTTATCAATCGACGGTAATAAAAAAGAAAATAAACCATTCCGTTATATACGACCGCGGACTTGAATTTTAACCGATTTCAAGTCCGCGGCTTCGTTTAAGCAGGTTATGACTTAAGCATCGAACCCCGCACGTCTTAAAAACGTTGAATTTTCCGTTTTTATCGTTTTGCCGCTTGAAATATGCCGCCTGTGGCCGATGAAAGCGATGCGATACGGAAAAAAGTGCGCGCAAAACCGTGCGGAAGGCGACCGCCGGCCGGTTATAAAAAACACGGGGAAACCGGGGAGGCGGCTTTGCCTTAAAAGGGCAAAGCCCAAAGAAATCGCGAAAAACAAAACCTGCAGGTAACCGACCCTTCAAAAAAGCGATTCCTTTGATCAGCTTTGCTGATGCCTCCCCGTAATTAACCGTATTGTCGGTTTATTCCGGCGATTTGTCGGCCTGCATGATCGGCATATATTGCCTGTTATCGGTCTGATAACGGTTTTTTTGTCCATCGCTGTTTTAGCCGACGGCTTTTGTATCCGGCTTTGATAAAGTAGGGGGCAAAGAAAATCTTATTCGCTTTAAACGTCGGTTTTCGGCGTATGGCAGGATTTTTTATGTAGTTGTCGGGTATAAAAGACTTCAATTCCGTGTAAAAATATACGGCAATTCAATAAGAGTAAAACATCCGGCCGTTTTTAAATGATTCCATCGATAAAAAATCCAAAAACGGTATATTTTTTGCAAAAAGTAATAAAAAATTCATAAAAAAACAATAAATAAGTCTTTATTATTGTTAATTGTCATGGTATAATACAAGCAGAAGAAGCGGCAGGCCGCTTCTTTGACTGCAAAAGACATGCCTTCTCTTTTGCAATAATTTTGACCGAGGAGTTGAATTTTATGAAGATAACAATAACCGGACGTAAGGTAACGGTCAAGGATTCGTTTAAGGAGCGAGCCGAAAAAAAGCTTGGAAAAATCGAGAAGTTTTTCGGCGATGAGGCACAGGCCTTTATAACCGTAACGGTGGAAAAGGCCCGTCAGACGGTTGAAGTAACCATAAAAAACGGCTCGGATATTTTCCGCGACGAGCAAACGGCTCCTACCATGGAGCTTGCTCTCGACTGCGTTATAGATTCCCTTATCCGCAAAATAAGAAAGAATAAGACCAAGGTCGAAAAGCGCATGCGTACGGCGCCGGTCGACACATTGCCCATGCCGGATTCCCCGGTTAACGAGGAGACCGAATATCGCATAGTCAGAAAGAAAAAGTTCGACGTAAAGCCGATGGATGTCGATGAGGCAATACTCAACATGAATATGCTGTCACACAGCTTTTATATGTTCCGCAACAACGAAACGGACAAAATAAATGTCGTATATTGCCGCGCAAACGGCGATTACGGCCTTATCGAGCCCGAAAACTAGTTTTTTGATGCCGGGGTAACCTTCTGCAATGTTGCAGTTTATCGTCCGTTATGCCTTCATCTTAGCGGCGGACGGAATCTGAAAAATGACTGCTGTCCGGTTATGCCGCGGACGAGTCCGCCTTTAATGCCGGGGACATCAGCC
>CAKSCM010000020.1 GCA_934444365.1 uncultured Eubacteriales bacterium | reverse complement strand
CTGCTGATTATATTAATGCCTTTAAGCTTAACGGCGAACTCTTCTGATTTTGTAACACATCATTGACAAACCGACAGCCGCTTTATTTTCGCCCCTTTAACCGGCGACAAATCTTTACCGGGAGTTTTTCGCAAAGTTTAGAAATACAATCCGCACCGGAGAATTTTAAAAAGGGAGAATTTTTCAATGCCGAGAATTTCCAAAAATACAAAAAACGCACTTTTTTTCGCCGCCGTAATCTACATACTGCTTGCCGCCGTACCGTTTACGGCACTTATAGCAAAGCCGGGTAAGCCATCGGACGAAAACCGCTCTCCGGAAAGTCTGCCGAAAAAAGCATTAAAGGGCGGATTCTACCTTCGCGAGCACGAAACCGGCACGGTCAAATTCTTCAGCGACAGCGACTATGTTTTCGGCGTTGTGGCGTCGGAAATGGATATAAACGCTCCCGACGAAGCGCTTAAAGCACAGGCCGTGGCGTCGTACACCTTCGCCCTTAACCGCAAGATCAAAAACCGGCAAAACGGCTCCTTCGGCGAAGAAAATCCCGATATAAGCGACGACCCATCGGTCGATCAGTGCTTTATTACAAGAGATACGGCGAGACAGCGCTGGGGCGACAAGGCGGCCGAATACGAAAAGCGGCTCGATTCGCTTATAAAGTCGGTCGAAGGAAAGGCCGTAACCTACAACGGAGAGGTTGCAAACACGGTTTATCACAGCATTTCCCCCGGCAAAACCCTTTCAAGCGAGGAGGTCTGGGGCAATGCGGTGCCGTATCTCGTCGAGGTAGAAAGCGTGGGCGATCTGCTGGCCGACGGTTATTTGTCGCGCGAAGAGATTCCGGCGGCCGATTTCGAGCAAAAAATGATAAGCGCCGGTGCCGAAAGTATGAGCGAGGACAAAGCCGCATACATCTCCTCCCCGGTTTACGGAAAATCCGGCTCGGTATTGACGCTTACCGTCGGCAATAAAGAGTTTTCGGGCAGCGATATAAGAAAAATATTCTCGCTTAGATCGTGTGCATTTGACGTAAGCTTTAACGGCGATTCCGACAGCTTTGTCTTTACGGTCCGCGGATACGGCCACGGCGTCGGAATGAGCCAAAACGGCGCCATAGCGGCGGCAAATCAGGGTTCAAAATACGACGAAATACTCAAATGGTACTACCCCGGATGCGAAGTATCCTCCGGATATTAAGGACGCTCAAGGATATTAAGAATATTAAGACTATTAAAACGAAATTATTTTAATTTTACCGAACGCTTAGTTAATCGCCTAACATGTCAGACATTTTCTCCTCCCCTCGAACCGCCTCAACCTCCTAACTTAAACCATCTCACATCACCGCATCCCCCATACCGCCGAATTCTCCGCATTTTTCTGCCGCTTTATTGCACTTTACTGAACTTCGCCGTACATCGCTGCACTTTTTCGCATTTTGCAACACCTCGCTACACCGTAAATCACCCTTCCTGCTGTATTCCCCCCACTTTTTTACCGTGTTTCGCCTTACACCGCCGTGTTTTCTACACTTCTTTTCCCCTTTGTTGCACTTTGCATCGAATTACCTCGCCTTCACCTCACGTTGCCTTACCTTGCCTTGCAGAACCATTGTCTTGCCTCACCTCATATCGCCCCTTCTCATCTCACCCCACCCCGCCTCACCTCTTCTCATCTCGATGCACCCTTCCGTCTCGTTGTGCGCTGTCTCGTTTTACCCGACATTATTTTGTCGTGTTTTGGCCGTCTTGTGCGATACAGTCTGACCCTGCCCGGCTTTATCCCGTGTAATTTTGCGTTAATTCTTAAAGGATCGGATCAAAAAGCACAAAAAAACGCCAATGCAAGTGTTGTTTATGTGCGTTTTATGTGATAAAATTAATTGGGTGTTTCACCGCAAAGCGGAAAAATCGGTTTTGACGGTTTTCCGTCCGGTGAACGCCCGGTGTTGTCGCTATTGTTACAACACGGGTTTGTTGCTTATTGTTTTTGATGAACAAAAATCCGCCGTACACGTTCCGGCGGACTATTGCGGACCATTGGACATTATTTATTGTTTCGTCAAAAACAGACGGGAAGCGAAACCGCTTTCTCCGACATCCTGCAACAATCTCAATAGCAACAACCTCAATAAGCGTATAAAGGGAGAGAAAAATGAAAAAAGTACTGTCAATTCTATTGTCACTCGTGCTGCTCATGTGCACAGCCGCCGTATCACCGGCGGCCGCCGACGAGGATGATTCGCCGGTGATTTACTTCGGCGACGTCGACGAATCGGGCAGCATAACGGCTACCGACGCATTGATAGCCCTTCAGTTTGCCGTAGGCAAAACCTCGCTTTCGGCAAGGGGCAGACTGCTCGCCAATGCCGATGCGAAGGGGGTAGTCACCGCCTCGGACGCACTGCTTATTCTTCAGTGCTCGGTCGGAAAAATAACCGCCGTACCGGCTCAGTCGTACGGGATAGAAACATCTCCGTATACCGGTATGCTCGCTCTTAAGCAATCAAACGGCGAATTGGAGCTTGAAGGACCGGTAGTAATAACCCAGGAGGAGGCTCAGTATAACTCAAACCTGAACATTCCGTCCGATTCGGTTATGGCATATGTCCGCGGAGCATGGCAGGTAAGCTCCTCGCTCGGCTCCTGGGCAAAAGCCGCTCCAAAGGGCAAGACCATCGACTGCATGATAGCCATTAACCGCTCCTTCGGGGAGGAATACTATAAGGCCTATCCCGACCGGGCACAAGGGAGAAAGGACTCACAGACCAGAAAAGACGGCTCGCGCATAATCCACGGCGCCGACGGGGATTATATGGTTCCGACCGATAATTTCATCGAATACAAATGGAGCATTATTGAAGAAATCTTAAAGTACAATGTAAGCTACATAGCCTTTGAAGAGCCGGAAATGTGGCAGGCCTCCGGATATTCCGAGGGCTTTAAAGAGGAGTGGAAAAAGTACTACGGTACCGATTGGGAGGATCAGGAATCCTCGCCCGAGGCAAAATACAAAAGCTCCCGTCTTAAGGTGTATCTTTTCGAAAAGGCGATAAAGACCCTTGCGGACCGTATACACGCCGAAAAGCCCGAGGTAAAGATAGTGCTCGCGTCGCACGGCACCCTCAACTACACCGCCTGGGGGATCGTATCGAGCATAGGGACCCTTGCAAATCTCGATTGCATAGACGGAATTATAGGACAGACCTGGTCCGACACGATAAAACGCAAAATGAAGTACGACGGCGCATCCTACACCGACGGCTTTACCGAAGCATACGCCGAATTCACCGGATACGGCGATCTTGTAAGCGGCGACAAATGGCTGTTTGCCCTTTCCGATGCGGCGGCCGACGGTGCCGACGGCTGGGACGACCACAAAAAGTGGTACGAAAGAACCGTAACGGCACAGATGATGTTCACCGATATTAACCGTTATGAATTTATATGGCCGAGCCGCGCATACTCCGGCGCTCCGAAGGAATACCGCATGATGCAGCTAAATGTCATAACGGCGCAAAATGAGCTCGCCGGTAAGGCGTCCGAGCTTTACGCCGGAACGCAGGGTATATACGCCGCCTATTCCGATACGGCCTCTTGGCAGTTCGGCTCCTCGGCAATGCCCCACAGCACGGCGGCCACCGGAATGGAATCGCTTACCGTTCCCCTTATAAGAAAGGGTATTCCGGTAAAGGGGGTGTCCCTTGAGCAGGTGCGCTCGGCTGAGGATTTAAAGGATGTAAAGCTGCTTATTTTAAGCTATGACTGCATGAAGCCTCAGACCGAACAGGTAAATACAGCCATTGCCGAATGGGTCAAAAACGGCGGACAGCTTTTGTATCTGGGCGGGCGAGACGGCTTTGAAGGAATAAACGGTACCTGGTGGGGCGACAAAAATACGACTCCGCTTAAGGATCTGATGGAAAAGCTCTCCATCGGCGACGTTAAAATATCGCAAAGCGTAAAATCGGACGGCGCACTGACGTGGGGCGGGCCTTCAGGCTATGTCCAAAGCGCAAACGGGCTTAATATGACCGAAAAGCTCGCCGGCTTCAGTGTAAAATTCGAGGGCGCAAACTCAATTCTTTCGTGCGGCGGAGAGTCGGTCGGTATAACCTCAAAATCAGGAAAAGGCAACGTGACCGTTATAGGTCTTTCGTCCTCCTTTTATTCCGATGTTGCAGGGGGAGCGGGGCTTATGAGGGAGCTTACCGAGTATGCTCTTTCGCTGGCCGACATACAGTACCTCGAAACAAACAGCATGGTTGTTCGCCGGGGCGACTACGTAATAGCCCAGGGACTCGAGGGCGAGACCGTATTAAAGGGAAAATACATTGATATTTTCGATAAGGATCTTACCGTCTACACCGACCCCGTAATAGGCGAAAACGTTTCGGCAATGTACAAGGACGTTTCGAAATACTTTTCCGGACAGACCCCGAAGCTCACACATGTCGGAGGACTCTGCTCCGATCTTGAAGAAGAGGGCGGATCGACAAAATTCACAAACGAAGTACCGAACAACACGCGGGTCAGCATCCGGATCGCCTTAAACGGCAAAAAGCTTGATTCGGCACAAATTATACGCACCGATACGAATGCTCAGATAACGGCAAATGTCGCGGTGGACGAAAACAGCGACACGCTGCATATCTGGTATCTCGGCACCTATGTGCCGGTAAATATAACCGTAAATTACAAGTAGGCATAATTCCGTATAACCAGCAAAAGGTCCCCATCCGGATTCTCCCGGACGGGGACCTTTTTTGCAATCATTTAAAGAGAAGGGAAAAAGGAATTCTCACGTTTACCGTCAGATAAAACTCCTTTTTTTATTACGACGATTGCTTTCGTCCCGGGCCAACCGGCAAAGCGGCAGGCCGCAAACGGGTTGCCTGAAACAAAAATAAAAACAAAGAAAACGGGAGCAATACGATTCTTGTCCCGTATTCGGAAGCCGGCTATTCGGCCGATGAGTCCTCGGCCTCGTCGGCTTTTTCATCCTCTTTTGGCAGCTCACTTGTGCAGTGCGGGCAGCGAACAGCCTTTATCGGAACGTCGCTGTCGCAAAACGGGCATTTTTTGGTGGTCGGTGCGGCTTCGGGCTCGTTGCGCTTTGCCATATCGGTCACCTTGTTGACAATTTTTACAAGGAAAAACACCACAAGCGCCAGCAAAAAGAAGTTTATAACGGTGGAAATAAAATTGCCGTAGGCGAAAACCGGCAGCCCGGCGTCGCGAAGGGTTTTAAGGCTTTTGTCCCCGAGGAAAAGATAGGTTTCGTTTGTCGAGGTGTCAAAAAGCGGTATGTAAAGGTCGGAAAAATCGACCTTAAACAAAAGCCCTATTATAGGATTTATAAGATCGTTTACGACCGAATTCACAAGCCCCTGAAAGGCGGCGCCGATAATCACGCCGACGGCCAGGCTCATGGCGTTGCCCTTAAGGGCGAACTGGGAAAACTCCTTGCCGAATCTTTTTCGTTTCATGTTAAGCTTTGCAAGATCTTCCTTTGCTTTTTTGTTATCCACTTGGTTACCACCCTCTCATTTTTTGATATTATAGCATAAAAGTGCAAAGGCCGACAAGTAACAAAATACGCTTTACCGGCCGATCATCGTACCGATTGTTGCATTTCATTGCGCCGCAAGCTGTTTTTGATCCTTTTTGCCCGATTTGAAATTTCACCCGGTTTCGCGTTTTTATGTCGGGTTGTTCTTTATGCCTATCCTCTTTATTCTGGCCGAGGCCGAAAAGGTGTAATTGCTGCATGCAAGAATTTTTGACGGGTCGTCAAGCTCCCTATAAAAATCCGGCTCGCTGAATTTAAGGGCCTTCAATAGATTAAAGACATCGCTTGATGCGTTTATTACGGCACTGTTCACGGCCGACTCGGCAGATTCTTCAATATATCTGCAAAGCATATTCTCAAGCTTTTCGGTATCATCCCCCGAATACAGCCTGTTTTCGGCCGACGATATTTCAAGCAGCTCGCATTCGGCCGAAAAGGAAAAATGGAACGCCGGTTGATTATTGCCGTCGAGCTCGGTGCTCAAAGATTTCGAGACGTTTTCTATTCTGAAGGTAAAGGTAGCATCAGAATACTCGATATCGACCGTATCGTGTATATAAAACCCGTTCATCCACATAAAGGCCTTCGATTCGTCATTTTCGAGCAAACCGGTGGGGTACCCCTTTGAAAACAAGAGCACCCCCACGGCATATAGCGACTCGCCGTTCGCATCCTGCCTTTTTTCAATAAGCTGCATATATGCATCCCCCTCGCCGTAAAGACGGTTGCCTATGTCTATAAGCTCGCCGGGGGTTGAGCTTTTGTTCCGGCTGCTCATTTTTACTATATCGTATATATTCTGGGAGGTCGCCGTCTCGCCGGCCTTCACCTTCAGCATCTCTCCGGCCGTACCTCCCCTTACCGCAAGCACCGTAACGTCCTCACTTATGCGGCTGTCCCGTAAAAAGAAGCTTAAAATCTTATACAGTCCCTCGTTTATAACATCCTCGCCGAGGAGTATTATCTTTACCTCGGCGTAAAGCGGTTTTGACCCGGTGGTTTTTTCTATGCTTTCGAGAGCGGAGGATATCGTGTCGGCGTGGGTCCAGTGCAAGGTGGAGTCCCGGTCGGAGGATTCGGCATTGCCGGGACGGTAAACCTGTATGGTTATGTCGTAGCCGCCGAGCTCATCTGTATCAACGGCTATTCCCTGTACAACTACCCTGTTTTTAAGGCTTTTTACCGGCGAGCAGCCCGAAAAAACCATGATTACCGACAAAAGCATCAAAGCCGTAAAAACCGTCAAGGTGAATCTGCCTTTTACTAAGTCGGAAAATCTGCATTTTCCCCCTGTCTGCGTTTTCCCGTTTGCCGATATAAGCACACTCGGTTTGCCTGCCTGTCTGTTTTTTGGCGGAAAGCCGATTTTTCCGTCGGTCCCCGGCTTTTCGCCTTGTCCCGCACGGCTCGTTTTTATGCTGCAGAAAATTGTTTTAAAGCGGCCTTTAAGGCATATTTCTTTGTTTTTTCTCATTGTAAATCACCCGACCTTGATTTTACGGCTTTTTGAATTCCGTACACGGCATACAGTATTCCCGGCACAACAAGGGTCGCCCCCAATATTACGGCGGTCGAAGAGTAAATTCCGAGATTTACACGAAGGGTCTCAAAATCACCTGAAAAAACCGCTATTATTACCCCGAGTAAAACGACCAGTGCGATATACATAAGAGTTCTGAATTTTTTCGGCACGATTTTTTCGAGACACACCCCTGCAAGGTATATGCATACGGCCGATTTTATAAGGGCGAGAATCGTCCAGACCCCGGTTTGCAGTGCATCGAGCCGCTCTATCACCGCACCGCCGATACTGCTTGAAACGGTATAATAGGGAAAAACCTGGATGGCGTTAAAGTCGCCGAGTACCGCGACAATGCTTATCAGTATAATTTCAATGGCAAGCACGGCAAAGGCGGAGAAAATAAGAAAATGCCGGTATTTTACCCCCTTTGCCGTTTTCAGCAGAAACATAAACATAAGCGGCTCCACCGAATTCGAAATTATAAGCGCGGTGTTTTTAAAGACCTCCGAAACGCCGGAATAAAACGGGGTAACAAGATTGTACAGCGACATTCTCGGTATCAAAAACAAAAATATAACGACGATTGCAAAAAATGCTACAAAAACAAGAACTCCGGCAAAACGGGCAATCGGCTCTATCCCCTTTATCGCCATATACAATATCGGCAGCAGCATAAGCACCGAAAAGGCGACCGGAAGCTCGACCGTCTGCATGGACGAAAGAGAAAAAGCATCAAATCTCATCAGTGTTATTGCGGCGATATACATAAAAAACAAGGTGTAAACAACGGCCGATACATCCCCGAGCGGACGGCAGATTTTATAAGCACAGTCTACCGGCGACGATTTTTCTTTAAGCGAAAAGACAATTCCGGGCAGCGAGATTATAACGGTTATCGGCACAGCCAGCAAAGCGCCCAGACAGGTTGCAAGGCTTAAAACTTCGGTATCTCCGCCGAGGGAAAAATTCAGTGTTACGATTATTCTCGAGCAAAGCAGCACGGCGATAAGCTGTCCGGCGCCTATTTGTCTTTTCATTGATTGTCCTCCTCGCCCTGTCTGTCGGCTATTTTTTCGGCTCCGTGCAGGCGCTGTATTTTAATGGTGTTTTTGGCAAGCGTACGCCAACCGGCTCTCGCCATGGTATCGCGCGTTGAGGAAAAATCAAAGGGCGACACCGGCGACGAAAAGGGCACCCCGTAAGGATTAAGCGACATTATTCCGACAAGGGTAACCGAGAGCAGCAGCATTATTCCGTAAATCCCGGTAAAGCCGCCCGCAAAAATAAAGGCAAATCTTAAAATAACGCCCGGATAATAAAGCGACGGTACAACAAAGGCCGAAAGAGACGTTACGGCCACCACCATTATCATCGGTGCACCTATCAGCCCGGCTGTAACGGCCGATTCACCTATGACAAGCGCGCCGACAATGCTGACGGCATGGCCGAGGGATTTCGGAAGCCTCAGTCCTGCCTCACGCATTATCTCGTAAATAAACAGGATGATGAGCGACTCCGACATAAGGGGAAACGGGGTTATATTCTGGGAATCGAGCATCTTGTAAAGAATTGAGGTCGGGAATATTTCGGGGTTGTACGTGCCGAGTGCTACATATACCCCGGGCAAAAGTATCGAAATAAAAAAGCTTGCGAATTTTAATACCCTAATAAAGGTCGCAAAGTAGGGCTTAAAGTCATAATCGTCGGGATTTTGGAAATTCTCGCTGAAAAGATACGGAACAATAAGACAAAAGGGTGTTCCGTCAACCAGCACCGCAATTCTTCCCTCGCATATTTTGGCACAGACGGCGTCGGGCCGCTCGGTAGTGCCGATACACGAAAAAAGCGAAAGAGGCTTATCCTCCAAAAAGGGAACCAGATATCCGGATTCGAGTACGTTTTCGATTTTTATACCGCTTAGTCTGTGTCTTACCTTTTTAAGAATGCCGGGCGATACGGCCGATTTTATATAACAAAGCAAAATATCGGTATTTGAAAGCCGACCTATTTTCAGGGCTTCAAACACAAGATCGGGCGTTTTAAGCCGGCGGCGTATTAGGGTCATGTTGGTTTTCAAGGATTCGACAAAGCTTTCTCTCGGCCCGCGCTCGGTAACGTCGTTTTCGGGATCCTCCACCGAACGGGTCTCAAAGCCCTGCACCGAAAATGACAGAGCCTTGTCCGATCCGTCGGAAAAAACCACGGCGCAGCCCGAGCAGATAAGTCCTGCCACCTCTAAAAGCGAGGAGACCTCGTTTTGTCCGCTGGCGGTGCTTAAACTCTCCGCCATGACAAAAAAACGCTCGCCCGGATCTTTGGGAAGGCTTTTTGCCGAGCAAAGCCGCTCCAAGATCTCCTTGCCGAGCTGCTCCTTGTTTATCATGTTTTCAAGGCTGACAACGGCGAATTTATATCCGGCGGCCGTAAATTCGCGGATCACCAGATCCTCGCTTTCCGAAAACATTTTTTTAAGCTCGTCGGTATTACGGCAAACCTCTTTTTTTACGGGATTTTTGCCCTCAACGGCAAAATCGGAACCGAATCCGGCGCCGGAGCCGGCGCCACAATCCGACCCGGAGCCGGAACCTGAACCGTGGCCGGAACCAGAGTCTGAACCTGAACCGGCACCCGAACCGAAATCATGGCCTGAACCTGAACCGGCATCACACCCTGAACCGGCATCACAGCCGGTATCGGAACCGCGACCGGGATCGGGATCATGGCCTAAACCCAGGGCGAATCCGGAGTTTTCACCGTCATTACCGCCGTAAATTTCCCTCCCCGTTTCCTGCCCGGCCGGCTGAGTATCCTGCTTTTCCTTTCCGGGATTATTCTTCCCCGTCTTGCTCACCGCCGCGACAATTCTCGAATATATATATTTACCTAACATTTTATTTGTATCGTCCTTTTCCTTACTTTTACCGGTTATATTTTGCGCCCGACAGGTGCAATGCTCCGGTTTAAACGATCGTCCTTTAATTCTTTCCCGGTTAAAAATTCCCGGACGCCGATCGATCCGCTTAAAGCATAATGCGCGCGTCCGAATCCGCCCGATCGCCGCAAAAATTGCAGCCGATAAGCGAAAAAATAATTCTTCCTTTTATTTTTTCCGCCGGACGTCAATTTATTCCGCTCGGGTTATATGACAACGCTTTAAAATTCCGCAAAGGCGAAAATAAACGTTAATAATATTCCCCTTTTCGGGGAAAAATAAAGCCGTATTTTTATGACGTTGGCCGATAATAAGGTTACGGACAATTTGTCATATGACAAGGAGATTTAAAATATGACCGCCACCCTTTTAAGAACCGTTATTGTATACATCCTTGTTGTAGTGGGGATTCGTATAATGGGAAAAAGACAAATAGGAGAATTACAGCCCGGCGAGCTTGTAATAACCATAATGATCTCCGAATGCGCCGCCTTTCCGATACAGGATTTAAGCCGTCCCGTGGCAAACGGGATAATCTCGGTTTTCACCCTTATAATCCTTGAGATCGTCTTATCCTATCTTACAAGAGGAATGCCGTTTTTGCGCCGCATTATAGAGGGCAAGCCGACCGTCATAATCGACCATGGAAAAATCGATATAAAGGCCATGAAAAAGCTTCGTCTGAATGTTGACGATCTGACCAACAACCTCCGCCAGCAGGGATATTTCGATTTAAACGACGTCGCCTTTGCCGTGCTTGAAACCAACGGAAAGATAAGCGTTCTGCCAACCGAAGATCAGCAGACCGCCACCGCCGGAATGGTGGGCGGTATAGGCAACGGCACCTGCAAGGAGATGCCCTGTATAGTCATCGACTCCGGGAATATAAGGGATAATTCGCTAAGCGAAATAGGCATGAACAAATCCGAGCTTAAAAATATACTGAAGACCCAAAAAATAAAACCCGACGGTATCTTTTTGATGACCGTCGGGAGAGACCGTAATATTTACATTGCAAAAAACGATAAGGGAGACAGCAAGAATTGAAAAGACTTATAGCGGCGATATGCCTTGCCGCCGGCGTTATTATACTGACCCTTACGGGAATATTCACCGCCAAGGCCTGCTCGGATGATCTTGTAAAAATAACCGACAAAGCGATTTTGTATGCCGGCTCCGAAAACCAAAAAAAGGCGGTTGAGGCCATGAATGAACTTAAAAACGAATGGGACAGCCGCGAGACAGCTCTTTCGTTTTTCGCCGGGAGCGAAACGGTCGATACCATATCGCGGCAAATAGAATACTCTGTGTCGGTTTTGCAAAACGAGGGGACAAAGGCCTTTATGAGCGAAGCCGCTTTGCTTAAAAGCATGCTGTATGAGCTGTACGAGGACGAAAAGCCGTCGGCATTGCTGCTGTTTTAACGCTACTAAATCTATATGATTACGATATATAGCTGTCTTGCGATGAAAATTGCGGCGGCGATAGCATTTTTTAAAATGCCTTTATTCTGCCGAAACCACCGTCAGCGTGCCGTTTTGCACGGTGAATCGGACGCTTTTCCCGGCGAATTCGAAGCCGTAGATTCTGTCGGGATCGTCGTGATAGGCAGGCCTCGGGTCGAGAGAGAGCACCTGCAAAAAGGCATTTCGGCTATCCTCGGGGATAACCGCCAGTATTTTGTCGTCGCAATTAACCTTAAGCGCACTGTCGGCAAAGCGGTCGGAAAAGCCGCCCGACGCACCTATTTTGCAGTCGACATAGGGAAGATAGGGCTTTACGTCGTATATAGGGGTATTGTCCATTAAATCGGCACCCCTTACGGCAAGGGCAATACCGCCGGCGGTTTTTTCAAGGGAAACGAATTCGACGCATGAAAGCCCTATGGAATTAGGCCTGAAGGGACTCCTTGTGGCGAATACCCCCACCCGTTCGTTCCCGCCGAGCTTCGGCGGACGTACCGTAGGCGAAAAGTCCGCTTTTTTCTCAACCGCCGAAAATCCCCATATTATCCACAAATGGGAATACTGCTCGATTCCGCGAAAGGCCTCCGGACTGCTGTATTCCGGCTTAAAAACTATAAGCCCCGATGTGTCGGCCAGTCCGCTCTGTCTGGGAATTCCGAACTTTTCGGAAAACTCTCCCATATAATGTGCTATTGCCCGAAGCTCCATTTTTACTCCTTATTAAACGATTTAAAGCCATATAAACGATTTAAAGCCGAAATCCGAAAGGGTAAGCCCTAAAGAATTCTCGCTGAGATATGTGTTAAGCAGATTCAGTACGTCGTTGAGCGCCAGACGGGACCGTTCCACAAACTCCCGGTTGTATTCCCCGTCGTATGTCTCGTAGCTAATCGGCGATGAGGCGGTATGAATGGTAGGATTAAAATATCCGCAAAGATGGTAAATCAGTTCATCGTCACTATCCATCTCACCGAAGGAAGCCTCGATATAGCCGTAATCCAGACCGAGCTTAAAGAAGAAATCTTCCGCTCCGTTAATTACGGCTAAGGTCACACTGGTCATGTCAAGCTCGGTATTATAAAAAAGCGAGAACACGACATTTTCTTTAAGCGGTATATTTTCAACGTAATACTTGCCGTTTTTTTTGCCGGTTTCGGCGATCTTATCTTTGAGCTTTCTGCAGGCGTTGTACCTGATCTCGGCCGAGAATATCTGTATTTTGCCGACCGAATACTGTAAAATCTCCAGTGCGTCGGCGGCGGTTATGGCCGAATCGACATTGACGTCGGCATATTCGAACCATTCATCAGGAACCTGATTTTTCCCAACGGCTGCCTGAAGCGCTAGCAAAGCGTCGGTTGAATCAACCGTGCCGCTTAAATTAAAGTCACCGAATTTTCTTTGGGTCTGTGCCGAGGGACAAACGGAAAACGCGCCGGTAAACAGCAGGGTTGCAAGGAGAATGCAAAGGACTCTTATTTTCATGCTTCTTGTGCCTCCGAAGAATTAATATGAGTATATCAGGGCGAAAACCAAGCCTTGAAAACGGCTCAAAAAAGGCAAAAAACGCTCCCGCGTAACGCCGGATATCACCGAATTCATTATATATTAAACTGGATTATTTTTCAATATGTCGTCTTAAAAAAACAGCAAAAGCCGACCGTCGTTATGCTATACCGGAGCATTCTTTCAAAAGGAGAAGACTTAGCATACCTTGTTATATGATATTCCCCCTTTACATGATAAAAAATAAAGGCTATAATTCTAACAATGCAACCGGATATTGATTTCTTGTAAGGTGAGGGATATATCTATGAAAATAAAATACCTTGGAACGGCGGCGGCAGAGGGGATTCCGGCAATATTCTGCGAATGCGAAACCTGCAAAAGGGCAGCCGCCCTCGGCGGCAGGAACATAAGGACAAGAAGCCAAGCAATAATCGACGACACACTGCTCATCGATTTCCCGGCCGATACATATATGCACTATCTTAAATGGGGAGTCCCGATAAATAAGATAAAGGCCTGCATTATCACCCATTCGCATGCCGATCATCTTTATCCGCTTGAGATCGAAATGCGAAAAAGGGGATTTTCTCATCTTGAAGACGACTCTCCTCTTGTATTTTATTCTGATGAGAGCGGATACAACGCCCTTAATTCGGTGGTAAAGGACTATAATATCTCAAAAGACGATGTCCGTCCGGTTAAAATTGAACCCTTTAAAAGCTTTGAGACCCGGGGCTATACCGTAACGCCGGTACGGGCGACCCATGATCCGGCCTCCGATCCCGTGATATATGCTATCGAAAAGGACTCAAAGAGCCTTCTTTACGCCAACGACACCAGCGAGCCGTGCGAGGAAAGCATGGACTGCCTTAAATCGCTCGGCCGTCCGTTTAACGTTATATCCCTCGACTGCACCGAGGCTAATCTCGAAAACATAGGATACATCGGCCATATGAACCTTAACAAGTGCGACCGTTTACGCGAACGGTTCATCCGTGACCGTATAGCTGACGAGAACACGGTGTTTATACTTAATCACTTTTCCCACAACGGCGTAGACGTTTTATATGACGAATTTTCGAAAATAGCCGGGAAGCGCGGATTTATAACCTCTTTTGACGGAATGGAGCTTGAGTTTTAGTTTTAGTTCGGTTATCCGTATATAGCATAAATCCGTTTTTACGTTAAGTGGTATCGCGAACATATTTGTATATCTGTTAAAAGAATAAAAAGCGCCCGGCGGCAGGTTTTTAAATACCGACCGTCGGGCGCTTTGTACTTATTCTGTTTTCTTTTATTTTTTCCTTGTCCGGCGCAACGGTTGCGCTGAAAGCGGAGGCGAATCCGGCCGCCTTGCTGTGCGAGTAAGGAGCAGACGACATTGATTCAAACGGGGAAAATCTCTCCCTCAACCGTTACAACCGATAGGAAAGCCTATCGCCGACAGGATAGTATAATAGTATGAGATGAAAGTAAAGTCGGATCAGATCACCGCCTTGGTGTCGATCTCCTTTTTAAGCATGGCGGTGAACTCCTCCTCGCTCATCGCTCCGAGGTCGCCCTTAGAGCGCGAGCGGACCGAAACGGTGGAGCTTTCAATCTCCTTTTCACCGATTATAAGCATATAATTTACCTTTTCAAGCTGTGCTTCGCGGATCTTGTAGCCGATCTTCTCGCTTCTCGAGTCGGCCTCGGCGCGAATGCCCTGCTTTTCGAGGTTATTTTTTATCTCCTCGGCCTTATCGTAAAAACGGTCGGATATCGGCAGCACCTTAACCTGGACAGGAGACAGCCACGCCGGGAAGGCTCCCGCAAAATGCTCGATTAGTATTCCTATAAAACGCTCAATGCTTCCGAATACAACGCGATGAATCATTACCGGGCGGTGCTTTTCGCCGTCCTCGCCGGTATACTCAAGCTCAAAGCGCTCGGGCAGCTGCATGTCAAGCTGAATGGTTCCGCACTGCCATGTTCTGCCTATTGCATCCACAAGGTGGAAGTCAAGCTTGGGCCCGTAGAAGGCGCCGTCGCCCTCGTTTACGGTGTACTCTCTGCCCAGCTCCTCAATGGCGCTTCTGAGTCCGTCGGTTGCCACATCCCAGTCTTCTTTTGAACCGATATGATCCTCCGGCATGGTCGAAAGCTCGATGTGATAGGTAAATCCAAAAAGGGAATAAACCTTATCAATAAGACCTACAACGCCCTTTATTTCGCTCTTTATCTGATCCGGAGTCATGAAGATATGGGCGTCGTCCTGAGTAAAGCAGCGAACGCGCATAAGTCCGTGAAGGGCACCCGACAGCTCATGGCGATGGACTATTCCAAGCTCGCCCATTCTCAGCGGCAGATCGCGATAGGAACGCATTTTAGTCTTGTAAACCAGCATTCCGCCGGGGCAGTTCATGGGCTTTACGGCAAAATCGGTATCGTCGATTACCGTTGTGTACATATTATCCTTGTAGTGATCCCAATGACCCGAACGCTCCCAAAGGGTGCGGTTGAGCATGATGGGCGTGCTTATTTCCTGATAACCGGCCTCACGGTGGATCTGTCTCCAGTAATCTATAAGGGTGTTTTTAAGTATCATACCCTTGGGCAAAAAGAAGGGGAAGCCCGGTCCCTCATCCATAAGGGCAAAAAGCTCCAGCTCGCGGCCCAGCTTGCGGTGATCCCTCTTTTTAGCCTCTTCGAGCATGTTAAGGTAGGCTTCAAGCTCGCTCGCTTTGGGGAAGGAAACGCCGTAAACCCTGCAAAGCTGCTTGCCTGTCGCGTCGCCCCTCCAGTAAGCGCCGGTGCACTGGGTAAGCTTTATGGCCTTTACATTGCCGGTGGTCATAAGGTGAGGTCCGGCGCAAAGATCGGTAAAATCGCCCTGCTTGTAGAAGGATATCTTCTCGCCCTTGGAGGAATGCTCCTTTATAAGCTCGACCTTATAATCCTCGCCCATGTCGCTCATCAGCTTTTCGGCCTCGGCAGGATCAAGCTCAAAACGCTCGAGGGGAATGTTCTCCTTGACTATTTTTTTCATCTCTGCCTCAATGGCCTCAAGATTTTCGGGGGTGAAGGGGGTGTCAACGTCGATATCATAATAAAATCCGTTTTCGATGGCAGGGCCGATGGCAAGCTTCACCTCGGGATAAAGCCGTTTTACCGCCTGGGCAAGTATGTGGGAGGTGGTATGCCAGAAGGCATGCTTTCCGCCCTCGGAATCGAAGGTGAGAATTTCAAACTTACAATCGCGGTCGATGACGGTTCTGAGGTCACAGGCCTCGCCGTCGACGGTACATGCGCAAGCGGCCTTGTAAAGTCCGGCGCCGATCGACTTTGCGATTTCGGCAGCCGACATGGGAGATTCTATCTCGCGCACACTGCCGTCTTTAAGGGTTAATTTTATCATTTTTCTGCAATTCCTTTCGGTACTGAGATTTTTTTATTTTTAAAAAAACAAAAGAGCCTTATCCCGTAAAAAACGGGATGAAGCTCTTAAAAACAAATTTAAAAAACTCCACGGTTCCACCCGCGTTGCCTTAAAGCCTTGTACGACCGTTTTTCTCAAAAAATCAGCCGGAATACAAAACCAAAGACCGCTCAAATCAAAGCCCCTGATAACGGTGGGCTGCTCCGTCCGCCTTAACGTCCTTAAAAATCGCAAAAAGCTTAAAAATAAAAGGATAAACCCAAACCAAAGCTTTCCGGTTCGGATTTTAAAAAACCAAAATGCGACCGATGACTTTTCGGCGGCTCTCAAAACGGCGGTTTCCCTCGTCCTTTTTGTCGCGCTTTCAGCCACGGCGCGGCTCTCTGTGATAAAAATGTGATAAAACCGGTATGTCCGGAGTCGGTACTTTTCCGTTTTTCAGCGATTTAGCCGGATATTTAATTTTCCCCTGCGGAGTGACTGCCGTCAAACCGCACATATCTTAATACATATTATATTGTCAATATATCACCCTGTGAATGTTTTGTCAAGGGCGGTAAAACCATTTTATTGCTGTTTTGCCGTCATACCGCGTAATGGGGACCTGCCGTTTTTATGTTAAACTCCTCAAAAACGCCTACGTCCCGAAAAGAATATGTTTTCCGATAAAACTCCCCCCGATAAGCCGCCGTATACCGACCCGTTTTTTATTCCGTAAAACGGCATATGGCGAAAAGGAGCATTTTAAATCCGGAAATATTTCTTCCTGGCTTGTGCAATAATGTTTTATTTTCACAAAAAGAGGATTTATTGCCCCGAAAGAGAGCATTATTGTCAATATTTTTGAGCACAAATGCACTTTACTTTAAGTTAATCACAAAGTATACTCAAAGCAGATAAAGGGAGTTTGAGACCTTTACTGTAATGTAAAATCAATAAAATTTAAAGGAGCAAAACCATGAAAAAGGCTATTTCACTTATCCTTTCACTGCTTGTTGCCGTTTCGGTATGCGCCGTTTTACCGTTTGCGTCGGCAGCCGAGGCTGGATATGTCGTTTTCAACAACTGCGATGAAGTTTACGACATAGAAGCCCAGAAAAACACCAACCCCGTAAGCCGCGACACCGAAAACAAGGTAGAGGGCACAGCCTGCGTTGCTATTGACCTTCCTGCCTCCGGCGTAAAGAAGGACGCTGATGTTTTCGCCATGATGGTGGCTGTAAACACCGAAGAGGCCGTAAATACAAACAACTACCCGATAGTCGACTATATGCTTTGGGTAAGCCATGATATGGATCCCGAAACTGCCGGCGGTATGCAGACCAACCTTATCGATACCGACTATCAGCAGGCTGACGGATTCAACCTCAACACCAACATAAAGGGTTGGGCTCAGGGCTGGCACAGGGTTACCCTTGACAACCTCCTCAACACCGAGCTTCAGCCGAACAAACCGGCCAACCGCAATCACATCTCGCGTATGCGTATTTCCTGGTTGCTTTACGGCGGTCCCGACCGTTACTATGAGACCGACTTCAAGATCGACAACATCATTTTCATGAACAAGGAAATGTATGACGCCCGTACGGCTGTCGAGAAGGAACTTAGCAACACCTTTGACGCCCTTACCGTTCCGACCGCCGAGACGGTTGATTCTCTTGAGACCGAGATTCTCGCCGCAAAGGCCGCTTTAGAGGACGCCCAGAGCAAATATCCCAACGTTTACGTTGAGAACATAGCCAAGTACAACAGGGTTATGTCCGCTTACTGGAGCTTCAGAAAGAGCGATCTCGAAAATGCCGCAAAAGAGAAGATTGCAGCTATAGGCGAGGTTAACCTTTCCAACTACACCGAGAAGCTTGATGCAATAAATGATGCAACAGCCGCTCTCGATACCCTTAAAGAGCATTTCGGCACCGATTTCTCCGTTGAGAATATCGATGTTTATAATGCAGCCGTTAAGGCTTATGACGATTGCGCCGCCGCATCGTCGGTTATATCGGCCATAGGCGCACTTACCGCTTACGATGAGATAACCCTTGTGGATAAGTTCCCCATCAGCGAGGCCCGCAAGGCTTATGACGCCCTTACCGACGATCAGAAGGCACTGGTCGGCGAGGACAATCTTGCAACCCTTACAAACGCCGAGAAGAAGATTTGGGATATTGAGCATCCCTACACCCTCGGTAACGTCGACATGGACGAGGAAAACAAGATCACTGCCAACGACGCACTTCTTGCCCTTCAGGCATCTGTCGACAAGGCTGATCTTACCGATGTTCAGAAGCTCGCTGCAGAGGTTGACGGCAGAGAAGGCATAAGCGCCAACGATGCCCTCCTTATCCTCCAGTATTCGGTTAAGAAGATCGATAAGTTCCCCATCGAAGGCTAAAGATCACGAGCGCAATTAAATTTTGACAACCAAGTTTAAGTAATTATTTGCTTAAATCCCTCTCCCTAAAAGGCTCCGCGTAATTTTTTACGCGGAGTTTGTTTTTTGCGTTGGATTTTAAAACTGTAAGTCTTGCCGAAAAAACCGCTTTTAATAAATTAGCGATTAAAGACGGCACGACCGCGAATAGGTCGGTACCATAACTTTTTTATACGGTTTTATATTCAGGCTTTTTGTTTCGGCGGCAACAATAGATGAAATAAATGGGCCGTTTAAAAAACTTTGTTGCCGCATTGTAAGATCCGTTAATCGACAATATAAAAAAGAGCACAGTGCAGAATAGACTGCAACGGTGCTCTTTTAAGCTTTTTTCATGTTTAATTTAAAAATTTCGGTTTCACGCCGAGGGCGTTATGCCGTTTCATTACGGCAATGCGAAGTACTAATAATCGCACTTACCTTCGGTCAACTACTCGGCCGGTTATAAAATCAGACGCGCGACGCATGGCGTTTTTTCAAAAAATCCTCTAAAATCACCACCGCCGCAAGAGAATCGATAACCGCTTTGCGTTTTTTTCCTCGCGTGTTGGTAAAATTAAGGCTCGCCGCCGAAACCACCGTTGTACACCGCTCGTCGTACATTTCAAAGGGCAGTCCAGTGCGCTCGCTGAGTCTTTCGGCAAAATTCCGGCTTTTTTGGGCTCGCTCGCCCTCGCTCGAGTCCATGTTTTTGGGTAGTCCCACAACTATAAGCTCAGCTTTTCGCTCCAAAGCCACGGCCGCTATTTTTTCAATCAGGGCCGCCTCGTTCCTCTCGTGTATCGTACATACCGGGCTCGCAAGTATCTCGCCGGAATCGCACACAGCAATTCCGGTGCGCGCGTCGCCGTAGTCTACCGACATTATTATCATAAACTGCTCCTTTTTCTTATTTTTCATACCGGAAACCGCCTTTTTTTCGCCCTTACAGCAGGACTAAAACCGAAAAACGTCCCCGGCCAACCTTTATTTTAATTAATTAATCAAATGTAATTTCAAATCCCGTTACTAATCGGCAGATAAACAAAAATACGTCCTGAAGCCGCATTAGTACGGTTATATTTTTGGCCTTTTATCGATTTCGGGATTTATTCCGGCCGCATTTTTTAATTTTCAGCCGCTAAAACAACGCAATTCCGGCGCATACCGCCGCCGGAATTACAATGCTTGATTATTTTATTTTTTATAAACCGTGAAGCTCCAGGCCGTTTCGCCCGGACTGAAATTCCGACGCAAAACCTCAAAAATCTTTCGGTCAAACTACCTATACCGACGCATGACCGCCGTTACGATTCCGAGAATTTCGGCGTGGTCGGAATATATCGGCTCGAAGGCCTCGTTTTCGGGCTGGAGCCTGACCATGCCGTCCGGCTCCATAAAAAACCGCTTGACGGTAGCCTCATCGTCTATAAGGGCTACCACTATCTGGCCGTTATCGGCCGTGTCGGCCCTTCTTGCGACAATTATATCGCCGTCTAAAATCGCGGCGTTTTTCATGCTTTCGCCCTGAACCCTCAAGGCAAAAAGCTCACCCGACATGTCGGAAAACGGTATGGCCATCATATCGGTTATTTCCTCAACGGCAAGTATCGGAACTCCGGCGGTAACCCTGCCTATAAGGGGAACCATCCTCGCCTCGCTGCCCGATACACGGTATCCTCTTGAGCCGGAATTGACCTTTTCGACAAGCCCCTTTTCGGTAAGCTGGCATAAATATCTGTGCACACATGATGTCGAGCTGATTCCGGTGCCCTTGCAAATCTCCCGTACCGTCGGAGGAATGTCGCCTGCACGGCTGCGTAAATATTCGAGTATACTCGTACACTTTTCGTTAAGTGTCATTTTACATTCCTCCGAAAATTTATTGCGCCGCTAAAAAAGCTCGGCGCTTAAAAATCAATCCAAACTATAGCGATGAAACCGGTAAAGTCTCGGTTTTCGGCGTTTTTTGTCGTCTTATCCGGTAAAAAACGGCCGATATACATTTTATAATTGATAACACAAATCGCGCCGAGCCGGTCAAACCTCATGCCAAACCGACTGCACTTGCAAAAATCGGGCGCTCCTCATACGAAGCCGGGCCGACTATGCTTCATGACATACCCGGGTACACATCATACCGCACCGGTCATAATCCCATGCCGAACAGAATTCGCCCGGCACCGCTTAATTGCCGGCTGCGTCTGCCGTCTTTTTAATACCCGTGCTGCAGCGGAGGGTGAACCCTGATTTTTTTGGTTTATCTTTGCCAGAAGCAGTATTTATAACGCTTTATCCCAACAGCTCGGAAAGAATACCTTCAACCTCACCGAGGGCCGACAAGGCCTTCTCCGGCTCCTTTGCTCCGGCCATGGCGCTGTCGGGCCGGCCGCCGCCGTTGCCGCCGCAAAGTGCCGCCGCGCGTTTAACAATTGTGCCGGCGTTTGCTCCGGCCTTTACGGCCGCGCCGCCGCAAGCCGCCGCAAAGGTGACCTTGGACGACGCCTTATCAACGCTGCACATGACGGCCACTATATCGTCGCCGAGCTCGCGCGCCTTATCGCACGAAAGCCTGAGTGCGTCGGAAGGTATATTCTCGCCAAACGAGGTTACAAGCCGTACGTTTTTGACCTGTTTTGCATTCTTTATAAGATCCGCAACCCGTCCGGCGGCGATCTCCGATTCGAGCGCTTCGATCTTGCGTTCGGCATTTTTAAGCTGGGTTGTCAAAAGTGCGGATTTTTCGGCTATATCTTCGATGTTTACGGCGCTCTTAAGGGCGGAGGCCGCCTTTGCCATTCCGCCTACGTATTCGTTCAAAAGCTCTATAACGCGCTTGCCGGTAAAGGCCTCAATACGGCGGACGCCGGCCGCGACCGAGCTTTCGGAGATTATGCGGAAAAGTCCGATTTCAGAGGTATTCTTAACGTGGGTGCCGCCGCAAAGCTCTACCGAAAAATCGCCGCAGCGAACCACCCGTACAACATCCCCGTACTTTTCGCCGAACAAGGCCATTGCGCCAAGCTTTTTGGCTTCGTTTACGGGCATTTCTTTAACCTCAACGGGAATGGCCGAAAGCACGGCGTTGTTCACCGCGTCCTCGACGGCCCGCAATTCCTCGTGGGTAAGAGCACTGAAATGCGTAAAATCGAACCTCATGCGCTCGGGGGAGACAAGCTGTCCTGCCTGCTCGACATGATCGCCGAGTATCTGTCTTAAGGCTGCCTGAAGCAAATGGGCGCTCGTGTGATTGCGCATGACGGCATGCCGTTTTTCGCTGTCAACCTCGGCCGTTACGGTATCGCCGACCTTTATCTCGCCGGCCGTTACGGTGCAGGAATGAACTATTACGCCCTCGTGATTTTTAAAGGTATCGCCAACCGAAATATCGGCCGATTCGCATACCATACGTCCGGTATCGCCGGTTTGTCCGCCGCTTTCGGCATAAAACGGAGTGGTATCAAGTATTATCGAGACATCCTCGCCGGTCTGGGCCGATGAGCACGCCTCGCCGTCCTTTACAATGCGTAAAACCTTCGCGTCGCATGCGAGCTTATCGTAGCCGACAAAATCGGTGCTTTCTATTCCCTTTAAAACGTCGGATGAGCCCTCCCACGCCTCGGCGCCGGCATTCTTGCGCGCCGCGCGGGCACGGGTCTTTTGCTCGTGCATGAGGTTATCAAAGCCCTCCTCGTCTACCGTAATGCCCTTTTCTTCAAGGATATCCTTGGTAAGATCAAGCGGAAAACCGTAGGTGTCGTAAAGACGGAAGGCGTCCTCTCCGGATAGGCATTTAAGCTTTCCGTCGCCGCAAAGCTCGTTAAGGAGGCTGAGTCCCTGGTCGATCGTGCGGCCGAAATTCTCTTCCTCGACCTTTATAAGCTGGGAAATAAAGGCCTCCTTCTCGCAAAGCTCGGGATAGGCCGTTTTGTTCTCTTTTATAACGGTGGAGGCTACCTTGTAAAGGAAGGGCTCATGCAGTCCTAAAAGCCTGCCGTGACGTGCAGCCCGGCGTAACAGCCGTCTCAAAACGTAGCCGCGGCCCTCGTTCGAGGGCATAACTCCGTCGCCTATCATAAATACGGTCGAACGGATGTGATCGGTTATAACACGCAAAGAAACGTCGGTTTTATGATCCTGCTTATAGGTAACGCCGGCGATGGTCGAGATGTGCTTCATTATATTCTGGACGGTGTCGACCTCAAAAAGGTTGTCCACCCCCTGCATAACACAGGCGAGTCTTTCGAGTCCCATTCCGGTATCGATATTGGGATGGTCAAGGGGGGTATATCCGCCCTTGCCGTCCGAATCGAACTGGGTGAAAACAAGGTTCCAAACCTCAACATACCGGTCGCAGTCGCATCCGACGGCACACCCGGGCTTACCACAGCCGTACTTTTCGCCGCGATCGAAATGTATTTCGGAACACGGGCCGCAAGGTCCTGTACCATGCTCCCAGAAGTTGTCCTCTTTGCCCATGCGGACTATTCTTTCGGCCGGAACACCAACCTCCTTGGTCCATATATCAAAGGCCTCGTCGTCGTCCTGATATATAGTTATCCAAAGACGGTCGGCCGGAATTTCAAGCTCTTTTGTAAAAAATTCCCACGCCCAGGCGGTTGCCTCATGCTTGAAGTAATCGCCGAACGAGAAGTTGCCGAGCATTTCAAAAAACGTACCGTGACGGGCGGTCTTTCCGACCCTTTCGATATCGGGGGTGCGGATGCATTTCTGGCAGGTGGTAACCCTCTTGCGCGGAGGGGTGATCTCTCCGGTAAAATATTTTTTCATTGGTGCCATGCCGGAATTTATAAGCAAAAGCGATTTATCGCCGTTCGGGATAAGCGAAAAGCTGGGAAGACGAAGATGTCCCTTGCTCTCAAAAAAGCTCAAAAATTTCTCTCTTAAATCGTTAAGTGATGTCCATTCCATTGATACTGTACCTCTTTTTTCCTCCGGCCGTACAACAGGAGCATAATATGTAAATATAATTGTTTTTATTATAAACAATTTAAGTTCTGCTGTCAATTAAAAATGCCGAAGTCCGGCTGTATAAACTTGAAATACTTAAAAAATGTGATATCATTAATAAAACATGCAGCAGCTTTGTGTTTGAGGCCTTACTGCCGCTAAGGCGAAAACATAAAAGCTGTATAGAAAAGGGAGAAAATGTGTATATGCCGGATCAATTTTCGCGTTCGCAGCTTATTTTGGGAGAAAATGCTCTTGAAAAGCTTAAAAAAGCAAGGGTCGCGGTGTTCGGTATAGGGGGAGTGGGCAGCTACGCCGCCGAAGCTCTTGTAAGAGGCGGAATAGGGGCGATAGACGTCATCGACGACGATATAGTCTGTCTGAGCAACATAAACCGTCAGCTTTTTGCAACCCATGAAACACTCGGCCTTTACAAAACCGACGTAGCCGTAAATCGGCTGAAAAGCATAAATCCGGAGCTGAAAATAACGGCTCATAATATTTTTTACACTCCCGAAACGGCTGAAAGCATAGATCTGTCATGCTACGATTATATAATCGACGCCATCGATACCGTAACGGCAAAAACAGAGCTTATCGTCAGAGCTTATAAACAAAGCATCCCCGTAATAAGCGCTATGGGGGCCGGCAACAAGCTCGACCCCACCGCCTTTAGGGTGACCGATATATACAAAACCTCGGTTTGTCCGCTGGCCAAGGTGATGAGGAGCCAGCTGAAAAAGCGAGGGGTGAAAAAGCTTAAGGTGGTTTACTCTCAGGAGCTGCCTGTAAAGCCGGTAAACACACCTTTGCAAAACGAAGAAGGTTTAAAAATTTCGGCTGACACAGCTATCGGCGCCGATACCCCCCGTCCCGCCAAAAGGACCACCCCGGGCAGCGTGTCGTTTGTGCCGCCGGTAGTAGGGCTTATAATCGCCGGCGAGGTGATAAAGGATTTAACCGGCCTTCGCGGAAACGGCCTCGGCGTATAAGCATAGGATACTCGAACCCTTACCGCCTGACAGCGGTCTTTTTCGGTTATTTCCCATCTTTTCGCCTTGAAGGGCGGTAAGCCCGCCTTCGTCTCAAAAAAGGAAAATTCCTCGAAAAATCCTCGGTGTCGGGTGCGAGGCAGTTTTTATAGAGATGATTTGTCATAATGACAAGGATCGAAACGGTATTTTGACTGTTCGCAAAGCTTTTGTGGCCTGTAGCCTTGAATTAAAATCCATAAAAACCGACAAGTGTTTGAGCATCCTATGCTTGGGCATACAACTATCCTGTTTTCAATCATTCTGAAGCACCGGACATTTTGCGGCATTTACCGGCCGTATCAAGAAAAAAGCGGATATACCGGGTAGGATTATGCCCTCGGTCAACCTTAAAGCGGAAATCCGCCGAAGACCGACGAAAACATCAAAGCCGGAAAGCGGCAACCGTGCCCGACATTAAAACAAATTACAAAAAGCCAGTCACAACCTCCGGCAAAGCCGGAGGCTTGAATAAGCCCTAGAAGGGCATTTTACAGGCCACACCCCTAAAGGGG
>CAKSCM010000019.1 GCA_934444365.1 uncultured Eubacteriales bacterium | reverse complement strand
TTTCTTGCCCTTGCTTTTGCCCTTATAAAGTGTTGGGACAAGGGTAAAACGGTGTAAAAGCGTATAAAGGGACAAGGTGGACACATTGCGATAAATCCTTTGCTTTCAAGCGTTTCGGAGGATTTTATTAACGCCCTATGCAGGGCAGTAATCACTTATAAAATCGTGGTTTTCAAATTCCGGTTTGTATTTCTGTTTGTTTTAAAAATGGGCAACTCCGATTGGAATTGCCCATTCATTGCACTAATTATGCGATTTTTTCTTGCTTGCACCGATTTCTGCATCAATTGATGTAAGTTTGATGTAAATCGCTGTTTTTTTAGTTTTTTATCAAATGAAGTACGTCCCGTCTATTCGGTAAAACGGTACATCTTTACATCATCTTAATAGAGCTTGGCACCTGCCGGAATTCTGTCATCTACCATCAGAAGATGCAGCTTTTCTTCGCCCTCTTCTTCATGAACGGCCGAAAGGAGCATACCGCACGAATCAATGCCCATCATAGCTCTCGGCGGAAGATTCGTAATTGCGATAAGGGTCTTGCCAACCAGCTCCTCCGGCTCGTAATATGCATGAATACCGCTTAAAATGGTTCGGTCGGTTCCGGTTCCGTCGTCAAGGGTAAACTGCAAAAGCTTTTTGGACTTGGGCACCGCAACGCATTCCTTAACCTTTACCGCGCGGAAATCGGACTTGGAAAAGGTCTCAAAATCCACGAAGTCAGAAAACAGCGGCTCAATCTGAACCTTCGAAAAATCAATAGGCTCGTCCTTAATCTCGATTTCGACCGCACCCCTATAACCGCCGATGACGGCAACATCCTCGGGCTTTTTCTCCGCCTTTTGAGCATCAAGCGGCTTCATTGTGGGGAAAAGCAAAACGTCCCTTATAGACGGGCTGTCGGTAAGCAGCATTACAAGACGGTCAACTCCGAAGCCGAGTCCGCCGGTCGGCGGCATGCCGTATTCGAGGGCCGTTACATAATCGTAATCGACCTCGGCCTTGGTGCCGGGCTCCTCTATGCGTTTGGCCGCAACCTGGCGCTCAAAACGCTCCTTTTGGTCTATCGGATCGTTAAGCTCGCTGAAGGCATTGCCGTATTCGGTGGCGTTTATAAAATACTCAAAACGCTCGGTAAACTTCGGATCGTCTGCCTTGCGCTTGGCAAGCGGACTGTTCTCAACCGGATAATCATATATAAAGGTAGGCTGAATAAGCTTGTCCTCAACAAAAGCATCGAACAGCTCTATAAGCACGGTGCCCTTTGTGGCATTTTCGGGCACTTCGACCTTCATCGCCTTAGCGCACCCGCGAGCGTCCTCATCGCTGCTCCAGTCGTTGTAATCACAGCCGGAATATTTCCTTACAGCCTCGACCATGGTCATGCGCTCCCAGTGGCCCATGTCTATCTCTGTTCCCTGATAGTTTATAACCGTTGTGCCGCATACCTTTTCGGTGATCGATTTATAAAGCTCCTCAACAAGGTCCATCATACCCTTATAATCGGTAAAGGCCTGATAAAGCTCAACCGTCGTAAATTCGGGATTATGCTTGGTGTCCATTCCCTCATTACGGAAAATACGTCCCACCTCGTAAACCCTGTGCATACCGCCGACTATAAGCCGTTTCAAGTAAAGCTCGGTCTCAATACGGAGGTACATATCCATATCAAGGGTGTTGTGATGGGTAACAAAGGGACGGGCGGCAGCGCCGATTTCAAGCGGAACAAGTATAGGTGTGTCGACCTCAAGGAATCCCTTGGAATCAAGGTATTCCCTTATAAGACGCAAGATCATGCTCCTTTTTACAAAGGTATCCTTAACCTCTGGGTTAACTATTAAATCGACATATCTCTGACGATATCTCGTGTCGGTATCCTTGAGTCCGTGAAATTTCTCCGGGAGGGGCAAAAGTGATTTGGAAAGCAGCTTCACACCGGTGCAATGAACCGATATTTCTCCCATTTTTGTACGGAAGACAAAGCCGGTTATACCTATAATATCGCCGATATCCCACGACTTTTTAATGTCCTCGTACGCCTGCTCGCCGACATCGTCCTTGCGGATATAAAGCTGCATTCTGCCGGTGGAATCGGCAAGATCCATAAAGCAGGCCTTGCCCATTTTACGCCAGCTCATCATACGTCCGGCAAGGCAGACCGTCTGTCCCTCAAGCGTATCGAAATTGTCCTTTATCTGCTGTGCGGTATGGGTAAAATCGAACAAGGTAACGGCGTACGGATCGCGACCGTCCTCCTTGAGTGCCGAAAGCTTATCGCGACGGACCCTTAAAATCTCGTTGAGTTCGCCTGCATCCGGCATTGCGGCCGATTGCTGCACATTCTGATTATCATTATTGTTCGCCAAAGCGTTAACATCCTTTCGCGCCGTATAAACGCTGTTTTTGGTGTATTTTGAAGACTGTACCGTACTTAAATTTGAAACAACACAGGTGACATATCCGACAAGGCCAAACTCTGCCGGACATCAAAGCATTATTTTAAGAATCTTAAATTCGCGGCCTCCGCTGGGCGTTTCGGCCACAACGGTCTCCGAGCATTTATGTCCGATAAGGGCTTTTCCTATCGGAGATTCGTCGGAAAGCTTGCCCTGTCTCGGATTAGCCTCGGCAGAACCGACTATCTGGAAAGTAAGAGTCGCGTTGCGGTCAATATCCTGAACCTCAACCTTAGAGCCCATGTTGACCCTGTCGGTCGAGAGCTCGCCCTCGTCTATAACCTTTGCCACCTTGAGCATTGCCTCAAGCTCGGCGATTCTCGCCTCGGTCTTGGCCTGCTCGTTTTTAGCCTCATCATACTCGCTGTTCTCGGAAAGATCGCCGAATGAAAGCGCAACCTTGATCTTCTCGGTAATTTCTTTTCGTTTGGTTGTTTTTAAATACTCAAGCTCGCTTTCGTACTGTTTAAGACCTTCGTCGGTCAAAAGAATTTCTTTAGCCATAATTTTAAGCTGCAATCCTTTCAAAAAACGGCGGTAGACTCCACCGTTTCCGTTAATAATGTTATACTATTATATCAACATTTAAAAATCTGTCAAGTCCCAAAGCCGACAAAAGGCGGATTTCCCCACGGAAAAACCGGCTTTTCGGGTCTTTATATCCCTCGATTTTTTTAATTTAAAGCTGCTTTTTGCACCGCAAAATATCTTCGGCCGCTTTTATTATCCTTCCGGTCACATTTTCCTTTGAGCAAAGCTCCCCGTCGCATACAAGAAAAACCGGTACCATCGACAACAGGCTGTAGACTCCGCACTCCTCGCAAAGGGCAGCCGCAAGCGTAACGCTCGGCAGGCATGATATCGGCGTGTATTCGTTCTCAAGCGGTCTTGCCGGCACAAAGTCCGCATCCGGCATATCGGTGCAACAAAAATCCTCCAGCTCATCCGGAAATAATATGCACCTTTTATCAAAGAAGAGTGCGCCCGGCGCCGCTTCGGCCGAAAACATTACACCGCCAAAAATCGGCGCTCCGGCCCCTTCGTAAAGCGAGACCCCTGCCGCGAAACATCCGTCCGCCGAAGGGGTGTTAAGCTTTATTCCGGCTCCGAAGCTCTCAAAGCAATAATCCGCAATTTCTTTAAAGGCCAAAGGATTTTCGGTAAGCACCGTGACCGACGCCCCGGCCCGCACCAGTTCGGCAGCCGAGGGCGGACACTCTCCCCTTTTGTCATACAGTACAACCGGCACACGCGTCTGCCGCGCGGCCCGGGATATTACATCCACCGCAAAGTTAAGCAGCATCCGCTGAGAAAAAGAAAAATCATCATATTGCGTTATTCCGAATTCATTATGACTTTTTAAAGACTCCTGCAAAACGGTCTTGCCGTAAAGAGGACGAAGCTTTTCACCGAGCGATTTGTAATTGATTCCCTTTTTTCCGGTCACGGCAAAAATCTCGAGAATATCGGCTCCGAGAAGATTTTTGTGTCTGATTTCAAGGGGGATTCTTCCCATTGAAGCTCTTCTGTTCGCAAAAAAGCCCTTTTGAGGCGGCAAAACACGTACAACGGCCAACAAAATAACTCATCTCCCGAAAAAAAATAAAATTTTGAAATGTTAACTATTGCAAAAACGACGCAAATATAATAAAATGTTTTAGTTAGAGGACTTAAACTGTCAGAAGACCGACAAAAATAAGTGTATCTACTATTATGTAAAAAGGGTGAATTTAATGAACGCACTGAACAAAAAGACTATCGAGGATATCGATGTAAAAGGGAAGAGGGTACTTGTTCGCTGTGATTTCAATGTTCCGCTTAAGGACGGCGTTATAACCGACGACAAGCGCATACGCGAATCCCTGCCCACTATCAAATATCTTGCCGAACACGGCGCAAAGGTCATTCTTTGCTCGCATCTCGGCCGTCCCAAGGGAGAGTTTAAACCCGAGTTTTCAATGGCTCCGGTTGCAAAACGCCTGTCCGAGCTGCTCGGCAAGGACGTCGCTCTCGCCACCGACGTTATAGGCGACAGCGCCCATGAGCTTGCCTCAAAGCTCGGCGAAGGCGACATTATGCTTATTGAAAACGTCCGTTTCCACAAGGAAGAGGAAAAGAACGATCCCGAATTCAGCAAGCAGCTTGCCTCTCTTGCCGAAATATACGTCAACGACGCTTTCGGCACCGCTCATCGCGCCCATTCGTCGACAGCCGGCGTTGCCGACTATCTGCCGGCCGTCTGCGGTTACCTTATCCAGAAAGAGATTTCAATAATGGGCAAAGCCCTTTCCGATCCTAAGCGTCCGTTTGTCGCAATACTCGGCGGCGCCAAGGTTTCGGACAAAATAGCCGTTATCACCAACCTTCTCGACAAGGTTGACACCCTTATCGTCGGCGGCGGAATGGCCTACACCTTCAAGGCCGCTCAGGGCGAATTCATAGGCGATTCGATCTGCGAGAAGGACAAGTTTGATCTTGCTCTCGACATTCTCAAATCAGCCAAGGAAAAGGGCGTACGCTTCCTGCTTCCGGTCGACAGCCGCTGCGGCGACCGTTACGCTCCCGACTGCGACATGAAGATCGCCGTTCAGGAAAACGGCGTACCCGAGGGATACATGGGGCTTGACATCGGACCCAAGTCCGAGGTTCTTTTCGCCGACGCATTAAAGGGCGCCGGAACGGTAGTTTGGAACGGACCCATGGGCGTTTCCGAGTGGGATCGCTTTGCCTCCGGTACCACTGCCGTTGCGAAGGCGGTTGCCGAATCGGGCGCAATCTCGATAATCGGCGGCGGCGACTCTGCTGCAGCGGTTGAAAAGCTCGGCTTTGCCGATAAAATGACCCACATCTCCACCGGCGGCGGCGCGTCGCTCGAGTTCCTTGAGGGCAAAGAGCTCCCCGGAATTGCCGCCCTTAACGACAAGGAGTAATAAAAATGAACAAACAGCTTCGCCGTCCGCTTATTGCGGGCAACTGGAAAATGAACAAGACTCCGGCCGAGACCGAAGCCCTTATAAAGGAAATGCTCCCCCTGGTAGCAAACGCCGATTGCGATGTTGCGCTTTGTGTTCCCTTTGTGGACATTGCGGCGGCTCAGTCGGTTTGCGACGGCTCAAATATTGCCGTCGGCGCTCAGAACTGCCACTTTGAAAAAAGCGGTGCATTCACGGGAGAAATCTCGGCCGATATGCTCGCCGCAATGAAGGTTCCTTACGTCATAGTGGGACACAGCGAGAGGAGAACCTACTTCGGCGATACCGACGCTACCGTATCGGCCCGTCTTAAAGCCGGTCTTAAAGCCGGATTAAAGGTCATACTTTGTGTAGGCGAAAGCCTTGAGCAAAGAGAAAACGGCGTTACCGACGAGCTTTGCGCAATGCAGACCAAAATTGCCCTTTGCGGAGTAAGCGCCGAGGGATTTAAAAACGTCGTCATTGCCTATGAGCCGATATGGGCTATCGGCACCGGCCGCACGGCCACAGCCGAGCAGGCAGATGAGGTCTGCGGCGTTATCAGAAAGACCGTATCCTCCCTTTACGGCAAGGAGACAGCGGATTCAGCCGTTATACTTTACGGCGGCTCCATGAACGCCAAAAACGCCGCCGAGCTTCTCGGCAAGGAGAATGTAGACGGCGGACTTATAGGCGGCGCCTCCCTTAAGGCGGCCGATTTTTCCGAAATAGTCGCGGCGGCCTCTAAATAATAAATCATTTTTCGGGGCGGCAAAAGCTTAAAAATAAGGCTTTTTCGCCCCGTCTTCCCTTCCCCGATGCAGGAGGGTCGTATTTACGGCTACAGTTTATCCGGATTTTTCTGTTATAACACCTGAAAATTCGCAAGACCTATAGCCCGACGGCAAAAATGCATCCCATATATTTTCAAAATCAGTTTTTACTGCAAACGGAAAGGAAATGAGTTTAATTATGAGTAAAAAACCGGTTGTACTTACAATAATGGACGGCTTCGGAATTTCTCCCGATACCGAAGGAAACGCCATTTATCAGGCGAACACCCCCAATCTTGACAGGCTTTTCGAAAAATGCCCCCACACCCAGATAGGAGCCTCCGGAATGGACGTAGGTCTGCCCGACGGACAAATGGGCAACAGCGAGGTCGGCCACACCAATATCGGCGCCGGCCGGATAGTTTATCAGGAGCTTACCCGTATATCCAAATCAATAAGCGACGGCGATTTTTTTGAAAATCCCGTACTTTGCGCCGCTATGGAAAACTGCAAAAAAAACGGCACCGCACTTCATCTTTGCGGTCTTTTGTCCGACGGAGGAGTGCATTCCCACAATTCGCACCTTTGGGCCCTTCTCGCTCTTGCTAAAAAATACGGCCTCGAAAAGGTATATATTCACGGCCTTTTGGACGGACGCGACGTTTCCCCGACATCGGGCGTAAATTATGTTGCCGAATGCCTTGAAAAAATAAAGGAGATCGGCACCGGAACCCTTGCGACCCTTGCCGGAAGATACTATGGAATGGATCGCGACACCCAATGGGAGCGTGTTAAAAAGGCATATTCAGCAATAGTTTTCGGCGAGGGAATTATCGCGGACGATCCCGTAGAGGCGGTTAAAAAATCCTACCGCACCAAGGATGCCGAAGGCAAATTCATAACCGACGAATTTTTAGTCCCGACCGTTTTCACCCACGATTCGAGGGTGAGGGAAAACGACTCATTTATATTCTTCAACTTCCGTCCCGACCGCGCAAGGGAGCTTACCCGTGCTTTGGTTGACGACAATTTTGACGGTTTTGAGCGCAAAAAGGGACGTATTCCCCTTTTCTACGTCTGCATGACCGAATACGACGCCACCATGCCTAACGTAAAGGTCGCATTTGCTCCCGAGGAGCTTAAAATGACCTACGGCGAGACCGTAAGCCGCGCCGGAATGACCCAGCTGAGAATAGCCGAAACCACAAAATACGCCCATGTAACCTTCTTCTTCAACGGAGGCGAGGAGGTAAAATTCGAGGGCGAGGACCGCATACTTATCCCCACTCCCGACGTAGCAACCTTTGATTTAAAGCCCGAAATGAGCGCTTATGAGGTATGCGACGCGGTCTGCAAGGCGATACTTTCCGGTAAATACGACACCGTTATACTCAACTTTGCCAACTGCGACATGGTAGGACACACCGGAATAATGGAGGCTGCAATAAAGGCGGTTGAGACGGTTGACGAGTGCGTAGGCCGCGTGGTCGACGCCACCGCACAAATGGGCGGCGTTACCCTTATTACGGCTGACCACGGAAACGCCGACCGTATGATCGATACCGACGGCACCCCCTTTACCGCACACACCACCAATCCCGTTCCCTTTATAGTCTGCGGTAAGGATTGCACCTTGCGCTCGGGCGGACGGCTGGCCGACATCGCTCCGACCATGTTAAAGCTCCTCGGTCTCGAAAAGCCTGCCGAAATGACCGGAGAAAGCCTTATAACCGACTAATCGCCTGCCGAATTGTTAAGCGTTGTTGGTTTAAGCTTTTTGCCGATAGGGCGCAAAAGCTTTCGCCCGGCATTGGGCATGTGCCGATTTTTTAACCCGCAATAATAATAAAAGCCCCCAAAAAACAGTAAATGCCCGTCGCCGGGAAAACAGCGTTAATTCCCTTCGGCATTACCGCCGGGAGATATGCCGTGATTTTCCGTCAAGGCGGGCATATAAATGACAGTATTGTCAAAAAATTCTCCGAAAAAAGGCGTTTTTGAACCTTAACTTAAGTTTTAATTGTCTTTTTTGATCCGGGAAAGGATATGGTAATTTTATGAGTAACGGCCGAAAGAAAATTCCGCTCGGGAAACGTAAGCTTGAAATAGCGGTTTACGCCGTTATTGCAATTTTGAGCATTGCGATCCTTGTGACGGTTGTGGTACTTATAAATAACGCCGGCAAAAAGCCGGTGGATGAAATACCTTCGCAGGAGGAGCACAGCGTTATATCTGCACCGGATATAAGCGAGCCGGAATCGTCGCAGGAGGATTCGTCACAAGCACCTTCGGAAGAAAGCAAGGTATCAGAATCATCAAAGGTAACCTCTGCCCCCCTGCCGTCCGAGGCACACTCGGCTTCGAGCGAGACCTCAGGCAAGGTAGACGGCGACTACATAAGCTACACGGTTTCAGGCGCCGCCGAGGTCAACGAATGGTATCTTCACCTTGTAAACTACAACCATTCGATGCCCGATTCATGGCGTCCGACCTCCCTTAAAACAATAGATTCCGAGGGCCGCAAAATCGACGCCAGGGTCTACACGGCGTACCGCGACCTTGTTTCCGCCGCAAAGGCCGACGGAATAAATCTTTATCCGATATCCGCATACCGCAGCTTCGACACCCAGAACACCCTGTTCCAAAACAGGGTAAACCGCGCGCTGAACGAAAACCCCTCCTTCTCGCGCGAGGAGGCCGAAAACGAGGCTGCAAAGCACGTAACACGCCCCAATACAAGCGACCACGAGCTTGGCCTTGCGGTGGATTTTATATCGGTAGAGACCTCGTTTGAAAACACGGCGGCCGGAAAATGGCTTGCCCAGAATTCGACCGACTACGGTTTTGTTTTGCGCTATCCGAAGGACAAGCAGGACATAACCAAAATAACCTACGAGCCGTGGCATTTCCGTTTCGTCGGTGTAAAGCACGCCAAAAAGATGCTCGAGCTCGGTATGTGCCTTGAGGAATACGTCGATTACCTTTCGGCACAGGGCTGATACCACAAGACCGATGAACGGGCCGATGACAAAAAACGATAACACGGTTTTGATACCGCCAACTGATCACCTTCTGTTTTCATCCTGAATCGTCGGGTTACGGTCGATATTGCCGGCAGTCTGCCGAGTGACGAACTCAAAAGCCGCAAAGCCACAAAATGTTTTCGGCTTTGTATTCTGTGTTTTCGGTGCCGGGCTTCTTTTTATCCCATTCCATATCAAATACTAAATCTCCCCTGTTACGGACGGCCGACCGACCGACCGTAACAGGGGTTTTGTTGTTTCGGAAACCACCGGCTATGCCGGTGGAGGCATCCCGTAAAAAAAGCTTTAGCTTCAAGCATCGAGCGAAGCGAGTCGAGAATAACAATCCAAAAAATTCGTATGCACTCGATAAAAACGCCTGATGCCCGTTTACGGGCGGCGGGGCATTTGATGCAAGTGAAAAATCATTCAGTGCATCTTTAGATGCCAGCCGGTAAAAAGCCCTTCTAGGGCTTAATCAAGCCGCCGGCTTAGCCGGCGGTCATGACTTTGCCGGAAATTATTTTTTGCTTGTCATGTCGCTTAAAACGCGGTTCCGGATTTTTAAAGGTTATGGGGTTTTTGATGTCCGCTGCTAACGTTTTTCTCAATAAAACATTTGCAATTGCTATGGTTTTGCTGTATACTGAATGTAATTATTCTTTAATAGGGGAGGTTTTTGTTTTGAGGCTTAAAAAACTGCTTTTCGGGATATTACTGCCCGTCATTCTGGCCGCCGCTTTGGCTGCATGCTCAGCAAATACCGGCAGTTTAAAGGTGCGCGATGTTTTTGAAACCTCAAAGCATATAACGCTCGGGCAATACAAGGGAATAAAAACCGACCTCGAAGCCCCGAAAGAGATAACCCCCGAAGATATTGAACGATCAAAATACACCGTTCTTATAAAAAACGCAAAGCAGTCATACGAATCGCCGCTTGCCGCCGAAAAATGGGATACGGTATACTTTTATTATAAGGCCACAAGCGACGGCAATGTAATAAGCGAGGGCGACGGCAACCAGTATGTAAACGTCGGTACCGGCGAATTCCTGCTTGAGTTTGAAAACGAGCTTATAGGACTTAAAAAAGGCGACAAAAAGAGTATTACGGTCACCGTGCCCGAAACCTACTCGGACTCCTCTCTTTGGGGCAAGGTTGTGACCTTCGATATTGAAATAACCGCCGTTTACAAAAATGAACTCCCGGATTTTGACGACGAATTCGTATTTAAAAACTTCGGATATGCCGGTGTTTCGGTCTTTGAGCAAAAACAACGCGAAAAGCTGCAAAAACAGCGCGACGAGAACTACAATGACCGTAAAAAATCACAGGTTTGGCAAAAGGTCGTAAAGAACTGCACCGTAAGTTCCTACCCCGATGAGGAGTTGTCGCTTTACACCTCGCGCGAAGAGCAGTATTATTCAAACTACGCCGCTTATTTTTCGCTGACACAGGATGAAATAACCCGTCAGGCGGTTGAAAGCGCCAACAAGGAGCTAAGCTACGACATGATAGCTTACGCCATAGCCGTTAAGGAATCTTTAAGCGTATCGGCCGAGGAACAGGCGGTGTTCCGACAACAGCTTTTGGATTCGGCCGGCTATAAGACCGAAAGCGAGCTTATCTCCGACACAAGCGGTACGCTTGCCGAATATTACGGCGGGACAAAATATGTCGAAAGATATTTTATAAGGCAAAAGGTCATGCAGTTTTGCGCCGATAATGCTATCGAATAAAATTTGGACGGCACCGCCATACAAGGTGACGTTTATACGGATATAAAAAATTTCTTTGTATGATATTTTCGAATCTGACAACATGCGGCGTACCGCAAACAGAAAGGAATATAAAATGAACGACAATAACGATAATTTGGCTCTGGCCCGGCTGTTGTTTCCCAATGTAAAACGCACGGTAAGCGACCTTGAAGAGCTTTTTCCGCCCCGTAAAATGAAGGAAGGCGCAAAGGTAACGCGCTTTGCACCAAGCCCCACCGGCTTTATGCACACCGGCAATCTTTTCTCAGCCTATATCAGCCGTCTTGCCGCAAGTGCATCGGACGGAATATTTATGTTAAGAATAGAAGATACCGACCAGAAGCGCAAGGTTGACGGCGCCGTTGAGGCTATTCTTTCCTCGCTTGAGGCCTTCGGCATGAAAATCGACGAAGGCGTGACCGCAAGCGGCGAAAAGGGCGAATACGGTCCGTATTTTCAAAGCATGCGCGCCGACATATACCATGTATGCGCAAAATATCTTGTAGAAAACGGCTTTGCATACCCCTGCTTTTGCTCGGCCGAACAGGCAGCGGCAGACCGCGAACGCCAAAGCGAGCTTAAAATGACCCCCGGCTATTACGGCGAATTTGCACATTGCAGAAATCTTTCGCTCGACGAAATATCAAAAAGAATAAATAACGGCGATCCTTACGTTTTGCGCCTTCGCTCGCCCGGAAACGAAGAGAAAAAGGTCTTTTTTGACGATGTTATCCGCGGACGTATCGAAATGCCTGAAAACACCATAGATCACGTTCTTTTAAAAAGCGACGGCATACCGACCTACCATTTTGCCCATGTAGTCGACGATCATTTTATGCGCACAAGCGTTGTGGTTCGCGGCGACGAATGGATATCGTCCGCTCCGCTGCATTTGCAGCTTTTCTCACTTATGGGCTTTAAACCCCCGAAATATGCCCACATATCCCCCCTTATGAAAACCGAAAACGGCGGCAAACGCAAGCTCTCCAAACGCAAAGACCCCGAAGCGGCGGTCACCTATTATTTCGAGCAGGGATATCCGGCCGAATCGGTGCGCGAATACTTGCTGACCCTTGCCAATTCGAACTTTGAGGACTGGCGAAGAGCCAACAAAACAGCCGACAGCTCGCTGTTTCCCTTCTCGTTTAAAAAAATGTCGCCGTCGGGCGCGCTTTTTGATCTTGTAAAATTTGAGGATGTCAGCAAAAATATCATTTCGGGCATGTCCTGCGATGAGGTCTACTCAAAAATCTGCTCATGGGCCGAAAAGTATAATCCTGAGTTTTACTCGCTTATAACACGCAATCCCGAATTTTCAAAGGCGATATTCGCTATCGACCGCGGAGGAGCAAAGCCGAGGAAGGACATGGCGAAATGGAGCGACGCCGTAAATTACACCGAATACTTTTTCTTTTCTCCGGAAAGATTCGATTATCCGGAAAACATTGATAAATCCGACACAAAGGCAATACTCAAGGCATATGCCGGAGTATATTCCCCCGATGACGACCGGGATAAATGGTTCGAAGGGGTTAAAAGTATTTGCGAGGGGCTCGGTTTTTCGCCCGATGTAAAGGCATATAAGGCCTCTCCCGACAGCTTTAAGGGCCATGTCGGAGACGTAAGCTCGGTAATAAGAGTAGCGATAACCGGACGAAGAAACACCCCGGATCTGTGCTCGATAATGAAGCTGCTCGGCAGTGACGAAGTGCAAAGGCGCTTATCGTCGGCAAGCGAAGGATTATAAGGAAAGGACGAGAAAACATGGAAGAAAAAAGCTCTCTGACTTCGAATTTTATATGCGATTTTATTGATGAGGATTTGCGCGAGGGGGTCTACAACCGCGTGCAGACGCGTTTTCCGCCCGAACCGAACGGCTACCTCCATATAGGACATGCCAAGGCAATATGCATAGATTTCGGAACGGCCGAAAAATACGGCGGTACCTGCAATTTACGCTTTGACGACACCAATCCGACAAAGGAGGACGTCGAATACGTCGACGCCATTGAAGAGGATATAAAATGGCTCGGATTCCACTGGGATCACGTGTATTTTGCCTCGGATTACTTTGATTTCATTTACGAATGCGCAATAAAGCTCATCGAAATGGGAAAAGCCTATGTTTGCGACCTTTCGGCCGATGAAATAAGGGAATACAGAGGAACCCTCACCGAGCCCGGAAAGGAAAGTCCTTACCGCAACCGTTCGGTTGAAGAAAATCTCGATCTTTTCCGCCGTATGACCGCCGGTGAATTCGAAACCGGCCAAAAGGTGTTGCGTGCGAAGATCGATATGTCCTCGCCTAACCTCAACATGAGGGATCCGGTAATATACAGGGTTTTAAAGGCACATCATCACCGCACGGGGGATAAATGGTGTGTATATCCCATGTACGACTTTGCCCATCCCCTTTCGGATTATGCCGAGCATGTAACCCATTCGCTTTGCTCGCTCGAGTTTGAAAACCACCGTCCGCTGTACGACTGGTCGCTTAAAACTCTCGGCTTTAAAGAGCCTCCCCGGCAGATCGAATTCGCCAGAATGAACCTTAATTACACCTTAACAAGCAAAAGAAAATGCTTAAAGCTTGTTAATGAGGGCATCGTCAGCGGATGGGACGATCCGCGCATGGCGACCCTTTGCGGATTAAGACGCCGCGGATATACTCCCCACGCGATACGTGAATTCGTCGACAGAATAGGCGTATCAAAGGCAAATTCCGTAATAGATCTTGCCCTGCTCGAATCCTGCATAAGGGACGATTTAAACGAGAACGCACAGCGCACAATGGCGGTGCTCCGTCCGTTAAAGGTGATTATCGACAATTATCCCGAGGGAAAGACCGAAAAAATCGAGGTCGAAATCAATCCGCAGAAGCCGGAGCTCGGAACAAGATCGGTTACCTTCTCGCGCGAAATATTCATTGAGGAGACCGACTTTTCTCTTGATCCTCCTAAGGGCTTTTTCCGTCTTTGCCCCGAAAAGGAGGTCCGCTTAAAGGGCGCCTACTTTGTAAAATACGCCGATGTTGTGCGCGACGGCGAGGGAAATATAACCGAGGTTCACTGCACCTACGATCCCGAAAGCCGCGGCGGCGAATCCCCCGACGGCCGTAAGGTCAAGGGCACTATCCACTGGGTAAATTGCGCCGATTCGAAGGAGGTCTCGGTAAATCTTTACGACCGCCTTTTCCTGGTCGAAAACCCGTCGGACGAATCGTCGGTCGAAAGCTTTACCGAAAACATCAATCCCGAATCGATAGTAAAACTCGAAGGCTGCCGCATAGACGCAACCATTGCCGATGCAAAACCGTACGATTCCTTCCAGTTTATGCGCCAGGGGTATTTTTGCGTCGACAAGGAATCGACCCCCGAAAACATGGTTTTCAACCGCACGGTAGCTCTTAAAGATTCCTTTGCCAAGAGAAAATAGCGAAAAGTAACATTTCGCAGTGTTTGAAAATGTTTACTTTTTAAAAGACTTATTGTATAATAAGCGGTGGCGGATGTAGTTTTAATATTATTACGTCAAAAAGCCGGGCGGTAAGCGAAAAAATAAACTCCGCCGAAAAAACCTTGCTCCCCGGCCGCAAATTATTTATCTTGTTAATTTTTTATGCCTGTCCGGGCTGCAACGCCCGAATACTAAAGCGGAAAGGAAAATAATCATGAAAACAAAAGCGGTACGTATTTACGGTGAAAACGATCTTCGTCTGGAAGAGTTTGAATTGCCTGCCCTTAAGGATGACGAAGTGCTGCTGAAGGTAATATCCGACAGCGTTTGTATGTCCTCTTATAAGGCTGCAATTCAGGGCGCCAAGCACAAGAGAATTCCGAACGACGTTGCCGAAAATCCAACCATTATAGGTCACGAATTCTGCGGCGAGATAGTAGAGGTCGGCTCGGTCTGGGCCGACAAATATAAAAAGGGCGAACGCGTTTCCATTCAGCCGGCTCTTAACGACCCCAGCGACATTTACAAGGCAGTAGGCTACTCCTTCAAATACATCGGCGGCGATGCAACATACGTTATAGTTCCGCGCGAGGTTATTGACTTCGGCTGCCTGCTTAAATACACCGGAGACGCATTTTTCTACGGCTCCCTTTCCGAGCCGATGGCCTGCAATATCGGCGGCGCACATACAAGCTATCACACCGTTCCCGGCAAATACGTTCATGAAATGGGCATAAAAATGGGCGGTAAGATGGCCATTCTGGCCGGTGCCGGCCCCATGGGACTCGGCGCTATCGACTACGCTATTCATTGCGACCGCCATCCCTCGATGCTGGTTATAACCGACGTTGACGATACAAGGCTTGCCCGTGCGGCAAAGATCTATTCTCCGGAGGACGCAAAGAAATTCGGCGTTGATCTTCACTATGTAAACACCGGTAAATGTGACGATCCGGTAAAGGCATTGCGCGATCTTACCGACGGCAAGGGCTTTGACGACGTATTTGTTTACGCTCCCGTAAAGCCCGTTGTAGAGCAGGCGAGCGCCATTCTCGGTCACGACGGATGCCTCAATTTCTTTGCCGGTCCTACCAACACCGCCTTCTCGGCCGAATTCAACTATTACAATGTTCACTATGATAACACACACATCGCCGGCAATTCTGGCAGCAACCTCGACGACCTTTACGAGGCCTTGTCGCTGATGAGCTCCGGCAGGGTAAATCCCGCTTCGATGGTAACCCATGTCGGCGGCCTTGACAGCGCGGTCAACACCATTTTGAACCTGCCCAAGATCCCCGGCGGCAAAAAGCTTATCTACACCCACATTTCAATGCCCCTTACCGCCATCGACGATTTTGCCGAGCTCGGCAAGACCGATCCCATGTTCAAGGATCTTGCGGACATCGTCGCAAAGACCAACGGACTGTGGTCGCTTGAGGCGGAGAATTATCTACTTGCCCATGCAAAGAGCATCTGAATCGGTTAAGCTTTAAAGCATTTTTCAGGTATATTTTGAGCCGGCACGGCCGCAATTAGCAATTAAGTAAAAGCGCTTATTTTCGTGCCGGTGTTGAATATAAACAGAGTATTTTGGAGGAAAAGCAAATGAAAATCTTTTTGGACAGCGCACATATCGAAGACATAAAAAAAGCCTACGATATGGGTGCCATCTCGGGCGTTACCACCAACCCCAGCATTATTTCCCGCGAGAACAGAAAATTTGAGGATCTTCTCAACGAGATCACCTCGATAATCGTTGACGGACCGGTTTTTGCCGAGGTTCTCAGCGTTGACGCCGAGGGCATGATAGAAGAAGGCCGCAAGCTTGCTAAAAAGAGCAAGAACATAGTTGTAAAGATTCCGATGATCCCCGAGGGACTCAAAGCCGTAAAGACCCTTTCAAGCGAGGGTATAACGGTCTGCAACACGGTTGTTTTCTCGGCTTCGCAGGCTATTCTTTCGGCTAATGCCGGTGCTTCCTATGTTGCTCCCTTTGTCGGCCGTCTTGACGACATCGGCGAGGACGGACTTTGCCTTTGCCAGGAGATCCGCGACATATTCGACGCTCAGGGCATCGACACCAAGATCGTCGCCGCTTCGGTAAGACATCCGGTGCACGTAAACGCCCTTGCCAAGATGGGTGTTGACATTGCGACCATGCCCTTTAAGGTAATCATGCAGATGGCTACCAACCCCAACAGCCAGAGAGCGGTCGAAGGCTTCCTCAAGGATTGGGAAAAGGTACCCAAGGAATAAAAATCAGGGCTGAGGCTCAATAATTTTACCGATTTTTCATCGGCAGCCGGACCGGGAAAGCAAAAGCTTTTCTCGGTTCGGCTTTATTTTTTCTTTTACACTTCACGACACAAAATCAGTTTTTTACAAATAAAAGCCATTGCTTTGAGCAAAATTCACATATCGGCAGTTTTGGTATTGACTTTTGTGGTGTAAAATCATATAATATTTCTTACGAGTGCAATTGCAGTTTTTGTATATACTGCACTTGTGTTGTACCTTAAAAGTGTTGTGCCTTGTAGGGATGACACTTATCGAGCGCGGCGGCAAGTTCTTTACGGCCACCGGCGCCGATATTTTTTATTAATGGAGGACAAGCCAATGAAGCGTTCCGGTAAAACCGCATTTTTCATTGTTGCCCTGCTTATACTCGCGTTTGCTTATCTGTCGTTCTTCGGCATAGGCAACTATTACGGCGATTTTAAGCAAGCCTTTATAAAGGGCGCGGGCGACATAAGATGGGGTATTGACATTCAGGGCGGTGTTGAAGCCATATTCACCCCCGACGTGTCAGACGAAGAGTTCGCCGCTATTACCCCCGAGGAAATGGAAGCGGCCGAAACCATAATTAACACCCGTCTTGTCAACAAGAACATAACCGATTCCGAGGTCTACACGGATAACGAAGCAAAACAGATAATAGTTCGTTTTCCCTGGCAATCGGATGAAGAGGATTATGATCCCAAAGCCGCCGTTGCCGAGCTGGGCGAGACCGCACAGGTAATATTCAGCAAGGGCACCGAAACACCGACATCAGACACGATAATTCTGCAGGGCGCCGCCGATGTCGAAAGCGCCGAGGCGGTTTATTCCGAAAAGGAAGGTTATGCGGTAAGACTTACCCTTACCGAACAGGGTAAATCGAAATTTGCGGTAGCAACGGCCGAAATGCTCCAAAAACAGATTTCCATCTGGATGGATTCCACCATGCTTTCGGCGCCGACGGTCCAGACAACCATCACCGACGGTGTCGCCTCGATAACCGGCATGGAAAGCGCCGAATCGGCACAGGATTTGGCCGACAAGATAAATGCCGGTTCTCTCCCCTTTGCGCTGAGCGCAAATGACAGCATAAGTACAATAGCCCCGACCCTCGGCGAGCAGTCGCTTGACGTTATGCTTTACGCCGGAATAGTCGCAACCTGCATTATATTCATACTTATGCTGATCATTTACCGCCTGCCCGGATTTGTCGCATGCATATCGCTGCTCGGACAGATTGCCGGTATGCTCGCATGCACAAGCGGATTTTTCCCCGGTATTCCGAGCTTTACCCTCACCATCCCGGGAATCGCCGGTATTATACTCTCGATAGGAATGGGCGTTGACGCCAATGTTATAACCTCCGAGCGTATAAAAGAGGGTATCCGCGCCGGAAAAACGGTCGACGGCGCCGTTGCAGCAGGATCAAGCGAGAGCTTCTCCGCGATATTCGACGGAAACGTCACCGTTATAATAGTTTCAATAATGCTCATGGGCGTGTTCGGTCCTTACAACGGAATCTGGTCCAAGGTACTTTATCCCTTTATGTGGCTTTACAACCACACCGTAGGACTTATCCCCTCGCTGCATATAGCAAACACCATAACGGGCTCGATTTATTCCTTCGGTTTCACCCTTTTAATAGGTGTTATCTTCAACTTTGTTATGGGTGTTACCGCCTCCAAGATAATGCTTAAAGGCCTTTCAAAATTCAAGGGACTCCGCAATCCCCGGCTTTACGGAGGTGTAAAAAATGCCTAAGACCAAAAAGTATTTCGATTTTATCGGAAACAGAAAGATTTTTCTTATCATCGCCGGCGCTTTTTTGCTTACCGGTCTTATCTTCAACATAATATTCGGTACCCAGTTTGACATCGAATTCAAAGGCGGAACTCTTCTTGCTTACTCTTACACCGGCGAAATAAACGCCGATGATGTTAAGAAAACCGTAGACGACGTGGTCGAGCAGGACTGCGAGGTCACCCTTACAAGCGACATATCGGGAGAGACCAAGCAGTTCACGGTAAGCTACACCGGCGAGCTTGAAAACAAGTACGTTTACTCCTTCACCGGAGACATATCCGAAGAAAACATTAAAACGGTCGTAAACGACGTGCTCGGCGATGACGTTACAATCACCAAAAACGACTCGCAATTTACGGTTGTTCCGTCAGGTAAGGTAACCGGTGAAAACATCTCCGCTCTTACCACAAGAATCAACAGCTCGTTTTCATCAAACGGCGTAAAGCTTGTTTACTCAGGCGCCACCACCGATATGATGGGGCTTATACACGATGCGATAATCGAAAAATACGGCACAAGGCTCGTTTACAACGTAACCGACAGCTTTGATACAACCGGACTGAGCACCACCATAGCCGACAAAACCGACATAGATGTCGCCGTTACGCTCGACGGTACCGTTTTAAAGATAGTCCCGAGCAACACCGCCGTCGCTTTCGGAGATAAAATAGCCGATATAACCGCCGCCGTACAGGAGAAGGAATCGACGGCCGCACTTTCCGAATCGGTCGAAAACGGCATTGAGACCTTAAGAGAAAACAGCGTAAACGGCCTTATCGGTAAGGGCTTCTTTATCAAGTGCATATTCGCCGTAATTCTCGGCGCCGTATTTGTAACGGTTTACGTCGGAATACGCTTCCGCAAGATAGGCGGCGTGTCGGCGGCCGTATTTGCAATGCTCGCCCTTTTACACGACGTTCTTATCGCCTACTTTGTGTACGTTGTATTCCGTATACCTCTGGACGAAAACTTCATAGCCGTCGTGCTTACGCTTCTCGGATATTCGCTTAACGACACCATTGTTATATACGACCGCATAAGGGAAAACGAAAGACTTTTCGGCAACACCAAGAGCGTATCCGAAATAGTAAACGACAGTGTAAACCAGTGCCTTACCAGAAACATAAACACCTCCCTTGCGACCTTCGCCGCAATTGCGGTAATCTGTGTGGTAGCACTTATGAACGGTATTACATCCATCATGAGCTTTGCCTTCCCGATGGCCGTAGGTATCGTTGCCGGCTGCTATTCGTCGGTTGTACTTTCAAGTCCGCTTTGGGCCGCATGGCGCGAGCATAAGCTTAAAAAACAGAAGGCCAAAAGCGCAAAATAGTTTCTGTTTTTAAATCAAACTACAAGCCGTCGGACGGGAAATTCTCCGTTCCGGCGGTTTTATTTTATTTTGCCGATACGACCGGTATCAACCATATTGTGTCTGATACTACATTTTTGAGCATATTTTCTCCCCATAGTGCTCTAAATTAGCATTTTTACTGAAAATTGCATAACCCTATTGTCCGGTGAGCAAATTTGTAATATAATATCACAATAGTGGTGTAGTGTTTATATTATACAATAAAGAAGGGTTTGATCTTTTATGCAAAAGACGGATGTTACGTCGCTGTACTCCGATCCCAAAGGCTTTGATGGAAAAAGCGTTGCCGTTTCCGGCTGGGCAAGGACAATCCGTTCCTCAAAGGCCATAGGCTTTATCGAGCTTAACGACGGCACCTGCTTTAAATGTATGCAGGTAGTGTTTGAGGACGGCAAGATAGATAATTTTAAAGATATAGCTAAGCTGAATGTGGGTTCGGCCCTTAATATAGTCGGCACGGTGGTTCTCACCCCCGACATGAAACAGCCGTTTGAGCTGCATGCCGAAAGCATTTCGGTTGAAGGTGTGTCTACTCCCGATTATCCGCTTCAGAAAAAGCGCCATTCCATGGAGTTTTTGCGCACAATAGCCCATTTGCGTCCCCGCACAAATACCTTCAGCGCCCTTTACAGGGTTCGCTCCGAGACCGCTTTTGCAATTCATAATTTCTTCCATAACGAAGGATTTGTATACGTTCACACCCCGATAATCACCGGAAGCGATTGCGAGGGTGCCGGCGAGATGTTCAGGGTGACCACCTTAGACGCCAAAAATCCTCCGCTCGACGAAAACGGAAACACCGATTTTTCGAAGGACTTTTTCGGCCGTCCCACCTCTTTGACCGTATCCGGTCAGTTATCCGCCGAGTGTATGGCTCAGGCCTTTGGTAAGGTCTACACCTTCGGACCGACCTTCAGGGCCGAGCAGTCCTACACCATGCGTCACGCAGCCGAGTTCTGGATGATAGAGCCGGAAATAGCCTTCTGCGATCTCGAGGGCGATATGCAGGTCGCCGAAAAAATGATAAAGGCGATAATAAATCACGTTCTTGAAGTCTGCCCCGACGAGATGAAGTTTTTCAATGACTTTTTTGATAAAACACTGCTTGAGCGCCTTGAGCATGTACGCAACTCAGATTTTGCCCGGGTTACCTACACCGAGGCGGTGGAAATTCTCGAAAAGGTTAAGGACCGCTTCGAATATCCGGTATTCTGGGGCGCCGATCTTCAGACCGAGCATGAGCGTTATCTGACCGAAGAGGTCTTCAAAAAGCCGCTTTTCGTAACCGATTATCCCAAAGAGATAAAGGCGTTTTACATGCGGCTTAACGACGACAACAAAACTGTTGCGGCCGCCGATTTGCTGGTTCCCGGCGTCGGCGAAATAATAGGCGGCAGCCAGCGTGAGGAACGTCTTGATCTGCTTGAGCAGCGCATGAGCGAGCTCGGGCTCAACAAAGAGGATTACTGGTGGTATCTTGATCTTCGCCGCTACGGCGGAACCAAGCACGCCGGCTACGGTCTCGGATTTGAGCGCATAATAATGTACCTCACCGCCGTACCGAACATCCGCGACGTTCTCCCCTTCCCGCGCACAACCGGAAGCGCCGAATTCTAATTTCGATTCGACGCTCTCAAGCATTATTACACCGCTGTTACAGCGCGATTTTTACAGCGGATAATAAGGCTCCGGCAAAAGGTTTCACCCACGATACAACAGCGATTATGTCGCTTTACAAAGTAATTTCAAGAAGGTTTTTATATTATGGAATTTTCCCGGATGGACACCGAACAGCTCGCAAACATAAAGGCTGAGCTCGAAAAAAAATACAATGATTTTAAGGCTCGCGGCTTAAAGCTCGATATGTCGCGCGGAAAGCCGGCAACCGAACAGCTTGACATGGTCAGCGATATTTTGGACGTGCTCGGCAAAGACGATTACAAAACCCCGGCAGGGGTAGATTGCCGAAACTACGGTGTTCCCTTGGGCATAAACGAAATAAGGCAGCTTTTTGCCGAGGTTTTCGGGGTTCAGGCCAAAAACGTTATTGTCGGGGGCAACTCCTCCCTTAACATGATGTATGATTGCATATCTCAGGGCATGACCCACGGCTTCGGCGAGGGCCCCTGGTGCGAGGTTAAAAACCGCAAGTTTTTGTGTCCTTGCCCGGGATATGACCGCCATTTCGCCGTAACCGAATACTTCGGATTCGAGCTCGTTCCCGTTAAAATGCTTGCCACCGGGCCGGATATGGACGAAATCCGCCGCCTTTGCGAAAACGATCCGACAGTAAAGGGCGTCTGGTGTGTTCCCAAATATTCAAACCCCACCGGAATCACCTACAGTAAGGAAGTTGTAGAGGAGTTTGCCGCTTTAAAACCGGCCGCAAAGGACTTCCGTATTTTCTGGGATAATTCCTACTTTATACACGACCTTAACGACACCAGCGACCGGCTTTACAACATATTTGACGCTTGCAGAAAATCCGGAAACGAAGACATAGTGCTCTCCTTTACCTCAACCTCAAAAATAACCTTCCCGGGCAGCGGCGTTGCCGCCCTTGCAGCCTCAGATTTCAATATTTCTCTTATCGAGAAAAGAATTGCGGTCCAGACGATAGGACCGGATAAAATAAACCAGTTAAGACATCTTAAATACTTCGTCGATCTTGACGGAATGAAGCTGAGAATGAGACAGCATGCCGCCAAAATCAAGCCAAAATTCGAAATCGTCTTAAACGCGTTTAATAAAGAGCTTGCCGGCAAGGAGATTGCACACTGGACCACCCCCAACGGCGGCTACTTTATAAGCCTTGATGTAATGCCCGGATGCGCGAAGCGCGTTCAGGAGCTGTGCTCGGATGCCGGCGTAACGCTGACCCCGGCCGGCTCGGCCTTCCCGTACGGACATGATCCTAACGACGAGAATATAAGAATAGCCCCGTCATTCCCCTTGGAGTCGGAGCTCAAAGACGCAGTAGAGCTGCTTTGTATAGCAATACAGCTTGCCGCCTGCGAAAAGCTGCTTAAAGACAAAAACTAAGAATAAACTTTTCCGCAGCAATCACATCTAAATTTCGAAGCCGAAAGACAGAGCCGTTTTTCATTTCCATTAATCTGCCGTGAAAGGAACAGGATTTAAAAAATGTCAAGAGATTCTTACGAAAGCCCGTTTTGCACACGTTATGCCAGCCGCGAAATGCAGTACATATTCTCAGCCGACAAAAAATTCAAAACATGGAGACGGCTTTGGATATCCCTTGCAAAGGCCGAAAAAAAGCTCGGACTCAACATAAGCGACGAGCAGATAGCCGAGCTTGAAGCACATGCCGAGGATATCAATTTCGAGGTCGCCGAGGCGCGCGAAAAGGAAGTCCGTCACGACGTTATGTCCCACGTTTACGCCTACGGCGTCCAGTGCCCTAAGGCAAAGCCGATAATTCATCTCGGAGCCACCTCCTGCTATGTAGGAGACAACACCGACGTGGTCATAATGCGCGACGCATTGCACCTTGTACACGAAAAGCTCGCCGGCGTAATTTCGCTTTTAAGCGATTTCGCGCTCAAATATAAGAATCTTCCCTGCCTCGGCTACACCCACTTACAGCCGGCCCAGCCGACAACGGTGGGCAAACGTGCGACCCTGTGGATAAACGAATTCTTAATGGATTTTGAGGAAATTAGCCGCCGAATCGATTCGCTCAAACTCCTCGGCTCAAAGGGAACCACCGGAACACAGGCGAGTTTTCTTGAGCTGTTTGACGGAGATATCAAAAAAATCGAAAAAATGGAGCACCTTATAGCGCACGACATGGGCTTTGAGGCGACCGTGCCGGTATCGGGACAGACCTATTCTCGAAAGGTCGACTATATGGTTTTGTCCTCCCTTTCCGGACTTGCTCAATCGGCCTATAAATTTGCCGATGATATAAGATTCCTGCAGTGCTTTAAGGAGATAGAAGAGCCGTTTGAGAAAAACCAGATAGGCTCCTCGGCTATGCCGTACAAGCGCAATCCCATGCGGTGCGAGCGTATTTGCGCCCTTTCGAGGTATTTGATGGTTGACGCGCTGAATCCGGCGCTGACCGCATCTACCCAATTTTTTGAGAGAACACTTGACGACTCGGCCAATAAACGCATTTCGGTCGCCGAAGGCTTTCTGGCCGCCGACTCCGTACTCAATCTTCTTCTCAACGTGTGCGACGGACTGGTGGTCAACGAAAAAATCGTTGAAAAGCGCATAATGGAAGAACTGCCCTTTATGGCCAGCGAAAATATAATGATGCGCGCCGTTAAAAAGGGCGGCGACCGTCAGGAGCTTCACAAAAAGATCCGCGAATATTCAATGCTCGCCGGCGAAAAGGTGAAAAAAGAGGGCAAGCAAAACGATCTTATTGACAGAATATGCGCCGACAGCTCCTTCGGGCTTTCTCACGACGAAATTGCCGAGCTTATGCACCCCTCGCTTTATATCGGCTGCAGCGCCGAGCAGACCGAAAGGTTTATAAAGAACGATGTTCTGCCCTGCATATCGGCTGAAAAGAAGATCGCATCGGCCGAGATCAATCTGTAATTTTCAAAACAGTTTTTTGCCTTATCTTATGGTTTTTACTTAAAGCAAACCGGTAATCGCACACCGTGCTTAAATTTCAATTATTAAGGCAAAAATATTTACGATGAAAAATTAAGTAATATAAAAAACCTTCCGTGAAGAACAAAATCACGGAAGGTTTTGCTTTTTCTATTGATTTTTTCGCCCGATCAAAGCATGTATATTCCCGAATCAAGCAGCACAACTTCATCGTGGCCGACGCGCGTGTACTGGCGCACCGGTTCGTTAAAGCTCATATATTCGTCTATTACATAGCTGTCGAGATTAACGCTTAATATCTTGCGGTTTTCGCCCGTACAAACAAGCATTTTACCGGTCGCCGCATGAAAAAGGTACTCGGGGGATTTAAGCACATCGGAATGTTCGCTGCCCACACGCAAATCCTCGCGCATATTACGAAGCGAATACCTTACAATGGCATTCCCGGCCGGATAAGACACCCAAAGCCCCTTGTCGGTCATGGCCGCCGATGAGGGCCCGTGTCCGCGGTAGAGCATTTTGCCGCTCCAGCACTGAACTCCGTTGATATTAAGAATGCTCGCCTCGCCCGACGGATGGAGCACCAGCGTACGGTGATCGTGAAGGGCCTCGGTACGGGTATTAAGAAATTCCGACGGCGAGCTTTCAAACTGCTCAAATCCGTTGCCGAATTTTGAGAGCAGATATACGTTCCTGGTTATCGGCTCTATCGTTCCCGTCGCGGCGTCGTACTTTCTGTATACAACTATCGCCCTGTCGGCATATTCGCCCTGAAAGGCGACAAATATAAATCCGTCGGCTGTGGGGAGCAAATGCAGCACACCGGAATCAAATATTTTTTTCATTCTTCGGTGTCACCTCCGTCAATAAAATCCTCATTCTCCGCAAGCGGATTCATCTTACTGCAAAGCGCCATAAGACTGTCTCCAAGATGGACATTTTCAATCTTCACCGAGCTGTCCGGCGAAATAATCTCGCATCCGCTTAAATTCCAAAAGGCCTTAACTCCGAGCTTTTTAAGGGATATAACCGTATTTCTTGCCGCCTCCGGAGACAGGCACAGCACCGCCGCTTCGGGAAAATTCTCCCGGCAAAAATCGTCAAGCGTGTCAATATGCCTTACGGGCAGGCCGCCGACCATACGTCCGGTAACCGCCTGGTTCGAATCGAATACCCCTATAAGCGAAAAACCGCGTCTTTCAAAATTCACGTTTTCCGCAACGGCCCGGCCCATGCTCCCGGCCCCTATAAGTATCGCCGGATATTTCTTTTCAAGACCGAGCACATGCCCGATTTTCCCCTTCAGCAGATCCACATTATAACCGTAGCCCTGCTGACCGAAACCGCCCAGCGCGCTTAAATCCTGACGTATCTGCGATGCCGTAAAGCCGGTTTTCTCCGACAGCTCACGCGACGATATACGCCGAACGCCCACGTCGGAAAGCTCCTCTAAAAAACGGTAGTATTTCGGCATACGCTTCATAACCGAAATAGGTATGCAATTACTTTTCATACGGAATCGCTCCAAAGTAAAAACTGCTTTGAATATTTTTTAGAATTTTTTAATGGTCTCCATTACATAATCGCCGAATTCTTCACAGGTGCAGCCGGTATCACGTCCGGTTATTGTAAGCTTTTTCTCGCTTATCATGCATATATCAAGGGCCTTTTCAAGCAGATCGGCCTTTTCCTGACGGCCTATGTGCGACAAAAGCATGACCGACGCCCTGAGCATGGAGCACGGATCGGCGAATTTTCCTCTGCCCTCGTCGATCATACGGGGAGCGGAACCGTGTATAGCCTCAAACATGGCATAGCGCTTGCCGATGTTTCCGCTGCCGGCAGTGCCTACTCCGCCCTGGAACTCGGCCGCCTCATCGGTGATTATATCGCCGTAAAGGTTCGGCAACACAAAAACCTTGAAATCTCTGCGGCGCTTTTCGTCAACCAGCTTTGCGGTGGTTATGTCGATGTACCAGTCGTCGGTAACGATCTCCGGATACTCCTCGCCTATGGCCTTGCAGAGCTTTAAGAACTTGCCGTCGGTGGTCTTTATGACGTTGGCCTTGGTTATTATCGAAACACGGTCCTTCTTGTTTTTACGAGCATATTCGTAGGCGAGTCTCGCTATGCGCTCGGTTCCCTCGGTGGTTGCAACCGTAAAGTCGAAGGCCACGTCGTCGGTTACGTTTATTCCCTTTGAGCCGAGGGTATATGAGCCCTCGGTGTTCTCTCTGAAGAAGGTCCAGTCTATTCCCTGCTCGGGGATCTTTACCGGGCGGACATTGGCAAAAAGGTCAAGCTCCTTGCGCATTGCAACGTTTGCGCTTTCGATATTCGGCCACTTGTCGCCGGCACGCGGTGTTGTTGTAGGTCCTTTAAGTATAACATGGCAGGCTTTAAGCTCGGCTAAAACGTCATCCGGAATGGCCTTGCCGGCCGCCGCACGGTTTTCAATTGTAAGACCGTCTATATCGCGGAATTCAATTTTTCCGGCCTTTACCTCGTCATCAAGCAAAAATTTTAAAACCCTTGCCGATTCCTTGGTTATAATGGGGCCTATTCCGTCGCCGCCGCAAACGCCGATTATTATTTTATCGAGATTGTCGTAATCCACAAAATCCTTTTGCGCCTTTATGCGGTCGGAGCGCTCAATCTGCGAGCGGATAAGCTCTTCAAACTTGCCAACGGCGTCCCTAATTTGCTGTTCGTTCATTTTTATACACCCTTTCGATTAAACCCAGTGGCATTTAATTCTTGTTTTATCTCAGGAATTCTTCGCCGTCATGCGGAGCAGTCCGCCGGCCAAAAGCATTTCTCTTTGTCTTGCCGAAAAATTCATGCAAAGCGGAATCTGCTTTCCGTTTGTCTTATCGGTAAGAATAATCTTTTCGGATTTTTCCACGGCCTCTCTTACATTTTCAAGTACAAGCTCGTCGCCCTCGTTTATAAGGTCGTAATCGGACTCGTTTTCGAATGTAAGGGGAAGTATTCCGGCATTTATAAGGTTCGCCATATGTATACGGGCAAACGACTTTACTATAACGCACTTTATTCCGAGATAAAGGGGAACCAGCGCCGCGTGCTCGCGCGAGGAGCCCTGACCGTAGTTGGCGCCTCCGATTATGAAGCCGCCGCCGAGACTCTTGCAGCGCTCGGGGAACTCCTTATCGCACACCGCAAAGCAAAACTGCGAAAGATGAGGAATATTTGAGCGATACGGCAAAATTTTCGCGCCTGCCGGCATTATATGGTCAGTGGTTATATTGTCACCGACCTTTAAAACCGCCTTGTAGCTTAAAGTATCGGCCAGCTCGTCGGCACGGGGGCAATCCTTTATATTCGGTCCCTTTAAGACCTCTACCTTGTCGGCATCGCTCTCCGGTGCCGGAGGATCAATCATATTATCGTTTACCGTAAAGCTCTCGGGCATTTCGACCGAGATGTCTCCCCCAAGGCTCCTCGGATCGGTAAGATATCCGCAAAGGGCCGACGCCGCCGCCGTTTCGGGACTTACAAGATAAACCTGACCGTCGGCCGTTCCGGAACGCCCTTCGAAATTACGGTTAAAGGTGCGAAGCGATACACCGCCGGAATTCGGCGACTGTCCCATTCCTATGCACGGGCCGCATGCGCACTCGAGAATACGGGCGCCGGACTCAATTATATCAGACAATGCGCCGTTTTGCGCCATCATATTGAAAACCTGCTTGGAGCCGGGCGAAATCGTAAGGCTGACGCTCGGATCAACCGTTTTGCCCTTTAATATCTTGGCAACCTTCATCATATCCATAAGTGATGAATTGGTGCACGATCCGATACATACCTGATCAACCTTTAAAAAGCCTATCTCGGCTATGGTTTTTACATTGTCGGGAGAATGGGGACACGCCGCCATGGGGGTAAGCTCGCCGAGGTCTATCTCCACGACCTTGGAATAATGCGCGTCGGCATCCGACGACAGCGGAGTAAAGACTTCCTCTCTTCCCTGTGCCTTCAAAAACGCGCGGGTTACCTCATCGGAGGGGAATATCGAGGTGGTCGCTCCGAGCTCGGCACCCATGTTGGTTATGGTAGCACGCTCGGGAACGCTTAAGGTTGCAACGCCCTCGCCCGAATACTCTATTATTTTACCGACGCCGCCCTTTACCGAAAGACGTCTTAAAACCTCAAGGATTATATCCTTTGCCGAAACGTAAGGTTTAAGCTTTCCTTTAAGCTCAATCTTTACTATTTCGGGCATATTTATATGATATTCTCCGCCGCCCATTGCAACCGCAACATCCATTCCGCCCGAACCCATGGCGAGCATGCCTATACCGCCGCAGGTGGGAGTATGGCTGTCCGATCCGATAAGGGTCTTGCCCGGAACCGAAAAACGCTCGAGATGAACCTGATGGCATATTCCGTTGCCCGGACGCGAAAAATATATTCCGTGCTTTTTTGCAACCGTACGTATAAAGCGGTGATCGTCGGCATTTTCAAAGCCGTTTTGCAGCGTATTATGGTCGATATAGGCCACCGAGCGCTCGGTTTTGACCCTCGGTACCCCCATGGCCTCAAACTCAAGGTACGCCATGGTTCCGGTCGCATCCTGGGTCAGGGTCTGGTCTATTCTAAGCCCTATGTCGCTGCCCGGTGTCATTTCTCCCGACACAAGGTGGTTTTTAATTATTTTTTCAGCTATGCTCAGTCCCACTGCAAATTCCTCCAAAGGGTACATTTATGATTGATTATTATAACATAATCCGTCAAAAGCCGCAAGTACCAGATGAAAAAGATTACCTTTAAATTGTAGGTTTACAATAGAAGTGTTACAAAGGAGAAAAAAATAGTAGCGAATAGGAGGAACCTGCTGTACAGTTAAGT
>CAKSCM010000018.1 GCA_934444365.1 uncultured Eubacteriales bacterium | reverse complement strand
CCTGCCGATTATATTAATGCCTTTAAGCTTAACGGCGAACTCTTCTGATTTTGTAACACATCATTGACAAACCGACATTTGTCCGTAATATCGAATTTTTGGGCCGTTTTCATCAAAAAAATCCGTTATTCAAGACTGCCGATTCGACTATATTCTGACGCTTATTCCGCGCGATTTTAAATACTCCTTTAATTCGCCGAGGGAAAGCTCTTTAAAATGAAAAAGCGAGGCCGCCAGCGCCGCATCGGCTCCGCCGACGGTAAGCGCATCGTAAAAATGCTCTTTTTTTCCAGCTCCGCCCGACGCTATGACCGGAACCCCGACCGCGTCGGATACAAGCCGGGTAAGCTCAATATCGTAACCGTTTTTCTGCCCGTCGCAATCCATGCTTGTAAGCAGTATTTCCCCGGCGCCGAGGGAATCCGCTTTCCTCGCCCATTCGACGGCGTCGATTCCGGTGGGGGTTCTCCCCCCGTCAAGATAAACCTCAAATCCTCCGCCCTGCTTTCGTCTTGCATCTATAGCGCACACGACGCACTGGCTGCCGAAACGCTCTGCAGCCTCGCTTATAAGGGCGGGATTCCTCACCGCCGAGGAATTTACCGACACCTTGTCGGCGCCGGCCCTGAGCAGCTCGGCAAAATCCTCGCACCTGCGTATTCCGCCACCCACCGTAAAGGGGATAAATATTGTGTTTGCTACACGCTTTACCATGTCGATTGTGGTTTTTCTCCCCTCAACCGTCGCCGTTATGTCAAGAAAAACCAGCTCGTCCGCCCCCATTTTGCCGTAAGCGGCGGCGCACTCGACCGGATCTCCGGCGTCGACTAAATCAACAAAGCTTACTCCCTTTACCACCCGGCCGTTTTTTACGTCCAGACACGGTATTATTCTTTTTGCGAACATAAAAACCTCTCTTTAAAACATTAACGAAAGCCCGAATGTCAATATTATGTAAACCGTTTTTTCTTCAAAACGGCACGTTTCCAGGATATAAAAACCTGTCAAAACCGAAAACAAAGCTATTTTTTGAGGAAGTTCTCTAAAATCAGCAGTCCGGTCTCTCCGCTTTTTTCGGGATGAAATTGCACGGCGGCGGCATTTTCCTTTTCTATCGCCGCGTCGAAATCGATCCCGTAATTACACCTCGCCGCACAAAGCGAGCTGTCACTCAGAGTAAGATAATACGAGTGAACAAAGTAGACGAAAGCACCGGGGTCGATACCAATAAATATCCCGTCGTTCTTTTTTATATCGAGCGAATTCCAGCCTATTTGGGGAACTTTCAGTCCCATATCGCCGGGAAAACGCCGCACATCGCCACCGAATATTCCGAGGCCTTTTGCCCCGGGCGACTCCTCGCTTTTTTCAAAAAGCAGCTGCAGCCCGAGACATATGCCGAGAAAATTACCTCCGGAGGATATATACTCCGAAATCTCCTTTGCGAATCCTCGCGAAAACAAATTATCCGCCGCCGCTTTAAAGGCGCCGACACCGGGCAGTATAAGGTTTTTCGCTTTTTTAAGATCGGCCGGATCATCGCAAAAAGCAACCTCGCACCCAAGATGGCAAAGGGCGTTTTTTACGCTCATAAGATTCCCGGCGCCGTAATCAATAACCGTTACTTTTTTCACTTTTACTCACCGATTATCTTTATAAGCGCACGCTTTTTGCGTTTGCCGTCGAGCTCGTAATAAAAAATCTGCTCCCAAGGCCCGAAATCGAGACGTCCGTTTGTTACCGCACAGACCACCTCGCGCCCCATTACCGTGCGCTTTAAATGGGCGTCGGCATTGTCCTCAAAGCCGTTATGATCGTACTGCTCATAGGGCTTTTCGGGGGCTAATTTCTCGAGCCAACGCTCGTAGTCGGCATGAAGTCCCGGCTCGTCGTCGTTTATAAAAACGCTGGCCGTTATGTGCATGGCGTTTACAAGCACCAGTCCCTCTTTTATGCCCGATTCGTCGATTGCACGCTCGACCTCCTCGGTTATACGGATGATCTTACGTCTGCACGGGACGTTAAAATACAGCTCCTTGCGATACGATTTCATTGCTTTTTCTCCTTAAGTTATGTTAATTTACCAAGCGCTAAGCGCAAAGCATAGGATGCTCGACCACCGCTTAACTTTAAGATATCCGCCCGGACAGATGAAGATGTCGCCGGCAGGTACCCGTTTGCCTTCTGATTTTGCTTTTATAATATATGAATTATACCAGAATTTCCTTCCAAAAGCAACTTTGCGATACCGTCACACGACACTAATATATTTTGCATAAATATCATTGACATATATCACCTTTTAAAGTATAATAAACACAAGAAATTGACATTTCATCAATAAAAAGACCTCATATCACCAAAAACAATTACGCTTTTCCGACAGGAGTAATTTTATGCAATCCACCCTTATAATATTAGGCATAATCGGTACTATTAACGGCGCGCTGTGCTTTGCTTTTCCCTATCACATGGCGACGCTGAAAAGAGGGTGCTCGTGCGATTTTTACGAACCGAGCGATGACGCGGTGTTCATAACCAAGCTTGTCGGCGGAATAATGTTTGTTGTGTGTGTTATTTGCCTTGTTATCGGGATATTTTATAATTCGATCGACTGGGAAGGACTGTTTTACAACAACCGCAACTACACCGACGTGTATGTCTCCTCTGTCTCGGAATCCGACGGAAGCGGACTAACGATAATAGTATCCCGAATCGTTTCGTTTTTTAAAAGCTTTATCCCGATACCTTTTTAAATAAAACCAAACCGCCGTGTTCGTTCGGTACGGCGCGACGTAACGTAATATAATATAAATACACCATTGTCCGGTCCGAAGCTTAAACCGCGGTTAGCTTCGGACCGGATTTTTTTGGTTTTGCCGGATCTTTTGCTTTTTATGATCATTACTCAATTACTGTCATTCTGCAAAAAACAAAGGCAAATCTGCCCTTTATAATCCGACGCTATGCCGATTGACACATATCGCATGGTGTTGTAATATAGAATTTATTAAAAAGCAAAAATCATGATCGGTCTTTACTCTGGGCAGATGATAAGGAGTTTTTTACATGAAGAACATACTAAGAGGATTAATATGCGTTTTTTTATCGGCGGCGATTATGCTGTGCGGCGTCCCGGCAGCGCTCGCCGACGGCGACGTACTGCTTAATGTCGGCGGTAAAACCCTTACCGAAAACATGACCCTCGACGACATTTCCTCGGTTTTCGGCCAGGCTAAAATCTTAACCGACTCGGCCTTCGGCGGAAAGGCCGCGACCTATTTTGAAAAAAACGGCGACACATACAGCTATTACCTGTACGTCGAAACCGATTCAAACAGAAAGATAGCGAGCTACGCCACCTTTACCCCGAACTACTCGGCACCCGGTAAAATGAACTTCGGCGAAGTTTACGGCAACGGCGGTAGCGTTTATTACGCTCAGGGCAGCTTCGCTTACGATTCCGACGACAATAAAATATGGGCCGGCTGTTACTACACCAAGACCGCGAATTTTAACACCTACTTTAAAAACTGGAAGAATGACCGGCAAAACTATCTTGCCGGGCTGCAAAAACATTCATCCGCCATGTTCAGCGCCGCCGGTACGCTTTTCGGCAAAAACGATCTCAATTTCACCTTTAACGAGGAGCTTTTTTACACCAACGAGCAGCTCAAATCAACCGGAACCGATCTTTACGAATGGGCTGAAAACACCGGCAAAAGCAAGTACACCTATATGATATCACGGGGCTCCGATATGCTTTGCGGCTATGCCTATGTTCCGAATCCGATAATCTTTGTAAGGTATGCCGAGAATTACACCGTCCCCGAAAGCAATTCCTATGCCTGCTTTGATTATTCGGCAAACGACGACATGACGCGATTTTCAAATTCGGTCGTTTTTGTAAATCCCGAGATACTCTTAAAATCCGAAACGGTCGCTCTAACCGACGAAGAAACAAAGCTTTTAAAACGGGCAAGGGAGATTTATGCCCAGTCGGTCGCCGATTTCAATTCCGCTGCAGAGGGCGGATATTTCGAAACCGATTATCAGTTTAAAAACCTTCCGCTTGCCGCCGGAAAGCTTAAAAGCGGCATTTTAAAGGGAACCCTCGGTTATCTTAACGCCATTCGCGCCGGCGCCGGACTCGGCGAGCTTACCCTGTCGGAGGAGCTTTGCGATAGAGCCCAGCACAAGGCGGTCCTTACGGCCTACATGGCATACAACGGCATATCCAACCCCAACCCCCATTACCCCTCAAAGCCCGACGGAGTCGACGACGAATTTTATAACAAAGCCTCCTGCGCCGGAGGAGAAAACCTTTACAACAACAGCCTTCTCGGCGGCGATTTTGTAATAGGCAGCATAAATAACGCCCTTCAGGAGGCTTACGGCGACACGATAGCCTGCGGACATAGGTACAATCTTTTGGATCCGTACTGGACCACCGTCGGCTTCGGCACCTGCAGCGGGCAGGGAGTTCACGAATTTTCCGGCAACAATTCGCAAAGAAACGACGAGGTCGTATGCTGGCCGTCAAAGGGAATAATGCTTGCCGACGCCGTTCACGAAAGCTACAGATGGACAATAAAATTTTACAGCGGCGGCTACACCGTAAACGACAACACATCGGTCGAGATAAAAAATCTTGCAAGCGGAAAGGTCTGGAAGCTTGATAAATCGTCAAACGATTTCAGAACTGTCGGCAGCAATGAATTAAGCTTTTTTGACAACACTATATCCTACACCTTAGGCGACGTTGTAGAGGTCACGGTCAAAAATCTCGATAAAAACGGACAAAACACCGTCTACAGCTACCGCACGGTATTCGCAAGTGTAACCGACGACGGCTCGTCCTCGATAGAAAAAATAAATATATCAAAAACCGAAGCGAAGGTCAGGGTCGGCTCGACAATAAAGCTTAATGCCGCCCCGGACAACAGCGAGGCCGCAAATCAGCTTATCCGCTGGTCGTCCTCCGACGAAAATGTTGCGGCCGTTACGGCCGACGGACATGTGACCGGAATATCCTCCGGCACCGCCGTGATAACCGCCGTATCCGACGCCGCCCCGAATGTAAAGGCGATTTGCAGCATTGAGGTAATCGATGCCGATACCTTATTTTACGGAGACGTCAATGCCGACGGCAGCGTAAACGCCACCGACGCGCTTATAACTTTGCAACACTCGGTCGGCAAAACGACGCTTGAAGGAACAGTCGCCTTAAACGCCGACGTAAATGCCGACAACGCCGTAAACGCCACCGATGCACTGCTTATACTTCAGTATTCGGTAAATAAAATAACGGTATTCCCGGCCGAGCAAAAAAACGGCAACTGATTTTTCTTCGGCTTATTAAAAAATAAAAAACACGGCCGGAAACATCAACAAAGCCGGAAAATACCATCGCCGACACAACGCAAGGCACGCAAAAATCACAAAGGCACAAAAGAATAATTAAATGATTAAATAAATAAACATACAAACAAACCGGACCTACGGCCGTTTTACCGACTGTAGATCCGGTTCGTTTTGCTTATGCGAGCAGCAAATCAGTAATTTTTATATTGGAGAGGTAGTGCTTGAGTTTTTTCAATTAAAGCATGCTTTTGATCATGCAATCAAGCAGGTAACGGCCTATTACGTTCTCGTAGGAATCCTGCCAGAGTGCGTTGCCGTCGACCGGGCTGCCCTTGACCCTTATCTCCTCGTCGCCGAGTCGCATGGTGGTCTGGATAACCGAGCCCGAGCCGTAGGTGCACTGCTGCATTAAGGCGCTGGTATTAAAGGAGCGAAGATCGAGCTGGCCTATGAGCATGGTAGCGCTGCTGTTTTTACGCATAACGGTCTGGGTGGCAAGCTCAATGAACTGCTCACAGCCGTAGCCCTCGCTTGCTACTCCGCCTACCGCCGCTATGCTGCTGTCAAGCACAAAGGACATGCCTACGCGGCTGAACCACTGCGAATCGGAGGTTCTCATAAACTCATTGCCCTTACCGGCATACACAAGCTTTCCGCCGTTTTTAACGTAAGTCTTTATGCTGTCGGTTATCTTTGTCGCCACAACGAGCTTAGGATTGCCTACAACGCTGCCGTCGGCAATATTCTGAGCGTCCTTATAGCGCTCGGAAATTTTAAGGATATTGTCGGGATCGTAATACTGAACGCCCGACGCGGCCGTGAATTTCTTGGGATAAGCCCAGAAATCGAAGGTGTTTTGTACGGTAACGTATTTGTTCGAATACTCGATCGTCAGCTTATAGGCGGTGCAGGTATCAACCCCAGGAACGTCTACCTCAAGCTCGCCGAGGGTATAAACGTCCCCCTTAAAAGCATTGGCAATATTTCCGAGATCGCCCTTGCCCGAGGAAACCGTTTTACCGCCTGTATCTGTCAGGGCCCATGCAACCCTGCTGTTTATGATTTCTTTCGAGCTGTAATACGAAAGCACCGGGGTCACCTTAAAGGTAGAATTGCCCCACACATTGCGGCTTTCGGTCTTTATTGATATCGAGGTATCCGATACCGTTCCCTTTATGGCGTCTATATCTAATTTAAAGTTCCCGAGATCGTCGAAAACGCCCGTACGACAGCTGTTTATATCGCGCATGGTGGTTAAAAACAATCCGCCGATTGTGCCGTTTTTCTTGGAATTCTGGACATACCACATCTTAGCGGCCTGAGCGTTTTTAAATGACGCCGATACAAGCTTTTCAATCTGCTCGTCGGTGTAGCCCTGGTTTTTAAGTGAATTGTAGTTGTTGTCGCTTGAAAGGGTCTTCCACCACCAGGGAGATCCGGACATTTCCTTCTCAATGCCTTTGATATCACGCAAGGTATCGGTGTCGGCATACTCGCCGAATACAAGCGGCTTGGAGGTTCCTCTGCCCGATACCCAGCCGTCGGTTACGGCGTCAAACTCGTTTAACTGGTTGTAGGGATGGGCGGTGTTGTAATCGCCGTAACGGATTACGCCGTTGGTACTGTTATCAACGTACAATCTGTTTTCGGCAAGGGTTCTGCCGGTTTCGACGGCAAACTTCATGAGTGCATCCATCTTTGAGGTGTAGGAGTGCATTTCGCAGTTGAAATCACTCATTATAAGGGAAGGGTGGCTTCTGTCCTTTTTGATCATCTCGGGAAGCTGAGAATAAGCGCGTTTATAAAACTCGCCCGACTCGACCGGATTCCATATGGGATACTCTACATATGTATACATACCTATCTCATCGCATATATCGAGATAATACTCAGGCGGCACAACAAGCACGAATTTTATCGAGTTGAATCCGGCGTCCTTAAGGGTCTGTATCTGTTTCCTGGCCTTATCATAGGGCATAGCCGGAGAGAAGGTCTCATAGTTGTACATCCAGTCTATAACACCGGTTAAAAAGATATTTTTGCCGTTTAAAACAAACTTGTTGCCGTTTGTTTTTATGGTTCTCATACCTAATGTACGACTCATTTTCGAGATCGCTTCGGTGCCGTCGAGAGCATAAACATCGACCGTATAAAGGTTCGGATCCTCGGCCGACCAGAGCTTTGCGTTTTGAATGGAAATACTGTAGGTGTGCTCATAGGTCGATCCGGCAGATATAAATTCCGAACCTTTGATGCTGCAAACGTTAAGTCCCGATGCGTCGGTTATGTTTATTGCAATGTCGCGGGATATCCTCTCGTTGGTCCTGTTGGCTATCGAAACGGTGACGAGAGCCGAAGTAAGATCCTCGCTCGCACGGACATAAACGTCCTCGATCACCGTGTCGTTAAGCTTTATAAGCTTTACGCTGCCCCATATTCCGGCATAGTTCATGCCGATGGAATCCTGTAAAAATCCGGCGAGGGTCTCCTTTATGGGATAATCGCCCTTTTCGTCGTTAGTCTGATCGCTAACCCTTACCGTAAGGAGGTTTTTCTCTCCCTCGGGTGCAAACAGTCCGCTGTCGACATCAAAATAAAATCCGGTGTAGCCGCCCTCGTGATATCCGAGATAAATTCCGTTGAGCCAGACCTCGGCAGCATAATCGACATTCGAAAAATAAAGTCTTACACTCTGGTCGTCAGCCACATCGAGGCTTTCAAAGCTCTTCTGATACCAGCCGACTCCGTTGTATTTTGCGAATTCGCCGGGCTGGGTGTCGGTCGCACCTATGGTCTCCCATACGCCGGGAACCTCGGCTTCAACGCCGCTGAGTCCGTCGATGGTATAAACCGTAAGGGTTGCCGTTACCGCGACATTCTGCTCCTCGCGGCCGGTCTTTGTAACGATGAAGGAGGCTCCCATTGCTCCCTCGGTTCCGCAAAGGGAAACCTTGTCGCTGTCGCATTTTATTTCTATTTTATTCTCTCCTGCCCTTACATCGCCGGGCAAAACCGGGAATTCGGCCTCAATCGTCTGATCGGCCTTGATTTTTTGAATGCTCTTTCTCCACTCGCCGCCGTTTACTCTTGCATAAATCGGCGCAAAGCCTTCGTAATTCGAATTGACCTTGACCCCAACCTCAAGCTTTGAAAAGGTCTTTTCGGCGGTACCGTCAAGCTCGATCGCAAATTCGGCGATCCTTCCTTCCCCGAGTGTAAGCCCGACATCCTGCTGCTCACTTAAAAAGGCGTAATCGTCGGCAGTAAGCTCGCACTCAGCCTCAACACCGACACGGCAGAAAAATCTGATTTTCGCTTCGGTGTATTTTGAAATGTCGTCTATCTCAAAATCCTGACGGGAGTAATATTTAAGTCCCTGAGGGGTAAAAAGACCGACAACGCAGCTGGTCGTGGCATTCGCCTGGTTGTAAGCTATGGTCGTCCACCGGCCGTCCTGATTTTTGAGCAAAAGCTCAACAAACAGATCCCTGTCGGCGTGAAGCCCCTCGTCGTTGTTAAGGGCGTTTAAATCGGTAGATATGTAGGATTTTCCGGCCGCCGAAGCGCTTTGGCAATGATAAAGATCAAAGCTCGTCGGGTGATTGTTGCCGGCGTTTTGTACGTTTGAATCAAGTATTATTTTATTGAGACCGGTTTTAAGGGATGATACCGGAACATCGGCGGATACCCATTTTATCTCGCCGTTCGCCTCGCCCGAAAGATCCTTTGCCTGCCAGTTGCCGTTAACGCTTATAAAGGCCATTATACTCTCGTCGACAGCGTCGGCCGCACAGTTTACCTTCACCTTTAAAACGGCGCTTGATGCATCCGACGTATCAATGCCCGAGAAGCTTAAATTTGCGCTTTTGCGGTCCCTTGTTTCAAGCGAAAATCCTATCGGATAATCGGTAGGATCGACCGTCGCCGCAAATTCGGCCGTTTCGCCCGAGGCTTTTGTAATAACGACAGCCGCATCGGTTGCGCCCTTTAATACGACGCCGCCGTTTAAATCGCACATCATGGCCGAGGTTATACCTATGTTCATGTCTGAGGATATTTCGGACAAAGGCACCGGAATTCTGATTATGCTGTCGGTTCCGTTAAGCTCGGACGCCGCGGCATATTTTTTGCCCGAAGGCATTACCGCAATTATCGGATGTTCGGTATTAACCGCCGGCTGATCATCCCCGGAGGAGGAAACAGCCTCTGAAATTTTCGGGTTTTTGTCGACATAAAAGTCCCACTTGCCGTCCAGTGAATATTCCATATTTTCAATTCTTTTTCCGGCCGACGGGAAAATAGCTATCTTCCCAACCGCATACTGAAGAATCAGGAGTGCGTCGGTCGCATTTATCTTTTCGTTTGCATCAACATCGGCAGCCGCCTTTAAATCGTCGTTAAGCTCATACTTTCCGACAGCGCCCTGCAAACAGATCAGTGCGTCGGTCGCCTCTATATTCCGGCTTTTGTTGAGGTCCCCCGGCATTATCGCCTGCCGTCCCGTAACGGGGAGAAGCAGCTGGCCGGTTATAACAACCGCGCAAACAAGAAATGCCAACAGTTTTTTCATGTTCTTTCTCTCTCCTTTTTCTTTTTCGCGCCGCCATGCAACAGCGAAGCTGTAACATTTCGCACAAAAAAATCATCCATCATGATTATATTGTATACATATATACATTGTAAAGAGTACATTTGTTGACAAAACCCGCAACCAAGGGTAGCAAAAGTACCGCAAGACCCTTATGCACAGGATATTCACCCCTCCCACACATTAAAATATATTGTATTTTTAAAATAATCTGCTATAATATAACAGCAATTTCGTTATTGTCTTTATCGTCTTAAAAAAACGCGCCGGTTTCAGGCGCAGTTTTCGATAATTAAAAGGGAGAAGGATTTTTTTGAAAATACTTATAGCCGGCGATGGCAAGGTCGGAGCAACCCTTACAAGCAAGCTGTCCTGTGAGGGACACGATATCACGCTTATCGACTCGAATCAGGAAGTGCTCGACTCCATAATAGAAAAATACGACGTAATGTCGGTGCACGGCAACTGTGCCTCTATGGATGTTTTAAGCGAAGCAGGAGTTGAATCCGCCGACCTCCTCATTGCCGCGACCAGTGCCGACGAGGTGAACCTTTTGTGCTGTATGACGGCGCACGGACTTAACCCCTCGCTGCATACGATAGCGAGGATAAGAAACCCGGAATACAACGAGCAGATCCATTTAATGCGGGATGTTTTTGCACTTTCTCTTACCGTCAACCCCGAAAAGCAGGCAGCTCTTGAGATTGAACGGATACTGAAATACCCCGGATTTTTAAAGCGCGATACCTTTGCAAAGGGACGGGTGGAGATAGTTGAGCTTCACGTCGGCGACAAAAGCCGCCTTTGCGATGTTCCGCTTTATAAAATCCAGGATATCGTTAAATGCCAGATACTTGTATGCACGGTTATCCGCGACGGCGAGGTCTACACCCCCGACGGCGGATTCGTACTTAAAAAGGGCGACAGGATTTTTGTCACCGCTCCTGCGGAAAACCTTACGGTGCTGCTTAAAAACCTCGGGATAATAACCCATAAGGTTAAACACGTTATACTTGCCGGCGGCGGACGGCTCAGCTATTATCTGGCCGACCGGCTGCTCAAAGTGGGCATCTCGGTAAAAATTATAGAGCAGGACTACAACCGCTGCCTTGAGCTTTCCGGCCTCTTAAGCGACGCAAACATAGTCCACGGGGACGCGAGCAATCAGGCCGTGCTTGAAAGCGAAGGAATTTCCGAATGCGACGCGCTGGTCTCGATGACCGGCTTTGACGAGCTTAACATGATAATCTCGCTTTACGGAAAAAGCCGCGGCGTCGACCAGATAATCACCAAGCTCGGCCGGGCCGAAAACACCGATATAATAAACAGCATGTTAATGGGCAGCGTCATTTGCCCTAAAGAGCTTTGCTGTAATTCCATAATCCGTTATGTCCGCGCCATGCAGAATCAGGAGGGTGCGGCCGTGGCGGTACATCTTATAGCCGACTCAAAGGCCGAGGCCATTGAGTTTACGGCGGATGAAAACACGCGTTTTTGTTCCACTCCGCTTAAAAACATAAAGCTCCGCCGCGGAGTGCTTATCGTATGTATAACGCGCGGAATAAAAACCATAATTCCGAACGGCGAATCGACCTTCAAAAAGGGCGATACCGTCATTGTGGTTACTGCCGGCGGCACCGTTATACGTCAGCTTAACGATATCTTCGAATAATCGGGAGGCTTATAATGAATTATAAAATGATAGGCAAGCTTATATCGATGATACTTGCCATTGAAGCGGTATTTATGCTGCCTGCAGTCGGTTTTTCGGCCATAGACCGTGATTTTGAAACGACCCGCGCTTTTTTGCTGAGTATACTTATAATTTCGGTCATCGCCGTACCGCTGTACATCCTCTGCCGTAAATCCAAAAGCGCATTTTACGCCAAAGAGGGACTCGTGTGCGTCAGCGCAGGATGGATAATGATGTGTCTGGCCGGTGCTTTGCCGTTTTTCTTTTCGGCCGAAATACCCCGTTTTATCGACGCTTTATTTGAAATAGTTTCGGGCTTCACCACCACCGGCGCCTCGGTCTTGCCGGATGTCGAATCCCTTTCAAGGGGAATTTTGTACTGGAGGAGCTTCAGCCACTGGCTCGGCGGAATGGGCGTGCTGGTTTTTGTATTGGCCGTAATTCCCACGAGCGGACGAAGCGACGGATTCACCCTGCATATTTTAAGGGCAGAGAGCCCGGGACCTAACGTCGGCAAGCTGGTTCCCCGTATGCGCACGACCGCTCTTATACTTTATCTCATCTATGTATGCCTTACCCTTATAAACTTTATATTCCTTATAATCGGCAAAATGCCGGCCTTTGAGGCCCTTTGCACCGCGCTCGGAACAGCCGGAACGGGCGGCTTCGGTGTAAAAAACGACAGTATAGCAAGCTACAGCCCGTACATTCAAAATGTATGCACGGTTTTCATGCTTTTGTTCGGAGTCAATTTCACCTGCTACTATCTGCTGCTTTTACGTCAACTGAAAAACGTTTTTAAGGACCGAGAATTAAGGGTATATATCGGCGTAATAATCAGCAGCGCCGCGCTTATCGCAATAAACATCCGCGGCCTTTACAGCACTGTCGAAGAGGTCTTGCGCCATTCCTTTTTCCAGGTCGCCTCAATGATAACCACAACCGGCTTTGCCAGCACCGATTTTGACAAATGGCCCTCCTTTTCAAAGGCCATTATACTAACCCTTATGGCGGTCGGTGCCTGCGCCGGGAGCACCGGCGGCGGAATGAAATGGATGCGTGTAATGCTGCTTTTCAAGACCTTAAGACGCAACATCAAAAAGGTTATACATCCGCAAAATGTTCAGGTCGTAAAGGTGGGAAAACAGGTCGTACAGGAAAAAATCCTCGAAAACACCGGAGCATACCTTTCGGCATATGTTTTTATTCTTGTTTTCAGTTTTATTGTAATTTCCCTTGATGATTTTTCGGTGATGACCAATTTTTCGGCCGTTTTATCGTGCATGAACAATATCGGACCCGGATTAGACGCCGTAGGACCGACCTGTAATTATGCAGGATACAGCATTTTATCGAAGCTTGTACTTATATTTGACATGCTCGCCGGAAGGCTCGAAATATTCCCAATGCTGGCGCTTTTTTCCGGAGGCCTGCGCTCGCGCGGGTAAAAACTGACTAAACACCGTCAATGCGCCTTAAAGTCGGCATATATTGCATTTTTTCTACCGACCGGCAATTTGCTTTTTTATTCTTTTAATGAGGTTTTTAAAATGGAGACAATGGACGAAAAAAGCTTTTTCGTGCACCAAAGCAGCTACATTGACGAAAACTGCAAGATCGGAAAGGGCACTAAGATATGGCATTTTTGCCATATTCAAAGCGGTGCCGTAATAGGCGAAAACTGCAACATAGGACAAAACGTCAATATCGCTCAGGGCGTAAAAATCGGCAACGGCGTGAAAATTCAGAACAACGTATCGGTATACTCGGGGGTAGAACTTGAGGATTACGTCTTTTGCGGACCCTCATGCGTGTTTACAAACGACCTTACCCCTCGTGCGAAGTACCCCAAGGGCAGTGAGAATTACTCTAAAACCCTTGTAAAAACCGGAGCCAGCATAGGAGCCAACGCCACCATAGTCGCCGGGACGGTAATCGGCAAATGGGCCTTGATAGGAGCCGGCGCCGTGGTCACAAGGGACGTTCCCGACTACTGTATAGTGACAGGAATTCCGGCAAAGGTAGCAGGATACGCTTGCGAATGCGGCAAAAAGCTCGGCGAAAACCTCATATGCCCCACTTGCGGCCGCCGGTATGAAACTTCCGGCCATTCGATAAAAGAAGTAACCGGCCTTTAAAAATCTTACGGCAAGGGCTACCAAACCGGCCGCCGGCATTTTGCCGTTTGCATCACCACCGTAAATGACACTTTTCATTTTTTAAAAAACCGTCAATCAAGCCGGATACAAAAAATGATAATTGCCGGTAACCGATGACGGATAAGCGGTAATAAATAAACGAACAAATGAAAAATCGGTAATCAATAAACAAACCAAAAGGAAGCAACATGCAATTTCGTGATCTTAATGCACAGTACCACGCTTTAAAAGAGCAAATAGACAAAAGCATAAACGAGGTAATCGAAAGCTCCTGCTTTATATTCGGAAAACAGGTATCTGAGCTCGAAGAAAAACTCGCAAACAAGGTCGGGGTCGACTATTGCGTCACCTGCGGAAGCGGTACCGACGCGCTTAAACTCACCCTTTATTCGTGGGATATAGGCCCGTCTGACGCCGTTTTCGCTCCCGATTTCACCTTCTTTGCAACCATTGCGAGCGCCATGAGCCTGTCGGCCGAGCCGGTTCCCGTCGATATAGACCCCGACACCTTCAACATGTCGCCAAAAAAGCTCGAAGAGGCGATAAAGAGGGTAATTTCCGACGGAATATACACCCCGAAGGCAATAATTCCGGCCGATATGTTCGGACAATGCGCAAGGTACGATGATATAAAAGCCATAGCGGACAGGTACGGATTGTTAGTACTCGAGGACGCCGCCCAAAGCTTCGGCGCCAAGATAAACGGCAGACCCTCCTGCTCGTTCGGGGACGCCGCTGCCACATCCTTTTATCCGGCAAAGCCGCTCGGCTGCTACGGGGACGGAGGGGCCGTATTTACAAACGATCCGGAGCTTGACCGCCGGCTCAGAAGCGTCAGGGCGCAAGGACGCGCTCCGAAGGACAAATACGATAACAAAGAGGTCGGATTTAATTCCCGTCTTGATACCCTGCAAGCCGCCGTTTTGCTCGCAAAGCTCGATAAGTTTTACAGCTTTGAATTGGATGAAATCGACCGCATAGCGAAAATTTACAGCGATGAGCTCTCCCCGCTTGTAAAAACCCCGACTGTTCTGCCCGGATACAGCTCAAGCTGGGCGCAATATACGGTTTTGCTTAAAGACGAGGCCGAACGCGAAGCGCTTCGCTCCTTTTTAAAGTCGAAGGACATACCGACCATGATATATTATCCGCGCGGCATGCATCAGCAAACGGCACTAAAAGGCCGCCGCTATGCGACCGGGGATTTTTCCGCCACCGAAACGGCCGTTAAATCCTGCCTTTCGCTGCCTATTCACCCCTACCTCGGCGACGACGTATACACCGTCATAAACGCGGTAAGAGAGTTTTTCGGATGAGCAAACGGTGCTTAATCACCGTTTACTTAAGCTATAATAAGGCGATATTACCTGTTTTAAATACCGGATTTATTCGCCGGACATCTGCTCCGTCCTACATTAGACATTTTAAACGCTATATTTTTGCGACAAAAGCCCCAAGTCGGCTCTCGGCTCTCATTTTAAGAGCTCACAGCCGGCTCGGGGCTTTTATTGTTCATTGTTTTAAAAAATCACGACAAAGCCTTATGATAAGACTACAGGGATATTAAACTAACAGCTCATAAGATAGCAGTCGACCGCTTCGGCGCAATGAATTCCCTCAGATATCGCCCATACAACGAGCGACTGTCCTCTGTGGGCATCTCCTGCCGTAAACAGTCCTTCGCCGCACATGTACTCGCCCTCTTTTGTAAGCACGTTTCCGCGCTCGCTCTTTTTAAGACCGAACGAATCGAAAATATAGTCTTCGCCGCCGACAAAACCGGCCGCTATCAAAAGCAGGTCGCAATCGAGCACGCGCTCGCTGTTTTCTGTTTTTTTCATTAAGCTTTTGCCGGTTTTCGCATCTTTTTCAAAGGCGACCTTTACGGTCTTTACCGCCTTTAAAGCACCGTTTTCGTCGGTTATAAGCTCCTCGACGGTGGTTTCGAAGATTCTCGGATCGGCTCCGAACAAAGCGATTGCCTCGCTCTGGCCGTAGTCGGTCTTGCAGATCCTTGGCCATTGCGGCCATGGGTTGCTCTTTGTGCGCTCATGAGGCGGCTCGGGCGTTATTTCCAGCTGACACACCGATTTGCACCCCTGCCTTATGCAGGTGCCGACGCAATCATTTCCGGTATCGCCGCCGCCGACTATAACCACGTTTTTGCCCCCGGCGTCGACCTTGCAAACCGGCTTTTCGCCTATTACAGTCCTTGTCGCGTCCGAAAGGAAATCGACGGCAAAGCTTACCCCTTTAGTCGAAACATCGCATCCGGCAAGGGAGCGCGGCTTTTTGGCGCCGGTGCATATTACTGTCGCGTCAAATTCGGATATGAGCTTTTTCGCGTCCTTATCCGCTCCGACATCGGCGCAGCAAACGAATTCGACCCCTTCGCTTTTCATTAGCTCTATACGGCGGTAAACGGCCGATTTATCGAGCTTCATATTGGGAATTCCGTACATCAGCAAGCCGCCCGGGCGCTCGTTTCGTTCAAAAACGGTCACGCTGTGTCCCCGGCGGTTGAGAGTGTGCGCTACGGCAAGCCCTGCCGGGCCCGAGCCTATTACCGCAACCCTTTTCCCGCTTCTCATGGGCGGCTCTGCCGGCTTTATAAAGCCGTTTTTGTAGGCGGTTTCTATAATATACAGCTCATTATCCCTTACCGTTACAGGAGTGTCATTTAATCCGCATGTACACGCCGCCTCGCACAGCGCCGGACATACCCTCCCGGTAAACTCGGGAAAGGGATTGCTTTTGAGCAATCTGTGCAGCGCTTCCTCATCACGGCCGTTGTACACGCAGTCGTTGAATTCGGGTATAAGATTATGCAGCGGACAGCCGCTGAACATGCCGCCGAACTTCACTCCGCTTTGGCAAAAGGGCACTCCGCAATTCATGCAGCGCGACGCCTGCTCACGGCGTTTATCGGTGTCCATGGCGGTGTGAAATTCATTAAAATTCTTTATTCTTTCCTTCGGCATCACCGTAGGATTATCCTGTCTTTCATACTCTAAAAATCCGGTTGGTTTTCCCATTTTTCGCACCCTCCCTCAATCACTGACACTCATAAAAGGCCTCAAGCAATGCCTGTTCGGGCTCTATGCCCTTTTCTTCAAAACGGGATATCGCCGACATCATCTTCTGATAATCGCGCGGCAGAACCTTCTTGAATTTCGGGATATACTCCTCAAAATTATCAAGGATCTTACGTCCGAGCTTTGAACCGGTGGCCTTTACATGCTCTTCTATCAGCTCGTGGAGCTCCATGCGGTCATGCTTTTCCGAAAGATCGCTGACATTTACCATCTGCTTGTTAAGCCGTAAATAAAAATCATGATTTTCGTCAAGAACGTAGGCTATTCCGCCGCTCATTCCGGCCGCAAAATTCTTTCCGGTTTTGCCGAGAACCACCGCTCTGCCGCCGGTCATATATTCGCAGCCGTGATCGCCGCAGCCCTCGACCACCGCAACGGCACCGGAATTCCTTACGCAAAAGCGCTCGCCGGCAACGCCGTTTATAAAGGCCTTGCCTCCGGTCGCACCGTAAAGGGCAACGTTGCCGATTATTATGTTTTCCTCCGGCGCAAAGCCGCATTTTTCGTCCGGCTTTACTATAAGCTTGCCGCCCGAAAGTCCCTTACCGAAGTAGTCGTTGCTGTCGCCGGTCAGCTTAATTGTCAGTCCCTTCGGGATAAACGCGCCGAAGGACTGTCCGCCCGAACCCGTGCAGTTTACCGTATAGGTATCGTCATCGAGGGAATCGCCGAAGCGCTTTGTAATCTCGGAGCCGAGAATGGTACCGAAGGTTCTGTTAACGCTCGAAACCTCAATTGAATATTCGCACGGCCTTTTCTTTTTGAAGGCCGTCTCAAACGCCGGAAGCAATTCATGCTCATCGGCCGTTTTGTAAAGCTCGAAATCATAAGCGTCGCAAGGCTCAAAATGCACCGGAGCACACTCGCCGATAACCGATGACAAATCAATGGTCTCGGCCCTTTTGGTAACGCTTTTCTCCCGCATTTTTATCTTATCGGTACGTCCGACCAACTCGTTCACCGTTCGCACACCGAGCTTCGCCATTATCTCGCGGAATTCCTCGGCGATGAACAGCATAAAGTTTTCGACATACTCGGGTTTTCCGCAAAAACGGCATCTCAGCGCCGGATTCTGCGTCGCAATTCCGACCGGGCAGGTATCAAGATTGCAGACCCTCATCATAAGACATCCCATGCTCACAAGCGGAGCGGTAGCAAATCCGAATTCCTCGGCGCCTAAAATACAGGCTATCGCCACGTCGCGGCCGCTCATGAGCTTGCCGTCGGTCTCAAGCCTTACCCTGGTACGCAGGCCGTTTCTGACAAGGGTCTGGTGGGTTTCGGCGAGTCCCAACTCCCAGGGAAGTCCGGCGTTGTGAATCGAGCTTTTGGGAGCCGCGCCGGTACCGCCGTCGTATCCCGAAATAAGCACCACCTGAGCGCCGGCTTTAGCAACGCCCGACGCAATGGTGCCCACTCCGGCCTCCGAAACAAGCTTGACCGAAATATCGGCCGACCGGTTGGCGTTTTTAAGGTCGAAAATAAGCTGGGCCAAGTCCTCAATCGAATAAATATCATGATGAGGCGGCGGCGAAATAAGGGAAACGCCGGGGGTCGAATAACGGGTCTTGGCTATCCATGGATAGACCTTTTTACCGGGAAGATGTCCGCCCTCGCCGGGTTTTGCGCCCTGTGCCATTTTGATCTGTATTTCCCTTGCGCTGCCGAGATACGCGCTCGTTACGCCGAAACGTCCCGAGGCCACCTGCTTTATGGCACTGTTTTTGTCGGTCCCGAAACGGGCCGGATCCTCGCCGCCCTCGCCGGAGTTTGATTTGCCGCCGAGCTTGTTCATGGCCATCGCCATGCAGGTGTGAGCCTCGTAGGATATTGAGCCGTACGACATGGCACCCGTTTTAAAGCGCTTTACAATCTCGCTCGCCGGCTCGACCTCGCTCAGCGGCACCCCGCCGTTTTCGTCGAATTTAAATTCTAAGAGTCCCCTTAACGTATGCGGCTTTCTTTCATCATCAACCATTGCCGTATACTCTTTAAAACGCTCATACGAGCCCGAATGGGTGGCTTCTCTGAGCGCGATTATTGTCTGCGGATTATAAAGGTGGTCCTCCGCCTTGTCCCCCGAGCGGAGCTTGTGCGCACCAATGCTGTCGGGTTCGGTGTCGACCCCGAGTCCCAGAGGATCAAAAGCGCTCGAATGGCGCCACTCGACGCCCTGAGCTATCTCCTCGAGCCCTATTCCCTCGACCGGGCTTACCGTTTCGGTAAAGTATTTGTCTATTACCGAACGGCGGATACCTACCGCCTCGAATATCTGAGCCGACTGGTAGGACTGCAAGGTCGATATGCCCATTTTGGAGGCGATCTTTACAATGCCCTGCAAAATGGCGTTATTGTAGTCGTCGATGGCCGCATGATAGTCTTTATCAAGTATCTTTTTATCTATAAGCTCGCCTATACACTCGTGGGCAAGATAGGGATTTACCGCCCTCGCGCCGTAACCGAGCAGGGTCGCAAAATGATGAACGTCTCTCGGCTCGGCACTCTCGAGAATTATCGACACCGCCGTACGTTTTTTGGTTCGTATCAGATAATTCTCCATGGCCGCAACCGCAAGCAGCGAGGGAATTGCAACGTGGTTTTCGTCCACCCCTCTATCCGAAAGGATAATGATATTAGCCCCATTGCGATAGGCCCGATCGCTGGTTATATAAAGACGTTCTATGGCCTTTTCGAGCGAGGTGTTTTTATAATAAAGCAGCGACACCGTCTCGACCTTGAAGCCGGGTTTGTTCATGGAACGTATCTTCATGAGATCGACGCCGGTCAGAATCGGATTATTTATACGCAAAACGGTGCAGTTTTCCGGTTTTTCCATGAGCAGATTACCGTCCGAGCCGACATAAACGGCCGTATCGGTTACCACCTTCTCGCGAAGAGCGTCGATAGGCGGATTTGTAACCTGTGCAAACAGCTGCTTGAAATAATTAAAAAGCGGCTGGTGCTTTTCCGACAGTACAGCAAGCGGAATATCCGTGCCCATGGAGGCGGTCGGTTCGGAACCGTTTTTGGCCATGGGTAAAATAGCGTCGGATATTTCCTCATATGTATAACCGAAAACCTTGTAAAGCCTTGCGCGTTCGGTATCGCTGCTGACTTCGACCTTTTTGTTGGGGATAGGAAGATCGCAAAGCCTTACCATGTGGCTGTCGAGCCATTCACCGTAGGGCTCGCGTGCCGAGTAATAATCCTTGCATTCCTTATCCGAAATGACACGCTTTTTAACCGTATCGACAAGCAGCATCTTGCCCGGCTGCAGGCGCGATTTACAGAGAATATCCTCCGGTTTTATATCGAGCACGCCGACCTCGGAGGAAAGTATAAGCCGGTTATCCTTTGTGATGTAATATCTTGACGGGCGAAGACCGTTGCGGTCAAGCACGGCACCCATTATATCGCCGTCTGAAAAAAGTATGGCGGCGGGGCCGTCCCACGGCTCCATCATGGTGGCGTAGTAGCGGTAGAAGTCCTTTTTCCGGCGGCTGATATCGGGATCATTGCTCCATGGCTCGGGAATGGTTATCATCACGGCAAGGGGCAGCGGCATACCGCTCATCACAAGAAATTCGAGGGTATTGTCCAGCATGGCCGAATCCGAGCCCGAGCTTGAAATAACCGGAAGCACCTTGTCCATATCATCCTTTAAAAGGGGCGAATACATGGTCTCCTCGCGGGCGAGCATGCGGTCGGCATTGCCGCGGATGGTGTTGATCTCTCCGTTGTGTAATATAAAACGGTTCGGATGGGCACGCTCCCAGCTCGGAGTGGTATTGGTGGAAAAACGGGAATGCACAAGAGCAATGGCGCTTTTATATTCCCCGTCCTTTAAATCAAGATAGAAATTTCTCAGCTGACACACAAGGAACATTCCCTTGTATACAACCGTACGGGAGGAAAGCGACGCAACGTAGGTATCGTCGTTGCTCTGCTCGAAAACACGGCGTATAACGTACAGCTTACGGTCAAAATCAAGACCCTTTTCAATATTTTCGGGGCGTTTTACAATGCACTGGCAAATAAACGGCATGGTCCTTGCCGCCTTTTCGCTCAGCACCGAAGAATCGATCGGGACATCTCGCCAGGCAAGGAACCTAACGCCCTCTTTTTCGCATATGACCTCAAACATCTTTTGCGCCTGACGGCGCTGAAATTTATCCTGAGGCAAAAAGAACATTCCCACACCGTAATCACGGCGGCCGCCTATATCAATGCCGAGCTTTTCGGCCTGTTTTGCAAAGAATTCATGCGATATTTGAAGCATTATACCGACGCCGTCGCCGATCTCTCCGGTAGCGTCCTTACCGGCGCGGTGCTCGAGCCGCTCAACTATGCAAAGTGCGTCGTCCACCGTTTTGTGCGAGGGAACGCCGTCAATGTTTATAACGGCGCCTATTCCGCAGGCATCATGCTCATATGCTTTACTGTAAAGTGTTTTACCGGTTGAACTGTTCATACACCTTATCCTTTCATATTCTTTTTCCGCTGTCTCCGTAGTTTTTCAAAACCCGTGCCGACGGATCCGACACATCGCAGTTTTCCCATTCCTTATTTGGCATCCAGAAATCCTTTATCATATCCGACTGACCGGGATAGTACTCCTCAAAAAGCTCTCTGTAAAGCAGGGATTCCTTTGTAAATGGAGCCGCATGGGTATACCTTTTACATTTTACCTCAAAATCCTCGTCGCTGTAAAGACCTTCGGCATATTCCTTTAAATCGTCCACCATTGAATGACCGACAGCATCCGAAAAGGCCGCCTTTTCGCGCATTAAAATATCCTCGGGCAAATAATCGCCCTCAAAGGCGCGGCGCAACAGATATTTACCCTTGCCATAGCGATTAAGCTTCATTACGGGATCAAGACTCATGACATATTTGACAAAATCAAGATCACCGAATGGAACCCTCGCCTCAAGCGAGTTTACCGAAATGCACCTGTCGGCCCTTAAAACATCGTACATGTGGAGTTCTCTTATACGCTTTTGAGCCTCCTGCTGGAAGGCCTCGGCCGAAGGAGCAAAATCGGTATACTTATATCCGAAAAGCTCATCCGAAATCTCGCCCGTGAGTATAACCCTCAAATCGGTATTTTCGTGGATATACTTACAAACAAGGTACATACCTATCGACGCCCGTATTGTGGTTATATCGTAGGTACCGAGGAACCTTACCACCTCGGGCAGCGCTTTTATAACCTCCTCGCGGTTTATTATGACCTCGGTATGATCGCTTCCTATATAATCGGCGACCTGTCTTGCGTAAGCAAGGTCGATAGCGTCGGTATCCATACCAACCGAAAAGGTTTTTATCGGCTTATCCAAAAAACGGGCCGCTACCGAACACACAAGCGAGGAATCGAGTCCGCCCGACAGCAAAAAGCCTACGGGTGCGTCCGAATCGAGCCGTTTTTCAATACCGCTTACAAGCTTGTCGTGGATTTTTTTACAGGCAACGTCGATCGGATCATGTGTAACGCTTGCAACATGGGCTATATCGCAATAACGGATAAATTCGCCGTCCATATAATAGCATCCCGGCGGAAAGGGCATTATTCTGCCGCACAGCCCCACAAGGTTTTTCGGCTCGCTTGCAAAAACGATCGTACCGTCATCGGAATACCCGTAATAAAGCGGACGTATACCGATAGGATCGCGCGCCGCAATATATTTTCCGGTTTTTTTGTCGTATATTATAAGGGCGAATTCGGCGTCGAGCATTTTAAACATATCGGTACCGTACAGCTCAAAAAGCGGCAATATAAGCTCGCAATCCGAATCGCTTTTGAATGTATACCCCTTATTTTCAAGTTCTTTTTTAAGCTTTCTGAAACCGTAAAGCTCGCCGTTGCATACTGCCATACTGCCGTTTTTTTCGAAGGGCTGCATTCCCTCATCGGTAAGTCCCATTATGGCGAGCCGGTGGAATCCCAGAATTCCCGAACCGGTATCCTCAATGCGGCTCATATCCGGGCCGCGGGATAAGGTTCTGTCAAAGTATTTTTTAAACTCCTCGCACGATATCGCATGCGAGCAAAATCCCATTATCGAACACATATATTCTATGTTTCCTTTTCTTCTTTTCGTTTTTGACGTGAATTAAAAATCGCCGTCCGTATCAGGCTATATGCTCGGTGTTTTTTAGCAGCGCCTGCCGGACGCTCAGTTACAGCACATCCCCGGCGGTGTTTTTCCGTCGGGGAAGGCTATACTTTTTTCAAGCGCTCGTTATCTTTTTATATGTTTATGCCTTTACCTTACGCCGAACAGCAGCTCGCCGTAAGAGGGATACGGCCATTTCTCGGCCGGAGCAATGCTCTCCATGCTGTCAACCGACGCTCTGAGCGCCGCCATGTCGGCGAGAACGGTATCCTTATAAAACCGTCCGAGACCGGTTATACCGTCTATCGACTTGGCGCCGAGCAGATCACTTTCAAGCTTTTTGACCTGCTTGTAGGCAGAATTTATAAGCACCGCTATGTTCTTAAGGGTCTCGTGCTCATAGTCGCATGTATCCGAAGCGTCGGCGGCGACCCTTGCGGCACAGGTCTTTGCAAGTGTTCCCGAATACTCGCTCATAGCCGGGAGTATGTCGCGGCGAGCCATGTCAAGCATGGTAAGCGCTTCGATGTTTACCGTCTTGCAGTAGTTGTCGGTAAGAACCTCATACCGCGCCTCAAGCTCGGTTTTCGAGAAGACCTTATGCTCGGTAAAGAGTCTAATATTCTTTTCTCTGAGTATGGATACCAGAGCGTCCGGTGTGGATTTAAGATTAAGCAATCCGCGCTTTTCGGCCTCCTTTACCCACGAATCATCGTAGCCGTTGCCGTTAAAGATTATACGCTTATGCTCGCTTATCGTCTTTTTAATAAGGCTGTGAAGGTCGCTTTCGAAATCCTCAGATTTTTCAAGGGTATCGGCAAACACTTTGAGCTCCTCGGCGACCGCCGTATTAAGCACCGTGTTTGCACAGGATATGGACGAGGCCGAGCCGAGCATACGGAATTCGAATTTGTTTCCGGTGAATGCAAAGGGAGAGGTGCGGTTGCGGTCGGTTGTGTCGCGCGGGAATTTAGGCAGCGTATGAACGCCTATCCTGAGCAGCTCTTTTTCCTTGGAATCGTACTGCGTATCGCTTTCGATAGCGGCGAGAATTTCGCTCAAATCAGTACCGAGGAACATCGAAACTATTGCCGGCGGCGCTTCGTTTGCGCCGAGCCTGTGGTCGTTTCCGGCCGTTGCAACCGAAACCCTGAGCAGATCCTGATATTCGTCAACCGCCTTTATAACGGCACAAAGGAACAAAAGGAACTGAGCGTTTTCGTAAGGGGTCTCGCCCGGTTCAAGAAGGTTTACGCCGGTATCGGTGGAAATCGACCAGTTGTTATGCTTGCCGCTGCCGTTTACTCCGGCAAAGGGCTTTTCGTGCAGCAGGCACTCCATGTTATGACGCTTGGCGACCTTTTTCATGATCTCCATGGTCAGCTGGTTGTGGTCGGCCGCTATGTTGGTGGTCGAGAATATCGGAGCCATCTCGTGCTGAGCGGGAGCAACCTCGTTATGCTCGGTTTTGGCGAGCACTCCGACCTTCCAGAGCTCGTCGTTAAGCTCCTTCATAAAGGCGGCGACCCTCGGCTTTATTGTTCCGAAATAATGGTCGTCGAGCTCCTGTCCTTTTGGAGGACGGGCTCCGAAAAGGGTGCGCCCAGTGTATATAAGGTCGGGACGGCGGTTAAAAAGCTCCTTGTCCACAAGGAAGTATTCCTGCTCCGGACCGACCGTGGTTTTAATTGATTTTACGTCATTGTTGCCAAAGAGCTTTAAGACCCTGAGCGCCTGACGGTTTATTGCCTCCATTGAGCGAAGCAGCGGCGTTTTCTGGTCGAGCGCCTCACCCGAATAGGAGCAAAACGCCGTCGGAATGCAAAGAACTCCGTCCTTTATAAAGGCATATGACGTCGCGTCCCATGCGGTGTAGCCCCTTGCCTCGAAAGTGGCTCTGAGTCCTCCGGACGGGAAGGAGGAGGCATCGGGTTCGCCCCGTATTAGCTCCTTGCCCGAGAATTCCATTATGACCTTGCCGTCGCCGGTCGGTGAGATAAAGCTGTCATGCTTTTCGGCCGTAATGCCGGTCATCGGCTGGAACCAGTGGGTAAAGTGGGTAGCGCCCTTTTCAATGGCCCAATCCTTCATGGCGTTCGCCACGACCGTCGCGACGTTTATATCGAGGTGACGGCCCTCTTTTATGGTCTTTTGCAGTGCCTTATAGGTCTCTTTGGGAAGCCTTTCCTTCATGACCGAATCGTCGAACACCATCGAACCGAACTCCTGCGTTACATTGATCATTGTTTTCACCTCATTTAAAATTTACAAATATAATTTACAAAACTTAAATTTTTAAAAAATCAAATTAAAAAAGCGACAGGGAGACGGCCGGTCCTTTTTTCAAAAAGACCGAAAGCCGACGTCCTTGTCGCTTTAAATTCAATTTTCCTTTTTTGCTTAAATTCAGGCGATTTATTTTGTTTTATCTTATCGGCGATCTTTTTTACTTTCCGCTTTCGAACGGGCAACATTCCAAAGCTGTAAGGCGTCGTAATATAAATCAGATCCCGAAAAAACAAAAAACCGTAAATGAGCCGTACACAATAGTGCACCTGAAACCCATTCGCGGCGTCCTTGTCGCTTAAATTTTGTTATATGTTAGCACTCATTTTTGTCTTTGTCAAGTGTTTTTTTAATTTTTTTGTTTTTGACGAAAAATCAGGTTGACAAAACGGCAAAATGTAAATATAATATCTATTGTCGGACAAGGATGTTCGCTGATAATAAGGGTCAGAGCCCTTGGGTCAGCAGCATCCTTTTCTTTTTTTATAAAAAAACACAGTGCCGGCTTGTCTTGTTTATATTTTCATCCGCTAAAAACAGTCCGGCCGCAAGACATAACATATTAAAAATCAAAAGCATAAAAGGTATATCCCAAATGGTAAGCGGACAACCCGTCCGGCCACCGCAAAAAAATAACGACTGGAGAAAAGGCTATGAACTATTCGTATGAAGAGGTTATGGATTATATCGAGCAGGAGGACGTAAAATTTATACGTCTTGCCTTTTGCGACATTCACGGCAGGCAGAAAAACATCTCGATAATGCCGAGTGAGCTGCCCCGTGCATTTTCAACGGGAATTTCCTTCGACGCCTCTGCCATCGACGGCTTCGGCTCAAATGTCCGTTCGGACGCCCTGCTTTTCCCGATAGCCAAAACCCTTACCGTACTGCCGTGGAGGCCGTCGCACGGCAAGGTTGTGCGTATGTTCTGTGATATCCGCAAGCCCGACGGCAGCGTTTTTGAGTACGACAGCCGGGCCATTTTAAAAAACGCAATCGAAACGGCAAAAAAAGAGGGAATACACGTATTCTTCGGCCCGGAATTTGAATTTTATCTTTTTAAAACCGACGAAAACGGCGAGCCTACCAAAATCCCCTTTGACAACGCCGGCTACATGGACATTGCTCCCGATGATCGGGGCGAAAATGTACGGCGCGAAATATGCCTAAACCTTATAGAAATGGGGATTCAGCCCGAAAGCTCCCACCACGAGGAGGGTCCCGGCCAAAACGAGATAGATTTCCGCTGGGGCGACGCTATGACCTCGGCTGACAACGCTCAGAATTTTAAAACCGTCGTGCAGTCGGCGGCGCTTTCAAACGGCCTTTTTGCCGACTTTTCGCCTAAACCCCTTGACGGGTTTTCGGGCAACGGAATGCATCTGAATCTTTCGGTAAAAAGCGATGACGGCATAGATCTGACCGATCGGTTTATCGCCGGAATAATGGAGCATATTTGCGAAATGACCGCATTTTTGAACCCTAAGGCCGACTCCTACCGCCGTTTGGGCGAGAAAAAAGCCCCGAAATACATTTCATGGTCACAGGAAAACCGCTCCCAGCTTATACGTATACCGGCCGCAGGCGGCGAAAACCGGCGTATTGAATTGCGTTCGCCCGATCCTCAGGCCAACATATATCTTGCTTATGCCCTGATAATACACGCAGGACTCGACGGCGTTAAAAGAAATCTCCCCCTGCAAAATGCGGTCGACGAAAATCTGTATACAGCCGGCAAGGATGTAACCGACCGTTTAAAAACACTTCCCCTATCTCTTGAGGAAGCAATCGAAACAGCCGAAAAAAGCGAATTTATACACAGTGTTCTGCCAGAGAATTTTACCGATATGCTTAGGTTAGTGTAATCGGGAGGAGAAAAATATGAAGGCAGAAAAACCGCAGCGCCGGGTACTTATAGTATCGAGCTCCGACAAGGTTTTTGAGGGACTTTACGATATGTTCTCTCCGCCGCGTTTTTGCGAGGTTATAAGGGCCAAAAACGCCGGGGAGGCCAAGCGGCTCATTGTAAACACACCGATCGAAATAATGGTAATAAACACACCGCTGAGCGATGAATTCGGCACCGATCTCGCCTTGAAGGCGACCGAGCTGCCGATGGGAATATTGCTGCTTGTTAAATCCGAAATGTACGAAGGCGTGGCCGACCGGGTTGAAGACAGCGGCGTATTTACCCTGCAAAAGCCCATTCAGAAGCAATCGCTGAATACGGCGGTAAGAATGCTTTGCGCAATGCAAAGCCGCATTTCGGCGATGGAGAAAAAGACGGTGTCCCTAAAGGAAAAAATGGAGGATATACGTACTGTAAACCGTGCAAAATGGCTGCTTATAGAAAATCTTAACATGACCGAGAGCGAAGCCCATTACTATATAGAAAAACAGGCGATGGACGCACGTATTCCCCGTAGGGAAGTCGCAACGGGAATAATTCGCACATATGACAATTGATAATTTAAAATTTAAAATTAATACTATATCGCATACCGAAGTTTTTTGTTCGTCCGGTATGAGAAAACGGCTTCAGGAATTGTTTTAAGCCATAAAAACGGATCGCACTCCTTAATTACGGCACCGAATTCCAGACCTTGTATTTCGGTATTGTAACAGAATCAGTTCGTTTGTCGCCACAGAAAAACTTTAAAAGGGTAATAATGCAAACTTGAAGGAGATATATATAATGAAAACGGTTAAGTACATATTTGTAACCGGCGGAGTCGTATCGGGGCTCGGCAAGGGAATAACGGCGGCTTCTCTCGGCCGGCTTTTAAAGGCAAGGGGACTCAAAGTGGCGGCTCAGAAGCTTGATCCGTACATAAACGTCGACCCGGGAACCATGAGCCCGTATCAGCACGGCGAGGTTTACGTCACCGAGGACGGAGCCGAAACCGACCTCGACCTCGGACATTACGAGCGTTTTATAGATGAGGATCTTAACAAATACTCAAATCTCACCTCCGGTAAGGTGTACTGGAACGTTCTTAACAAAGAACGGCGCGGAGAATATCTCGGCGAAACGGTACAGGTCATTCCCCATATAACCAACGAGATAAAGTCCTTTATATACAGCGTAGGGCGCAAAACCGACGCCGATGTTGTAATAACCGAAATAGGCGGTACTACCGGCGACATCGAAAGCCAGCCCTTTCTTGAGGCTATTCGTCAGGTCGGTCTTGAGGTAGGCAGGGAGAATTCCCTTTACATACATGTTACTCTGGTACCCTATCTGCACGGCTCGAACGAGCATAAAACCAAGCCCACCCAGCATTCGGTAAAGGAACTGCAGGGAATGGGAATAGCGCCGAACATAATTGTGCTCAGGTGCGACGAACCGCTCGAGGAGTCGATATTCAAGAAAATATCTCTGTTTTGCAATGTAAAGCCCGATTGTGTAATCGAAAATATGACCATTCCGGTGCTTTACGAAGCGCCGATAATGCTTGAAAAAAGCGGCTTTTCGGACATTGTGTGCCGTGAGCTCGGAATAAATGCCCCCGAACCCGACCTGACCGAATGGAGTGCAATGCTCGAAAAGATTGAAAACCGCCGTAAAAAGGTGACGGTGGCGATAGTCGGAAAGTATGTCCAGCTGCACGACGCATATCTTTCGGTGGCCGAGGCGCTTCGCCACGCCGGATATGAGCACGAGTCATTCGTAGAGATACAGTGGATAGATTCCGAAACCGTAAACGAGGAAAACATCGACTCGATCCTCGCCGGCGTAAACGGAGTTATAGTTCCCGGAGGATTCGGCATGCGCGGAATCGAGGGCAAAATCCTCACAGCAGAATACTGCCGCAAAAACAACATCCCCTACCTCGGAATATGCCTCGGAATGCAGATAGCCGTTATCGCCTTCGCCCGGTACGTATGCGGAATAAAGGACGCAAACTCCGGCGAATTCGACGAAAGCACACCGAATAAGGTTATAGATTTTCTGCCCGATCAGAGCAACGAGACCTCAAAGGGCGGAACCTTACGTCTGGGCGCTTATCCCTGCAAGATCGTCAAAGGCACACAGATGTACCGCTGCTACGGCAAGGTTGAAATACAAGAGCGTCATCGCCATCGCTATGAATTCAACAACGAATTCAGGGAGGTTTTGCAGAAAGCCGGTCTTGTAATAAGCGGAACCTCGCCCGACGATTATATTGTCGAAACGGTGGAAATTCCCCAGAACGATTTTTATATAGGGGTCCAGTTCCACCCGGAATTCAAGAGCCGCCCCAACAAGGCCCACCCGCTGTTTGTAGGGCTCATAGGTGCCGCTCTCAAAAACGCCGCCGACAGACAAAGCGAGGAATAACTCACTTTTTAAAATTTTAATTCACAAAAAATTTAAGCACCGCTTTACGTTTTTTTGCAGTCGTAAAACGGTGCTTTTGCTTTTAAAATTTCGCCCCAAAGCCCTCTTTTCGGCCAGAAAAATCCACTCTCGGTTCATCTATAAGACAAACGATGAACGAACAAGAAATAATAAATAAAAAATAAAAAAACGTCCGCTTAAAGCAACGGACGTAACAAACAATGAATTAAAAACAAAAGACAAAAGCTTTTAAGAAAAAGGGGAAACTTTGTCCTTTTGCCTGAGAGATTAGAACGGCCCGAACCGCCGTTTTTGCCCCTTCGGCCCTCAAAAATGAGCGTCTCCAAAGTCCTATCGGTTTACAGTCCTCATCCCACGGGGACGCCTGAGAGTGTTACTCCTTCGGCCGCAAATGCGTTTCCTGCAAACGTCACATAGCAGTAAATATCTTTACCGTGGTTGATTATATACCAACCGATCAAAAAAATCAAGTAAAAATCAAAAAATAATTACCTTATCCTACGCTTTTTCATACAGTATTTTCCTAAAACCCAATATCCGGCGGTTTTTGTCTCTCTCGGCGTGATATTTTACACTCTTATATCCTCGGCACAAACACCATTTCGATTATAAAAAATAATTCTCCCGCGTTTAAAAACATCGGGAGAATTTTACGGGCTAAGAATTGTTAATTATTTGTTATTCTGTTGTCTTGCTGCTTGCTTTTCCGGCTTCACTCATTTGTTTTTTTATGGCCGAAAAGCTCTTGTCGCTTATAACGTGCTCTATCCGACAGGCATCCTCTGCCGCCGTTTCGGCATCCACGCCGATGCTTACAAAAAAGGCGCTGAGGGTGCGGTGCCGGTCATATGTGCGCTCGGCCACCGTTTTTCCCTGCTCGGTAAGGGCTATGTAGCCTCCGGCATCAACCGTAATGTATCCGGCTTTTTTCAGTATACCGACGGCCCGACTGACGCTGGGTTTTGAATATCCCATCTCATCTGCAACATCAATACTCCTGACGGAATTTTTCTTGTGAGACAGAACATATATCGTCTCAAGATACATCTCTCCCGATTCCTGCAAATGCACAACGCCGCCCCCTTAAATACCTCTTGAAAGTAATGTTATCACACTTTTCCGAAATATTCAAGTGCGTATATATTTTCCCGACAGTCACGTTGTAGGTTTACAATAGAAGTGTTACAAAGGAGAAAAAAATAGTAGCGAATAGGAGGAACCTGCTGTACAGTTAAG
>CAKSCM010000017.1 GCA_934444365.1 uncultured Eubacteriales bacterium | reverse complement strand
GCAAGGTCGCTGTAAAACTGAGACTGTGTTCCGGTGTATCCGCCCGATTTTGCCGCATCATAGGCGCTTTGGCCGTCATCACCTTTGTCACCCTTGTCGCCTTTGGCACCGGCCGCACCGCCAAAAACATAAGACACCCTTATTGTCTTTTTGATTTCGACGTCGCCGTCGGTCACCGTAAGGAATATACTGTCGCTCGCCTGGTTTATCGGTATGCTGTCTTTCGGGAACATATAAAGCGTCAGATTGTTATTGAGAACATATTTGCCTGCCGTCACATAAGCCGACGACGATACCGAGCACGTTACATTATCGTCTTTTGCGACCGGCGTTGTCCCTTTCCATAATTGGCCGACGAAAGTCATGCCATTTTGATCGAGTGGCGCGCCTGCAGCCGTACAGTTTATAATAACGTTGTCCGGAATATTGACCCATGTGTAAGCCGAAAAACTGTTGTTTTCCTTGGCCTCTGTAAGCTCGTCTATAAGGTCATTCCCGTCGCTTACCATTTTGGTTAAAGCAGAATACTCGCTCGACGACTCCACAGCCGACGAATCGGAGTACACCGCGTTCTCCACAAGCAAAGTAAAACGAGCCGAAACAAGCAGCTTGTTCCCCGTCCCGTAGACCCTGAATTCGCACGGAAGCTCTCCGGACACCGCAGCCGTTTGTGCCGTAAAATCGTATATTATGTTCCCTTCCGACACGGTGCATGAATTGTATATTACATTGCCGTCCGGCTTTAAAGCCGTAAAAACGACCGAAGCGGCGTCCTTAATAGGATACGGCTTATCCCCGGAATTAAGGGTGGCAATAATACTCCGTGCCGTATCGCCTTTTTTTACCGCCAAACAGCATTGCGACGCTGTTTTTTGCACGTCCAGCGATATATTAAAAACCGCATTATCCATTTAATCACCCTCTTTTCCACATTATATCCGCTGCACCGGGAGAAACTAAATCCCCCCGGTGCATTTTGAATTAATCCTCGTAATCCTCAAGCCAACCCTTACAGGTAGCGAGGATTTCCGAAACGCTGCCGAAAAGCCCCGTCGCACGCATTTGTAAGCGAATTTCTCCCATGCGTTCTTTGTCGTTCCGTGCTTCGATATACTGCTTTTTGAAACGCGACGAGACGGAGGATTTTATGCTGCTTTCGGCTTTTTTCTTAAGTTCTTTTTCGTTAAGCGCCGTCTTGCCATCTCTTTCGCGTTGCTTTTTGATATCCTCTTTTTTCAGCTCAATCATCTTTTGATATGTCTTTTCGGCAGACATTTTGTCGTCTTTCTTGATCTGCTTGAGGTATTCGTCCACCGGAATATCCGTATGTTCCGATGTCTGAATAAGAAGATTATCGTAACCACAGGCGTGCATTAAAGTATTCCACAGGCTTTTGAACTCTCGGAAAACGTTGGATATAGGCAGACCGGAAACGGCACTTCCAAGCGAAAGGGCATTTATAATTGTCTTGTACAGCTTGGCCGGTGTATACTCGCTGTATGTTTTATAAATCTGTGTTGCCAGGTCTATTGTTTTGGTCGCAATCTGCAGATCAGATCGGTCGCTTTTCCCGTATGCAAAGTATTCGACTATATCCGAAAAATAAGGCAGCATGTTAAGGGGGATCAAGTTTTGAATAAAGTTACTCTTTAAAGACTCAAGGAATTTTTCTCCGTACGTTTTATCGTCGTCCTCATCCCTCTCGGCGTCGACAGGAGCCGTCGCAAGCGCATTAAGGAAATCCGAAAGAAGCCATAGTCCCGTCGTTAATGCAATTCCTTTAAAGTTTTTAGCGATTGCTTTTTTTGTTCCGTATAAAGCGTTGTCACGAACAAAGTTATCGAAATGCTTTAAAAACATGTTGTAAGTCGTTAGGTTTTCCGACATAAAGGATGATGTCATCCTATGCCAAAAGCCGTTCGATCTCATCCATTGCGCTTTTGTTAATACCGAATCAACAACCTGTGTTCTATAGATAACCTCGTTAAACCTATTCTTGGTTTTGCTTATGAGCTCATCTTTGTTTATGCCTGGGTTCTTTGCCATAGTTTCTTTCTTACAGGCATTCCACAAAGTTGTCCATGTAAAGTTATCTCCGGCCTCCGCCATGAACATAGATTTTTCGGTAACCTTATCAGCAAGGCTGGCATTTTTCTTGACCTTCGTCTCAAGCGGCCGCGAAATATCCACATCATAATACCCCATTGACTTCCACAGCGCTATTCCGGAGTTTTCAAGCATTTCGTTCTTTGCGTCGGTATAAGCCTTTCCGAAAAGCGGCGTGCAGTATTTCGGGTTTATCAACTCATATGCCCTGACAATAGATATCGGCTGCTGTACAGCGACACGCGCATTTCCGGCCACCGCCGCACGGTTAAACATGCGAAGGTTTTTAAAAGCCAAGCTTTCAGAAAGACCGCCTGCAGACTGGCTGTTTATAGACTCTAAAAGACGACGTATGTACTCCTCTGCATGCTTTCCGTAAGCAAGCCGCAAGGATTCTTTGACCGAGCTTTCAGGCGTTTGGTTTTCTATGTCCTGTGCCTCGTGATAGTTAAGCCACCTTATAGTATCTATAACCGGCAATGCCCAGGCATTATACAAGGCCATTTCCGCCATATGATCGCTGAATACCGAGAAAATATCGTCGACGATTATCGCGTTATTGGCTTTCAAGTTTCGCTCTTTTGTAAACGATTTATTCAGCAAGGCATAAATGTTTGCCCTTTTTTGTGCGGCGGAATACTCGGAGTTTTCCGCAACGGTACGTATCGGGAAATATTTTTTAATGCCGAAGGCTTTGTAACCGAATCGTATTAACGAAATTTCGTTGCCCCACTCTGAGCCCGTGGTTTCCATTTTCTGTTGCAGCGCTTCGGCAACTTGCTTTTGTCTGTCGGTGAGCAAGGAGTCGATTTTCTGTGCTTCTTCGAGGGTTAAAAAGGTGTTTTTATACCTTAGATTCTTACCTTTTACATTCAAATCCCCGAAGCGTATACCGCCGCCCTCGAGCATATGCCGGCGCGAATCCTCCTGTTGCAAAAGGCAGTGAAAAGCCATAAGCATTGAGGTTGTGACCTCGTATTCCTTGCCGCCTATTTCGACCTTTTCGGTGTGTTTCTGCCACTCTCGCGCTTCCTTTTCGGTATAGGCCTTGTCGGTAAAATCGGTTATAGCCTTCGAATTAAAAGCCATCTTATCCTGACCCTTGACAAGAGCATCGAAAATCATCTCTCCGCCCTTACCGAAACGAGCAAGGGCCGTCACCGGCGTCGCATAATCCCATCTGAAAACCTTGCTCAACATGTTTTCGCTGAATCTTCCTCTTTGCTCTTTTGCAAGCGGAAGTAAATAGGACATGGTGAGCTTAGCCGGCTGCACCGAGTTGGCGGATTTAACAACATAATCACGCGAGGCATTATTAATTGCCGTTTGCAGCGACCGCATAAACTTATACAGGTTTTCGCTTTCACCGCTCGTCATTCTGTAAACGCTCATTTCATCCTTGCGGCTTAGAGCGTCATCAAAGTATTGCGAAATATCTTTGATCCACTCAAGCATGTCCGGCGAAATATCCAGACGGCCATACGTGCTTTCTATGCTGCTTTCCTTTAACTGCTCGGCGAGTTCGGTTATGGCAGCGCGCGCTTCTGCTTTTTTTACGTTGCTCTTTGTTGCCTTGATATTCCCCTCGCTATCATATTTCAAAAAATCCATCTGAGATATAAAACGCGAGACCGATTTTGCGAAGGGCTCCGGTATAACCACCTTTGCCGTGGGGTGCAAAAGCCGTTTTTGGATATCCTCGGCAATTCTTTCCGTGCGCTCGGCAAAGTGTACCGCTTTTTTTCGCTCGTTTTCGGCGCGTCCTTTTTCGATACGCGCCTTTATCTCTGCTTTATATGCCGCCGAAATGGTATTTCTGTTTTCTTTAAGCGCGGCGTCATACTCAGCTTTAAGCAGCTTTCTTTCCCTGTCCGCAAGAGTTTTAAGGGCGCTTGTACTTTCAAGCCTTAACAGCTGACGGTCGACAATGTTTATGCGATTTAAGGTTTTTGTCTGTTCGACCTTCAAGCTTTTAAGCCTTGCAGCGTCGCGGCCGTCGGTGGCGGCAAGCGCCTTCATTTCTTCGCCTATCTCGTCAAGATAGCGCTCAAACCCGTCGAGCATATCCAGCTTGTCCTTATAATCTTTAAGCTTCGCTTTGTCCGAATCGCTCACCTTCTCGGATCGTTCAAGCGCCGAAATAAGAGCCTCTCGATCGGTTTTTGCATAAGGTGATCGACGGGAAAACAACGCACTTTCGCCTATTTTCCCCTCCGGTCGCTCGGTATGTCCGAAGTGTTTTAAAACGCTCTCCGGCAAAACATCCGGAAAATACCTGTTGACATAATCAAGCAGATTGGATATACTGATATCGGAACCGGTTAGAGGAGCAACTGTTTCAGCAGTTGCGAACTCTGGGGATAAGCTCCCAGTCGGTTCCGTTTTTGCGTTAAAAGCGTATAAAACATCTACCGAATCGACCTCGTTGGTATGCCTATTTACGACGAACTGTGCTATGTACGGTTCGTTTTTTGCATTTTTGGCCGCTCCTATAAGTGCATACGATTCTGCAGTTGTTTCATTTCGCGGTATAAGTTCATTTATACGAATGGCGTTTTTTAATATTTCTCCCGCTTTAAGTGCTATCGGTGCGTTTACACTAAGCCGCCTGTCCATACCGTGACGCAACGCTTTAAGACCAAGAATTACATCTGTGTCGATGTCTGTAACATGAATTACGGCGTTACCGTTCTTGTTTTCGAATCCAACTTTTTTTGCCTGTTCCAACGCACGTAAGGAAATCTCCTTACGCGTTGTTGAATTTGGCGAATACTGTACACTGTCATCAACTTCGGTTATTTTCATATCCGGTTTTGAAACAAGTGTGTCGTAGTCGTAGTTTTCGGCGTTATTCCTCAGGGAAAATTTCTCTCCGTTTCCTTGAGAAATTTGCACTTCGGTGTTGACATTTTCGGCAGGGTTGGATATACTGTCTTTGGAGTTAGTCTCATTGACTTCTCCTGTGACAAGTGTGTTGCTACTGTTCTTCACATCATTGTGATTGGACGGCGAACTCGCACTTGTCTTTTTTAATGCAAAATTTGCCGGTTTGAACCCTATAACATCATAAAGAACCATCTGATTACCCGAGGTAAACCCGATTATGACATTAGCGGAATAATCATTTTTACCGATACGTAAAAGCACATCACCGCGCGCGAACTCTTTGAAATTATCGTTACGCGTATGGTTCATGGCTTCATTTATGTAGTTTGTGGACGCAAGGATAATATCATCGAGTCCGCCGGCTGATTTGAATTTGTCGGTGTAAACCGTTTTGTCCGCATTTCGGTAATGACGTGTGTTTTTGGACATAGTAAATTCATCACGTGTTTTAATATTAACCTTAATCAATCTGCCGCTTACCGGTATACCACCTGAAAAACGGTTTTTAATTACATCTTTTACCGTTTTAATCCAATCATTTTTGGAAACACCGGACAAGATATCCTCTTCAATTACCGCCACAGGTCTGTTGTCTGTCGTATGACGAACCGAATACTTGACATTAGCCCCTGTATCTCCTGCAGCCTTAGCCGTATTCTTCCTCATGGCGGTTTTGTGGTTCGTCGCGGCTTCCTCGAGTGCCTCGGAAAAAGCGGTCTCAAGCTTTTCGTACGAATCCTTCATTCCGCGCAAAATTTTGCCCTCGGTGCTGTCGGGAGCAATACCTATAAGCAGCTGCCTCAGGCGCTTTATAATATCCGCCAGATGCGATATGATCTTTTGCGCCAGGCTCTTGTCCTTTTTGCACAGCTTTTCAAGGGTCGAAGCAGCCTTGTCCGAATCAAGCAGCATGCTCTCAAGCGCGTCACATACAACCTCTTCAAGAGCCTCATTCGGTGTGAGGTTCTTATTTTTTGCCATTTGCTTTTCCACGAGTTCGTTTATGTCCGCGCCCGAGGCCTCAAGCTCGGATATTACAAGCTGGCTCAAAACCGCGTATTTCGACGGGCTCCACTGCTTTACAAAGTGGGTAAGCTCATGAGCCATAGCAAAGGACACAAGGCCGTTGTGAGCGTCTCCGGCCTTTATATCGAGCCAGATTGTACCGGTGGCCCCGTCGTATCTTCCGTTAAAATTGGATTTTCTGGTGTCCTTTGTGGAATCGAAAAAGCGGATGTTAATTCCCGTCGCGACCGAAACAACCCTCGCGAGGTTTACGCTTTGTTTTTCGAGCTCGCTCCTCGCCTTTACACCGGCTTCGAAAAACACCCGTCCCATTTTCCGGTTATACGCCGTCTCGCTTTTCTTGGCGGCGTTTTCGAGGATCGCAAAGGTTGTTTTCGCGTACTTTTTGCCTTCATTGTAAGCGAATTCTCGCTGATCAGGCGTAAGCTTTGCAAAGGCGGAATTTCGGTCAAAGGCCGTTATGCCGTTTGCCCCGTAATACTCGATCCCCTCGGACATCGCGCTCATGTAGGTGGCAATATCAAGATTACTGCCGGCTCTCGCCTTTATAATCCTGTTGGCCATAGGTGCGCCGTAGCGAACCGCAAAGTCCTGAATCATAACGGCCGCGTCGGCGTCGTTTTTGCCGAAGGTGACACTCGAGGCCGGAACAACACCGTCGTTTGTGTTAAGATAAACCTTTCCGCGCCGCACCTCGGCAACCGGCGTTTCGGTATCAAGCTTTATTGTCCGAGCCTCTCCGTCGGTGGAATAAACGTAACTTTCATCCGCCGAAAGGTCGACCGAATCGGGCAGGCCCTTGCTTTTCGATTCTTTTTTTGAAGCCTCGGATAAATTAACGTTATCTTTGATAACATCGCCGCTGTCGGTCAGCACAAGCCCTAAGGTCGCCAAAGTGCGCTTGGCGTTACGTCTTGCGACCGGGTTTTTATCGTTTTCAAGTATATCCTTGTAAACGGCCGAGGCGGTTTCGGAGCTTTCAAGCTTTTTAATATCCGACTCCTTTACCTCGTTTCCCTCCATAAGATCGCTTATAATACCGCCGTATGTGTTTATTTCGCCTTTTGACAGTCCGCCTTTTTCGGACAGTTGGCTTTTAACATCCTGTTTATTAACCTTGACGTTTGCCCTTTCTATCTCGTAGGATAACCGCCCGGTCGCTTTATCGAGAGAACGAAGCTTTTTTGTAAGTTGCTCCTGCTCATTCACAAGAAACTCAAGGCGTTTCATGTCCTCAGGCGTTGCGGAATTGCCCTTATCGAATATAGCCTCCGCCTCGGCCTCGATCTCGCTTAATGCAGCCTGATAACCTTTTGTCGATGTGTTTTCCTCTTGCATTTTGGCCGCTGCATTTTTAATGCTTTTTTCCGTCCTCTCGAGAGCAAGCTGATAAAGTGCGTCGGAGCCGTTTTGCGTTCTTATGGCTTTTCCGTCCTCGGTCAGGCGGCTATCGGCATTTATTCCGCCGGCAACGCTCGCGCCGGCACCCATAAGTCCGCCCGAAATGAAACCGCCGACACCGGCCTTGTAAACATCCAAAGCAGCGTGTTTAAAAGCGGTTACACTTGCCTGTTTTTTATCCTGTCCGGAATCAAGCGCCGCGTAGTAATCCTTTGCAACAGCCGATTGATTCCCACGAAAAATAATATCAAAAATTTTATTTGCAATCTCACTCGCCACTTCCTCCTCCGCCTCCGGAATAGCTTGCAAAAGCGTATTTTTCAATACGTTTTTGACGGAAAGCGGACCGCTATTGTAGAACTTCCCAAACAATTTATCCATACTATACCTTTCAGAAGCCCACTCTACCGCTCCGCTCAAAAGTGATAATACCGCTATTTGTTCTCTGCTTGCTCCTTCTTCATACATTTCCCTGGCTGTTGTTGCGGCCGCATTCGTTCCCATTAAGAAGGTTGTAATATTACCCGCTCTATCGTTGATTTCTTTGGTAGCCTTTGGGCTGGCCCCGAAAAGCCTCGATGTAAACTGAGAATCAGCAACCGACATTGCAGTATTGTAAAGGTCTCCGAGACCTATACCGAGAACTTTTGCGTTATTTGTCATCTTATCAGCACGCTGAGCCATCTCACCCCTTATATCACTTACAGCGTTGCTTATGGAATGAGCACTGTTGTATGGATTAATGCCCTCGCCTTTAATGGTATGTATTGCGTCATCTATAAGAGAAACAGCACCGCTAAAAGTGTTTGCCGGAACGCTCGCTAAGCTAAGAAGGTGCATTTCAAGTTTGCCTTTTTCCTTCAACTTATCGGAACGCTCTTTGGTCGCCCTTCGGTTGAGCTCGGTCGTCATAGCGTCGAGAAAACTGTCGGCCTTTTCTTTTCCTTCGGCTGCATACAAAGCATAATAAATATTTATTTCTTCATCCTTAAGCTGTCCCCAGTCGTTTGCCAAACCCTCTTTAACGGTCTTCTGATAAATATTTTCGCCGTTTATTCCGTCTTCGGCAACGGCACGGCCGCGATTTTGCGCGTCTAAAAACAACCCCAACCTGTCATTGACAACAGGCGCGGCATGTTTTTCTTTATAACTGTCGTCTATAACGTCGCCGAAGGCATCGTGAGGAACGTTATTTGCGTCCCAGTAGGCCACACCGCCGTTTTTAGTACGGGTGTCATACTCGTCCGCCTCTGCTTCGGTCGGATTGATATAGTCACGTTTTTGGGCAAGCTCGTTGAAATCGTCACGGTCCGTAATATAATACGCGTCGTCAAGCACCTTTTGCGTGCGCTCGTACTGCCGATTTTCCGTTTCAAGCGTGCTTTTCTCCAAAAGCAGATAATCACGGTTTTCAGCCCCTCTTTTTGTCAGTTTTTCGAGCTCGGCTATACGTTTTTTGCTTTCTTCGTAAACTTCTTCCCTTTTGCGCGCCGTCTCGGCGTCGGTGACCGCTTCATCGCTGAGCCAACCGGCGTCTGAGGCTTTTAAAAACCTGTCGTATGCTTCATCGGTTTTGTATTTACCGAAAAGCTCGCCGCGGTTTGAGTATAGAGTATTTATATTATCCAACTCGCTTGCGGCACTGTCGCCCAAAGACAACAGGTATTTACGGGTGTCATCATCGTAACCGGCCGTATATTGTGCCGCCGCACGTATAACGTTCGCCTTATTTTTTAAGCTCCTTCGCTCCTGTGCCGACTTTTGGGCGATTGAGCTGTAATTACTCGGCTTTAATGTCTCGTATTCCTTCGCGGTCGTTGTCTGATAGTTGTTATACGAATCGACAAAGCCGTTGAGATAATTTTCATCGATAAGCGTGCCGCTTTGGAACTTCTCCCACTCTTCATCCGAAAGGGTCGGGCGTATCTCCTTGTAGGTTCTTGCACGTTTAATTTTTTGCGCTGTAGTCAATTCGCCGCTATTGATTGTTTGTTGTGCGCTGTTCGCGTTGTATTCCTTGCGCTTTTCTCGGGCTGCCTCTATTTTTTTGAGTATTTCTCCCATTTTTGCCTCACCTTTTCTTTCGTTTCAGTTACATCGCTTTATTTTGTTGGAGATATCCGCGATGGGACATCATAATTTACAACGTAATCAATTACCTTATCCACGTCATACCCCGGAAACTTACTGAGATATCTATCAAGTGCAACATCGCCGCCCGTCCGGTATTTCTCCAGTGCTGTTTCAAACATTTCTTCCGTCGCGTCTTTTTTGGCTTTAGTGTCCGAATCTTTATCTTGGGCATTTATAAGCGCAATTGCGTTGTCGTAAGCGGCCTTTTCTCTTTGATAGCTCAAATTGCTGTCATACTGCCGTCTTTCTTCGGCAAGGTTGGTGTCGTATTGACGCTGCTGCTCGGCGAGGCTTGTGTCGTACTGGCGTTTGCTCTCGTCAAACTGGCTTTGCCACTGGTTGTCGCTTATGTCGTTGCGGTAACCGTTGTAACCGAAGTCACGGTCATTGCCCCAGGCGTTGTAATCCCTGTTATAGCTGTCCGCCTCGGCATTGTAGTAGTAGTTCCGGTCATTCTGTGCCTGTGAGACAAGATCGCCCTGACGACCGTATTCGGTCTCATCCCGGCCGCTGAGCAGCCCGTATTTGTTGTAAAGGTCCTCGCCCTCTTTGTTGTACCGGCTTTCGGCCAAGGCATAAAGCTCGGGGATTTTATCGTTAAGCCCCAAAAGATAGTTCTGGTAGGCCTGTGAAGCCGCCGTAACGCCGTATGTATTGCCATACGCTCCGGCCGCCTGGTTGTTCGCCGCAATAGTGTCCTGCATGGCGCGTTTTCCGCTCCTTATATACTGATCCTTGTACTGGTTGTAAAGCGCGTCGGCGTTCATGTCGTATTCAAAATCCTTGCGGTTTAAAATCCTGTTCATGGCGTCGTCGGCCATAGAAGCATACTTTTTGTCGTAATCCTGTATTTTCGGCATGTTTTTTTCGGCGCTTTCGAGCTGTTTGCCGAGAGAAAGCGACCGATTGCTCTTTTGAAAATCGTTGTATTCGTATCCGTCCTTGGTTTTTATGCGTGCCATTTTTTAACCCCCTATGTATAATTCCGTTATCTTTGCCGCCGTGGAATTCACGCGGCATTTATTTACCGTCAGCTTGGTGCTTGTGTAGTTCGATGTGGAATAGGTCAATTCGACCGAGATTTCGTCTGTATCGGTCTTTAAACTGCCGTATATCTTGTTACCGCACCGGGCACAAACAACGGGATAACCGCCCTCAACGGCGGCGATAAACAGCCTGTTTTGCGAGACCTTGCCTATATTCGCGCCCTGTGTTTTCGCCCAGGCTTCCTCGCCCTCGCCAAGTCCCTCTGAGGATGTAAAAACCGTGTCTTCCGAGGCCTGTATAATATCCTCGGTCTCGGGTGCTTTTTGCTCCTTTTTCTCGCTTTGAGCACTCGAAGGCATATTAAGCGTGTCGGTAAGCGTCCGCCCCCATGTTCTTAAAAGGCGTATTTGTTCGTAAAGATTGCCGCCTCTGTCTATTTCCGGCGGATAAGGATAAATAACATCACTCACGACCAGACCCTCCCTCTATACTCTTGGTAATTGAATAAAGCTTTACATCCCCCGTGCCTTTGATCCGTATTCTGAAATGATCGCACCGTCGCGGACGGATCGGGACGTCAAAGCTTTTTAAAACACGCCCGGTCAGCTCCCTTCGCTGTTCCCACACGCCGCTTGAATCGTATTCAATATCCACGGCACAGCGAGCACCCGGAGGAATGTTGAGCCTGAGCGAAAGCCGGTGCAAATACTTTTTGTCCGGTGTCGAACGGGTTATAACGCCCGATTCTGCCCACCATGTAAATTCGCCCTCCCGTACGGCGTTTACAAACTGTACCGGCTTTAAAAGCGAAACAAGGGCCTTATTTGCAGCGTCAAAGTAATAAAGGTTGTTTCCCGTGCTCGAACACATAAGCATGTGGGTTTTATCTACCCTTTGCCATATGCGCCGCGCGGTATCGTATGTAAAAAGCGACCACTCGCCCGACTGTGCGTTCTGCATTGAAACGGCGTATTTCTTGCCGTACCGTCCTCCGACGGCGTTTTTATAGCGCACACTCCCCAGATCGGACGAAATATTGACCGGAAGCGAGCCGTCATAGCGAAATATCCCGTCTGCCCCGTGATAATAAAGCACACCGTCGATTATTGCGAGGGAGTCTTCGGACCCCGGCGCCACTCCGTCAACCGTGTTCGTCTGCACCGAAAAGGGAACCGAGCTTCCGGCCACCCTGAACATGTGATGTTCCTTGAAAAAGGTCGGATATCCGCCGTAAAACGCCGCCCCGGTAAATTTACCCGGAACGCCCACTCCGGCCGCCCAGGCATCGCTGCTGAGCCCCTGGTATACGTTCCAGTTTTTAAAATCCGACCACTTCGAGCAATATATCTCGTTCACCGTTTCGCCGTTGTTTCCGGTGCCGTATCTGCACCCCCAAAGGCGATTGCCCGATGAAAAAACGAAGTCCATCTTCGGCATGGTCCGCTTAACCACAATAGCCGGAATTTCCGACAGGTTTTTTTGCTCAAATGAACCCATTGTCATTATCCCGGCAACAACTATACTGCCGGCCGTTTCGTCGATACCGTAAATATACACGCCTTTTCCGCCGCCTATATCCTGCATCCACGCATGAGCCGCCACCACTCCGGATATATCCACAACATCACCGACCGAAAATCCGTCTGATAGCTTGTGCGTGCTGCCGGCAGCGTCGGTGTATGTCGCGGTCAGCTTTACGTAGGTATTGGCCTGTATACTCCACGCACCGAGCGCCGAACTGTATTTTTTAAGCCTTGCTACGTGCTGTGACGTGTCTATCCAGTAATCCCCGTCCTTCGGGCTCAGCGGAGCCGTCTTCGAAGATACGGAGCTGCTCGGTATTGCCGAAAAATCCTTATCGTTTAATACGCATATTTCGCCCTTGACCTTGTACGTTTCGGTTGTTGTGCTAAGCGGCAGCGTAAAAAAGTTTTCTATATCGCCGCGATCAGAAAAGTCAAGTGTGCTTATATACTTTTTGTCCGGCATGACGACAATGTACCCGTTCATGTAGGCCATTTGCTTGTAGTAGTCGCTTGATGTCGAATCGCAAGTGAAGGATATCGTCTCTACCTTCGTGCCGTTAACATAAAGATGTCCGCCCTCTATGTAGTAAACAAATTCCTCCGACGAGGTATCTCCGGGCATGCGTAACATACCTTGCGGCTTTTTATCCGCTGCACCGGCAATGCATGTGTATTTTTTATTTCTTACACCAAGCACGGGATACAGATCATTGCTCATATTGCAGGTATCAAAAAATTCGTCTTCCGGTATAACCGGATTATGGTTATATCCTTTAAAGGCGGAAACCGTTGTTTCCTTTGTGTTTTCATTGTCGAGATACGGCAAAAGCAAGCCCGTCACCCCCTGTTTTTAAAAATAATTTATGTTTTCGCCGATCGGCATGTGCCCGGCGTTGTAATCGTTCCAGAATTCGCTGTATGCCTTGTTGTACAGCGCTATATCGTTGTTGTATCTGTTTACCTCGCCGTCGGTTATATCTATTTGGGCTATGAGCCACCAACGGTATATCGACTCGAAGGGAAACGGAACTATAAGCTGCTCGTCAAGGCTATTAATGGTGTACCCGGTAAATGGCGTTTCGGGTGCACCTTCGTGTGTATCTATTATTTTTTTGCGGATGTTCCCGTCGAGTTCGGACAGCCAGCGCACCTTATGTCCGTCGTTATAGCTGTTCGGATAAAGCTCGTCGACCTCGCTTATCGCCTCTCGAAGTGTCATTTCCTTCTCTCCTTTCAAAAACAAAGGGGAGAAAAAATCTCCCCTTTTAATCGGTTTATGCCCTTATCTCCTTATGATCGCGTCGACTTCGCTGTTTACGCGATCTGCACTGTCGAGCACAAGCGCCACGTTCAGCGGCACCTCTACATCTTCGCCGCGTTTAATGAGGGTAACAACACCGTTTATACACACGTCGACAACCTCCTCCCCCTTTTTCCGGGGAAGTCTCACGATAACGCGTTCTTCGTGCTCCTCATGGATTTCGGGAACATTTACTTTTTCTTTTGCCGTTGCCATAGTTTTTTCTCCTTCCGGTCTTGCCGAGGAGAGTTTAAAACCCACCCCGGCAAGTCGTATTAAATTTAGTTGGCCTTTGCTGTGGTTGAGAACTTATTGCAGCTTTCAATACGGATGATATACGGCTGAACGAGTATCTCGGCGGTTTTGAGAGCTTTCCAGCCCACGCTTGCCCTCTGATTGAGGGGATCCTCACCATAGCCCAAAGGCTTTACAATCACCTGCAGGCCGCCGCCTTCCACCTCGGTAGTGCCGTAGGCATCATCACCGAATATAAGGGTGGAAAACACCGCGATGTTATTCGCGCCGCCCTCGGCCGGATATATCTTGTCACCCACTGCACATGTAACGGCAGTGTCAAGGGTAAGCGAAGGACCGGTCTGTGCGGTTATCTTAGCCACAGTAGAGCCTATTTTCACCAGCCGACCGACAAGATCGTTTGTAGTGAGAAGATCACTTACCGTAACGCTCTTTGAGGCAGTAGAATTTGCCGTACCAACAGTCAGATATTCCTGATCACCGAAAAGGTTCTCGCCCTTAAAAATTTTCGCCTCGCTCGTCTGAACAAAGCGGACACCGCCGTATTCTCCCATCTCGCCACGGTAAAGGTGCTCCGTGTCGACGTACTCATGAGGCTTACGCCAGTTGGGGTCTCGCATAAGGCTGTAGGCTGCATACGGATGGATTATTGCGGTGTAATAACCGCTCTGATCGGTCGGCGCGTCTACGGCGCGAAGCTGTGCAACAACCGTGTCGACCACATCGGTGGTAAGCTCGGCGGTTTTATCAAGATCGCCGCGCGAGGTAACCTCGGTTACGGTACTCCCCGAAACCTTCGGACAATACTGTACGTATGTACCGGCATTGATCTTATCCCTTACAACGGTGTCAAGGGTTTTTCCGGCCTGTGCGCCGTTAAGCTTGGTCGCCTGTACGATGTTGTCGTCAATAGCGGTAAGATCAAGCACATCGGACATGGTCGTGTAATCTCCGTACTGCTCGACCTCGGCCTCAAGATTGGTAACCTCCATCTTCCGGCCGTCGGGCGTTATACCCTCTGTAAGAGGAGTCAGCGCCTTCGGGTACGGAGTGTACTTGCGGAATTCTATCTTTTTGCCGCCGTTTTTAGGTATCGGCTTTTTCTGTCCGAACTGGTCGTGGACAAGCTTCGGCTCGGTCATGTCGATAAGATACTTATCGTAGTAGGTTTTCATCTCAACCGACATACCTGAGTCAGTGGTTACGTTGGTGTTTGCGTCAGCAAACTGCTGAAGATTAAAGTAAAAAAGTTCTTTCATTGTTTTGTCTCCTTAATTTTGAAATTTTGTTTTTTTCGGAGACAATCACAAAAAGGATTAAAGCTCTATGCGTTCACCGCGAGCCGCGCGCTTTGCCAAGTCCTCGCGCTGCTGCCGTGTAAGCTGTGCAACGCTCACCTTTGATATAATGCCGGCCGTTTCTCCGGCTCCGTTTTCGGCCGGCCTGCCCCTGTTGGCGGCCACCGAATTAGCTACCTTTTCCTCGGCCTTCTTGGCGGCGAATTGCATTGCCGCCGGCAAAATCTCGTCGTGGTGCACCACTTCATAAGCGGTACGCATATCAATACCCGGTGTTCTGAGCAACGCCGCGAAACGCTCATCGGCAAGCTCGGCTTCAATGTTAAACGAAGGGTAAATTTCTTTCAGCTTTTCGCCGTCGGACATCCATGTGTTATAAAGTCTTTCGGTTTTCTCGCGCTCCTGTTTGGCGTCGACTTCCCTTCTGAGATTTTCATAACGCCGGCGGAATTTCTCCGCCTCTTTGATCTCCTCGACCTGTTTACCCTGTTTTAAAGCCTCGGCCTCGTATACTCCGTCGTCATCCTCAACAGCCCGGCTGAAAGCGTCGGTGTCATTGATATCCACCTTGTACTTCTCCCCGAGCATTTGCAGGGACGGAAGCAGCGCATTGTAGCGATCGGCCGCCGCTTGCGTGTTCTTTAACCTTTTTCCGATTGTCTTTTCGATTTGTGCTTGATACAAATCTTTGTATTCGCCCCGAATAAGCTCGCGGAATACTTCCTCGCGGCTTTTCTCAGGCTTTTCTTCCTGCTCCCCGGCGGTTGAAGCGTTATTATTACTTTCCTGTGTCGCTCCTGAGGTTTCTTCGCCTTCGCTCAAAACATCCGAGCTCTCGCCGTCTCCGGCGGCAGCTGTGCCGCCCTCCCCACCGTCTGCAAACATCTGCAGATCAAAAGGGAAAATTTCAAACATATTCATAAAAACTCCTCTGTCCTTTTGGTGGACGAAACCATATTTTTTCTACCCGTAAGGTGGGCGAATCCGTTATTTAAAAAGGGTAAGCCCCTTAATAACCGTTCTCGGTAACGTGTATATGCTCGGGATAATGTTCACCGAGCAGCTTGTACCCCGTTGCGGCAAATCCGAACAACGCGCCGACCTCGTTAACATTTGCTTTTTTTGCCCTTGCATTAATCAGCGCAAACCCGTCTTTGAGCGCCACCGTTCCGCTTTCTTCAATTCTACCCGAAGCGATTGAAGAAAGAACAGCCACCCCCAACGTCTGGGTAAGTACGGATACTGCCGCACACAAAATGTCTTGTCCCTTCTGTGCCGCACCCGAATGTCCCGTAACACTCACGGTCCACTCGTTTCCCTCGCGGCACAGTTCTATATCAATCATGTCGGCGAGGCAGAATCGGCTACCCTCTGCCTCGCGTTCTTTGTAACAGTGCTTTCGCCGGCTCCCTGTTCTTCGTCCGTTACACCGCTTATCGCTCCGCCCTGTCCATTCGAGGGCATTGCCGGCAATTGCGGTATCATCATTGCGTTTTGCGCAATTTTCTGCATGATTATGTCCTTGCGGTCAAAATCCATTATGTCGAGACAAAGCAGCGCCTGCTGTGCCATCATAGGGTTAAAGAAACCTCTCGAGAAAAACTCAAGCGCCAACTCGTTCTGGCTGAGTTTACTGTAAGGCGAGGCTTTTTGCGCCGTTAATTCCACATCAAACAGCGGAAAGCGTTGTCCCATTTCGACCCCGAAGTCGGAGCCCTGCTCCTGTAAAGCAATATTTTTGTTGGAATAACTGATAAAATCCATTGCACCGCCCTCGCCCAAAACACGAAAATAACGCGGCACATCGTAAAATTGTCGTATAAGCTCTATAACATCGAGCGCGATTTTCCTGTACACCCGATACGAAGCCTTAATGTTGTCGCGGCTGAGTTTGCTGCCTGCCTCCTGCATGGCCGCTATTGCCGACGCTGCCGTTACTCCGCTTGTGGTGCCGCCGGTCGATATATCCCGGTTGCCGGTAACCTCTTTAAGCTCGTCTATCTTGTTGTTGATAACCGACACATAAACGTCGGACAGACTCGAAAAGGCAATGGGTCTTATTGTGTCATCCCCGAGGTTGCCGTCTACATGAACAAAGTCGTTGTTAAGATCGGCAAACTCCTCAATATTTACAGCGCCATCTTTTCTCACGAAAAAGCGCGGCCTTGCGTTTACAAGCATATTTTTCAAAATAGCCTGGTTACCCCGGTCGATATACTCCTGGGCGTCCTTTGCAATATCTATGTAGCCTATTCCGCAAGGCGAGCCCTCAACCGGGAAAAGCGGATCGAATTCAAAAGGGTACCTTCCGTGGTCGTACCAACCGCGCTCTTTAAGCGCTGGGTCGTTCTCGCTTGCATAAAGCACCGTATCTCCGACGAATTTGCAGTAATGCAAAACATTACGCCCGTTTGACATACGCTTTTTGTAATACCAGTCAACGACAATGCTTTTGTCGGTCGTGTCCACCGCGTCGTCGTAAAGATATTCAGAAACCGTAAGCATTGTTCCGCCTATACGACCTTTAAGCTGGGGATAAGCCTCAATAAGCGACTGGTTATCCCTCATCTCAATGGAAAAGAAATGTCTTGACTGTTGTATATCGGAGATTCCCGGTTCCCAAAACAAATTAAGGGGATCGCAACGCTTTATTACGATACTCCCGAGCCCTCCGAGCGCCTGGGCGTCCCAGAACACCCCATACACACCGGTACCGCTTTTAAGCTTCTGCATCCATGCCGCCGAATATGCTCCTTCAAAATCGCACTCGTCAAACACCACCGGCAGAATCGAAGAAAGGACTTTTGCTTCCGACACATCCCCGGCTTCTCTCGGCAACACATTAACCGTCGGGAAATTATCCATAGCGTCGGCGTGTTTGTTGGCTATTGAGTTAAACAGCCATGCCGAGGCCGGCTCTACCTGTGACTTTTTATGCGGCATAACGCGCCATTGCCGCGCTTTGTACCACTCTTCATCCTTAACGATTCTGCTTTCGAGGTTTGCTTTGCCCTCTTTATATTTTTTAAGCACCGTAATGGCTTCGCCGATTTCCTTTCGGCCTATTACGGTCTCGACCTCAACAGCCGGCACGCTTCCCGTCCACTCGGAGCCCCCCGGTATCGCCGCCGGCTCCCGTGAAACCTCCGGGTCCTGTATAGCCGCCGGTTCTTTGCGGCGTCTGAAAAGCTCGGTTAACTGCAATAAACTCATCCTCTCTTTATAATCATTCTCGGCCTTACCCTTACCGGGGCCAAATCCTCTTTTTTCAGATCAAGCGCCACCCTCGCCGGATCACGGATAAATGGATCCTCCGGTTCCGGCTTTCTCGGTGTTATGGGCCTTGACATGCACATATATCTCAGCGCGTCCGCACAGTTATGCGACACAATACCGCCCTGTATGATAAAGTCGTGTGTTTCCTCGACCTCAAGGTTGTACACATCGGCTTTCCCTGCCGGGGTAATTGACTTGACCTTCATGTTTACGCCTCCACCTTAATGCTGCTGCTTTATGGTTGTTACAGCAAAACCTATCGCCCTTATGTGACATATCTTTTGATTCGAACTCTTCACCACACCAGGCGCACACAACCTTGTGCGGTTTTACGTTTCTCCAAAGCTCTTTGGCATGCTGTGAATGCCAGTTCGCCCCTTCGCTTGATTTATGCCAACCAACCGCATATTTTCTCGCGACTTTAATGCTTTCTTTCGATCTTTTTACAACCTCAGGCAAGCTCATGTGATATCTTTTATGGTCTGTACCATACAAAAGCGAAAGATTTGAAATGTCATTATTTGTCTTATCGCCGTCCTTGTGGTGAACATGATATCCTTGTGGGATATCGCCATTGTGATATTCCCATACTGCTCTATGTAAACGCCTGCCCTTCCGCTGAAAATAATCTCCGCACTTATAGTAAGATTGGCCGTTAAATCTTTGCACCGTATTGCTGATAATCTGTACTTTCATAACTCTTTAACTCCGTTCCTTCCGTCAGATCCTTAGCGTGTATCCATTCACCGTCTGGCAACATAAATCTATGGTCATCGGTGCAATGGATCTTTGTTCCGTCTTCCAGTTCAACGGCATATATATTTGCTTGTCGGCGCGTAAGCCTGACATCATGGTATCCGTGATATTTGCCATCGTGCGACATAACCTTGCCCGTTGTTCCTACAAGTGAGGCAAGCTGTTTGTATCCACCGTCGGTCAACACTAACGTGTCACCCGTCAGACAATGATCCTCTCCGTCGGTGTTCAGATCCTCGACCTTCCTGTCGTCATAAATAAGGCTCGGCAGCGTCCTTATAAGATTTTTACAGCCTTTAAAGACATACATCATTGGGTAACCGTCCGAATCGAAACTCAACCGATAGTGAACCTGTAACCAACCGGGGATTCGTGCGTTATCTCCCGGAGTAAAATAAATCCCTTCATTGCTTGCGGCTTCGGCCACCGATACGCCGGTTTGCGTTCCCCAACAAGCAGGGTCAGCAACGCCGGTTATAACGCGCCCTTTAAACCACGGGTGCTCCTTTTCATATCGCGCCATATCCGAAAACACCTGTTGCGGCGTCAGTCTTACGCCCTCATTCGGCGTACCCGTACATCCGTAATCTTCGGCTATGCAGTAAAGCCGGCCGTCCTCGTCCACCGTAAAATACAAGCATGCATACGGCCTGTGAAAGCCCCAGTCAAGCGCTCTGTATATCGGCCACGAACGCGGAATATCGAACGGATCTATAACATGTGACCACTGGCGGTCTTTGTAATGCGCGGAATCGTTTTTCCATTCGGAAAAATACTGTCCGGAATAGCTATCCCAGTCGCCGTAAAGCAGTGCTTTTCTTTCTGCCTCGGGCATTGCACCCAGTCTCGCGAGGTAATTCGGATCATTATCGAGCAGCTTTTTGTTATCAAAAACGGTTGAAGGAATAAAAATCCGCGATCTTTTCTTTGTTTCGGTGTGCCCGTCCGGAAATATGATAGGAACCGTTTCCCAAACCGTAGTCATAGGCGCTGCTGCCGTTATAAAGCGATCCTTTACCCAGATATGCCCTATACCGCCCGGGTTAGCCGTCGCCCTGACGTAGCACCGCGTTCCCGGTCCGTTCGGGCGGTTACGCGAAAGCAAATAAATGTATTCATCAAACGAAAAGTGCGTCAGCTCATCGAAAGCAATAAAGTCATAGGCCTGTCCCTGATAGTTGTATTTATCCTGTGAAGAATTAAGCGATCCGAAAATTATTTTTGCCCCCGACGGAAAACGCCAGGAATGCTTTGAGGCGTTATATACCGCCCCCGGAAAAGCCCGGGAATAATAATTGAGGCTTTTGTCTATGAGCTCGGCCAGTTGCGGATATGTTTTTCTGAGAATAAGTCCCTTGTAATGAGGGATATCTATCTGGCGTGTCGCCTCAATCACAAGTGCGTCGCTTTTTCCGCCGCCGGCAGCTCCGCCGTATAACGCCTCATCCTCGCCCCTGCTCATAAAAATTTCCTGTCTCGGCTGAGGGCGCCAAACCTCGTTACTCATCGTCTTTGCTCTCAGGCGACTTTATAGGCGGCAATAATACGACACCGTATCCGCCGGCTGCTTCCGCCATGCTGTTTTCTTTTCGCAAGCGCTCAATTCTCGCGCGCTGCTCTTCGCGATCCTCTTCGCATTTAAGGTCCTGTATCTCCTTAACCGTTTTAAGCGAGGAGGTCACCTCTCTAAACAGTCCGCGTCCGCTTAAAAATTGTTCCTCGTCAAGCACATCCACACTCGACTCAATCTTGTCCAGAATTTTATCGGCGATTTTAAGCACCTTTAAATATCTGTCGGCTGCCGATTTGGTCGACTTATCCATAACCCGATCAAGCACCCTTTTTCGGTAGTCTCGCCGCATTTCGACCCAACCCTCGGCCACCGAGCGTGCACACAGCGTCTTCTTCGGAACACCTCGCGTTTGGGAAAGTGCGGCTATACTCATGTCGCCCTTTACATATTCCATGCGAACCTCAAGCCAAAAGCTTTCCGGGTACTTTTCGGCCTTTCGCCTTTCCACGGTTTTCCCCTCCTTAATTTCTCTTTAAAAAGCATAATTCAAATAAAAACAAATAGAAAATCCCCCCTATACCAAAAAAGACGTTCCCTCAGGTAAAACCCGAAAGAACGTCTTTTTTTATTTTGTTTCTTCGCCCGTATCATTAAGAATGCCGGCGGCCTCTCTCAGCTTTTTCTTAATGTCTCTTGAAAGCTCGCCTAAGCACCCTCTTGTCTTGTACCGGCACTTTTCACATGCACTTCTTGAAGAAAGAACGCATAAATCCAAACACCGGCAAAGTGTCTTTATATCTGCAGTCTCCACATTATACCCCCGTTGATCCGAAGCCGCCTTCTCCTCGCTCGCCGCCGGTTATCTCGTCCACAATGGTGATCTCAGGTGTAAAGCAAGGCATAATAAGCAGCTGAGAAATCTTTTGTCCGGGGTTAATATATACCGGTGATCCCCCGTGATTATACAGTTTAACAACTATGCTCCCCGTATACCCTTCGTCAATAACCCCTTCCGACAAAACCGAAGATTTAACATTGAGTCCGCTTTTGCTTTTTAAAAGCCCGACAGTACCGGACGGCAGTTCAATATGTACTCCCGTATCAAAAACGGCGCTCCCCTTTGCCGGCACAATCTTCCCGTCCACGGCATAAAGGTCAAGCCCGGCGTCGGTGGCATGCGCCCTCGTCGGCGCAAATGCACCCTTGTCCAGTTTAATGTTCATGTTTTACCTCCTTATTCCTGTCGCATAAAGCGGTTAAGTATGTGTGACTGTTCCGCAGCGCCAAGTGCTTCTTGTAATTTCGCCGCGGACTCCTGTTGTTTTAAAAGAGCATTTTTCAACTCGTCTATTTCCACTCTAAGTTCCCGATTCTTCAACTCTTGCAAGAAAATAAGTTTAAGTATTTCTGTAGTTTCCACACCGGTACATTTTTCTGTTTCTCTATCATAACGAGGACAATAGCGGCAAGGAAGAGCGTCACCACAAATTTCTAATACATTTACAATCTCGTTATCTGTCATTGTTTACCTCCTAAAGAAAACTTAAATGCTTGCGACTTCAAGGGATCCGGCGGCAATTTGGAGTATTCTTCACGCTTTTTGAGTGTCGGCAATGTTTTTATGAATCTCGTCTTTTCAAATTTTAGTTCGTCATTTGTGTAGTTTTTCGCCATCCTCATAAGCTCGCCTTTGCTTCCGACATACTGTTTTATTCTATCGGGCAATCCCTGCCATATTTTTTCGACTTTCTGTCTTGCGTTGGCTCCCTGCGTCTTTCCGTTGGCCTGCACAAAAGTAAAGGGGAAATAATACATTTGCTTTTCCGTCTGCCTCAACGCGTCTGCATATACAGTCCACAGTTCCTCGCCTGTTTGCTCGTCCGCCCCTGATATATAGTTTATTTTTTCGATAACATCGGCAGGGGTAGGCGGCATTTTACAAGTTTGTAAGCACTTTTTAAACGCTACCTCAACAACATTATCTGAATAATCGTTTAACAACAGTTTCCATGTATTCAACAGTGCGACGTTTTCGCTTTCGTTATTATCCTTTGTGTAATAGGCGTAAACAGTCTTTATTGCCATAATAATTTCAGCTATTTTCTTATTGCTCGCCATTGTTTCTCTCCTTTTCATCTTCTTCCATAGCCCAACGTGCTATTGCGTCAAATTGCTGAAATTGTTTACTTCCGCTTGGTTGCCCTTTAGCTGAGCTTTCTTTTCTCGCCCAATTCCGAATAGTCGCCAAATGATTTTTGTAACTTTTCCCTGTGCTCGCTATATATCCGCTTAGACGCTCTATTCGTTCTGGATAATCGGTAGGAAATTCAGCTTGTAGTTTTTCAATATCTTTATCAGACAATAGTACATTTTTATATTCTCCGTATTTATGAAGGACGGGTTTTTTTGCCGCATTCTGCCTTTTCGTTTCGCCTGTATCTTCTGTTTCAAGCAATGGGATTTCCGATTTCAAAGAATACGCTCCGTTTTCTTTTTCCGTCAACAACGCCATTTCTGCCGTATAGTTAGTTTCTTTTTTGCGGTCATTTCGTATATAGTTATGTATTTTCCAATGCTTAATTACTATAACGCCGCTTTCAAAAATGATAATAAACCGCTTCATAATAAGCAATTTACAATCGTCGTCGCTTGCTCCGACCATTTTCTGTATCTTTTTCGGATTATTTATAAAACCGTCGTCGTCTGCTCTCATTGACAGATGAAAATATAAAGCCTGTGCCGATAACGGCATATCCAAAAAAGCGTCACTGTCAATTATTGTTTTTGCGAACATTCTACGCTCCGCCATCGTTTTTTGCTCCTTTATAACAACCGTACGTCCGTTGTAATCGCTTATCTCTGCCGTTATTTCAAGCTTGCCGCCCGAAAACTCTTTACCGCTTTTGTGCATTGTTCAAGTGTCATCGCCGTGCCTTTCTTTTTTTGAGTGTCTTATAAACGAGATACGGAACACCCCACAACGGAGCTGTTAAGAACGCAATAACGGCGACCCACAAGCTTAATATGCCGTAAAAGACATCTTCCAAGCTTTTCATTTCTTTACCTCCATTTCCGCCCGTAGGCTTTCCTTGATATAGTAGTCAAGTCCGAGTTTTTGGCAGAGTTCCTCGGCTTTTCTCCCGAATTCCGCCCAATTTATATCTGACTTGCGGTAGTTCAGTTTCCCGATTTTTACCCTGTCGGCAATCGCCGCTACCAAGTGCAGATTGATAAAAAATTCTCTTTCGTTCGTTATAGGCTCGAAAGAAATCCAAGTCTTAATTCCTCGGCTGTGTGCCTCTGCAAGAGCGTCAACTCTTGCTCTCCATAATGGGTTTAGGCCGTTCCCGATACCGTCGAGGGTGATACCGTACCAATCGTTCTCGTCGAGCAAATCAAAATCTCTGCTCCCGTCGCCTTTGGTGAGTATTTGAACATTGTTCCCGTGTTCCTTAATGGCTCTGATTATCTCCCTTGTGGGTGTCGTGTCGTAGCCTGTCGGGTATGGGTCGCAAGTAAAGCAGAGGTGAATGAGTTTCCCGGTTATCATTTCGTTTTCAAGCTGCCGCTTTGTCGCTTTGACTATATCGGTCCTCGGCTCTACATTTGTGTGAAACGCCTCGCGGTCCTTATGCAGAACATTCGGGGCGAAACAGTAAAAGCAACGGTGCGGACAGCCTGTGTAGATATTCAGCGCATAGTCGCCATATTCTTTTGCTTTGCCTTTCGGCTCGTATATTGGCTTCATAATTCTTCCTCCATTTCTGTCTTTACCCCTATAAGTTCGAGCGGCGTTTTCATTCCGAGTCCTCCGGCTTCCCACGGCTTCATGCAATATTCCCACAGCTTTGGGTGTGTCGTTTTCAATCGTTGAAATCTGTTTGGCTCTTTTTCCAAGTGGCAACCAAAACCGCAGAAAACACAGCCTGTTCTATTGCATAGCGTAGTCTTTAATGCTCCGTTTATTTTCACGATTTCTCCATATACAGGCGCATACGGTATATGGTATTCTTTGAGGTATGTCAAAACATCTTGCTCGGTCCAGAACGACATAGGTTGTGATATGGGGCGTTCTCCGTCAAATGCGTTGCAACCGTTCTTCAACCACGCCTGCTTTCTTAAAGTGCTTTCATTCGTCATAGTCGCAATAATTGGTCTTCTCCCGGTTTCTTTCTCATATTTCTTCGCAGGCTTCTTTTTCATAACTTCACAGCATTTTTCCGAAATTGGAATATTGCTTTCGTATAGGAATTTCCATTTTTTATATCGCTTCCTGTACTCGGTTTCGTTTCCAGCGACATCTTTGCCGTCAAAAGCGAGGATTGCATTTTTCGCACCTCGCCGGGCTGCGCTTATTTTTCCAGCAATTTCTTTACTTACAAGCGGGTACCCGTATGTTTCAATCACTTTCCGAAAATTCATTTCGGGCTTTAACCAATCAATTTTCTCCTTTGTTTTAACAAAATCTCGAATTTCGGGATATTCAAGCCCGGTATCTAAAAACACGCCGGGGACTTCTGAATATATTCGTCTTACAAGGTCGAGCAAAACCGTGCTGTCCTTGCCTCCGCTGAATGACACATAGACCCGCCCCTCGTTTTTTATGTACCATTCAATAATGCGTGTTTGCGTTACTTGAATTTTCCGCGAAAGGGGCCACGACTGCATAGCCGTTAAATCGGCGACCGTGTATTTGTTTTCTCTCATTTACTTGCTCCTCTCTTCTGATTCTTCAAAGGGTTTCACTTGCCTCACACCTCCGCAATCCTGATCCCGTGTACAAAAAGCATAAGCTTGCGCTTAATGACATAATCACGGGTTCTGACGCCCTTTACGTCCTCAACCACCGTCTGGCCGTCTCGGATATACACAAAGTCGGCTATGTATGCAATCTCGCGTTCAATAACCCTGCCGCGCTTTGTGCCGGTCGTTTTCTCACGCTGTGCCGGAATCAGAACAAACTTTACCTGACGGGCAAGATCGGTTATGATCCCGGCTTTCTGCAAATAACACAGTTCCAAATACCGGTCGGCCTCCCGGCGGCTGTCAAAAACCTCTGTACCGACTTTGCACTTTATGTTCTTGTACTTGCTCATCGCTTTTCTCCTATAGACATCTGTATCCGAGGTGCAACTTGAAAATTAAACTATAGTTTTTCCACCCGGTGTTTACCAATTTGGGCCGTTGTCTCTTTCTCGCCCCATTCTATCGCTTGTCCGCAATTTGAGCAATATTTCTCATCATCCATGATATGCTCCCCACAGCAGCAAATTCCGTATTTATAGCCCGATAAGGTGTGTGTTTTGAGCACTTTGGGCTCTTTCGGCATCTGCTTCTCGAGGGCTAACAGTGCCGTTTCAAGAGCAATACTGACTTTTTTGCTTGACTTTGCAACAGGCTCAATTTGTGCTATTGCTTTTTTTACTGTCATTGTTTACACTCCTCAAAAATACTGTCCGTATCTGCTGCTGATAGACTCTACCCATTCTTTGTCGAGCCTGTCTGGATAGGTACTCCAAGAACTCTTGCCGCCGTTCCACCAATATCCGCGGCTTTTGAGCGCAACTATAAGCTGCCGTTTCGGACGCATAAGGAATTTGATATAAATGCGGTCGCCCTCCTTAAACGCCGTGAGGTTTTCGTCCTCAAAAAACACCTCTTTTTTCACCTCTACGAGTTTGCCCTCTTTTGCGTAGTTGTAGAGTTTGACGATATTGCTGTTTTTTCTCCACTTGTATATCGGGTAGAGTTCCTCGTAATATTTAATAAAAGCCTTTTGGTTATATATTGCGAGTTCAACGAGGTGAGATGTCGGGTCACACGGGTTGTCCGGTTTTTTGCAAAACTCCACCATACGGACAAGATGTTCCGCCTTGTCGTTCTTCCGCTGTCCCTGTTCGACCTGCGCCTCCAAATCCTTAAACCACTCCACGAATTCTGACGAAAGCCTCAATATTTGGTCGCTGTGGTCGAGTTTGCGTGAGTTGTACTTTGCAGGTCCCGCAACCATTATGCTGACATGCTGTGCTTCCTGCCCCAATATTTCCGTCCACTTGTCGTAGAGTTTGTCGAGCAGTTTTTGTTTCTTCTCGTCCGAGATAGGCCACCCCAAAATCTTTTCGGCATATCCCGTGTATTCGCTTCTTGATAAATCTCCGCGTTTTCCTCCGAAACTGACCGAGTTTGCTCTATGTATCAATTCCTCGTTCAGCATTTTTATGTTTGCCATAGTGTCCTCCTATTCTTGCGCGGTGCGGTAGTCTTCCCACACCATTGTTATGATAGCTTTCTTTTCGCCTTGTCTTGCGCCGGCTTTTTGCATAGAATCAGACCGGCTACAACTCCGCCGGCGGCAAGCAGCATAAGCACCGCCAGAATCCAAAGGTTATCAAGGACAAAAAATCCAGCCTCAAACAAATATTTCATACAAGCCTCCGTTTATCTTTTTGCCCGAATCGTGCGACCGGCGTATTTCCTGTTCCTCGGTATTGAACCGGTAGCCGCACTCGGTACATTCCCGGCGCCGCCAGACGGTTTCACAGTCGGGGTGCCGGGTATCCACAACGCGAGTGTTTCCGCCGCAAACAGGACAGGTCATACCTTTCACCTCTTTTGCAGTATTCCGGAAGGTTCGCCTGTACTCGCTCCGCCTCCTCCGGCAAAGTTGTCTACAAACAGATACTTTTCACCCTCAAAACTCCTGTTGCCCATCTATCTGCCGCCCCCTTTTCAAGCTGTTGTAAATTTTCAGGCATTCCATCGCCCGGCTCAGGTACTCCCTTTCGATTATGTTTTTCTCGCCCTCATCCTTCGCGAGATAATACCCCGGCGAAGTACCCGAAGAAACAATATGCACCCCTCTGAGCCTTGCCGCGCTTATCTCTCGCCGTAATTCCCTGTCGCGAAGTCCGGTGCGCAAACAAAGCTGCTCGCGTGTTACCGGATCGGAGCCCCCGATCGGCAAAAATTCCTCAATCTTAATCATTGCTTTCCCCCTCGCTTTCATAACCGGCATACAGGGCGTTCGCCCATATGCACTCGTCAAATCGGCTTTTACAAAAGCGGCCTTCATATTCGCTTCTGTGTGTCGGTGAATCAAACGCTAAATGCACGCTTACGCCACGGTAAGGCCCCTCGCATACCACCCGGAAACTATCCTCCGAACGGTAAAACGGACACCGTACCTCTTTCGAGACATAGCGTTTAGCCATTTGCTAACCCTCCTCAAGTGGTTGCCGAATCGGCATGTCGCACCCCCCGTTAAAACGGCAGATCGTCATCGGGTGTGGCTACCTCGGAAAAATCGTTTCGTACCGACGGTGTGTATGATGTCGTATCATCCTCTCGCTTTTTCTCGGCAAAATAAACGTTTTCCGCTATTACTTCAAAAGCTTTGCGCTTGTTGCCGTTTTTGTCCTCGTAACCTCTTGTTTCAAGCCGTCCCTTAACGGCCACAAGCTGCCCTTTGGTAAAATACTTTGCAACAAACTCCGCCGTTTGCTTCCATGCGACCACATCCAAAAAATCCGTTTGCCGGTTGTCCTTCTCCCCGTAGCTTCTTTCTACCGCCAGGGTAAAAGGGCAAACCGCCGTCCCGTTTTGGGTCTGTCGGAGCTCCGGCGGCGTCGTAAGCCTGCCCATTATTACAATACTGTTAAGCACTTTTCGGTCTACCTCTCTTTTTAAAAATAAGCTTTTTCTCGTCCCAACCGGGGTATTGCTTCATCAGGTATTTTTTAATCACCTCTTTGTAATAATGCTGCTCGTCGGCCGTGCCTTCGTCATAGCGCCGGTGGCAGTTGTTTCCGTTCGGACCGCAAAGGGTTACTATATTCTGCTCAACCCCAAGACCTCCTCGCGATCTCCTTATATAGTGGGCATTCGGAAAAGCTCCGCGGTAACTTCCGCATACTATACAGCGGTGTCCGTCCCGTTCCCACACGGCACGTTTAACCGAAATGGGAATATCGCAAGCCTTCGCACGGTTGTTCACTGCCATTCCTCCTTTAAAAGCGCCAACTCTCTGGGCGTTTTGGTTTCGATGCCGAGTTCCTTACACTCCTCGACAATAATGTCAATAAGCTGTGACATCTGCCGGGTGTCGTATGTCGACGAACCGTAATAAAGCATTAGATTGACACAACCTTCAACCTTGCTCGGCACCTTTTCACTTTGCCACCCGAGCCCCTTTTTGGCCCACCGCGTCATAAGCGCGTCGGCGGCATCCTTCCTGATACAAACAATATCGTAACTTCCGCCGACATGCTTTATTGCCCGGCTATACACCTCATCCTTTGAAAGGCCGACGGCTCCGGCAATCTTGCCTATAAGTACCCATGCGTAAGCATTGGCGTCAAGAGATCGCCTTTTGCTTTTTTTGCGCAACTCTACCTCTCTGAGCCCCTCGGTGTTAACGGCGTCTATAACCTGTCCGACATCGCCCGAAAATTTAAGGCACAGCCACTGTCCCTGTGAATTTATCATCATTTCGGCCTTGTCAACCTCTATTTGCACGGCGGCCACACCCCCTTTTTAAGACATTCCGAAAGCTCCCGGACGTTCGGCAAAAATACCTTGTTCAAAAAATCTTCGTTTCGCTCGATCTTTATGCGCTGCAGCCGGTCTTTGTCGAAGGGAGCAAAGTAATTGCGGTAATCGTTTTCGGTAAGCCCGTATGCGTTTATATAAGCCGTATCGCTCCCGAAAGCGTACATCTGAACATTTACCTGGCGGACGTATTTTATCGGACACTTAAAGCCTTTTTCAAAGCGATAGGTCTTAACCTCGTCTATTTGCTTTCCGGTATTCCCGTCGAGGTTTACCCTGAGCCTTATTTCCGGAATAAGTATCTGCTTGTCCCGTTCGGCCGACCCGATATAATCAAGTATTCGCCCTTCCCAGTTCGTTCCGACGTTCATAGCCCGGTTTTCAAAGTTGTTCACCTTAATACCGAGCTTAACCGCCCACCAGTCTTTAAAGCTTTTGGTGTTTCTGTTGCCGATGATATAATCTACGTCCGAAGCCCCGAACCAACCGCTACGATCATGTGAATGTATCATTTTTTCAACTGTGCTATACGTTTCTCGAAGTTGTACAGCGTCTGATACATCGCAAACTGTGCCCGGAATTCCTCTTCGCTCATGCCGAGCTCGCGGCATATAATTTCAAGTGACAGTCCCGACTGAATTTTTGCCGTTACAAGCTCCTCAACGCGCCTTTTGATTGCCACTAAGCTGTGTCGCGTCAGATCCTCTTCGGCCGCGCTCTCTTCATGCTCACTTTTGCACCAAAGATCAAAGCCGAGCCCCGTATAGATCGCGACCCCCTTAACAAAGGAACGACACATGGAATTCCACACACGCTGCTGTGTCATTGAGTTATCCTGTACCGGGTTCGAGCCGTTCATAACCGGCGATGTCATATAATAGACCTTGTCGTCTATATGTATCTCGACCTTTGTCTCATAGCAGCGGTTTTTTCTCTCGCCCGAAACAAACTCAATATCGGTATAAAAAAGCGATCCGCCCGTTCTCGGGTTTTCTATCGGCACAAACCACACCTGCTCGGCGCCGTTATCGTGCAGCAGTCTTTTTGCGTCCGCCCAGTTAAGATAATCCTTACCGTCTCTGTTGGAAAGAAAAGGCGTTACATTGATTTTTCGCATTTCTTCAAAGCTTTTATTAAGCATTTTTCTTTATCTCCCTTCGGTCTTCGCTTGAAAAACTCGCCACAACTCGTCGTATGCCGCCTCCGGATATTCGTCGACCAGCGCCTCAACCGTCCGCTGCATTTCCTTTTTGCAGTCATCGCAAAGCACATCCTCGCAAATTTCTCCGCATATGGCGCATTCCTGGGCGTAACTCAGTGCAGTACTGCCGCACACCGGACAACACGGTACGTTCTCATACCCCACGTCAGGCTCGCTTGTATGCCCTGCTTTTTCTGCCGGAAAAGCCGCGCCGCAATCACAGATATAAAATTCGACTTCCATTTTTAAAATTTCCCCTTTACTTTTTCTAAGGGACGTGTTATACTTTGTTTGTCTTAATTATTGCACCGTCTCAAAGGACGCTGTGCACCTAAGCCACGGCCCCGCGTCCCCTCGCGGAGCCGCTTTTTTATTCACCGTCACAAAAGAACCTTGCAACACTCTCTTTGTGACGCCTTTCCCGGTGCAAAACCGCCCGGTTTTTCTGTGCTCGTCCGGCCTTCACTGCTGTATCGGCCGCCGAAACAATAAGCAGCACCGTCAAAAATCCGAAAACCATAATTGCTGTCATTCGTTATACCTCCTCGCCTCTTCCTCGGTGCAAAAAAAGTGGAATCCTGACGAACATTCAGCAAACGAGATATCAAAGTATTCAATTTCCACAACGTCGCCGATTTTATACATCGTCGTTTTGTCATAAATCGATATTCCTATCTTTTCACCTTGAAATTCTCCTATGATGTCAGTGATAACAGCTTTATTTGCCCTACACTTTTTTCCGTTTTCGCCTCTTACTTGAGCGTCTTTCGGAATATTCGCGACCACTATAACGCCGCCTAAACATTTTTTGTATACCTTTTCGGGCGGTTCAAAGGCTCTTAATAGGGGAATATCCTCTCTGCTGATTACCTCGAGGGATATATCCTCTCTGCCCTGACAGGCGTTCATTGCAGCGGCGCGGACATCGCAATCCTCATCCTTGAGCCCTCGTTCGATTACGTCGAGGGGAATATCCTCTCTGCTTTGACAGGCATTTATTGCAGTGAGACGGACGCGCCACTCCTTGTCCCTTAACCAACGCTCGATTACGTCGAGGGGAATATCCTCTCTGCC
>CAKSCM010000016.1 GCA_934444365.1 uncultured Eubacteriales bacterium | reverse complement strand
GCAATACTGCCGTATTACAAGGCTTTCCGGCAAAGAGAAAAAGGAATTTTACCCGCCAAAACCGATTTGTATCTATCCGGTACAACACTAGTGTTGTACCGGATAGGTACGAACCGCCTGAAAAAGCGCCCTTTTCCCGCCATACGCACTTAAAAAATCTTGAAATACGCGAGTATATCAGCGGTTTTTTAAATACGTCTGACTGAAAAATTACATCTTTTCAGGTGCATAGCAGTTTTGTCGTGGTAAAATTTCTTTTTATCAAAGACGGAAAACGAAGCAATACTGCCGTATTACAAGGCTTTCCGGCAAAGAGAAAAAGGAATTTTACCCGCCAAAACCGATTTGTATCTATCTGGTACAACACTTCATAAATAAAACCATGCCTTGCAACATATGCTAAGGGTATAAGGGCGACGGCCAAATCCTTACATCGCATTAAAAAGCTCCGGAATCATCCGAAAAAAGCATTTTTAAAGCCGGACGGCCGCTTTCCCGGATAGGCGATTATCGGTTAGGCGCTTAATATTTTTTCCTAAAACGCCGCGACACTATCCGCAAAAGCGAGAGCCGTTCCCGTCTCCCGTAAAAAATGCATCCTTTGCGAAAGGCAGTGTAAAAATTTATGAAGATCAATAAAAAGGTTTTGATCAGGTGCTGGCAGATAGCGGTGACAATACTGCTGAATCTGCTTATAATTCTCCTCGCAATGAGCGCCCCGGTATCGGCCCTTTCAAAGATGGGCTCGACCGGCAGCGAGGTGCGCGCAATACAAACAAGATTAAAAGAATGGGGCTATTACAGCGGCTCGGTTGACGGTATTTACGGCACCGGCACCAAAAACGCCGTTATAAGCTTTCAAAAGAAAAACGGACTTACTCCCGACGGAATTGCCGGCAAAAAGACCCTCGCCGCAATCGGTATCAGCTCGTCGTCCTCTTCGTCGTCGGGATCGTACGGCGGATATTCGTCGAGCGACTATAATCTTTTAGCCCGGGTAATTTCGGCCGAAGCCCGCGGCGAGAGCTACACCGGACAGGTCGCCGTAGGAGCGGTAATTTTAAACCGCGTACGCCATCCGTCCTTCCCGAACAGCGTTGCCGGGGTAATTTACCAGTCCGGCGCCTTTACCTGCATGACCGACGGACAGTTTAACAAAACGGTCGCCGACTCGGCCTACAAGGCGGCCAAGGACGCCTTAAACGGCTGGGATCCCAGCGGCGGAGCTATTTATTATTATAACCCAAAAACCGCCGTAAGTAAATGGATTCGCTCGCGCCCGATTATAACGACCATCGGCCGCCACGTTTTTTGCAGTTAAAATTCCCCTCTCTCGAAAACAAAACGTCTCCGGTAAAGAAAAAATCCAAAGCGTTTCATATTCGTAAAATCCGCCGCCATTAAGCCATTAATCTATGGTCTTAATCGGCGGTTTTTCGTTTTTTACGGCTTTCGCTTTTCTCAGATTCAATATTATGAGGTTTTCCCGATTCCCCCGGCAAAGATAGGGCGACAAAATGAATGCATGGGTGCGTAGGGATTAGAAAAGCAAGGGGTGAAATTGGGAGATATAGGCGGCGGACGGTAAGAAGCAAGGGGGAAAGGGAAAGGGAAAGGGTAAGGGTAAGGGTAAGAGGTGAGTAGTAGGTAAGGGTCTGAAAAATAGAAGAATAGAATAATATAGGATTAAAAAACTAAAGAATCAACCGACAAAAAAGCAAACAAGTAAAAATAAAAACTATTTTTGCTGCCAGTATTTACGGTCGAGCGACCGGTACTGCACCGTTTCGGCAATGTGATCCTTGGTGATAGTATCCGATCCGTCAAGGTCGGCTATTGTACGGGCGACCTTTAGCACGCGGTCGTACGCCCGGCCGGACATTCCGAGCTTTTCGAAAGCACGTTTTAAAAAGGCTCTGGCGTCCTCGGTCAGATGACAGTATTCATGAAGCAATGCCGGGGTCAGATTGCTGTTGCAGGAAAAGCCCTTGCCGCTGTACCGCTGTTGCTGCAGCTTTCTCGCGGCGTTGACCCGCTTTTTAATGGCGGCCGAGCCTTCGCTTTTTACCGAAGAATCAAGCTCCTCGAATTCGACCGACGGAACCTCGATATGTAAATCAAAACGGTCAAGCAAAGGACCGCTGACGCGATTCAAGTATTTTGCAGGCGTTCCCTCGGGGCATACGCATTTTCTTGTAGGATGGCCGTAAAAGCCGCACGGACAGGGGTTCATCGCCGCAACGAGCATTATGTCGCACGGATACGAAAGAGTAGCCGACACACGGGATATAACCACCCGGCCGTCCTCAAGGGGCTGTCTTAAAGCCTCCATTGCGGTACGGGAAAACTCGGGCAGCTCGTCAAGAAAAAGCACGCCGTTATGAGCGAGGGATATCTCTCCCGGCTTCGGAATGCTGCCTCCTCCCGACAGCGCAATGGGCGACATTGTATGATGGGGCGCCCTGAACGGCCTTACCGACACAAGGGGCGCGCCCTTGGGCAGAATTCCGGCTATGGAATGGAGCTTTGTCGTTTCTATCTTTTCCTCAAAGGTCATATCGGGAAGTATTGAGGGCAGCCGCTTGGCAAGCATGCTCTTTCCCGATCCCGGAGGACCGATCATAAGCACATTATGTCCGCCGGCGGCCGCTATTTCGAGCGCACGCCTGGCCTGAAACTGTCCCTTAACGTCGCTGAAATCGGGGGCGTCTATTTCGGTTATTTCGGGAAAATCCTCCCGGCTGACCGGCTTTATGGGCGAAAAGCCCTTTATGTGATCGACAAGCTGTCTGACATTTTCGACGGGATAGACCTCTATCCCCTCGACCACCGAGCCCTCGGCGGCGTTATCGACGGGAATATAGAATTTTTTAAAGCCGCACTGACGGGCCTTTATAACCATTGCAAGCACACCGCCGGCAGGACGGACATCGCCGTCAAGCGACAGCTCGCCGATGAAAACGCTGTCGCCTAAATCCTCCTTAAGCTGTCCGCCGGCCTTTAAAAGGGAAAGTAAAATGGGCAGATCGTAAAGGGTTCCGGATTTTTTAATGTCGGCCGGCGCTATGTTGACCGTTATCCTAACGGCAGGATAAACGCCGCCGCTGTTGGCAATGGCCGCACGCACACGCTCTTTGGCCTCTTTAACGCTCGCATCGGGCAGTCCGACTATTTCAAAACTCGAAAAGCCGTCCGATATGTAGGCTTCAACATCGGCTATAAAGGCATCCATGCCGAATATTCCGGCACTTTTGAGCTTTGCTATCAATTACATACGCTTCCTTTTTTAAGTTCTGATAAGAATTTTTATAAAAAATCAATCTCCCTCGACATCCTTAAAGCCGAGGCCGACTATCTCGCTCGCGTCGCTTATTATCATAAAGCTTTGAGGGTCGTTCTGCTGTACCATTCGCCGCACCGACGATACCTCATTGAGTCTTAAAGCGCACATAAGAGTGTCCTTTTGCTCGCCGGTATAGCCGCCGCGCGAGGGGATTACGGTTACTCCGCGCTCCAATTCATCCATAATGGCCTTTGATACCTTTTCGCCCTTGCCGGTTACGATGTATACAAGCTTCCCTCTGTCAACGCCGTATATAACGGTATCGATAACCTTTGAGGTAACAAATATAACTATTACCGAATGGAGGGCGCTTTCAATGCTTGAGAATGCAACGGCCGACATGATGACCACCGCCGCATCCAGTATCAGCACCGCCCTGCCGACCGATATGCCCGAAAAGGCATGATTGATAAGCCTTGCGCCGATATCGGTGCCGCCGGTAGTTCCTCCCCTTAAAAACACGAGCGAAAGACCAAAGCCGCTAAGCACCCCTCCGTAAAGGGCGGCAAGAATCTTGTCGGATGTGTAGGTGTAGGGTATAAGCGGCGCGATATCAAGGGCGACCGACGTTATAACCGTAGCCACGACGGTCTTTGAAAGAAATGATTTTCCGAAAATCCTAAAGGCTAAAATAAACAGCGGTATATTGATTATAAAGGCCGTAGTACCAACCGGAAAACCGAAAAGGCGATTTAAAACGGTGGCAATACCGGTAACTCCGCCCGGCGCTATATTGTTAGGCAGGGTAAAAATGCTTACCGAAAGCGCATAAATTGCGGCGCCGACGGTAAATAGCGCAATGTCGGCAGCACCGGTTAAAAAGGCCTGTCTGCCGGACTTTTTAACAGCGTTTTTGCTCTCATTGCGATGTTTTACCCGGGCTTTTTTGTCTTTGTTTTTTCTCATCAGACCCACCCTCTCGTCATGTAATATGTACGCTAAAAACGGGAACAACAAGAATGATTTTTACTGTTTTACGGTTGTTTTTTGCCGGACAAGCGCTGAATTATAAAGGAAAAGTTGGTTTTGGCGGTTAAAATTTCTCTTTATATATTATTATTTATTCATCCAGCTTGAGTACCGCCATAAATGCCTCCTGCGGCACCTCGACAGTTCCGAGCTGTCTCATGCGCTTTTTGCCCTCTTTTTGCTTTTCAAGCAACTTTTTCTTTCGGGTTATATCGCCGCCGTAGCACTTGGCAAGTACGTCCTTCCTCATGGCCTTTACCGTCTCGCGCGCGATAACCTTGCCGCCGACGGCCACCTGTACCGGTATTTCGAAAAGCTGACGGGGAATATGCTCCTTTAGTTTTTCGGCTATACGGCGTGCCTTCGCATAGGCTCCGTCCGCATGGACAATAAAGGAAAGCGCGTCGATAATGTCGCCGTTTAAAAGAACGTCCAGCTTTACAAGATTGGATTTTCTGTAGCACTTTGCCTCGTAATCGTAAGAAGCATAGCCCTTTGTACGGGATTTAAGTGCATCAAAAAAATCATAAACTATCTCGTTTATGGGCATTTCGTAGTGAATGTCCACACGGGTGGACGACGGATATTGCATATCCATAAAAACTCCGCGGCGCTCCTGACAAAGCTCCATAATAGAGCCGACATAATCGCTCGGGCTGTAAATATGAACGTCGCAGATCGGCTCCTCGGCCGAAACAATCCCGGCCGGATCGGGGTAATTGGTGGGGTTGTCTATCTCTAAAACCGACCCGTCGGTCATGTTGAATCTGTAAACAACGCTCGGCGCGGTGGTTATAAGATCAAGGGAGAATTCCCTTTCAAGCCGCTCCTCGATTATTTCCATATGGAGCAGTCCCAAAAATCCGCATCTGAAGCCGAAGCCGAGGGCCGTTGAGGTCTCGGGCTCGAACATGAGCGATGCATCGTTTAACTGCAATTTTTCGAGTGCCTCGCGCAAATCGGGATATTGCGCGCCGTCGGCCGGATAAATTCCGCAGAAAACCACCGGGTTTACCTTCCGGTATCCGGGAAGAGCCTTATCCGCCGGACGGTCGGCCTCGGTAATGGTATCGCCCACACGGGCGTCGCCGACGGTTTTTATTGAGGCGGTGAAATAGCCGACCTCTCCGGCTTTGAGCTCGTCGGCAGGTACCATTGTAACGGCGCTTTTTCGCCCGAGCTCCAGCACCTGAAACTCGGCTCCGGTCGCCATTAAGCGGATATTCATACCGGTTTTTATTGTGCCCGAAACCACCCTGAAATATGTTATAACGCCCTTGTACTGGTCGTAGTAGGAATCGAAAATAAGGGCCTTAAGCGGAGCATTTACATCCCCCGTAGGAGCCGGAATGTCACTTACGATCCTTTCCATGACCTCCTTTATATTTATGCCGTTTTTGGCCGATATGCGCGGCGCCGACTGCGCTTCAATGCCTATTATTTCTTCAATCTCATCGGCAACCTCATCCGGCCTTGCAGCAGGAAGGTCTATTTTGTTTATAACCGGGAGCACCTCAAGTCCGTGATCCACCGCGAGGTAGGTGTTGGCAAGGGTCTGGGCCTCAATGCCCTGGGAAGCGTCCACCACAAGCACCGCTCCCTCGCATGCGGCGAGCGAACGGGAAACCTCGTAATTAAAATCGACATGGCCCGGGGTGTCTATCAGATTAAGCTCGTAGGTTTTCCCGTCATCCGCCGTGTAATAAAGAGTGACGGCGTGAGCCTTAATGGTTATTCCGCGCTCGCGCTCCAAATCCATGCTGTCAAGAATCTGATCCTCCATATCGCGCATGGCAACCGTGTCGGTTATCTCAAGCATGCGGTCGGCAAGGGTAGATTTGCCGTGATCGATATGCGCTATTATGCAAAAATTTCTGATGTTTTCCATCGGAACGTTCATTTTTGTTTTTATTCCTTTCGCCGGACGGTGCCTGCCGATCGGTAAGCGCCGTTTGCCCGTGTAAAAATCGTATTACAGATGAATTATATCACATTTAACCTCGCTCTACAAGTGCCCGTGAGGCGGTTCGTGCGGTATTTGAAGCGGCAAACCGGAAAGACCTGCCAAGCGGCACAAAAACGTCCGATACGTGCAGTGTACTGCTGTTTAAATCACTATCCGCCTATCCCGTCGGCGGCGGTTTTTAAAAATCAGCATAAGCACACCCTGCCGGCGGCGATTTTAAAATTCCCGTGCAGATAATGTTCCCATCCGCCCCACATAAATATTGCGATAAAAATAATATCCCGAAAAAACGGAGCATATAATTTGAAGTAAAACAATGCCTTCCCGGCCATACCGTATTGTTCGGCGGCAAGGGTATTCTCACCGTTTTTATCGCCCATTATATCAGACCGCAAGCGCTGCACCACATCGGCAACCGGTCTCAACTGCTGCACACCCGGGAAACAACCGATCTCAGTTGCACACCCGGAAGACAACCGAACTAAACCGCTGCACGCACCGGGACGGAATCCGGTTTTACTCGTAGCGCCGTCGATAAAAAAGGCCAGGCAAGCGATTTTTCCTTCCTACATAGTGCTTACCTGATATAAAACCGACATATGAAAGGAGCAAAGCCTCATGCCGTTATCAGAGGAGAAAAAGCCCAAAAAACAACACAATATAATAATGGAAAACCGAGAAAAGCTCACCTTCAGCGGTGTTATCGACGTCGACAGCTTTGACGAAAACAGCGTTGTCGTCTTTACCGAGCTCGGCGAACTGAGCATTAAGGGGGAGGGGCTGCATGTAGACAATCTCGACACCTCGACCGGCGAGCTGATAATATCCGGGACGGTAAACGGCATGGTCTACAGCGACACCCGGCAAAAAAGCGGAAGCTGGCTCGGCAGGGTGTTCAGATGAGCACCGGATTCGAAAACGTCGAAAGTCTGACGCAAATTTACACCTTTTTGCTCAGCATCGCGCTCGGTGCGGCCGTCGGCGTGGTGTACGATATGTTCAGAGCCTTTCGTCGTGCGATTCCCTGCCGAAAAATATCGGTGTTTTTTCAGGATATTGTCTTCTGGCTTATTGCCTGTATCGTATTTTTTTGCTTTTCGCTTGTAAGATGCGAGGGGCAAATAAGATTTTTCGCCCTGCTCGGAATGTTTTCGGGCTTTACGTTGTGGATAATGACGGTCGGCAAATACGCTCACAAGCTGCCGGCAAAGGCAATTCATAAGCTTTACCGTCTTGCAAAATCGGCCGCAAGATTTATCAGAAAAGCCCTGAATAAGCTGACCGTTAACAAGGTCGCCGATAAAATAAAATCCAAAAAGAAGGAAAAAACCGAATCGAAATCGAAAACAAAAAGAAAAGCAAAATCAGAACATCGCCCCTTAGAAAAAGATAAAGAAAAACGCCCAAACCGAAATATCAAATACGGCCGAAATCCGAAAACGCAAGCGATATGCGATCCATCTTGCAAAAATCGCAAGCGGCAATCTTCCCATAACAAAAGACGAGGCGCTGCCCTTTTAAAGAATTAAAAATAAAACGAAACACGGTACCTGCCGTATGACAGATACCGTGTTTTTTAAATCATCATTTGCGCTGCAACTATCACAGCAGCACTTTTTATAAAAGAATTTATCTTCTGTGACGGGAGTCGTGACCGCCCTGACGGCGCGGAGCACCGCCCCTTCTGGGAGGACGGCTGTCGTCAATGTCGTTCTCGGGAACCGCACCTTCAACCTCAATAAGTGCCTCGCGACGGGAAAGGTTGAGACGTCCCTGATCGTCGATCTCGGTAACCTTGACTATTACCTCGTCGCCTACCTGGACAACCGATTCAACCGACTCAACGCGCTTGACGTCAAGCTGGCTTATGTGGACAAGTCCCTCTTTTCCGGGGGCTATCTCAACAAAGGCACCGAAGCTCATAAGACGGGTGACCTTGCCCTTGTATATGGCGCCGATCTCGGGGTCCTTAGCGATGGTCTCGACTATGCTCAGCGCCCTCTTGCAATCGTCAAGATCGATTGCGGAGATGTAGACCGAACCGTCCTCTTCAACGTCGATTTTAACGTTGCAATCGGCACATATCTTCTGAATAACCTTGCCGCCCTTGCCTATGACCTCGCTGATCTTGTCAACGTCGATCTTGGTGGAGAGCATCTTGGGAGCATACTTCGAAAGCTCGGCGCGCGGCTCGGGGATAGCCTTGAGCATTATCTCGTCAAGGATATAAATTCTCGCCTTGTGGGTCTTTTCAAGGGCCTCTTTAATGATCTCAGGGGTAAGACCGTCGATCTTAAGGTCCATCTGAATGGCGGTGATTCCGTCATGGGTACCGGCAACCTTGAAGTCCATATCTCCGAAGAAGTCCTCAACGCCCTGAATATCGACCATGGTCATAAAGCGGTCGCCCTCGGTTATAAGTCCGCACGAAATACCGGCAACCGGCTCCTTTATGGGCACGCCGGCGTCCATAAGAGCAAGGGTGGAGCCGCAAATAGAGGCCTGAGAGGTGGAACCGTTTGAGGAAAGAACCTCGGAAACCAGACGGATGGCATAGGGGAAGTCCTCGGCCGAGGGGATAACCGGCAAAAGTGCACGCTCGGCAAGAGCGCCGTGGCCGATCTCGCGGCGTCCGGGTCCGCGGCTGGGTCTGGTCTCGCCGACCGAATAGGACGGCATGTTGTAATGATGCATATAACGCTTGGTTTCCTCGTCGTCTATTCCGTCGAGGATCTGTGCGTCGCGAATCTGTCCGAGGGTAGCGGCGGTGAGAACCTGGGTCTGACCACGGGTGAACAGTCCGCTGCCGTGAACACGGGGAAGAAGTCCGACTTCGGCGGCAAGAGGACGGATCTCGTCGATTCCGCGACCGTCAACGCGCTTGCCGTCGTCAAGCAGCCAGCGGCGTACAACGTATTTCTGAATTTTGTAAAGGCACTCTTCGATCTTGCCCTCCTGGCCCTCGAACTGCTCGTCGAATCTCTCGTGAACAGCCTCGTAAACCGGCTTTAAGCGCTCGTCGCGGATGCGTTTGTCGTCGGTATCAAGCGCCGCGCGGACATCCTCGATGCAGAAATCCTTAATGGCATTGTACATATCGGGATCCGGATCGTTGGATACAAACTCGATCTTTTCTTTGCCGATTTCGCGCTGGATCTCTTTTATAAACTCGATAACCTTCTGGTTGGCCTCATGGCCGAACATAATGGCGTCGAACATTTCCTTATCGCTTACGCGATCGGCGCCGGCCTCGATCATTGCAACCAGCTTATCGGTTGAAGCGACGGTAACGGCCATACGGGAATTGGCCTGCTGCTCGGCGGTAGGGTTTATAACATATTCACCGTCGACCATGCCGACCGAAACGCCGCTTATGGGGCCTTTGAAGGGGATCTCGGAAATTGTAACGGCGATAGACGCACCTATCATACCCACCATCTCGGGCGAGCAGTCGGGATCAACCGACATAACGGTGCAAACTATCGAAACGTCGTTGCGCATATCCTTCGGGAAAAGGGGACGCATGGGACGGTCGATAACACGGGAGGCGAGTATTGCCTTCTCGGTCGGACGGCCCTCGCGGCGCATGAAGGAACCGGGGATACGTCCTACGGCGTAGAGCTTCTCGTCAAAATCAACCGAAAGGGGGAAGAAATCGACTCCCTCACGGGGCTTTGCTGCCATGGTTGCGGTGCAAAGCACGGCCGTTTCACCGTAACGGACCATGCAGGCACCGGAGGCAAGCTGAGCGAGCTTTCCGGTTTCTACCGTAAGGGTACGGCCGGCGAGCTCCATTGAAAAAGACCTTGCATTTTCAAACATAACTTTTTTCTCCTTGAATTTATATATTTCCGGCCTTTTCGTCCCCATGTCCCTTAGCAATTAACACGTCGTCCGTCGGGATTTAACGGGCGATCTGTTCACTGCTAAAGCATGAAGATACCGAAAGCGCCTAAAGGCGGCCGGATTTAAAACATTTTAAACATTAACTGCTCGGCGGAACCTAAATTATGTTTTTAAGTTCCCGAAAGCAAAAAAATCTCGGACAAAAAACCGAAGACCCACAGTATTCCTTTGCCCATTTCTCGGCACATTTAAACATACCGCTAAAAGCGGCAATGGCAGGCCGGGTAAATCCCGACCTGCCGAGAGAACAATTATTTACGTATACCGAGCTTTGCAATAAGGCTGCGATATCTTTCGATATCCTTCTTCTGAAGGTATGCGAGAAGGCTGCGCCTGCGTCCGACCATTTTGAGCAGGCCGCGGCGTGAATGATGATCCTTTGCATGGACCTTAAGGTGCTCGTTGAGCTCATTAATACGGCCGGTAAGTACGGCTATCTGAACCTCCGGAGAACCGGTGTCGCCCTCGTGGGTGGCATACTTAAGAATGATATCTGTTTTTTCCTGTGCTGTCATATTTTTCACCTTTTTTAAAAAATTTCTCCCGTATCCGAGCGCCGGACGGTGACTCCCATACGGCCGACATTTAAAATCGGCAGCTCTCAGAAAGGGAATACGTTCTGTATTATATCACACAGTATATATTTTGTAAAGTCTTTTTTGATTTATGTTTTTCGGTACTCAAGATAATGCATCCCATCGCATTACGGTACCGATAAAACACCCACCGCACCGTCAACTTCGCAAAGAAATAGCCCTGTGCACCGAAAGGTGCACAGGGCCGTGTTATCCGCTTTCCTGTTTTTAATAGGTTTTATCTGTTACAGACAGGAGTGTTGCTTATTTTCCGGGGCCCTTCCAGTTGCTGGGCTGACCGGTAAGCTTGCCGTACCAGTCGTTGCACTGATTCTGAGCCTTATCGGCTATAGCAGCCATCTCGGTAGCGGGATCCTTGCTCTTGCTTATGCAGCTGTTATCGATAGCAGAACCTACGGTGCTGTCATGAACACCACCGGAATAATCAGCGGTCATGTTGGTCACGCACCAACGGTAAACGCTTATGCCGGTATCGTCAAGACCAACAGCGCTGTACCCGTTAGCGCTTTCATTGATCAGGTCGTTGTTTATGCCACCGAAAGCTTCAAAAACAGCAGCAGCCTTGCTGATGTTATCTTTGCCGGTTACAGGTACGCAGAAAGCACTTGTGTTGTAGGTCTGACTGACGTAATCCTTCTGATTGCCGGCAATCGGGAAGGGTACGAAACCGATCTCGAAGTCAGCGCTTGAAGCAGCGTTCTCAACAGCCCACATGTAGGTAACAACGGTTGCAGCAGAACCGGCGGCGAAGAAGTTAACCGACGAATAGATGTCGGCGATGTACTTCCAGTAGCCGTTGACGGTCGCGTTCTTGCACCAGTTAAGGGAGGCTATACCGGCCTCGGTGGTGAAGCAGGGATAGATGTAACCGGTGGAAGGATCCTTAGCATCGGTACCGCCCGAGAAAGAAGAGAGCGCTATGCCGATAACGTTGGTGTTGGAGGTCATGCCGAAGATATCGGTAGTTCCGTTACCGTCGATATCGCGAGTGGTTTCTTTCATAAGCTCGGTGTAGGCCTCGGCAGTCCAAGTCTTCTTCTTGTACATGTCGTAAACATCGATGCTGGGAGCATATGTTGCGATGAGGCTCTTATTGAAGGTAACGCCCATCGGAGCGGTAGCGAGACCGCTGGGGGCTATACCGTAGGTGTTTCCGGCATAGGTAAGGGTGTCGCTGACGCCCTTGGAGAGCCAGGAAGCATTAAGGTTGAACGAACCGTTGAGCGGAGTTATGGCGCCGGCCTTAGCAAGCTCACGGGCGACACCGGAGGTTGTCTCAAACAGGTCGGCATACTTGCTGCCGGACATAATGGCGTTCTGAATAACGGAAGCGGTAAGAACGTTAGCGTCCTGACCGATGTCCATAGTGTAGCCAAGCTCATCAGCCTTGTCATTAAGGGCCTTGGTTATATATTCCGCGGTAGTACCGGTAAGGCTTCTGTGGGTACGGAAAACGAAGCTGTAAGCATCATCGGGCTTGCTCTCGCGCTCAGTCATGCTCTTACCGCCACCGTTTTCGCCGCTGTTGCCGCCGCCCTGATTCGGACGGACTGCGCTGTTTATACGGCTTGCTTCACCGGCCTTTGAAGCCTCAGCCAACTGGGACTGTACACGGCTCTGCTCGGCCTTTGCCTCGGAAATGACCTGCTTGATCTGTTCCTCGGTAACAACAACTATCTTATGGCTGATAGCAGCGGTGGTCTCGCCGTCCTTGATTACTTCGAAATTGAAGTCGTTGGCGATGATCGCTGTCTCATCAGTGACCTCTTTACCCTCGGTATCGGTTATTCTGATCTTATAGCCTTCGGAGGGGGTAACAACCTCGAGAAGCTGCTTAAGAGTGGTGTTCTCGGCAACTCTCATGGTAGTTACGTTGGTCTGGTTATCCGTAATAACGGTAACAATTGTGGTGCCTTCGGCTATCTTGTACTCGTCGGCGGTTTCGACCACTACTGCAGGCGGCGCTACAGAGGTAACGTCGGCAACCGAAGAAGTGTCGTTTGCAGGCTTTTTATCGCAAGCTGCAAAAACGGCCGCTACCATGAGCACGCTGAGAAGCACACACAGTATACGTGTCATTTTTTTCATTTTTTTCTCTCCTTACAGAATAGATTGAAAGCGGAATTTCTGTTTTTGTTCCAAGGGTCGCCAAAAGAGCAGACCCCTCGATCCAACCGAATACAGTATATCACCCTTTTTAGTTTTAGTCAACAGTTTTTTATTGCCAAACGACCTATTCTTGCACACAATGCCGCCTAAGGCATATATAGTGTTGGTAACGGAAAAGTATGCGTACATTTTGTTTTTTCGGCACCGTTTGGCAGGTGTTTTTATTCTTCTGCAAATTACGTGGTAGGGTGCGTTTTATGTATCGGTCGGAAAAACATTTTCGCCCTTCACTATATATGTGTAAAAAAGGGGCGAATTTTGACGCACCTTTTAAGAAAATGCACATATATTTTAATTACATGATTATTCTTTTGTAAATATCGTCTTCGCCGCACGACGGCAGGCAAAGTAATAAAAATACTGTAACTCATTATAATTATAGTTATAGTTATAACCTCAACATAACCCACCTTTCAACCGGATCACGTTAAATCCTCTCTGCTGCAACACTTTTTAGCTCGAATTTTCCGGTTTTGTTCGCTTTTCTTCCGAGTCGTCGGCAGGATCATCCTAAAATATTCTTACAGTCACTATAAACAACATATTTATACGTTTTGACTAAGACAAGCAATGCTGATTTTTATATATGCGGCGCTTTTTATAAGCGCATTTACGCGACCTGTCTATAGCATTATGTCACGCCGGTGCAATGCATTAATGCATTATCAATTCCGTCACTGTTGACATTGGCATTAACACTATCATCACTATTACCATCATTTCAGTCGTACTTGCCGCTGTCGGCATAGAGGCGGACTATATACTATTATTATATTATGCAAAGCGAAAAAAGGATACGTAAACCGGCAAAAGGGCACCGCGTATAAAATACGCGATGCCCCTTTTATTTTAATTCAAGGTATTATCGGACATGATGTCCGTTCATCACCTTAAACTGTGATTAGGCTTTTTCCTCAACGGGGAATTTGTCGATCTTGCCTACCGCATACTGGAGAATGAGAAGTGCGTCGGTTGCGGTTACTTCGCCTTCACCGTCAACGTTAGCTGCCTTCGCCTGCTCCTCGGTCGGCTGGAACTTGCCTACAGCTATCTGGAGGGCAATCAGCGCGTCCGCGGCGGTTATTTCGTCGTTTCCGGCTAAGTGGCCGTACTTGACAGCATTAAGCTTGTCAAAGTCTTCTCTTGCCTTTGCAAGGGCAGCGGCCTTATCGGCGTTAACCATGGCCTTCTGGCCTTCGGTAAGAGCATTGTAGGCGTTCTCGGCGTCGGTTATTGCCGCACCGGAATCCTTAGTTACCTCGCCGATTGCGTCGATTAAGTCCTCAACAGCCTTTACGGCAGCGAGATCGGCATACTTTGCCTTGGCGTCGTCAAGGGTCTGCTTGTTGGTAACCTCTTCCTTCTGAGCGTCGGTAAGAGCGTTGAAGGCAGCGTCTGCAGCATCAATCAAAGCCTTGCACTCGTCGGTAAGGGCTACCTCGCCGATAGCGTCGATCTTGGCTATTACTTCTTCTACTGCATGCTTTGCAAGATATGCATTGTAGAGGCGATTCCACTTAACCATGTTGTTGGGATAGAAGTTTGCGAACTTCGCGCTGCTCTCGTCGAGGGCAGTCTTAACAGCCAGGAGCTCTTCATCGGTGGAATCATTGCTGAGTGCATCGATGAGGGCTTCTATGCGGGTTTCCTCGGCGGTACGTGCGGTAAGGAATGCCTCGTTGTAGAACATAAGGCCGTCCATGTGAACAGTTATGGTCTCGGGGAAGCCGTCGGGCTTGATGTAGCATATACGGAGCGAGTTGATTATCATTCCGTTTTTGTCCATCTCAACAGCCGGAGCAACGTCGGTAACCTTAACCTGAATTCTCTGCCAACGGTTAGCGGCAAAGTCCTTGCCGGGAGCCCAGTTGCGGCCGTCTTCACGGTTGTAACCGAAGTTGATCTGAATCTGACCGCTGTAATCTACGTCGCTCTTCCAGAACATCTCGAAATACGGAGTATCGTTGAGGTCGGCCTGGAAGTTTGTGATTCTGTTCATCAAACGGAAGATGTTTGCAACGTTTCCGACATCGTCGCCCTCAAGGACGATACTGCCGGTGCCCTGTACATAATCTTCCTCATCAATTTCGGGAGCGGTCCAGCCGGGAACATGCTGTCTCCAATCCTTCGCTTTTGCGGGATTGCCTTCATTATCAACAGTATCGTACTCGTTGATCTCGTCAGCGGTATGAGCATAGTTGAATATGGGCTGGAGTCTTGCGTATGCTGCTTCAGCAGCCTCAAGGGTCTCGTAATTGGTAACGAGGTTCTTATCCTCTTCGGAAAGTGCATCGTAAGCAGCGCGTGCTTCGTCGATTGCAGCCTTCGAATCGAGGGTAACTTCACCTATGGAGTCGATAAGGAACTCGACTGCCTTGACATCCGAAATCTTAACAAGACGGATGTTGGTGAGGTTGATGTCGGCGTTGCCGTAGAGTCTGATGATCGGCTCGATGCGGCCGTCGCCTTCGTCCGGATCATACTTAAACATATGGGTGTAAATGGCGTAGTCGCCCTTTACCTGCTTGTCGGTTATGGTGGTCCAGGTCTGAACACCGGTAGCAGGCGAGTTGCGTCCGATGGAGATAACATTGCCTTCGGCAACGTCGGTCATCTTCATGGAGTACTCAAGCGCGTAAACGCCGGCGGTATCCTGCTTTGCAGCGTAGAGGCCCCACATATCGGTGCCGGTACCGTCGCCGGTCTTGTTGAAGCGAACACCTGCATCGGTGACCCAGTGCGAACCCCAGTCAGCGCCGAGGATTCCTACACCATTACCGTCGTAAATGTTCTGAGCGGTGCGCTCCCAAACCTTTTCGCCGGCGGCGTTGTAAGCTTCAATACCGTAAACTACCATCCAGGAGGTAAATCCGCTTGAATGGAGCTGTACGCGTACCTGACCGTTCATGTTCTCGGCACGCTCGGTCTCAAGAACCATTCTTCTGTAGGTATAGCCGCGCTCAGCGTCGGTATAAACCGGAAGTGCGTCATACTCAGCAGCAGTGTAGGTCTTTACAGTATTGCCGTCGATATCAAATGTATATGCGTCGTGCGGATTTACATCACCGCCGACATTGGCTGTGTTGGAAAGAATGTCGTTTTCGGTACGTGTACGGGCTTCGCCCTTAACTACGACGGTGAACTTGTCGCCAACGTTGGGAGCGACAGCATTCCAATCGAGCATTGCCGAGTGGACAAAAACGTTTTCGGTAACGTTACCGTTTGCCCAACCGATTACGGTATCCTCATCAGTAAGGTTATGATATACTTTCCAGGTCTTGTTGGGATCATTTGCGTACTCCGGATCAACACCTGCAGCGATCATGCCTATCTTGTTGCCGTAGTCATTGCTGGCTCCGCGGCCGTAGGTAGCGGCTACGCCATCTTTGAACTGAGCGGTGCCGATATAGCCTGCACGCCAGTTAACTATAGAGGCATTCTCCGAGAAGTAATCGGAAAGATTCTTATAAGCTTCCTCAGCGGCGGTGAGAACGTCATACTTCGTAACAAGAGCCTTCTGAGTGTCGTTAAGTGCATCGTAAGCTGCACGGGCAGCAGCGATAGCATCGTCGGAATTCTTGGTAACGGTGCCGATGGCATCGATAAGAGCGTCGACAGCGGCGGCCTTGGCGGCGTTTGCAGCCTCAACCTTGGCGTCGATGTCGCCGGCGTTGGCAACAAGACCCTTCTGTTTTTCGGTAAGGGCATTGTAAGCCTCGGCAGCGGCAAGAACCTTATCGGGATCGGTGCCGGCCTCAACTATTGCGGTAAATACGTCCTTAGCGGCGCATATATCGGCATAGTCGTTGGCATAGGTCTTTGTGCCCATTATACGAACGTCGTCTATCTTGAGCTTGATCTCACCTGATCCGCCGTCGCCCCAGATAACAATGAATGCAAACTGGGTGGGATCCCAGGTGATTTCGGTGTGCTCGGTGAACATAGAGGTGTTCAGCTTAATGGCATAATGGTTCCAACCAACCTTAAACTTGGTGGTTCTGTCCACAAAGGAAAGGTTCTGTTTCCAGCCGTCCATACCGGCTTTAGCACCGAGCTGGGTAACAATACGGTTCCATTTGGTGCTGCCTTCGTCACAGTAAAAATCGTAGGTTACATAGAAATCGCCGTTTTTATCAATGGCGTTTGTAATGTCAAGCATGGGATCGGCGCCGTTTCTGAATATCCAGAAGCGGAAGTCGGTTTTGTTGGAGCCTTTAAGGGCTACAGACTGAGTTCCCTCGGTATAGGTGGTGTTATCATTTGTAGTACCGCCAGCATTGCCGGGGAGTATGTTCTTGTCTTCAGCAGCATTGAAGGAAGCGTTGAACTCGACCATTACAAGGTCAAGATACTTAGTATAAGCTTCGTCAAGCTTGGCGCTGTTGGTTACAAGAGCCTTCTGCTCGTCGTTAAGAGCGTCATACTTGGCTTTGAGAGCTTTAACGGCGTCGAGGTTTTCCTCGGTGACTTCGCCGAGCTCGGCAATTGCGCTTATAACGTCCTTAGCGGCGTTTCTGGCTGCAAATTGCTCTTCATAAGATCTTACGCTCATTATGCGGATATCGTCGATCTTCATGTCAACCGCTATCTTGTCGTTGCGGTCGGCAAAAACGACTATGAAGCCGAGGTTATCGGTGCTCCAGGTGATATCCGGATTCTTTGTGAAATCGGTATTAACGTTGAGCTTTATTGCCATGTGGTTCCAACCGACATGGAGATTAGCAGGCTTGGAAATAAGCTTTTCACCGCTCTGTTTCCAGCCGCTTATGCCCTGTGTGGTACCAAGCTGGGTAACAAGACGGTTCCAACCGGCGGCATTTCCTTCGCCGCAATACAGATCGTAGGTAACATAGAATTCACCGTCGGCATTGACTGCATCGGTCATATCGAATGCAGCTTTGCCCGACTGGAATGCATAGAACCTAAAGTTGTTTCTTGTATTGCTTTCCTTGGCAGCGATAGAGCTGTCGCCTTCGGTGTAGGTGGTGTTGTCAAGCGTCGAAGTGGGGTTAGCGGTAAGAAGATTCTTGTCGTTGGCAGCGCTGTACTGAACGTCGAACTCTTTGTTCATCGACTCATAGTAAGCGGTGAAGATGGGCAGAGCCGCATCGTACTTAGCGGTGTTTACCATGAAGTTGGGGTAAGACTCGTTAGCGGCTTTAAGAGCGTCCTTAACTTCCTTTACGCTTGCGGCGGTGGAAGCGATGTTCTCTTCGGTAACATCAAGGGCGTCGATAAGTCCCTGAATACGGGTCTCCTCAGCGGTACGGGCATTTTTTGTAGCCTCGTCCATTATGGCAACGCCTTTGAAATCAAAGCTTGTGCCGAGAGAAACGCCCTTATTGTAGTTCATCTGAGAAAGGGAGATCTTCTTGATCTTGGTCATGTCGACCTCGGCAAGACCGGCATTTCCCGAGCTAGTATAATTAGTCTGCCATCTCGTCCAATCGGTAGAGGGGGCAAAGCCGAGGTTGTTGCAGTTATAACCGTCGCCGTTGTTGCCGTTGCAGAAATTCACCTGGAAGTGATACTGCTTGTCGGCCTCTACCTGATCAACACGGTAAAGGATTTCGAAAATCGGCATATTGGTCATATCTATTTCTTCGCCTAAAGTGAAGAATACGCCGCGGTTAAATACGTTGGCATATATAGCATGATTTTCGCCCGACTTTAAGGTGAAATATCCGTCATGCTGCTCAAGCGTGGTCCAGTCCGCGCATTCGCCTCTGACGGCAACATTATCAATTGTAGTGCCGTCGTTTACAACATAGTATTTGTTCTCGGCGCTTGCAAAGGGTATCATCGAGAACATACCGACGAGCATCATGATTGATAATATCAAAGATATTGCTTTTTTCATTTGTTTTCCTCCCAAATTTATTTTTCTTTTGAGGATGTTTCTAATCCTCCATAAAGAACAAAATAAGTGCCGGACCCTCCTGCACCGCGAGTCCGTTGCGGCAGCCGCCCCGGTTTGCGCAAAAGCTTTAAGCTTTATAGGCATAAGCTTTTACTCGAACAGACGACCTGTTGCTGAATTCGCCGATTTTACACCGATTACCTTATTTAATAAACGGCGTTTGCCTTCAAAAACCGGCTTTAAGCGCGGCGGTTAATGCCTTTTTTCTCCACACGGCATTAACGTCCGCTTTCCGCTTTTCGGGAAACTTAAGTTAACCTCCTTTTTTTCTTACATCTTGTGCAAAGAGGCCCCGCCCGATAAAAGCGGACACAGCGCACAAAACCGACCTTAAACGCAAGCCCCGGCCGAATTCGCAAAACAGAACCGCGAATACCGCAAAGCTCCGCCGAAAAAGCAAAACCGACGCCGCGGCAGGTTACTCTATACCGCTGCTTAGAACTTGCCCAAGGTACGGTGTAATTGTATCACAACGCATGTAATCTTGCATTTAAGTTTGTGCTATGCACTATTTCGTACATCTCGTTCAAAACTGTGCATTTATTGTTGATATTACATAGTTTTTACTGTGTCAATTTTCGCATTATGTCGTAAAAATGAAGTTTTTAACAACAAAAATATAACAACTAAATTTTATGTCATCTTCTCTTTCGTTATATTGCATTTATTTTTTATAACTTTTTGTGCATGTTGACACATTGGTTGTGTCATGGACGCCGCGATTACCTGTCGCAATACAATATGTGGGTGAATATACTGAAATTGACGGCTTGTCTTTTTGAAAAGGCGGTGTATAAATTTACCGCAAAAGGCAAAAATATAACCGAACGCCGGCAAGCCCCGCGATAAAAAGACCTGTTTCCGAAGTGTTAAGCGCCGGACAAAGAGACAAGAAAACGCTCGGCCGGGGAAGCGGCACCGGCCTCGGGGCGATAAAGCGGAGAAAAGATAACACTACGACCGGATGATAAATCAGCCGGGAGTGGCGAGGCAGCACACAGCCGGATTATAAAGCGGCGCGGACGGACGAACGGGCAGGTTGGTCAGAAAACGCCGCAGCCGGACGGCTGTTTATGCTCACGCCGACAGGGGCGGCGCGGACGGACGAACGGGCAGGTTGGTCAGGAAATACAGCAACCGGGCGGCGCGACGAAAACCCGATGAGCCGCCGGCCGGTGCTGCCGGGCGGCACCGACCTCGGGGCGATAAATTGGCGGGCGGACGAATGTCATACGCGTGCAATCGACACCACGGCAGCTCTGCACCGTAATCGGCAGACGGATAACCTCGCGGCGAACGGGCGGCGCGGGCGAACGGGCAGGTTGGTCAGGAAATACAGCAACCGGTCGGCGCAGACGGACGAACGGTTAAACCGTAGCGCGACCGGCGGTGCAGCGGAAATCGCATGGGCCGGGCAGCCAAGCATTCGTCGGAATGCCGGGCTCGAACAAAATTCTTAAAAGAGTACGGCTATGCGACAGCCGAAGCTTCAAAAACAAAATTTACATCGGACGGTGTTTTTAATTGATTGAAAACATTAAAAGAGGAGACATTTACTACGCCGACCTAAGCCCGGTTGTGGGCTCGGAGCAGGGCGGAATGAGACCGGTACTTATTGTTCAAAACGACGTCGGCAACAAATACAGCCCGACCGTTATAGCGGCGGCCATTACAAGCCAGAGCGACAAAACGCGCCTGCCGACCCATATTAAGGTTAACGCCGACGGCTCGGGACTCAGCAAGGACTCGATAGTTCTGCTGGAACAGGTAAGAACCATTGACAAGCGACGGCTCAGAGAAAAAATGGGGACGCTTGACAGGGTAAACATGGGCAGGATCGACAACGCGCTGTCGATAAGCTTCGGGCTCGGCGGTATGTGATACCGTAAAATGCCGGAGTTCCGGCTGAACTTAACCGTGCCGCCGGCGGAAAACTACAACATTGTGCGGTTTTTGCGGCGGCCGACAAAAAGTTAAAAAGGTGCAGCCTGCAAAGCATATCGCCGGCACTAAACCGTTACCGCCGACGGAAAAACAGGCAAAAAGCGCCTTCGGAATTTAATGGCTCAATCCGGCGAAATCACCGGGTTTACAGCCAAAGCTCCGAAGACGCTTTACTGTTTATTTATGGTTTTCGAAATAATCGGCATATATACGGCCGATGAAGGCCGAGCCCAATGCATTGGGGTGGACTCCGTCGTCCGAAAAGTCCGAAATCGAGCGGCCGACAAGGGCACTGGCGATAAGTCCGTCGGTCGGGACGTAAATATCGGCAAACTGCCTGGCGAGGGAGCGAATGATCTGAATTTTCGGATCCAGATCCTCTCTAAAGTAAAGCTTATCCTGAACCGGAAGCAAAAAGGGCTCAAGCATCATAATTTTTGCGTTTGTCTTTTCCTTTATTGCCGAAAGCACTGTGCGGTAACGCTTTTCAAACTCCTCGCCGCTTAGCCATTCGCGGTTTTCGGCGCGGTGCCAGGTATCGTTTATGCCTATTAATATCGAGACAAAATCCGGCTGAATATCGATAAAATCGCTTTGTAGCCGGTCTACAAGATCGGCCGTCTGGTTGCCGCTTATGCCGAGGTTTATAAACTCGAAATCCTCGTCCGGATATTTACTTACTATTGCCTCGGCGGCATATTTAGGGTAGCCTTCGCCGAGGTCGTGATAATCGGAACGATCGCGGCCGGCATCGGTTATGCTGTCGCCCTGGAATAGTATTCTCATTATTATCTCTCCTTTCGGCCGAATGACCGTTTTCGGCGCTTTTGGTTTTTTCTCCCCCATCGACAGAAGTTGCCCCATAGAAAAGGGTTCGTTCACGGCAAATGAGGGTTAATAAGGCTTGTGAAAAAATGCTTTTCGCCGTCGGGAATTCAAAAGGAAATCCGCGCATAAAAAAAGCTGTGCGGCATTTTTCATTATTAATTAACCGCCCGAAATTCCAAAACAAAGCCCAAAACGTAAATAACGCCCTCAAAACTCCCGTTTTAAAAACTATTTAAGGCAGGCGATATCCATTGTTGCGGCGGCGTTTAGCGACATGTCGGCGATGTTACCGGCAGAATACTCGTAAAAGCCCTGAACCCCTATCATGGCGGCATTATCGCCGCAAAGGGAGAGATCGGGACGGTAAAATTCGGCACCCGTCGCCTTGCAGGCATCGCTTAGCCGACGGCGAAGCTCACTGTTGGCCGACACTCCGCCGGCAATTGCGATCTTTTTGTAGCCGAACTCCTCGGCGGCAAGCATTGTACGATCGACAAGTATGTCGCAAACGCTTTTTCTGACCGCCCCGGCCAAAGCCGGAACGTCGATGGTTTCATTCTTCTGTTCGGCGTTGTGAACGGTGTTTATTACGGCGGTTTTAAGGCCGGAAAAGCTCATATCCCACCGGCTTGTCGAAACGCTCGGATGGGGCAGGCGGTATTTACCGGCCTTCGTTTCGTCGGCAATCCGGTCAAGATGAACTCCGCCCGGATAGGGAAGCCCCATTGCCCTGGCCGTTTTGTCGAAGCATTCGCCGGCCGCGTCGTCAAGGGTGCGGCCTATAACCGAAAAATCGGTGTAATCGCGCACCTCGACTAAATGACTGTGTCCTCCCGAAACGACAAGGCACAAAAACGGAGGCTTTAAATTCTGATCGGTTATGTAATTGGCGGCAATATGACCACGCAAATGGTGAACCGGAACGAGGGGTAATCCGCCCGACAGACAAAGTCCCTTTGCAAAATTAACGCCGACCAAAAGCGCCCCTATAAGTCCCGGAGCGTAGGTCACGGCCACGGCGTCAATATCGGCGAGGGTGCACCCGGCGTCCTCGAGGGCCTTTTGCACCACTGCGCTTATGTTCTCGGTATGCCGCCGCGAGGCGATCTCCGGAACCACTCCGCCGTATAAAACATGCTCATCCACCTGCGAGGCGATGACCGACGATATAACCCGTCTTTCCTCGGTAACGGCAGCCGCCGTCTCGTCGCATGAGCTCTCAATGGCTAATATTTTCATTTGGTGACTTCCCTTTTGGCTTTAAAAATTTAAAACAGGAAAAAGACCGATTACTTATGACGAAAATTATTCCTCAGAGGAAGCGTCGTCCTCAGACGCGGCATATTCCTCGCCGGCTTGCTGCATTTCAAGCTCATAATCGTGGAATTCGAGCTCGCCGCTCTCGATTGTAAAGTAATAATCGCAATCGATAGCCGGCCAGCTGTAGGTCAGATCGTTATCCTTTTTGGAATAAACAAGGGTGGGCTTGGTGTCGAGTCCGACCTTTCGCGAAATGCAGGCGTCCCCCTCAAAGCGGAGGACCGATTTGTAGACCGAATACTTGCCGTCCTCATTTTTGGTGTAATAATGCATGGAATATTTGCGTTTTCCGGCCGAGCGGAGCTCAAAGGCGTAATTATCCTCGCCCCTTGTAACGCGAATGGAAATGTTGGCGGCGGAATTATCGTAAGCGAGAATAAGACTGCCGTTTTCCACCTGCTTTACATACATTCCGGAGGTATACTCGCCGCTCATCGCCTCTTCTATATCGGCCGCGATGTCACGTCTGGTAAAGGCGAGCAGATAATCCTCAAAGCTCTCCTTGCGATCGATTTCGGCAGCTTTCGAAAGGTTGTCCTCGTAATATGCACGGACCCCGTCCTCGTATTCGGACAGCCACTCTTTAACCGACGAGACATCCGAAAGGCGGGTGCGCTCGGTGGTGTAGGTAAGGACGCCGTCATTCATTGTAAAAACGTCGTCCCCCGATTTTGCGAAGGTGTCGCCCGGATTCTCGGCCGCATACAGTCTTGTCGGCCGCACGCTCAGATCGAAGCTGTAAGAGACACTGCCCTGCTTGCCCGAAAACAGCATCTGCGAAAGATTGTACCGGCCGTCGGCCGTGGTTTCGTAATACTGCATGGCAATCCGGCCGTCGGAAAGCTCCCTTACCTCGGTCAGCTTTACATACTCGCTGTCGTTATTATCGTTAATCTCAAGCGCAATGTTCTTGCTGTGCCCGTCAAAGTAAAGGTAAAAGGTCTGGGCAAACTCGGTTGAATTGTACGAATACTTATCGTCAATATCGGTATTGGAGCATTTGTCCATTACATAGCCGAAATCACTAAGCGAGGTCGATTTGAACTCGGCCGTCGCCTGTGTGAGATAATCATAAACGCCCTGCTCCTGAGCCTGCGTTTTGTATGTTTTTATGAAGTCCTCGGCGTCAACTGCAACGCTCGCTAAAATCCAGTTGTCCACCGATTCGCGCGTTGCCTCAAGATTTTTTTCTTCCCTTTCGTTTGTACAGCCGGCAAAACCGACGACAAGTGCAAAAACTATTATAAAGGTCGCTATTTTTTTCATTTTTTCACCCTCTGATCGTAAAACGCAATCAGCATTTTTCATGTCCGCCGGTACCATGGCGGATATGTGTGTATTTGTTTTAGGTCATGCTTTAAAGGCCGCTGGGATTTCGCCGTTCCTAATGGTTAAAGAAAACTAAGAATCAGGGCAAAAAATCCCTGCTTATTACTTTTAGAACGAAATCCCCTTACCGCCGGCCTTTAGTTTTGGGGTTTAGTGTGCGTCAATCCGGAATAAAACCGCAAAAATACCACTACCAAGCCATCGGTTATAAACGCTTAAAGCATAAACCATAAGCACACGCCGGTTAAAGGTTCCTTTTAAAGGCGATGTCAGGCCAGTTTTGTGGATAGATATTCCTAAAAAAGCATTATTAAAAAAGTAAAAGCACCCGTTTTATCAAAAACGGGTGCTCATATACACTTTTGACACCCGGCGATCAGCCGACTATACCGCTTCGGGAAATACCCTGGACAAAGAATCTCTGTCCGATAAGATAAACAACCACAAGCGGCAGTATAACAAGCAGTATACCGGTCTTTACCATGGCCTCACGGTAGGAAGTAGACAGCGTGTTTTCGCCGTACTGTGTGAGGTTTTGCAGCTTTTGGGCAAGCAGACTGAAATCGCCGAACAATCCGGTGTAATAATAGTCGGTCCACTGCCAGGAGAAGGCAAACAGGAATATGGTTACCATCATGGGCACTGCATTCGGTATCATCAAACGGAAGAATATGCCGAAGGTCGAGGTACCGTCTATCATTCCGGCCTCTTCTATTTCGGTAGGCATTCCTCTGAAGTACTGGCGCATGAGATAAACGTAAAGGGAGTTCTTGAAAGCAAGCGCCGTTCCCGAAAGTATTACAAACGGCCATGCGGTTTCAACAATCCTTACCGGAGCGCCGGTTATGAGGGTAGGTATTCCGAGCCAGTTGAAAAAGCTGAACTCAAGATATATACCGGACATTATTATCTGAGGCGGTATAAGCAGTACCATAAGTACCAGCCCGAACATGATTCCGCTGAATCTGAATTTGAATCTTGCAAATCCGTAAGCGACAAATGTGCACGAAAGAACCTGCAAAAGTGCAACCGCGCTGCAGAAAAGGAATGTTGTAAGCAGCGATTTGTAATAATCCAGAACACCCAGAGTTTCCAAAAGCGGCTCGATCGTCGGATTCTTAGCAATGTATTTAACGGTAGGATCAAGGGCATCCTGAGCACTCTGGAAAACCACCGCTAACTTTTCTACAAACGGAAACAGGATAAGGAAAACTATTGCAATAAGTATTACGTGACAAAGACCGTTGCTGAAGAAATTAACCGCGCGCTTTTTGTTGAGGTATTTCCTCCTGCGTTCGTTTATCTCTTCCTGCTCAAGTCCTACCTTTGCTTCTTTAACGGCTTCCATTTGTACACCCCCTTATATAAATCTTGTGTTGAAAGTGATATGATCTGTCGGGTTTATTTATTTTCATAGAACACGAACCTGTTCACAATAGCCACGAGCACCGCAAGCACGACGCCAACTATAAGCAAATAGAAGAAACCCTTTGCGGAGCCCAGTGAAAAGTTGGCCTGACCTATGTCATCGTAGACGCCCTTCATAACCGCGTTGTCGGCGCTTGTAAAGGAGTCGACGACCGAATACACCAGGTTAACCAGAATAAGCGGACTGATCATAGGGATGGTTATTTTCCAGAAACTCTCCCACCAGGTACAGCCTTCAACCGTTGCCGATTCATAAATGGCCGGCGAGATCGACTGCAATCCTGCAAGGAATATTACGAGCTGAACACCGGAGCTTGTAATGATCTTGTAAACATTGTTGGCGGCCGAAACGATAACGTCGGTAAAGCCGCCGCTGATGTTGAAGGAATCGAGAAGCATGGTTATGTCGCTCTCGGTAAAAAGGCCTCCCATGACCTCACCCGAAACCATGTCCATTGCCTTGTTACCGCCCGAAAGAGCGGCGCCGTCCACCAGCGCTATAACACCGGTGGAAATAACGACCGGTAGGAACAATATCGCGCGGTAAAAGCCCTTACCGGAAATATTGCGGTTGAGTATTGTCGCTATAAGCAAGGCGTAGATAAGTACGATGAAAACGTTTAAGAACATTGTACCGGTTGACTCGAAAATACCTCTGAGGAAGTCAGGGTCAATAACAAGTATCTGGCGGTAGTACTGAAAGCCTACCCCCTCAAGCGAATAACCGGTAGACGAGTTTATTATGTCGTTAAATCCGAAACGGAACGACAGAATAAGCGACGGTGCGAACACCATGATAAAGCCTATGACGAAGGGAAGTATAAACACCCAGCCCATAAGGTTGCGACGGGTTGTCAGTGAAAGCCGGTTGTTTTTCGGTGGCTTTACCGCCGCTTTTCCGACAGCCACGGTGCCTGCCTGTTGTACATCGGGTTGTGCTGTCTTCTTGTTGAACATGCGGTACACTTCCTTTCTCAGTTGTTTTTAGAATAAACGAAGTCGGTTGCCGGTACGGTCACACCGTCTATTACAACATCGCTGCTGTTATAGTTGACCGTAACGGTCGTGCCGTTTTCATACGTTGTGCGATACACATTGGCCTGAATCTTTTCATGATTGACTATGACGCTCGACTGGGTGCCGCCGGTAGCCTCTTCAAGCTTTTTATAACGCGATACCGCGTCGTCGAACCAACGCTCAAACTCGGTTGTGTAAAGCTCGGAATAGTTGGTATCCTTAACCTGTTTTGATTCGATCTCGTTAAGGGTGTAGCTAAGTCCGGCGCCGTATTCCACCGACTTGAGGTAGTTGATCTCCACACTGTCGGCAAGGTTTATCGCCTGGCCGGTGTAGTTAACGTAACCGTGAAGGACTATCTGGAGGAAGGGAACCTGCTCCTCGTAATAATAACGGCTGTCGCCCATGGGAAGATCGGTAACCATATCGGCATAGGGCAGGGTATAGGCATTACCGGTTGAAACCATTACCTTCTTTCCGTTTTGCTTGGAATCGGAAAGAAGCTGCTGATAATTCTCAGCCGTCTTGTTGCGAAGCACCTCGTGGCTCTCGTTGAAGTTGGAAAACAGCTTTTCGCCCAACGCATCGTATGCGATAGCGTCGATCTCGAGGTTGTCAAGCTTCTGATTTACCGAATCGATCCGCTTGAGCATTTCGTTCGAATCGATGACCGTACGCCACAGGGAATCGGTAATACCGAAGGTGTAGATGTTCATGTTTTCCTTGTTTGTGACCAGGGTACCGTCGATCTCCTTGGCGTGCCAGGGAGCAGCTGTAACACTGCCTGTGTTGCGGTCAAGCACAACATCTATTGCGGCATACAGGCTCGAATTCTTGCCGGCAAGATAGTTCTTGAAATCAATCCATTCGGATTTTGAGGCCACCTTGTCGCTGAGATTGCCTATCTTAGAAAGCTGGTTGCGGTAGCGGTCTACCGACCAGTTGTTATATTTTACATCAATGTTCGAAACACCGGAGGAGACAAGCTTGTCATACATATCCTTGGCTTCGCTCACGGTTGTAAAGCTCTCAAGCTTGGAAAGCGGATATCCGAGGAAGTATTCCTTTCTTATTGCCGCGCCGTAGGTCTCGAAAAGGAACTTGGGAGCGGTGTCGGACACACGCTGCTTACCCGAGAAGTAAACATCCCTTATCTTGCTTGCCATTCCGACGTAATTTGCTTTGTCGCCGGTGAGGAAGTAGAAATCGATGTGAATCGGGCCGCTGTACATTGTTTTTGCGTATTTAACGAGTGTTGCCGACTGGGTTCTTCCCTGGGAGGAATATTCCTCATACTCGTTAAGTATATACTGTGTGTAAACACGGGGTATGGGGTAAACCGAGTTGCTGATATGCGCTTCAACGCTTCCGACCTCGGCTCCCTTTGAAATGTTGGCAACAAAGGCATCGTTTCCGGTTACAATACCGTAGACCGGAAGGGTCGCATGCTCGGCGCCCTCGGCATAGTCCTTGGTTCTGAGTGAATCATCGTTACCGTAGAAGGGCAGCGAGACTATGAAATCCTCTTTATCAGCCAGATCAAACAAGGCGCCGCTTCCGTCCGGAATGAACATCTTACCTGTCTGTTCGCCCGTTTCGGTACCGAAATAAGGGAGCAGTGAAAGCTCATGGATAACACACTTTTTGCTGGTGTAAACCACTCCGTTTTCCGGAATCTCAACGCTGAGCGCGCCGTCCTTTACGGTGTAATCTATCGTAACGTCGAAGTTGGCGGTATCCGGAATGGTGTAGTCGGTAAAGCCTACCGCTTTATACTCGTCTACTATCCAGTCCTCGTCAACGCCGAGATCGCGGAGGGTCTCACGGACAAACCTTGCCTTGACAAGCTTTGCCGTAGCGGTCGTTACATATATATCCTCGGTCTTTACGATGGGATAACGGCTGGTTATATTGGCCCTTACCGTATCGTCGAGGGTATCGTTGCTGTAAAACTTGTAATATCTTTCAAAGGTCTTGGCCTTTGTTTCGTCCATCTGGGACTTGAGCTTTTCAAAGGTGCTGGCTCTGAGTACGACGGGGAAGTAAAAATCATCGGAGCTTTGTCCTATGTTGTACTGTACCCTTATGCCGTTTTCTATATTGTTGATCTCGTACCTGCCCTCGCTTACACCGTTGGTGTAGCTTGTAAAGGTCTTTTTGTGGTTATTTGAGTCGAAATACGAAATTACCACCTGAGAAAGAGCCTCGGGAGCAACAATGGCAGTGACCTTATCCGGGCTCGCCGCGGCGTCCTCCTTGGTAAGGTTGGTCTTCCAGAGATGACCGCTTGCCTTATCGTATACCGCAACGGTTGCCGTATCGGTCTGTACAAGCAGCTGGGAGGACTGATCCTCGAAGGCAATATCCCAGTTGCCGTTTTTTCCGAGCGATTTAAAGTTGCTGTCCTTTAAAAACTCGCTCTTCATCTGTATCTCTTTTTCGGTTCCGCCCGAGGAATCCGAGCCGTCGTCAGCGGTTACCGGCGCTATACTCAGCGATGCGAGCACCGTGAGCAGACACAGAAATATGATAAGTGATTTTTTTACTGTGCTTTTCATAACACCCATCCAATCTTAGTGCAGCGGCGTGAAAAATGCCGTGTTTATATCTTCATGTCCGACGCCGCCGTATCGGCCGTTTAAGGTAAACGCCGGCGCCGGAAGCCTCAGGTTAAATACGGTAGGTAATCTCTTTGATGATGTTATCAACAAAAGAGTACATACTCTGGTAGGTCGATATAATGACCAGCAGCACAAACACTATAATTCCTATTCCGATGGCTGAAACTATCATTGACGCCAAACTCTTGGACACGGTATAGCGATGCGTTGTGGTGTTTCCGGAGAAAAGCAGGAATCCGCACCAAACGGTGGAAAGCGAAGTGAAGAAGGTCAGATACATGGCCTCATCCTTGATCATGAAGTGCGAGAGCACCATGCTGAGAATCGTAAGAATTACGGTCGGTGTCAGCGAGTAGGCGGTGAAGATGTATATATCCTTCATTTTGCCCTCGCCGTCGAGCAGCGTTGTAACACTCCAGTTAGCGATGACCCAAAGCAGGAAGGGGAATATCACCATGATTATCTCGCGAAGCACAGACACCTTATATCCGTAATAAGGATTGAAGAGGTAGGCCGTAAAGAACTTCGACGCAATATTGACCACGACAACCGCCGCGAGGATTATGTTGGCCGCCTTCATGCTTCCGCGCTTTTCGTGTTTCAAATCCCAGAAACCGTCAAACGGATGGATTATAACATAAAACGCATAGCAGACCTGACTCCACACACTCTCCCGCTTGGCCGCATATTTTTCGGCTTTGTTGCGGCGTCCGAAGTACTTGAACAGCTGAATAACAAGGAACAATGCCGCAATTATTACAGCAACCACCACAAGCAGGTAATTCTCGATTACGTATGTGCGGTACTTGTTAAATGCATTGGAATAACCGGTTGAATTGTTGGAGAAACGGTAATACTCCATAGCCTTTTTGTAATCGCCGGTTCTTATAAAGGAACTTGCAATACCGTCGTAGGCTATATCGAAGTTAGCGTTCTCCTTCAAAACCTCCTGCCACGAGGCCACGCTCTCGTCATATTCGTACTGATCATAGTAGGAATATGCCTGATCGATGAGCTGTCCGTAATGGGTTATTTCATATCTTGTAATAAGACCCGTTTTGGAGTCGATTATAAGAAGATCGTCGCCGTTGTAGGTTATGGCCGAGGGAAGGGTGGTATTACCTGCCTCACGTCCCTCGCCGCCGAAGGCGTAAAGAAGCTCGCCGTTGGCCGAATATGTGAATAAACGGTTAAAACGGGTGTCGAGTATGGTGTAACGTCCGTGATCGGATACGGCCACGTCGGTTATAACCGAGGTTTCGTAATCGCCGACCGAGTTCATGTCGAACAGAACGTCGCCGGCGGGTATGAAGTAGCCCCAACGCTTCAATACGTCTTTTCCGCTCGGGTTAAGGCGTTTTACCGGTGATTTTTCGGAGGACTGAGTGGACGATTCAATCGCCGCTTTAAGCTCTTTTGTATCAATCGAGCTTGTAGTAACGTAGGCAAAGCCTTCCTTATCCATCTTTATATTGTTGTACTCCGACGGAACAAAGGAGGTCATACGGTCGCGAGCCTCATCACTGAGGATGGTTTTCCACATATAATCTATGGCGTTGTATGAAACCTTCTGTGCTCCGACAAATCCGGTAAAGTCACCGTTCGAGTCGAGCAATATAACACCCATGTTGGCGTTCTTGGCTATTATGTAAATGTTTCCGGAATCGTCAACCGAAAGCTTCGAAGGACGGTATGTATAATCGGTTCCGAGCTGGGAGATCTGGGGGTTCTTTATATCCCTTATAAACTGTCCGTCCGACGTAAACTGAAGAACACGGCTGTTCTCGGTATCGGCAATATATACGTCGCCGTTCGGTGCAATGGTAACACCGCCCGGGGCGTTCATTCCGTCGATGTGTCCGTCGTTGTCAAAATCCTGAATTATATACTTAACGGTATAATCCGGATTGATTACTACCAGACGGCCCTTGCGCTTTTGATAACGCTCGGCGCACTGAAATTCGTCAAGCTTATATTCCGCTGCATCGAGAATATCCTTCTTTGTAACAAGCGGCTTTTCGTCAGACGTCAGGGTACGGTAGGCTATAAGCAAGGCCTGAACACGGGCCTCATAGTCGTTTGTTATGGACTCGACAGGAGGCAAAAGGTCTATAAATCTGTCAAGAACATCGGCCGTACGTGCATCAATCGTGGCGCTGTAGTACATTTTGTTGTAAGCCGGGAGGAAAACGGTACCGTAACCGGAAACATTTCCCTTTTCGGCGGCACTGAGCGAATCGTAAGCCCTTTTGAGAGCGGCTATACGGGGCTCATGCTCTATTGTTATATTGTCGGTTGCGGGAAGAACCGCCAAATACTTATCAAGCTGCGCACCTGTTGTAGCTCTTACCTCGGCGGTAACTGTGATATACTTGTACTCCTCAAGGAATTTATCCTTATTTGTAACCTTGACACGCTGATTGTCGCTGAAGGCATTATAGGCGTCGTACATGACGACGATCCTCTTGCCGTAATCAATAGTGAGATTCGACAGCTCGGGGAGCATATCGATGTACTTGATAAGATCCTCAGGGCTCTTTATCTGTATATCCGAATGAGCATCCTCGGGAAGGGCGCTCTCGTCAATAACAACTCCGTTTTTGGTGTCGTCCTCATTTTCGCCCGAAGAAGAGGTGTTGTCGGAGGAATCCGAACCGGACGAAGTGTCGGCTGAGGTATCGGCAGCAGCTGTTGTATCGGCCGCTGATGTGTCGGTTGCCGCTGTATCGGTCGCTGTTGAGGCGGTATCGGTCGAAGCCGTATCGCCTGATGTGCCGTCGGCGCCGGCAAGCGCATCATAGTCGCCCGCAATAGATCCCTCGGGGATGTACTCGGTGTCCATGACGTAAATATTGCCGTTTGCGTCAACCTCGATGTCGGCAGGAGCCACAAACTTGCCTATTCCAAGCGCTTCGCCGCCCAGAACATCGGCAGGAATGTAGGCATGAGGCGTCTGAACGACGTTGCCGTTAAAGTTGTACATGTACGTTATGTACGGAACGGTGGAAGAAGCCTCTGTACTGCCGGCCGAGGGCAAAGCCGAGGTTGAAATAAACATCGACGGCACAAGCATCATTGCGGCCAGTATCAGGCATAAACTGGTTTTTACAAAACGCATCAAACTATCCCCTTGTCTTTACTACTCCTTGATACCTGATGACGACATGGTCTCCACGATATTGCTCTGCGAGAACAGGAAAACAAGTATCGGGAGTATCATCATAAACACCAATGACGCCGCCGCAACGCCGGCACGCGCCAAGCCTGAAGCCGCTATCTGACCGACGGCATAGTTAAGGCTTTTGAGCTCTTCGCTTTGTATATATATTCCGCCCGTTGCATTCCACAGACCCTGGAAGGAGAAAACTATAAGGGTCAGCCAGCCGGGCTTAACCATGGGCATTACTATTGTCCAGAAAATTCTCGATTCACCGGCGCCGTCGATCTTGGCGGCTTCGATGATTACGTCCTTGACGTTTTCCTCCATGAACTGCTTCATGAGGTAAAGGCCGAGGGTGCTTGAGAAGGCCGGAAGTATAATCGCCCAATAGCTGTTCATGAGCTTTAAGGATGACATTATCATGAAGGTCGGTATACCCGTGACGGCCGCGCTGAACATAAGGGAGAGAACTATCAGCCGGAAGAAGAAGTTCGAGCCGTAAAATCTCTTTTTACAAAGCGCATATGCCGCCATTGAGGATATAACAACGTGTCCCAATGTACCGACAACCGAAATGAACAGGGTGTTGAATATGTAACGTGTAAAGGGAACCCATGAATCGGTCAATGTACCGAAAAGGTCTCTGTAATGCTTAAACGTGGGATTGTATACCACGAAGCGGGGAGGGAAGTACCATAATTCGTTAAGCGGTTTTAAGGAGGTTATGATGGCATAGTACATCGGAAGGACCATCAAAACTCCGAAAATAAGCAGGATGATGAAAATGCCTACGTCTCCGCCGCGAGATCTGTTTATTCTTGCTTTTGCGTATTTAGCCATTTTCTCAGTTACCCACCTTTGCTAACATCTTCTGGATAAGTTTGTTACAAGCAATCATTACGATGAAAAGTATGGTTGCTATTGCCGATGCATAGCCCATCTCGAATCGCTGTCCGCCGTAGTCGGTCAGGTGGTGCATTATCGTATGCAGTGCATATCCCTGACTCGGGAAACCGAACAGCGCCGTTATAACATCGCCTACATTGAAGGCGCCGGTTATACTCATAACGGCCGAGAACATAAGCATGTTCTTCATAAGCGGCAGGGTAACAAACCAGAGCTCCTGCCAGCGGTTATGTATACCGTCGACAGCGGCCGCCTCGTAATAGGTGCGGTCAACGCCCTGGAAACCTGCTATAAATGCAAGGAATGAAGTACCGAGCGATGTCCACAGTATTACCGCGATGGCAAGCGGCATCATGTATTTTGCATCCTTGGTAAACTGTATTGCTTTTGAGATAACTCCGAGCTTTAAAAGCCATGCATTTATAAGACCTGCCGAGTCGTTCGAGAACATGAGGGTCCATATAAGGTATACGTTGCCCGAAATCGAAGGGGCATAAAAGCAAAGCGTGATAAAGGCGCGAAGTCCGGGCTTGAACTCGTTGATACACCATGCGAAGAAGAAGCACATGAGGTATCCGACAGGACCGGTTATAGCCGCAAGTATCAAGGTGTTGCGGATCGCTATGAGGAATATGCTGTCTTTAAAGAACAGCGTTATGTAGTTTTCAACTCCGATCCACGTAGGGGGCTCGAGCATGTTGAAGTTGGTAAAGCTGAAGAAGATTGATACCAGAACAGGCATTACCGTAAAGATTATAAAGAGGATAAGATAGGGGGCTGCCATAAGGTATCCTACCCTGTCATCCCACATCTTTTTGCCGACCTCTCTGGGGGTAAGCCTGCGGCGTTTTTCCGTTGCGGATTTCATGTGTTTTCACCCTCGCAATAAATTAGTATAGACTATAAGGCAATAAATGCGTTTATTTTTCTTTTTCAAACTCGGCGCGCTTTCTTGTAAGCTCGTCGTTTATCTGATCGACGTACTCAAGAAGCTCCTGTCCGGGTTCAACGCTCTTGTTAAGAACATTTCGGAATGCAAAGTCGATATAGCGGTTGAGAATGTAGCTTCCGGGATATTCGGGAACCGCCTTTGCCCAGGCCCACTGTGCCTTAAGGGCCTTATAGTCATCAACGTCCCATGCGAGCATTGAGAGGGCTTCCTCATTAGCGGTGGCATAACGTCCGGCTACGCCCTGGAGACTTTCTATCTCACGGCCGTAGCTGACCTGTGCATCGGTCGAGGTCCACCAGTCCATGAATTTCCATGCGGATTCGTAATCCTTGGCGGTTTTAAGAAGTATACAGGCCGATCCGGTGGTAGCGGTTGAACGGTCTATGTATGTATTGCCGTTTTCGTCGGTCTTTTCAACGCCCGGAATAGAGGTGAACTCCCAAAGTCCCTTTATTTCGGTAGCGAAAACGCTCATCTGATTGTAAATGGTGTAGTCACCGATACCGATGGGCATTTCACCCGTACGGAAACGGTTTGCAAAGTCAAAGTCAACCGTGCTTGAATACTCGGTGTAGAATCCCGTCCACTGTTCAAAGGCTCTTATTGCGGTCGGGCTGTCGAGCGCCGAAGCACTTCCGTCTTCATTGTAGAAGGCTCCGCCGTTCTGGTAAAGCAGCGACGCATAGGTCTGAACGGTCGGCATTACGCCGAAGAACATTCCGTTCATACTGAGCTTGACCATGCAGTTGTAAACATCCTGCCACGTCTGGGGAACGGGGAGGTCATACTCAGCAAGAATATCGCTGCGGTAGAACATCATGTTAAATGTAAAGGTCTCGGGCAGCGCATATACCTTACCCTTGTAGGTGTACGGCACAAGCGCTTCTTTATTGAACCGTTTTGAAACCTCGTCATATGTATCAAACTGTGTAAGATCGATAACCGCATTACGTATTGCGTAGTTAAGCGGATCGGTATTAGCCGACTGGAGCGAAACATCCGGTCCCGTTCCGGCAAGCACCGACGGCAAAAGGGTTCCGGCGGCAACAAGCTGAAGGTTTACGTTTACTCCGTCGAGCGTGTCTGACTGGTTGTTGTTTATAAGGCGGCGGATTATGGCGAACTGGTCGCGTCCGGTTGCAACCCAGACGGTAACCTCTTTTTTGTCCTCCTCGTTATCTTCCGAGGAATTCTTCTTGGTAATTCCGACATTGTTGTAATCCATATAGAAGGATGCAATGAACATCCTGAACTGGAATCCGAAGGACTTAAAGAATCCTGCGTTGGCCTTGGGCAGCTCGGCGTCGGCAGGCATAACCTCGACCCAGTCGAAGCTTATCGGCTGAGAGGTAATATTAAGCTGCCAGGTACTGAGCGAGCCGAGATTGGTTTTAAAACTCTCAAGTTTCTTGGCGATTGTGGTCGGCTTGTTGGCCATGGAATCAAGGTCGTTTATAAGTGTATCAAATGTAGAAAGGAGCGATCCGTTTTGTCCGGTGAAGGCTTCGATATCCTCTTTAAGCTGTCTTAACTCGGTAAGAGAGGAGGTGAGAACCTCGATGGTGCCCGGAATAAGGGTGCGGAATTTGTAATCGCGGAAAGCGTCGGGAACCGTACCGGTTATCTGAACGATCTCACGGTAGCACTGGTTAAGATCGTAAACCAGTTCTTCAACGCGGCTGGCCGCATCGGCAAACTCGCCGAGCGATACCTCAAGGCGTATGGTGTTGTCGCCCTTGTCAAGGTAGAACCACATATCCTCGCCGGAGGTCGTCTTAAAATTGTCGACCTGCCACGAACTGTCGTAATTGAAGCGGACGAATTTTGCCTCTTCGTAAGGAATTTTTCCGTTTATGTAAACAGCCCTGTTACAGAAGGAGCCGTCGCGTGTGGTCTGCTGGAATCTTGTTGAAATCTTGTACAGTCCGGCCTCGGGGACGTTAACGGTCCACTCGACCCACTGGTATGCGCTGCTGAACTGTGAGGACGAAATCTGGTTGAGCTTTATAACATCAAAGGAAGCGGGCTCCATGGCGGCCGATCCGCGGTCGTACGAGGCATAAAGTGTGCTCGACGATTTGGAGCTCGGATTTTCGGCCTGAACGCGCTGGGGATCAACGCCGGTTACCTTCTTATAGCCCTTTTGCTCATAATCGGCCATCGCCTCGGCGAAGGTCGGCAGCTCGTCGGGGGAATAAAGGGTTATACGGTTTAAAACGACCGGCTCCTTTACCGCTTTGAAAGCGATACGGTGAGTACCGGCGGTAAGGTAAAATTCAAACGGACCGCCGAAAACGCCGCTGGCGTCATGACAGTCTGAATTGAGCCAGCAATTTACCTCCTCGCTTTCGGGACGTATGTCGTGGCCGTAAATATCCTGCTGTATTTCTTCCCTGTCAATGAATTTTCTCTGCAGGGCAACACCGGCAGCCTCGGTAAAGGGCTGCTCTCCGTCTATAAAAATCGAACGCTCTATGTCGCTTCCCTTGCTCTCGAACTCGGCCTGACCCGCTATGTTAACGGTGTAGTAGTCGAGGTTCATTACATAAAGCCCGGTCTGCGGAATTTCAACCGTCCATTCAACGTAGGACGCCTCACTGGTGAGTATCGATTTGCCGACCCTGGAGCTGTCGGTAAGGAAGGTATCGGCTCCGTCGTACACCATTACTCCCTCATTGGCAGAGGTATAGCTCGAAGCGTCAATGGTGACCCTTGCCGAAGCCGGCTGAGCATCACTGTGTATGGCGCTGTACTCGTGATACGAAAAACGCGAAAATGTGCTCGCAGCCGTATCGGATGCCGTATCAGCCGGGTTTGCACTCTCGGTTACACCGGCAGCAGACGATTCCGGAGCAGAAGCCGCCTCCTCAGCAGGCTCTGCCGCCACGGCAGATGCGGCGACTCCCACTGTCAACACCGCCGCAAGCAAAAACGATAATATTCGATGTGTAAATTTCATTTTCATGTTGCCCTTTCCGCTGTTGTAAATTGTACGCTCCCTAAAAAACCAATCAGCCCGCACGCTGAATTAAAATCTACGGCGGGCTCGCATCAGCACAACGGCCCACATAAAACCGTTGCTCTGAGCATTGTTTTTTCCGGTCGTACACGTTGTCTGGTCATACCAACGCACAATAAGCGATAGTATAGTAATTTTACATAATCCGAGGCGTAAAGTCAATGTTTTTTTGTGCCACTGACCCGTTTCCTCATAATTGAACAATATATGAACAACTATTTTAGCTATACTGCATAAAAAAGAATGTTCATGTTTATAGCATTATCCAAATGCAGCTCCCGGTTCTATTATTTTACCGTTTTCGGCTTATTGGCAAAGGGCGCGTCCTCACATCCCTTGGGAACGACCAGTCTGACGGCATTCGGCGCCGCCTCAAAGGTTACCTCCTTGGTCATATAGACCTCTCCGTCCATGTTTACGGCCGTTTCTTTTTTTGCCGTTACGGTCATGCGCTTACCCCTTTTTAAATGGCAAAACGGTTTTCCGACATGGTCTCCGCGCGTATAGCATTTAAGCAATGAGGCGATTTTAAGGCGCGAAACGCTGTCGATGGCCAGGCAGTCGATCATCCCGTCGTCCAAAATCGCATCCGGAGCGCTTTTAAATCCTCCGCCGTAATACCTCCCGTTGGCCGCTACGGCAAAAAGAAAATCGCCGGTTACCGGCTCGGATTTGTCAATTTGTATTGTAAGTCGGTTTTTAATGCTGCTCAAAAAGCAGTAAAACAGCGACATTATATAGGCCGCCTGACCTTCGATAAGCGGAAGCCGCGAAAATCTGTCCTTATTGGCGCACACGTCGGCGTCCATACCTATTGAGCACTGATTGAGCGCATACTGGCCGAGCGCCTTTACGGCGTCAACCCGACGCACACAGCCGCTGAGCTGAGCGCCTATGTCCGAAAATATGTCGTGCGATTTCTCGCCGAAATACTTTATAAAATCGTTGGCCGTTCCGCACGGAATTATCCCGAGCGCCGCATTTTCAAACCCTGTCATTCCGTTTAAAACATGAAATGCCGTTCCGTCTCCGCCGCACGCGAAAATGCGGACCTCGTCGCCCTTTGAGGCCTCCTGTAATGCGAGCTCCCTGCCGTCCGACCGGTTTTTTGCTATATGTATTTTATATTTTCCGCCGATCTCGGAAAACCGGGATCTTATATGCTCGCACAAAGCAGCGGCGCGGCCGGGCTTACCGGCATTTGGATTAACGATAAAAACATTTCTCATTTTTTTCTCCGAACAAGGCCGTAAACGGCGTTTTTCAATCATTGCGGTTTTTAAAAGGAATCAGGTATAAGCTGAAACAATGAACATTAATAGAATAGAATAAACGGGGAGCTGTGGGGCAAAAGGCCGTAACAGCAGGTATAAGCAACGTTGCACGACGAGGCTTAAATTGTGCAGAGTAGTGGTAATGCGCCGGATTTTATAAGGTAAAATGTTCGCCGGGGCGGGGCCGTGCAGCGTATTTTAGAGCAGGCGACAAAACCGAAAGAATTGCGATAAATCAACGCCGCACACATCAAGGTCTCTGCCGGAATGAGGCTTGCCGGAATGAGGCTTGCCGGAATGAGGCTTGCCGGAATGAGGCTTGCCGGAATGAGGCTTG
>CAKSCM010000015.1 GCA_934444365.1 uncultured Eubacteriales bacterium | reverse complement strand
GACGTAACCTTTACTATCGGCGATACCGACCCCGGTATATTTGTCTACGGGGGCACTTACAAGTGCTGGGCATGGTAAAAAATTAAAGGAGCGTATTAAAATGAAAAAAGTCAAACAGTGGTTAAAGGCAGCGGCGGTCAGGGCGGTAAAGACAATCGCGCAGACGGCGGTCGCGACAATCGGCACCTCGGCCGTTATTATCTCGGCGGTAGACTGGCGCGTTGTTGTATCAGCCTCGCTGCTCGCCGGCATACTCTCGGTGCTTACAAGCATTGCAGGACTTCCCGAGGTAAAGGAGGTTAAGCTCGATGAGTGAGAAAATCTATCTTTCCCCGGCATATCACAGGATGAATCCGTGTGCTATAAGCGGTTGCGAAGAGACAACCCACAACAACGCCTATCTTGATATCTTGCAGCTTTATCTGTGGTACAACGGCATGGATACCATGAGAGGGACCAGGCGCACACCTATGAGCAACGAGGACGGTACGGCTCTTATGAAAAAGGCCGTTGCCGATTCCAACAACTGGGGTGCGGATGTTCATTACATATCCCACACAAACGCCGCAAACGGCTCTGTACGCGGCTACAGACCAATAATCTTTCCGGGGTCAAAGAATGCCATGTGGCTGGCCGAAATACTCATGCGGCGCCGGGGAGAGATATATTCCGAGCCGATAAGCCTGTCACAGCGCACCGATCTTTACGAACTGAAAAGCACAAAGGCGACCGCTTATTATGAGGAGCATGTTTTCCATGACAACTACGAGGACGCGAAGTGGTTCCATGATAATATGGAGGCGATCGCCGTACAAACGACAAAGGGCCTTTGCGAATACTTCGGCCGGGAATACAAGGATCCTCACACCTACACGGCGAACGACGCGCTGAAGGCTTTACAGATATCCGTCGATAAAAAGAAAGCCGACGAGGTTGAAATGTGGCGATACGATCTCGACCGTGACGGCAAGATATCCGCCACCGACGCGCTGAATGTGCTTAAAAAGGCGGTGGGGAAGGTATGATCGATATAATTCTCCGAATTGCCTCAATTATAGTCGCCGCCGGCACGATAATAGGGTTTGCGGTAGCTTTGATAAAATGGTACTTAAAGCAAGAGCAGCAGAGCACGGATATAAGACAGCTTAAGGAAGAAAACACGCTTATTTGTTTTGTCCTTTCGGCTTGCCTCGACGGTCTTTTGCAACTCGGGTGTAACCACACCGTACCGATTGCAAAGGATAAGCTTGATAAGTATTTAAATCAGACGGCACATAAATAAAAAAATGCCGGCCGATAAAACCCGGCCGACCTTAAAAAATGACAATCTGTTTTCCTCCTTTTGGCCCCGTTGAAAGTTGCCGCTTTTAACGGGGTGTTTTTCTTTTTGAATGGGGAAAAGCCCACGAAAATTCGTGGATTTTTCGTGGATAAAAAACGAAAAACCGCTTAAATAAGCGGCTTTTCAGTAATTTGGTGGAGGCGAGGGGAATCGAACCCCTGTCCGAAAACCTATTCACACAACCTTCTCCGAGCGCATCCTGTCTTTTAAAATTCATACATCCGTGCGCCGGCAGGCAGGCTCACGGTGTATATAGCTTTTAATTCATGACCGACGCCAAAGCAAACATCCGGTTCACGTTCACCGCTAAATCGACGCCCCTTGACAGGCCGCGGTACTCCCGGCCAAGGAACGGCAGCCTAATTAGGCTGCGTAGGCAACAGTATTGTTGTCGTTTATTTTTAAGGTTACGGCGTTTAAAGCGTGTCCGCAACGCTGCTCGCTTATTCTGCTTCAAGATCCCCGTCGAAGCCTTTACGCCCCCTTGTATAAATCCGGCGGATAAAACTCCGCCATCTAATTTATAATATACAACAAATACGGCTCATATTCAAGCGGTTTGTAAAAATAAATAGCAGGAACAATTGGGGCGACGGGCTTTAAGCGGTCCGATTATTCATCAAAAGCGAGGTTTAAGCATATGGCGGTTTTTCGAGAGTGCGGATTTATTACACAAACCAGTTCCACGCATGCCAGAATCCTACGCTGCCGGCCGAGATCACACCGGCAATAAAGCCGACTATAAAGCACAGGGAGAATATAACCGCGCTTATAAGCGATATTCTTCTGATAATCCGTTTGGTTTTAGGGGCGAAGGTCGGGTAAGGGGAGACCGACGGCAGGGCCTTACCGCCGGATAAAGACGAAAGGGTATTTTTGTGAAAACGCGCCCATGACCGCATAAGCTGCTTTATAAAGGCGAAGAAATAAATGCTGCCCATAAGGGTCAGTATGCTGAGCGCCGAAAACATCGAAGCGAAAATAAAGGCGCAATGGTACGGCATCGAGGGGATGAGAGCGAATACCGAGCTTCTTACATTAATAAAAAGTCCGATCGCAACCGCTGCAAAAGCGACGACCAAAGCCGACATGACTATTTCCCACGCAAACAGCAATATATAGAAAATTCCGACAAAGAAATCGGCTATATAAAGACCGAGGGCCGTCAGCCGGCTTTTGCCCGTGCTGTTTTTGGCGGATTTTTCGGCGGAGGTGTCGTCAGAGTCGCAATATTGCTCGGCTATAAGCGAGGGATCGCCGAGCCTTGTGCATATTTCCTCCTCGGTGTAGCCGTCAGTGAGCTTGAAAGCAAAGTGCTGATTATATTCGGCGATTATATCCTCAATATCGCTTACATGCTCGTATTTGAGATGAGCTTCGAGGGCGTCGATAAATTCTTTCTGTGTCATTTTTACTCCTCCAATAATTTTCTTGCGGATTCGGCAAACGAAAGATATTCCTTGCGGTCGGTTTCAAAGGTTTCGGCTCCGAGCTCGGTCAGAGAGTAATATTTGCGCGGCGGGCCGCCGCTTTCCTCCTGCAAATAAACCTTTAAAAGTCCGTCGGACTTGAGCTTTCTCAAAATCGGATATACCGTGCCGTCCGATATGTTTATTTTTTTTGAGAGCGTATCCGAAATTTCGTATCCGTAACAGTCGCGCTTTTTCAGCAGCGCCATCACGCATAATTCAAGCACGCCCTTTTTGTACTGAATACCCATGTGCGATCCCTCCTTTTTTGTTTTATGATTTATTATCCACTACTATATTATATTCAGTAGTTTTGAAATATCAAGTGTTTTTTTGAGAAAATTAAAAAGATTTTTTGCCGTAATTTACGGGAATACAAGTTACAGTGTCGGCGATGGGTTTAGCTTTGACGTGCGAATATCCGGCGTTTGCTGTTTGTGCGTAATTCGTTTTACAGGATTTTTTTGAGAGTAAAGCAAAAATAAAACCGCCGTAAGCCGGTATCGAAATCGGCTTGCAACGGTTGGTGTGTATAAAAATAAAGCTTGCGGTTGGGCGGAGTCGGATAAGCATGTTTGCTTTAAGGATAGGTCGCCCTGTAAAGCTTTTTTGCAATGTTTTTGTGTTTTGGGATATTGTGTCCCGAAGCGTGGCTTGGGATTTGAATTATAAATTAAAAATTCGGTTTAAAAATCAAATGTCGTCCGAGGTGCGGCGGATTTTGTCTTATGTTCAAATATGATGAGCGGAAAATGAGGCGAAAAACCGGTTGATATCCGGAAAATAAGAAATGCGGAGAATAAAGCGGATTAGGATAAACAAGAGAAAAATGCAGCGTGACAAATAAAAAATAAACGGAATAAAAAGAAAAAAAGGTAAGCGAGACGGCGAATGAGATAGTCAAAGGAATGGCAATGCAAAGTTGTAAAAGAAATATTGCAACCCGGCAGGCGCGCTATACCTTCCCGGCGTATGCAAGGGTATACACCGGTACCGTAAGCTGTCCCGAAACTGAGAATTCGTCGAACAATCCGCCTATCTTCCGGATGTATTCTTCGTACCGGCTGTCCTCCGGCTTTAATGCGTAAGACGAAGACAGCACCCGGTTTATATAAGATTGTTTTGTGTAGGTCTGGCTGTTGTCGGCGCTGAATATACTGCATTTTCCGGCAAAAAAGCTTTTGCATTTTTCGTCGCTTATGCCGTTTGAAAAGCCGTGAAAATCGGGTGAGTATTCATTGTGCAGATCGGCCAGAGCCCTTGTGCATTCGGCGTTTACATCCCGTGAATTGTAGATGATTATTACCTTGCCGTTTGGTTTTAACACGCGGCGGCATTCCTTTTTAAAAGCAGCCGGATCAAACCAGTGAAAAGCCTGTGCGGCGGTAATACACTCGGCTGTATTGTCCGGCAGGTTCATATTGCAGTCCTCGCCGTTAACCGATGTGAAATCCGGATTTTTCGACAGCTTTTCCTCGGCCGTTTTGCGCATGTCGGAGTTCGGCTCAATGGCGAACACCCTGTAGCCGCGGTTTAAAAGCTGTTCGGAAAAAATTCCGGTGCCGGAGCCTATATCGGCAAAAACAGCGCCATGACGTATACCGAGTGTATTTTCGAAAAAATCAAAAAGCTTTTCGTTGTATTTGGGTCTGGCGGCGTCGTAAATTTTACTCTTGCCGTCAAAGCGGTGTGTGTTGCCCATTTTCGGCTCCCTTTGTCATTGCGGATTTTTAACTTTGTTTGCGGCCGGCGGGGATGTTGTATGGCATTCTGATGGTTGCGGCTGCACTATTATTTGTTACGGTATGTTACGGTTGATTTTTTTAAAAGATGCTCCGTTACAGCCGCCAGTATACATATCCGGCATTTTCAAATTCGTGCCGGTCGAAGATTCCCTTAATATCAAGCAGAACCCGTTTTTCGCCGGGCACATACATGGAATCCAGTGAGATTTTTTCTATATCGGAAAAATCGCTATGTGCAACGGCAATGATTACGGCATCAAGATTTTTTAAGTCGTTTTTTTCGCAAAAATCAATGCCGTAAAGCGCCTTTGCCTCGTTTTTATCGGCTATCGGATCAAAGATCATAGGGGTTATTCCGTATTCCTTGAGCTCGCTTATAACGTCTATTACCTTGCTGTTTCTTGTGTCCGGGCAGTTTTCCTTAAAGGTTATTCCGAGGACCGCTACCCTTGCATCCTTGACCCGTTTTTCGGCCTTGATAAGCGCCTTGACACAGCTTTGGCCGACGTAGCGTCCCATGTCGTCATTTACTCTTCGTCCGGCGAGGATTATCTGAGAATGATACCCGAGCGCCTCGGCGCGATAGGTCAGATAGTACGGATCGACCCCTATGCAGTGTCCCCCGACAAGTCCCGGATAGAACTTGAGGAAATTCCATTTTGTCCCGGCAGCGGCGAGTACGGCGCGGGTGTCGATCCCCATGCGGTTAAACATTATGGAAAGCTCGTTCATGAATGCGATATTAATGTCGCGCTGACTGTTTTCGATGACCTTCGCCGCCTCGGCGACCTTTATTGATTCGGCACGGTAAACGCCGGCTTTAACGACTATTTCGTAAACCTTCGCGGCGATGTCGAGGGTCTCTTCGTCGATTCCGGAGACGATCTTTGTTATGGTATCGAGACGATGGACCTTATCGCCGGGATTTATGCGCTCGGGTGAATATCCTACCTTGAAATCGACTCCGCATTTAAGCCCCGATTCGCGTTCGAGAATGGGCACGCAGACATCCTGTGTAACTCCCGGATAAACGGTCGATTCGTACATTACTATGCTCCCCGGGCGGAGATTTTTTCCTATCGTGACCGACGCCTTTTCAACCGGGGTCAGATCGGGCGTGTGGTCGCCGTGTATCGGAGTGGGAACCGCTACAATGTGGAACAGCGCCTCTTTAAGGCGTTTCGGATCGCTTGTAAAGGCCGCGCTGCATTTTTTTATTTTTTCTTCGCCGACCTCGCCGGTAGGATCCTTTCCGTCAAGGTACAAACCGATTTTTTTTTCGTTGCAGTCGAAGCCTATTACATTTATTTTTTCCGAAAAGGCGACGGCAATGGGCATTCCGACATATCCGAGTCCGGTAACCGCGAGGGTCGCCTCTTTTTTTATCAGAAGGTCATAGATATCACTAAAACTGCTTTTGTTTTTTAAAGCCATTTATATCACCTTTTAAAACGGTATTTTACATTTTAATAATGGAATTTGTGTTTATTATAGCAGATGTCTGACGCCGTTGCAAGCGGCGCGAAAAGGACGAATGGCGTCGGTTTGAGTCCGGTGTATTTAAAGGCGCTGTCAGGGCGATGAAAAGGAAAATACGGCAAAAAGAAATAATATTATAAATGTGTCTTGCAAACCTATATATAGTGTGCTATAATTACATGTAGCGATATAATTTACAATATATAGATATAGAATTCGAGAAAAAAGGCGGAGGCACGAGGAGAAAATGAAGGTTATAAAACGTAACGGTTCGGAAGTTGATTTTAACATAGGGAAGATAATTGCGGCCATATCAAAGGCTAATGATGCGGCAGAGGAAGCCGTTCGGATGACACCGCTGCAAATAGAGCGTATTGCTCAGGCGGTGGAGCTTTCGTGCGAAAAAATGAACCGCTCGCCCGGCGTTGAGGAAATACAGGATATGGTGGAAAACCAGATAATGGCGCACGGGGCCTTTGAGGTTGCAAAGCTTTATATAACCTACCGGTATACCCGTTCTCTGGTCAGAAAAAGCAATACCACCGATGACAAGATTCTGACCCTTATAGAGTGCTGCAATGAGGAGGCAAAGCAGGAGAATTCCAACAAAAATCCCGCCGTAAATTCGACCCAGCGCGATTATATGGCCGGAGAGGTCTCCCGCGATATAACCAAGCGTATACTGCTGCCGCCCGATATCGTCAAGGCTCATGAGGAGGGCATAATTCACTTTCACGATACCGACTATTTTGCTCAGCATATGCACAACTGCGACCTTGTAAATCTTGAGGATATGCTGCAAAACGGAACGGTTATAACCGGAACCCTTATCGAACGGCCGCACAGCTTTTCGACCGCCTGCAATATCGCAACCCAGATAATCGCTCAGGTAGCCTCCAATCAGTACGGAGGACAGTCGATATCCCTTGCCCACCTTGCTCCCTTTGTACAGGTCAGCCGCGAAAAGATCCGCCGGCAGATGAAGGATGAGCTCGACGAGGCCGGAGCAAAAATAGATGCCGGCCATTTTGACAGAATGGTCGAAAAGCGCCTGCGCGAGGAGGTCCGACGCGGAATACAGACCATACAGTACCAGGTGGTGACCCTGCTTACAACCAACGGACAGGCTCCGTTTGTGACGGTGTTTATGTACCTGGGTGAGGCCAAAAACGAGCAGGAAAAACAGGATCTCGCACTTATAATAGAGGAGACCCTTGCCCAGCGTTATCAGGGGGTCAAAAACGAGTCGGGTGTATGGGTAACGCCGGCCTTCCCGAAGCTTATTTACGTGCTTGAGGAGGATAATATCCACGAGGATTCGAAGTATTATTATCTTACCAAGCTGGCGGCCAAATGTACGGCCAAGCGCATGGTTCCCGATTATATTTCCGAAAAGAAGATGAAGGAATACAAAGAGGGCAACTGTTTCCCGGTTATGGGCTGCCGTTCGAATCTTTCGCCGTGGAAAAACGAAAAGGGCGAATATCAGTTTTACGGCCGGTTCAATCAGGGGGTTGTTACCCTTAATCTTGTGGATGTCGCGCTGTCGTCCGGCGGAAATTTTGATAAATTCTGGCAGGTGTTTGACGAGCGGCTGGATCTTTGCTACCGCGCGCTTATGTGCAGACATAATCGTCTTAAGGGGACGCTGTCCGACGCGGCGCCAATACTTTGGCAGTACGGCGCTTGCGCAAGGCTCAAAAAGGGCGAGACCATCGACAAGCTGCTTTACGGCGGGTATTCGACCATAAGCCTCGGCTATGCCGGACTTTACGAATGTGTAAAGTATATGACGGGAAAGAGTCATACCGACCCCGAGGCCACCGATTTTGCCCTTTCGGTAATGCAGCATATGAACGACGCCTGCAACGAGTGGAAGAAAAACACCAACATCGGCTTCGGCATATACGGCACGCCGCTTGAATCGACGACCTATAAATTTGCAAAATGCCTGCAAAAGAGATTCGGCATAATTAAGGGCGTTACCGATAAGAGCTATATTACCAACAGCTATCATGTCCATGTAACCGAGGAGATAAACGCCTTTGACAAGCTGAAATTCGAGGCAAGGTTCCAGCATCTTTCGACCGGCGGAGCAATAAGCTATGTTGAGGTTCCGAATATGCAGAATAACCTTGAGGCGGTCCTTCAGGTCATGAAGTTTATTTACGATAACATAATGTATGCCGAGCTTAACACCAAGTCGGATTACTGCCAGGTTTGCGGATACGACGGCGAGATAGAGATCGTCGAAGAGGAAGGCAAGCTCATCTGGAAGTGCCCGAAATGCGGCAATACCGATCAGGATAAAATGAACGTCGCAAGGCGAACCTGCGGATACATCGGAACACAGTTCTGGAATCAGGGTCGCACCCAGGAGATAAAGGAACGGGTGCTTCATCTGTAAAAACATTATTTTTTAAAGGACAAAGGCACGATAAATATGTACTACGGCAATATAAAAAACTGTGATATTGCAAACGGCGAGGGCGTTCGTGTGTCGATATTCGTTTCGGGCTGTACCAATCACTGCAAAAACTGCTTTCAGCCCGAAACGTGGGATTTTAATTACGGCAAGCCATATACAAATGATACCGAAAACGAGCTTTTAAGGCTGCTTGAGCCGGGATATATAAACGGTCTTTCGGTGCTCGGGGGGGAGCCGCTCGAGCCGGCTAATCAGCCCGACGTGCTAAAGCTTATTAAAAGGGTAAGGGACGAATATCCAAAAAAGAATATATGGGTCTTTTCCGGCTTTACGTTTGAGGAACTAAAAACCGACGGAGCATATCCCAGGACCAAATATACCGACGAGCTGCTCGGGAGTATCGATGTGCTGGTTGACGGAAGATTCGATCAGTCTCTTTACGATATATCGCTGCGTTTTCGCGGCTCGTCAAATCAGCGGCTTATCGATATGCCGGCCACCCTTTCAGCCGGAAAGATTGTGCTTTTCGGGGAATAAGCTTTATATGAGCAAACCCGTGTTTTTGTGCACCCGAAAGAATCGCTTGTTTTGCGGTGAAGCGGGTGCATTTTTTTGTCCGGCGGAAAATAAAACTTGCTTTTTGATAATTAAAGTGGCATTATATTACTGTAAAGTTGCTTTTAAATTTAAATTAGGCAGGGATATTATGGAGCATCAGAAGCTTATAGTCATAAATTTAGGCGGAACGTCTGCCCAGAGCGTCGCCCAGGCGGTGCGCGACTGCGGCGTTTTCAGCCTCATTGTGCCGTTTTCGGGAGGACAGGAGGCCATAGAGAACGAAAAACCGCTCGGAATTATCGTTACCGGCGACTGTATAGACGTCCCGGACGAACGGGCCAAAAAAACGCCGTGGCTGTCATCCATAGGCATACCGGTGCTCGAGGTCGGTGCCGGAACGCCGGTTTCGGTATCGGCGCTTATGGGCGGAATGGGCAAAAACGGACTTAACGCCTTTTTAAAATCCAGCTGCGGCTTTATATGCGACTGGTCGGTTGAGGGCTACATTGAGGAAGTAACGGATGAAATTAAAAACGAAATAAAGGACGAAAGGCTGCTGCTCGGCCTTTCGGGCAGCGTTGAGACCTCGGTTGCGGCGGCATTGCTTTCGAAGGCGGTCGGCGAACAGCTTATATGTATATACATTAACAACGGACTTATGCGCAAGCATGAGGACACCGAGCTTGTAAAGGCCTTTTCCGATCATAACATGACCTTTTGCCGTATAAATGCCGAAACAAGATTTCTTTATAAACTGCTCGGCGTGGGCGATCCTGCAAAAAAACGCCGTATTGTCGAGGAGGAATACGTCGCCTTGTTCGGCAAGGAGGCCTCAAAGCATACCTCTACGGCCTATTTTGTAAAGGGAACTACATATTCCGAGCTTTCGGTATCGAACGGCCGATTTGATTCATCCATTATAAGCCGGATCGGCTTTTCGTCGGGCGGATGCGATTTCAAGGGAATCATCGAGCCTTTAAAAATGCTCCTTCGCGACGAGGTCAAAGCGGTCGGAAGACTGCTTAATCTGCCCGAAAGCATGCTTTCGCGCCAGCCCTTCCCCTCGACCGGACTCGCTACAAGGTGTATCGGCGTTATAACCAAGGAAAGGCTTGACATCCTGCGCGAGGCCGACGCCATTTTCCGTGAGGAGGTCGAAAACAGCCCGGCGGCTAAAAATCTCACGCAGTTTTTCGCCGTTATAACCGACACACGCTCGACCGGTATTCGAAACGGACATACGACCAGCGAATACACCGTCGCATTAAGGGCGGTTATATCAAACGATGCATCGGGCGCCGAATTTGCCGAGCTGCCGTTTGAGCTTTTGCGCACCGTTTCGAGGCGGATTACCACCGAGGTAGGTTCGGTCAGCCGGGTGCTGTATGACGTTACCGACAAGCCCCCGGCAACCGTCGAGTTCGAATAATCGGTATTTTCGATTGCCTGTTCGCTTGTTTTTGCACGGCTGTTCGACCGACTGAAAGGTATTCTCGTGACTACTTCAAATTACGGGAATGACGCGTATGAGTTTGCGAAGGGTAAACCGCTGCAATTGGTTAATGGAGCGAATTTACTGAGCCTTTTAGAAAAACATGGACACAAAGCAAGGATTAATATCAAAGAGGCAAAAGCAATTTTGCAAGATAGTTAATGAAGCAGTATTTTTGCGAAAGAAGGGTTTAAAGTGGCCAAAAAATCAGCCGATACAACCAATGCCGTAAGGCACATAACGGCGATGAAGCTTGAGTTTTCGGTTTTGTCGTTTGAGTGTCCTACCGCGCTTAGCGCGACCGAAATATCGGCGATGCTCTCCATTCCGGGAGAAAAGGTCTTTAAAACCCTTGTAACGGTCGGCAGGTCCGGCGAGCATTATGTATTTATGGTGCCGGCAGGAAATGAGCTTGACCTTAAAAAGGCGGCCCGTGCAGTCGGCGAAAAAAGCATTGAGATGATAAAAAACCGCGAGCTTTTACCCCTTACCGGTTATATTCACGGCGGCTGTTCGCCGATAGGAATGAAAAAGCAGTTTGTAACGGTGCTTGACGAAAGTGCTGTAGGGCTTGATACGATATTTTTCAGCGGAGGAAAGCTCGGACTGCAAATAGAAATGAGTCCGAGTGAATTTAAGAAAGCGGTCGATTATAAGCTTTTTGATGTTTGCAAAAGGTCGGGCGAATGACGTTAAAAATCAAAAGCGGGAAGTAAAAAAATAAAGAAGCAAAAGTGCGGCAGTGTGCTGTCCCGTTATGAAAATGCATATAAAAAAGAACCTCGAAAACCGTATGGCTTCGGGGTTCTTTTGCGCTTTGAGTATAGATTTGAAGAGAGATGAAAACTATCTCTTTGAGAACTGGGGTGCGCGACGAGCAGCCTTGAGGCCGTACTTCTTGCGCTCCTTCATTCTCGGATCGCGGGTAAGGAAGCCGGCCTTTTTAAGGGCGGGGCGAAGGGCCTCGTCATACTGTAAAAGGGCACGGGAAAGTCCGTGACGGATAGCGCCGGCCTGGCCGGTAACTCCGCCGCCGCCTACGCGGCAAACAATGTCAAACTTGCCCTCGGTGCCGGTGGCGTTAAGGGGCTGACGAACGATGAGCTTAAGGGTTTCAAGGCCGAAGTAATCGTCGATGTCACGATCGTTAATGGTTATTTTACCGGTGCCGTTGTAAACGCGGACACGGGCAACGGAACTCTTTCTGCGGCCGGTGCCGTAGAAGTAAGGTTTGCTTTCAAACATCTGTTAAGTACCTCCCCTTAAAGTGAATAAGCTTCGGGCTTCTGGGCCGCGTGCTTGTGGTCGGTGCCGGAATAGACGCGAAGTCTTGTAAGAGCGGCACGTCCGATGGTGTTATCGGGCACCATGCCCTTGATGGCGAGCTCCATTGCAAGCTCGGGGCGGGTGCTCATAAGGGTGCGGTACTTGATTTCTTTAAGATGACCGATGTAACCGGTGTGACGTCTGTAATATTTCTCATCAAGCTTTCTGCCGGTGAGAACCGCCTTGTCGGCGTTTATGATGATGACATGGTCGCCGCAATCAACATTCGGAGTGAATATGGGCTTGCGTTTACCGCGGAGCAGCTCGGCTGCAACGGTAGCAACGCGTCCCATCGGCTTGCCGGCGGCATCCAATACATACCATTTACGGTCAATATCGGCCGCTTTAGGCATAAAAGTGGACATTGTGTGTTACCTCCAATAAATTCTTCATTTACATTTGTAGTGCGAAAAAGATGATAACACACCGAAAAACCGATGTCAAGCGATTTTGGATAAAAAATATATTTAACGGGGTTAATTCTTAAAAAATCTCCCATTTTCTTAAAAATACTAACGAATTCAAAAGTATGATTTTTAAGAATCATTCGGTGATCTTTGCGATAGCGTTCTTCTCAAGTCGGCTTATCTGGGCTTGGGATATTCCTATTTCTTCGGCGACCTCGGTCTGGGTTTTACCCGAGAGAAAACGGGAGGAAAGTATTCGTTTTTCGCGATCGCTCAAAGCACTTACCGACTGCTTTAGGTTTATTTCGTCTATCCAGTTGCGGTCGTCGTTTTTGTCGCTGACCTGATCGACGACGTATATGGTGTCTCCGCCGTCCGAATATACCGGCTCGTAAAGCGAGACGGGTTCGACAATGCTTTCGAGTGCCGATACGACCTGCGCGCGCTTGATTCCGAGCTTTGCCGCGATTTCGTCGACGGTCGGTTCTCTTTGCATGATCTTTTGCAGTTCCTCCTTTGCCCTCATGGCGTGATAGGCAGTATCGCGAACCGAGCGTGACACTCTGAGCGAATTATTGTCCCGTAAATACCGTCTTATTTCACCCTGTATCATCGGCACGGAGTATTATTTGCGAAAAATCCGTCCGAAAAGCCGTATTCCCGACAGTAGTACACTCCGGAAGTTAACGGACGGGTATGTTTTCTTGACACGGTTGTTCGCTTGTGATACATTATTATAATGTATATAAGTATACAGTTGTGTTTTTACGGAAGGGATGTTTTACATGGCGGAATATGAAAATACTTTTGAGGGGCTTAGTATGCCGTACAGCCTTGATTCCGAGCAATCGGTGCTCGGTGCGATATTGCTTGATCCGTCCTGTATTACAAGCGACGGGGTTCAGCAGTTACGTCCGGAGCATTTTTATCTCCCCCAGCACAGCGCCATTTTCAGCGCGATGTATACCATGTTTTCGTCGGCGAGGCCGATAGATCCCGTAACGCTGCTCGAGGAGCTCCGTTCCACCGGCGAATACGAAACGGCCGGAGGAAAGGAATATCTTACAAGGCTTGCTCAGATAGTGCCGTCGGTCGAGAATGTAAAATCGTACGCCGATACGGTGCTTGAAAAGTACTATATACGTTCGCTTATCCGCGCCGGCCGCCAGACGGTGGAGCAGGCTCAGGAGGCAGCCGCTTCGGCCTCCGATCTTATAGATGCGGCCGAACAAAGAATTTTTGAAATAAGACAGGGTAAGGATGTTGCGAATCTTACCCCGATAAAACAGATAATAACCAGCGAAAACAGCAGAATTTCGAGCCTGAGCGACCCCGAGGTAAGAAAGCTCAGCCGCGGAATTCCGCTCGGTCTTTCGGGAATAGACGCGGTGCTCGGCGGAATGAACCGGTCCGATCTTATTATAATCGGAGCGCGCCCCGGTGTCGGAAAAACCTCGTTTTCGCTTAACATTGCGCGCAATGCGGCCGTTAATTCGGGCAAGCGTGTGGCCTTTTTCTCGCTTGAAATGTCAAAGGAACAGCTGGTTTCCCGTCTTTTGTCCTCCGAGTCGGCCATAGAATCTCAAAAGCTCCGCTGGGGAGGACTCAGCGGCGACGACGAATGGGAACGTCTCGCCAACGCATCGGCCAATCTCTACAAAACCGAGATTTTTATTGACGATACCGCCGCCATAACGGTGCCTCAAATGAAGGCGAAATTAAGGCGCAATAAGGTCGATCTTGTTTTTATAGATTATTTGCAGCTTATAGAGCCGGTCAATAAGCGCACCGACAACCGCGTACAGCAGGTAAGTGAAATAACAAGGGCGCTGAAGGTCATGGCTAAGGAGCTTGACATTCCGATAGTGGTCTGCTCGCAGCTTTCGCGTACGCCGGTTCAGGGCAAGGCCAGAGCGCCGCAATTAAGCGACCTTAGAGAATCGGGTTCAATCGAGCAGGACGCCGATATCGTTATGCTGCTTTACCGCGTTGACGATTCTCAGCAAAACGATGATCCAGATGCTCCGGCGCCCGATACGGCACAGTGTATAATAGCCAAAAACCGTCACGGTGCTACCGGTGTGGTCGATCTTAAATGGAACGGTAAGTATTTCAAGTATGAGACGGTGGAAACCGAGCTGGAATATGAATATTGATATTTTTATTGAGAGGAAAACCGAAGAGAAGATCCGCCGTGCGATAGAGGAAAACGGGATGCTTAAAAAGGGTGACAGGGTTGTTTTGGCGGTGTCGGGCGGAGCCGATTCCATGACCCTTTTGTACGTCCTTTATTACCTTGCGGACGAATATGAGCTTGACTTAAAGGTCTGCCATGTGAATCACGGATTGCGCGGGGCGCAGGCGGACGGTGATGAGGAGCTTGTCAGAAAAAACTGCCAAGAGCTTAAAATACCGTTTTTGGTAAAAAAAGCCGATGTAAGGGAGCTTTGCCGACGAATGGGGATCGGCGAAGAGGAATGCGGTCGCCGCATACGCTACGATTTTTTTGATGAGTGCGCAAACGGCGGAAAGATCGCTACCGCACACACGCTGTCTGACAAGGCCGAGACCCTTATTTTTAATCTTACAAGAGGCTCATCACTCAAAGGCTTGTGTTCAATTCCGCCGGTTCGGGGCAATATAATAAGGCCGCTTATACTTTGCGCGAGGGAGGATATAGAGGAATTCTGCGAAAAAAACGGTATAGAGTACGCCGTCGATTGCACAAATTCCGATATCGAATATTCGCGCAACCGTATAAGGCATGAGGTGATTCCTCAGCTGAAGGTTATAAATCCGGCCTTTTTAACGGCAGTTGAGAACCTATGCGAGAGCTGTGCTCTGGATGAAAGCTTTTTGTCCGGCATGTGCGGCAAAGCGCTTGATGAGGCATGTATTTCGGAAAATGTCTATTCGGCGAGGGTGCTTTCAAGGCTTGATAAAGCGCTGCTTTTAAGGGCGGTCGTGCGGATTATCGAGAATTCCGGGAGCGAGGCGAACAGTTCTCGTGTAAAGGAGGCGGCCGATGCCGTTATAAACGGCGGAAGCGTTAATCTGAGCTTTGGCAGGATATTTAAGTGTGACGGGAAGAAGGTTTGGGTATGTCTGCCGGAGCAAGTTTCCGGACAAAACAGAGGTATCGGTGACTTTTGCTTCCCGTTTTGCGAGGGGGAAACGGTTACTCCGGTAGGGACGGTAACGATAAAAAAGTCTAATTTGGAAAAATATTCGGGACAAAAAGGTTGCGCAAAAATTAACAATTTGTTATTATATAATGTAATCGGCTGTGATAGAATATCGAAAGACTTGGTAATAAGGAACAAACGCCCGGGTGACAGGATAACCCTTTATACTCGCTCGGTGACCAAAAGCCTTAAAAAACTGTTTTGCGAACAGAAAATAGAGCCTCAGGACCGTTCAAGGCAGATTGTAATTGCCGATAAGGACGGGGTTTTATGGGTGCAGTCGGCAGGTCCGGATAAACGGGCGTTACCGAAGGATAAAAATTCGGAAATATATGAGATAACAGTGAGGACGAATGATGAAACAGGAAATTGAAAAGGTGCTTTTTTCCGAAGAACAGTTAAAAAGTGCAGTTGAGAAGATTGCCGGCGAGATAAACAGGGATTACGAAGGCAAGGAACCGGTGCTTATAGGCATTTTAAAGGGTTCGGTCGTTTTTATGGCCGATCTTATGAGGAGGATAAGCGTCGATTGCACGACCGATTTTATGTCGGTGTCAAGCTACGGCGGAGGGACCGAGACCTCCGGCTCGGTCAGAATAAGAAAAGATCTCGACCGTTCGATTACGGGTAAGGATGTTATAGTTATAGAGGATATTCTCGATTCCGGCACGACGCTTAGCCACCTGCTCGAAATCCTTGAGGTCAGAAGACCGAACAGCCTTAAGCTGTGTGTTCTGCTTGATAAACCCGAGCGCAGGGTGACTCCTGTTAAATATGATTATGTCGGCCTTACCGTTCCGGACGAGTTTATAGTCGGATACGGGCTTGATTATGACGAAAAATATCGCAATCTTCCCTATATAGGCGTACTTAAAAGAGAGGTTTATGAGAAATAATAATCTTTGTACGACGGTTTGTTTTGTACGGGAGCGTTTTTAGAATTTATGTTGTAATTATACTGTCGGGATCAAAGCGTCAAGCCTTGTTCCGGACATGATGATAAAGAAAGGTACGGTCAACTGAAAGATGAACAAAAACATCCGAAACGCCATACTGTTTATATCGGTTCCGTTGGCGCTTATAATAGCGGTAATGGTTCTGGTCGGGCAGGTACAGCAGAATGAAAAGCCCAAATACTACGAGATAGTCAACAAGATATACAGCGGCGAAATAACAAATTTCACCCTTAATATCTCAAGCGGACATCTTGAGTATTACGAGGGGGACGATACATCCAAAAACAACAAAAAAACGTACGATGTTCCGGATGTTACAATATTCTACAACGATGTCGGCGAGTTTATATCGGAGCATAACAAGCAGGCCATTGAGCAGGGCGAAAACTCCTCTTACAGCGTAATCGAGTACAATTACGAAGTGAACAAGGGAGCCTGGCTTGTCAATGTACTGCCGACCGCAGTGCTGCTCGGAGCGTTGGTGCTGTTCTGGTTTATGATGATGAAGCGCATGGGAGCCGCCGGAGGGGACAAAACCTTAGGCTTCGGCAAGGCCAAATTCAAAAAGACGGCCGACAGCACACGCAAAACCACCTTTGCCGACGTTGCCGGTGCGGACGAGGAAAAGGAAGAGCTTTCCGAAATAGTCGAATTTCTTAAAAACCCGAAGCGCTATAACGATCTGGGCGCCAGAATTCCCAAGGGCGTGCTGCTTGTAGGCCCTCCGGGAACCGGTAAAACCTTGCTTGCGCGCGCCGTTGCAGGCGAGGCCGGCGTTCCGTTTTTCTCAATATCCGGTTCGGATTTTGTTGAGATGTTTGTAGGTGTCGGCGCTTCGCGTGTACGCGATCTGTTCGACCAGGCGAAAAAGAATTCCCCGGCCATTATATTCATCGACGAGATAGACGCCGTGGGACGTCAAAGAGGAACCGGACTCGGCGGAGGGCACGACGAGCGCGAGCAGACGCTGAACCAGCTGCTTGTTGAAATGGACGGCTTCGGCTCGAACGAGGGCGTTATAGTAATAGCGGCCACCAACCGTTCGGATATACTTGATCCGGCTTTAATGAGGCCGGGCAGATTCGACCGTCAGATAATGGTCGGATATCCCGACGTAAAGGGACGTGAGGAGATACTCAAGGTCCACTCGAGGGGCAAGCCTCTCGCGCCCGACGTTGATCTTAAGGTGATTGCCAAGACCACCGCCGGCTTTACCGGTGCAGACCTTGAAAACCTTCTTAACGAGGCGGCGCTGCTTACCGCGCGAAAGGGCGCCAAGGCAATAACCGAGGAGGTTATTGAAGAGGCCACAATAAAGGTGGTTATGGGCGTTGAGAAAAAATCGCGCGTTGTCAAGGAATCCGACAGGAAGATGACGAGCTATCACGAGGCGGGACACGCCGTTGTTTCCTACTTTCTGCCGAATATGGACGAGGTTCATCAGATCTCGATTATCCCGAGAGGTCAGGCCGGCGGCTATACAATGTACCGTCCGTCCGACGATCAGGATTATTCCTCCTTTAACGAGCTTAACGAGAGAATTTGCTCACTTTTAGGCGGCCGTGTTGCCGAAAAGCTGACCCAGAACGACGTTACCACCGGCGCCGGCAACGACCTCAAGCGTGCTACCGAGATAGCCCGTAAAATGGTTATGAAGTACGGTATGAGCGACCGCATAGGACCGATTGTTTACGGCTCGGATCATGACGAGGTTTTCCTCGGACGCGACTTTTCTTCGTCTCCTCATTATTCGGAGCATACCTCGGCTCAGATCGACGAAGAGGTAAAGCGTATAGTGGAGGAGGCTTCCCAGCGCTGCGAGAGAATACTCACCGAAAACATGGGCAAGCTTCATGAGATTGCCGAATACCTCTTTAAAAACGAGAAGATGGACGGCGCCATGTTCAAGAATATCATGTCCCAACCGGCAGCCGGATCGGCACAGTAAGTAACGTCAGTATTGTCAAAAAAATAAGTTAGAACAATAAAAACAACAATCAACAGAAAGGAAAATGGATATGAAGGTTACAAAGGATACAATTATAGGCGATGTTTTGGACTTTAACCCCGAGACCGCACAGTTTTTCTTCGAGATAGGCATGCACTGCCTCGGCTGCCCCGCATCTAAGGGCGAGAGCATCGAGCAGGCCTGCGAGGTTCACGGTGCCAATTGCGACGAGCTTGTGGAAAAGCTTAATTTCTTCCTCGGCGATAAATAATCCGTCTGCCGATAATTTAAAAATCAACTGAATTTGGCATCCGGCCGAAGACAAAAGGGTTTTTATCCCTTTGTTTTCGGCCGGATGTTTTATTTTTTGCTTTTTTTGATTTTACCTTGATTTTACAAAAGGAGTATTTTGTATTTTACATATGGATACTAACATAAAGATGCAAAAAGAAAAAAGGAAAAATCAAAAGGAGAAGATGTTTTATGAAAAAGATTTTAAGTGCTGTTCTGGCGGTCTTTGTAGCGGCTGCCGCGCTCACCGGATGTTCGGGAGGCTCGAAGGTAACGGGTAGTGTATCGACCGACGGTTCGACCTCAATGCAGAAAGTAATAGGCGCTTTGGGTGAGGCATTTGAAAACGACAACAGCGGAGTTAGCTTTACCTACAATCCCACCGGTTCGGGTTCGGGAATTACGGCCGTCAGCGAGGGCAGATGCGACATCGGTCTTTCGAGCCGTAAACTGAAGGACGAGGAAAAGGCCAAGGGTCTTACCGAAACTACCCTCGCACTCGACGGAATAGCAATAATAGTAAATCCCCAAAACGGTGTGAGCGATCTGACCATTGAGCAGATAGCGTCGATATACACCGGCGAGGTCACAAACTGGAGCGAGGTCGGCGGAACACCGGGCGAGATCGTAGTAATCGGCAGGGAAGCCGGCAGCGGCACCAGAGACGGCTTTGAGTCAATAACCAAGACAAGCGAAAAATGTGTATACCGTCAGGAGCTTACTTCCACCGGCGATGTGATCACCACCGTATCCAACAATCCCTCGGCTATAGGATATGCCTCCCTTGCCGCCTTAAAGGATTCGGTCAAGGCGGTTACCGTAAACGGAGTCAAGCCCACCGAGGAGACCGTTAAAGACGGCAGCTACAAGGTTCAGCGTCCCTTCGTACTTGTAACAAAGACCGGAACCGAGCTTTCCGAGGCGGCCAAAGCCTTCTTCGACTTCGCAACAAGCGAAAAAGCCTCCAAGATAATCTCGGATGCCGGAGCGGTTCCCGTAAAATAAAACAATAACTGCAACTCTTATAATATAAAAAAAGGCGGACGGTAGGCTTTTACCGTCCGCCGATGCGGGGTGTATGGCGGATTTTTCGGCAGTACATGTTTACGCCGGCTTTTGCCGAAGAGTACTCGTATGAGACACACCAAGGAACACTTTCATTTCGTTTGATGGGAGGGAGTGTTGTGCCCGAAGAGTGAGAGATCGGTTTTATCGTGGTGCAGCACAAAATACATTGAAAAATAAAAGAAAGCTTGCGGAAGATATAATACACGGAGTTTTTCTTGTTCTCGGACTTATAACGGTCGGTTGCGTTTTGCTTATAACGGTATATCTGGTGGTATCCGGAATACCGGCCATAAAGGAGATAGGGCTAAAGGAATTCCTTTTCGGAAAAGAATGGGCCTCCACCGCCAAGGAGCCTAAATTCGGTATACTGCCCTTTATACTTACAAGTGTTTACGGCACGGCCGGCGCTATTTTAATAGGCGTTCCGATAGGATTTTTCACGGCGGTCTATCTTGCAAAGCTTGCGCCGAAGAAGGTTAAAAGCGTTGTCGGATCAATGATAAGCCTGCTTGCCGGAATTCCGTCGGTTGTGTACGGCCTTGTGGGAATGATGGTGCTGGTCCCGGGAATAAGAAAGATCTTCGGGGTGGCCGACGGAGCAAGCCTGCTTGCGGCCATTGTCGTGCTGGCAGTTATGATCTTACCGTCGGTTATAAAGGTTTCGCTTACCGCGCTTGAGGCTGTGCCAAAGGAATACGAGGATGCGTCATTATCCCTCGGGGCGACATCCGTTGAAACATACTTTCGGGTGTCGGTCCCAGCGGCAAAAAGCGGAATTGCGGCCGCCGTGGTGCTCGGAGTGGGAAGAGCCATAGGCGAAGCAATGGCCGTTATGATGGTGTCGGGCAATGCGCCGAATATGCCCGGCCTCTTTGAAAGCGTACGGTTTTTAACAACGGCCGTCGCGAGCGAAATGTCCTATTCGGCAGGACTGCAGCGGCAGGCTCTGTTTTCAATAGCCCTTGTGCTTTTCCTGTTCATTATGCTTATAAATGCCGCGCTGAATTTCTTTTTAAAACGCGGCGGAAAGGAGTAAAGTATGGATAACGGATCCCTTGAAGGCGGACTTTCAAAAAGACGCCGCATGTATTCGGTCGCAATGAGGTTGCTTATGTATATAGGTGTCGGTATAACCTGCTTTACTGCCGTATTTTTAATAATATATGTAATGGTTAAAGGGATACCTAATATATCGTGGGAGCTGCTTTCGACAAAGCCGAGCTATCTTTCCGGGCGTATAGGAATTCTGCCGGATATCCTTAACACCATTTATATACTGATAGCCACCCTTTTGATAGTGCTGCCGCTTGGAGTCGGCGCGGCGGTTTATCTTACCGAGTATGCAAAAAACAAGCGTCTTGTATCGATAATCGAATACGCCGCCGAGACCCTTTCGGGAATACCCTCAATAATATACGGCCTGGTCGGAATGTTGTTTTTCTGCCAGTTTTTAAATATGCAGACCTCCCTTATGGCCGGCGCTATGACCCTTGTTGTAATGAATCTGCCGACCGTAATGCGAACCACTCAGGAAAGCCTTAAAACGGTTCCGCAAAGCTACCGCGAGGGCGCGTTCGGATTGGGAGCCGGAAAATGGCGCACCGTCAGAACGGTAGTCCTGCCCGGATGTGTGGACGGTATAATTACCGGGTGTATTTTGTCGATGGGAAGAATACTGGGCGAGTCGGCCGCGTTGCTTTTTACCGCCGGATTTGCACATGCGCTTTCCGGATTTATAGACGGACTTACCAATTCCGGAGCGACCCTTACCGTCGCGCTTTATGTTTACGCCAAGGAGGACGGCGAGTTCGAGGTGGCCTTCGCAATAGCGGCGATACTTATGATACTGACGGTTATAATAAACACCGCGGCAAGCCTCGTCGGAAAATATTTTGAAAAAAGGAGAAGCGTATGAACGAGATCATAACGGTTAAAGACCTTGATTTGTGGTACGGCAGTACACAGGCACTTAAAAACGTTAATATAAATATTGAACAAAACAGCATAACCGCCCTTATCGGACCGTCAGGATGCGGAAAATCAACCTTTTTAAAGACCCTCAACCGCATGAACGATCTTATACCGAACGTTAAAATCACCGGCGAGGTAAAATACCGCGATCAGGATATTTTCTCGCCCGATACCGACGTAAACGAATTAAGACGCCATATAGGAATGGTCTTTCAAAAGCCGAATCCGTTTCCTATGAGCATATACGATAATATCGCCTACGGACCGAGGACCCACGGAATAAGAAACAAGGCCCAGCTTGACGAGATAGTCGAGCAGTCGCTAAAGGGAGCCGCAATATTCGACGAGGTAAAGGACAGACTCAAAAAATCTGCTCTCGGTCTTTCGGGCGGTCAGCAGCAGCGTCTTTGTATCGCGCGGGCACTTGCCGTTAAGCCGGATGTTTTGCTTATGGATGAGCCGACCAGCGCCCTCGATCCGATTTCAACCTCAAAAATAGAAGAACTTGCATTGGAACTTAAAAAAAGCTATACTATTGTTATAGTTACCCATAATATGCAGCAAGCTGTGCGAATATCGGACAACACGGCGTTTTTCCTGCTCGGCGAGCTTATTGAGTATTCCGACAGCGAAAGAATGTTTGAACAACCGCGTGACAAACGCACTGAGGATTATATAACGGGGAGGTTCGGATAATGAGAAGCCGTTTTGACGAACAACTTTCAATTCTTAACCGCGAGCTGACGCAAATGGGGGCTATGTGCGAGGAGATAATAGCCCTTGCCGCCAAGTGTCTTGACAAAGCCGACGAGGATGTGTATTCCAGGGTCAACTCCCTTGAGGAGGATATCGACCACATGGAGCATGAGATCGAATCGCTTTGCCTGAGGCTTATTTTACAGCAGCAGCCGGTTGCAAGGGATTTGCGGCTTGTGTCGTCGGCCCTTAAAATGATAACCGATATGGAGCGAATAGGTGACCAGGCGGCGGATATTTCAGAAATTGCCGGCTTTATAAACGATCGCCAAAGCGAGGAGCGCGGATATATAAAGCTTATGGCCGAGGCGGCCGTCAATATGATGACCGAAAGCATCGACGCCTTTGTAAACCGCGATGTTTCGCTTGCTCAAAAGGCAATAGCGCACGATGACATCGTCGACAACTATTTTGACAAAACAAAAAAATCGCTTATTAAGATGATAGCCGAAAATCCCCTTAACGAGGACGACGGTGAATATGCGATAGATCTTATTATGATAGCAAAATACTTTGAACGCATAGGCGACCACGCGGTAAACATTGCCGAATGGGTGGAATTTTCGGTTACCGGAGTGCATAAAGGAGAGGTTTTATGAGAATCTGGTGTGTTGAGGATGATGCCGGAATAAGAGAGATAGAGGTGTATACACTCAAAAACGTCGGCTTTGAGGCCGAGGGCTTTTGCGACGCATCCTCATTTTTCGAAGAGCTGAAAAACAATACACCCGACCTTGTAATACTTGACATAATGCTGCCCGGCGAGGACGGCACCACGGTTTTGCGCCGGCTGAAGGAAAACGAAAAAACGGCCGATATACCGGTTATAATGGCTTCGGCAAAGAGCCTTGAATATGATAAGATCGAAAATCTCGATATCGGTGCCGACGATTATCTCGTAAAGCCGTTCGGTATGATGGAGATGGTCTCCCGTGTAAAGGCGGTGCTCAGGCGGACTAAAAAGTGTATGGATGACAAAAAGCCCTCCGTTTTCACGGTCGGCGACATACGCCTTGATACTGACAGCCGCACCGTTGAGGCCGGGGGCAGGACCGTTGAGCTTACCTTCAAGGAATTTGAGGTGCTTAAGTGCTTTATAAGCAATCCCGGCACGGTCTTTTCGCGTGACCGGCTTTTTCTGGAGGTATGGGGCTCCGATTACATCGGCGAAACGCGGACGGTCGACATGCACATACGTTCCTTAAGACAAAAGCTCGGTAAAAGCGGCGAAACGATAAAAACCGTAAGGGGAGCCGGCTATAAGCTGGAGGTGTAAAGGTTTTGACAAAAAAGATATTCAGATGTATTTTTTCGGTCAGCATGGCGGTGCTTGTTGCCGGATTTGTTTCGGTGACGGCCGTGCTGTACGGCTATTTTTCGCGCAATGAGCGCGACCGTATGAAGACCGAGCTGTTGCTTACCGCTTCGGCAGTGGAGCAGGGCGGAGTCGATTATTTAAACAGTCTCGGAAATGTCGGCTGCAGGCTCACCCTTATTTCGAACAGCGGCGAGGTGCTTTTCGATTCCGAGGGAGATACCTCCGGCATGGAAAATCATATGGACAGGGAAGAGGTAAGGGAGGCATTCTCCGGTGAGCTCGGCGAAGCGGTCCGCTATTCCTCAACCCTCACAAAACAAACCATTTATTATGCGAAGCTGCTTAAAACCGGTGATGTTCTGCGTATTTCCATCGACAGCGCAACGGTCACAAGGCTTATTTTTGAGGGGCTTGAGCCGCTTATTTTCATATTTGTTTTTGCACTTGTGATCTCCCTTGTTCTGGCCAAACGGCTTTCTAAAAAAATAGTCGAGCCGTTTTGCAATCTTGATCTTGACAGACCGCTTGAAAACAATGCTTATGATGAATTGTCCCCTCTTCTTACCCATATAGAGCATCAGCACGAAAAGATCCGCCTCCAGCGTGACGAGCTGAAAAAGCGGAAAAACGAGTTTTATACCGTTATTGAAAACATGAACGAGGGGTTAGTGCTTCTTTCCGGTGACGATACGATTTTGAGCATCAACCCGGCGGCCGAAAGGATCTTCGGCTGCAGCGATGCCGTAGGAAAAAGCTTTATAGAGGCCGAGCGCGATCTGAGGATTCTCAATTTACTCGAAAAGGCAAAAAACGAAAAGAGCGCTAAAAAACAGCTTGATATATCGGGCAGGGAATATCAGTTTAATATTACCCGTGTCGAAAGCTCAGACGGTTCGTTCGGCTTGGTAATACTTATGTTTGACGTGACCGAAAGCGTATTTGCCGAGCGCCGCCGCCGCGAGTTTACCGCCAATGTTTCACACGAGCTTAAAAGTCCGCTGCAGACCATTATGGGCAGCGCTGAGCTTATTGAAAACGGAATGGTAAAGGCGGACGATGTAGGTGCTTTTGCCGGCAAAATAAGGTCGGAGTCCGAGCGGCTCGTACGTCTTATAGACGATATAATCCGATTGTCCAGGCTTGATGAGGGCGAAGCTCTTGAGAGCACAAAAATCGATCTCTTCGAGGCTGCAAAGGTTGAGGCCGAGGCCGTAGCCCAGGCAGCAAAAAAGAAAAACGTTACCGTTACGGTGCAGGGTGAACCTGTAACCGTGAACGGCGTCTACCGACTTGTTCATGAGATAATCTATAACCTTTGCGACAATGCCGTAAAGTACAACAAGGATGGCGGAAGCGTCACCGTTTCGGTGAAGCCGGATCCAGGCGGCGGCGCCGTGCTTTCGGTCAGCGACACCGGAATAGGCATTCCGAAGGAGGATGTAAACCGCGTTTTCGAGCGTTTTTACCGTGTGGATAAAAGCCGTTCGAGGAGCGTCGGCGGAACCGGGCTCGGTCTTTCGATAGTAAAGCATGCCGCCGAATACATGGGGGCGAGTGTAAGCCTTAAGAGCGAAACCGGGATCGGAACCGAGGTGAAAATTGTTTTTCCGGGAGAAGCGGAAAAACAGCCGGCCGGTTGAAAAAAATATGGGGTTTTAAGCCCTTTGATTTTTCGCCTTCGGTTAGCAATAGCTAACCGAAGAAGCGGACGAAAAAGCGGGTAAAAAATGAACGGAAAAACGGACGGGAATGTAGACGGGAGCATATAGGAGCATATAAAGTATACCGTTTTGGATATCAGGGAGGGACAAGGCTTACCTCCCATACCATAGATTTTTATTAAAGGGGAAATTTCCTTGAGGAAAAATCAAATTTTTCGCCGCTGATGGGTTACGCCGGAGGACATAAGTATTTAAAACCTATGCTTCCTTTGTGCTGTCGGCTGTAAGTGCGCTTGTGGCGCTTATACCGTTTTGGTATATCCGGAAAATTATCAAAGAGGCGCTCGATGTATCGCCCGACGCCGACAGGCAGGAGGCTTTAAATGCTCTTGAAGCCGCCCGATAAATGAAACACGAATATCGGCGAAAACGGCTGTGCATTGTCCGGCGGCGAACGGCAGCGCATTTCCATTGCCAGAGCATTTTTAAAAGACGCACCGATAATTCTCCTTGATGAGGCTACGGCAAGCCTTGACGTCGAGAACGAAACCCTAATCCAGACCGCACTTTCCCGTCTTATAAAGGATAAGACCGTGCTGGTTATTGCCCACCGTATGCGCACGGTTGCAGGGGCGGATAAAATAGTCGTTTTGTCCGACGGCGTTGTGGCCGAACAGGGCTCGCCCGATGAGCTTTACAATAAAAACGGAATTTACAGACATATGGTCGACCTGCAAACGAGCAGTCAGAACTGGGCACTCGGGTAAAGGATAAACTGCCCGTATATTCCGTTAAAACAGCAGATGAAAAATCCCTCCGGCCGTAAATAAAGTCGGAGGGATTTTTAAAAGACAATTGCTGCAAGAAGTAACGGTGAATTGGTTTTTATGAGGAAAATCATTTCTATCGGGTTTGATAATTAATTAAAATAAAAAAAGAAAGCACTCAAGCTTTTAAGCTTAAGTGCTTCTTCATGGAGCTGCTACCCAGACTCGAACTGGGGACCTCATCCTTACCAAGGATGTGCTCTACCACCTGAGCCATAGCAGCGTATGGCGACTCGGATGGGAGTCGAACCCACGACCTCTAGCGTGACAGGCTAGCGTTCTAACCAACTGAACTACCGAGCCGTTTATCCGGCAATTATTTACCGCGGTAATTGTGATTATATACGAATACGGACGATTTGTCAATATCAAAAAACAAAAAAATCAGATAAATATTTAAAACTGCACCAAAGGCTTTATATATCGTCCGATAATCGCAATGGTTACGGCTTGAATGTGAAGGACGTGTTGCGAATGAAAGGGGAGAAGGGAAAAAATAAGTCTTTGATTTTCGGATTTATCGTACGGGCATTGTATTGTGCCGGGTATGGAGCGATTCATAATAAAAAATGCACGGTGCAAAGTGCATACCGTGCATTTTACTGTTTTTTTGTATAATACCGTACCGGAAAGGCTGTAAACCAGCCGGATAAGACCGAATCGGATTTTCCTTGCGGGAGACAGCGCTTAAGGGACTTACTTATACCTTAGTTTTTGCTGCTGCACGAGCCGTCCGAGCAGCATGACTCGCACTCGCCGATGTCGCCGACAATGGGGGTCGGATCGATGCCCTGGCGTTTATAATAATCGGCTACGGCGGCCCTTATTGACTGTTCGGCAAGAACCGAGCAGTGCAGTTTGTGAGCGGGAAGTCCGCCGAGGGCGTCAACAACCTGCTTGTTGGTAACCTTAAGGGCCTCCTCAATGGTCTTGCCCTTTATCATTTCGGTAGCGACCGAGCTCGAGGCAATGGCCGAGCCGCAGCCGTAGGTCTTGAATTTTACGTCGGCTATACGGCCGTCTTCTATTTTTAAATACATCTTCATGATGTCTCCGCAACGGGAGTTTCCTACCTCGCCTACACCGTTGGCGTCCTCGATCTCACCGACGTTTCTGGGATTGGTGAAGTGATCCATTACAGTTTGTGTGTACATATTTATCTTCCTTTCCTTTTTATCAGGCGTTTTTCTTTTCTCTTTCTTTTATTTCATCCCACAGCGGCGACATCGAACGGAGTCTTTCGATTATCGGGGGGAGAACCTCGCATATATACTTGGCGTCATCAAGGGTGTTGTTGTCCGAAAAGCTGAGCCTTAATGAGCCGTGAGCTATCTCGTGTGGCAGGCCTATTGCAAGCAGAACGTGGCTCGGATCAAGCGAGCCGGAGGTGCAGGCAGAGCCCGACGACGCGGCGACGCCCTTAAGATCGAGCATCAAAAGCAGCGATTCGCCCTCTATACCCTCAAAGCACATGTTCACCGTGCCGGGCAGGCGTTTTTCGCGGTCGCCGTTGAGGCGGCTCTTTTCGATTTTAAGCGCATGCTCAATAACGTAATCGCTTATTTCCTTAAGTTTTTTTGCGCGCTCGTCGATTATTGCATTTTGTGTTACGAGAGCCTTTGCCATACCGACTATCTCGGGCAGGTTTTCGGTTCCGGCGCGGCGTCCGCGCTCCTGTGCGCCGCCGTCAATAAGATTCGGAAGTACGATTCCGCGGCGAATGTAAAGCACGCCTATGCCCTTGGGACCGTGGAATTTATGAGCCGAGAGCGAAAGCATATCAATGCCGAGCTCTTTTACGTTTATATGGACGTTTCCGACGGCCTGAACCGCGTCGGTGTGGAAAAGGACGCCCTTTTTCTTGCATATTTCGGCGATCTCGGCAATGGGCTGCACCGTTCCTATCTCATTGTTCGCGAACATGACGGTTACAAGCGCCGTATCGTCGCGAATAGCCTCTTCGAGCTCCTCGGGGCGGACAACGCCGTTTTCGTGAACCGGCAAAAGGGTTACTTCAAAGCCCTGTTTTTTCAGTGCATCAAGCGAATGGAGTACGGCGTGATGCTCGAAGGCGGTTGAAACTATATGCTTTTTGCCCTTTTTGGCCATCTGTGCGGCGGCGCCCTTTATCGCCCAGTTGTCGCTTTCGCTTCCGCATGAGGTGAAAAATATCTCCTTTGCATCGGCGCCGAGCACGCCGGCAATGTCGGCACGGGCCTTTTCAAGCGCGGCTTTCGCCTGCGAGCCGAGTGAATAAAGACTTGACGGGTTGCCGTACTGCTCGCAGAAATACGGTTCCATAGCTTCAAGCACCGGTTTGGTTACCGCCGTTGTTGCGGCGTTATCAGCGTAAATGTATCTTTCCATTTTCTGTTTCTCCTGTTATATTTTGCGGTATCACTCCCGGTTGGTTAGCCTGTGGTAACCGCATATTTTTCAATGTCTTATTATATACCTATTTACTCGGTTTATCAAGTGCGGTTTAAGAAAAAAACACCTTATCTTGTTCCGTAAATCTGTTGGTTTTGCCGGTTTCGGACAGAAAAAGCCGGATTTTGCACTTGTCAAAAATTAAAACGCTTGATTTTGAAATAAATCCGGGACGATTCAGAGACAAGTTTTACGGAATATTCCGAAATCCCGTCTTTTATCGCCCGGATAAGGCGAAAGAAAATCTTATGTTTTAATAGTATACCAGCTTAACCGATTTATTATATAAGCGAATTGTAATAGTCCATCATGGTTTTTGCGTCTTCGCTCTGTGTTCCGGCCGATTCGCAGATTATAGTCGGAGCGCAGTTCTTCTTCAATGTGAGCTCAATGACCGGCTCAAAATCCGGGCCGAAAAGTGTATCGGCAAAGGTCAGGTGCTGCTTCTCTCCGCCACCTGTGTATTCGATTTTGGAAAAATGAGCGTGATACTCCTTAAGTCTTGAAATACCGAGGCGGTTTTCGATTTTTTCGAAGACAGCTGCAAAGTCCTCGGCGGTTTTAAGACCGCCCAGCGTTCTGGCGTTAAGGTGTCCGAAATCTATGCAGGGAATAAACCGTTCGTCTAATGAGCAAAAGGTCAGAATTTCGTCCAGATCGCCGAGCTGGTTGATCTTTCCCATTGTTTCGGGACAGACTCGTATATCCGAAAGGCCGTTTTCGTCAAGAGCGGCACAGGCTTTTTTCAGCGTTTCGGAGGCGATGGCTGTCGCTTCCTGTCTTGTTTTGCCGGAAAGTCCTCCCGGATGCACCACTATCCGTGTTGCGCCCATGGCTTTTGCGGCGGCGGCGCTTTGCAGAATGTATTTTACGGAGTTTTCGCGCTTTTGCTCTTCGGCCGATGCGAGGGAAATATAATACGGCGCATGTATTGAAAGTAAAATACCGTATTCGGCTGCTTTTTTTCCGAACTCGGATGCCTTTTCCAAACCGATGTTAACGCCCCGTCCGCACTGGTATTCGAAGGCGTCAAGACCGAATTTTTTTAAATACTCCGGCACGTCAAGCGAGCCCTTGTAGCCCATCTCGGTAAAGCTTGCGGCCGTTCCTGCCGGCCCGAAATGTGCACGCGCGGAATTTGTGCTCATTTTGTTATCCTCCTTAAAAACGGGCGCTCGATTGCCCGTCTTATTTTAAAATTCCATTTGTTTTCAAGCTCTATGGGACTTACCAGCACAGAGCGTATATTGGCGAGCTTTGCGCAAAGTATGTCGGTAAAAAGCTGGTCGCCGACTATCGCCGCCTGGGTGTTTTTAACCCCGGCATTGCGGATTATTTTTATGATTTTAAACGGAAGGGGTTTTTTGCAAAGGGCGTAAAAGGGGAGACCTACCGTGTTTGCAAATCCGGTGACGTTTGCGGCCTTGGCATTTGAGGTTATTATAAGGGATATTCCGCCTTCGTTCATTCGTTTTGCAAAATCTTCTACCCAGTCACACGGGGTTTTGTCGTGGTGGCGCCGCAACGTATTGTCGGCGTCGAGCAGCAAAAGGCGTATATTCATTTTTTTCAGTTCTTCGGCGCTCAGCTCTCGCGCGCTTTTGCGGTATAAGGTCGGTTTAAAAAGCATACGGCTTCCCCTTCGGTTTGTACTTTTTAAAAATGTATAGCGTTGTTGCTTCCCGTTTATCACAGCGCCGGATGTCGCGGGATAAAAGCGGAGAAAGTGTCGAGACGATGGTTATTGTTAAAATTATACCACACCGCCTTCTTAAAATCCACCCCCTTAATGCGGCGGTAATGCGCAAGGTGCAAACGGCGGCGCGTTAAGTGCAATAAAACATTATCGGTCTTTGTTATATGTCGGGAATTGTTTGTATGGCGCTTAATTTTATTGCGCTATTGCGTGGGCACAGCCGCCGTATGTATTGCGCTTTGCAAGCATTGCTTTAAAATAAATACCGGAGAATAAACGGCTGATATAATCCCAACAGAGCAGACACTTGAAAAAGCAAAAAGTTAAAGGCCGGCAAGACAATAAATTCTGTCGGCCTTTTTATAGGGGAAATATTTTAAAAAACGGGATTTATTTATCAAACGACGGGTTAAACGCGTAGAAGTTTTTATAGTCAAGGCGATCCTGTGCAAGGCGTATTCCCTCTCCGAAACGCTGGAAGTGGACTATCTCTCGCGCTCTTAAAAAGCGAATGGGATCCTTTACGTCGGGGTCGTCGGTCAACCGTAAAATATTATCATAGGTCATTCTTGCCTTTTGCTCTGCTGCAAGGTCTTCGTGCAGATCGGCGAGGGTGTCGCCCGTGACGGCTATCGAGCCGGCCGAAAAAGGCGCACCGGAGGCTGCCGTCGGATATACACCGGTCGTATGATCGATGAAATAATCGGAAAATCCGCTGTTTTTGATCTCTTCGGGGGTTAAATTACGGGTCAGCTGGTATACTATTGCGCCGACCATTTCAAGATGGCCGAGCTCCTCTGTTCCGATATCGGTGAGCAGGCCTTTAAGTTCGGGATAAGGCATGGAAAAGCGTTGGCTGAGGTAGCGGAGGGATGCTCCGAGCTCACCGTGAGGACCGCCGTACTGGCTTATGATCATTTTTGCGAGCGCCGGATTGGGTGTTTTGATTTTTACGGGATATTGCAGCTTTTTTTCATATATAAACACTGATTATCGCACCTCTTCTTTGTTTTCCCAGGGCCAGGGATCGTTCGTCCAGCACCATGCGCTGCCTGAATTCTGTCCGGCGGTTATCGGACCGTATTTTGATTCGTATTCGGCGGACAGGGCAGCATATCTCTGTTTGTATTTATTGTAGCTTTCAAGCGCACTGCAGTCGTCGGGATGGGTGTCGAGATATATGTGCAGTTCCCAGGCGGCAAATTGAGCGGCCGACATTTTGCGCATGAGCATTTCCCTTTCGTTCATTGCTTGCCGACCCCCTTGCCCTCGAACGGCTTGTACAAAACGGGGAAGAGGGTTCCTTTGTTGAAAGCCTCATCCTCATTGTAGCCGTCGGAGTTCAGCTGAAAAGCGACGTATGCGATGGCATTCGAAATGTTTTTCGGGAAGGCTGTGTAATCCGGCGTACAGCTGTCCGAAGTCGCTTTGGCGGTTGGGGTGTGTGCGGCCGGAGTCTGCCTGTTTGTACTCATAGAAGCCGGAATGTAATCATAAATGTCCGATTGCTTGTTTGTCACATTTTTTGCTCCTTTGCAAAAGGTTTTCCGCGCGGAATTGTTTTGTATACACTTTCATTTTATGTACTTGTCCTTTTGTTGTTACCGGACAAGGAGTAAAGTTTTGCTGGTGCGGTTAACCATAACATACTTATCCGATAAAGCAAGAGCGGCTCAGCGGTATTTATCGCAATGTAAAGGAGTTTTTTACATTGATTTTTAGTTTTCAAGCAGGGGAGGCGGCTTTGCTCTTTAGAGCAAAGCCATCAATAAACCGCATGGGCGAAGCTTTTGGATTTTATAGAATTTTTACCGATGCGGTTTATTGATGTCAGCTTCGCTGGCGCCTCCCAAAAAAGCGTAAATCATATTCTTTTTTAAATTTTGAGAAAAACCTTCGCCTTGTATTTTATATCGTCAAAATAACCTATAGCATATTTGCGCGTCATTTATTTTTCATGTAAAGGGGCGTTTTGTCAGTAAAAACAGGTAATTGGACTGTAATAGGGTGAAAAGCACGGACGCAAAACAGTGTATATAGTTCACTATTTGCGTAGTTATGTAAACAAAGCGGCCTAAAAAATAAAAAACTTTGTAAAGAAGGGTGCAAAAATGGCGCGTATGTGATAATCTATCACATAAAGGATAAAAAATGCACAATTTATTCTTCAGCACTTATGAGAACGTCCGATAAAAAGCCGCTAAAAAATACAAAATTGTAACTTTTAAGCGAAAAACAGAGGTTACAAGTTTGTTACAAATTACAAAAATCGCTTGATTTTCAAGTGTTGACACCTATTTTGTCCCTCAATATAATACAGAGGTGCTTAAAGGGCGGCTTATCCTTGGTCTGTGTTCGCCCACCCCAGTGTTTTTGTTTTGGTACTGTTGTGACAAAATTGTTGTGCCAAGGCAGTAATTGAATAAAAAGGGGAATATTTGCATAAAATATTTTTGACGTCCGCTTAAAGCTTTTGCCGGATAGATATCGGCCGTCGGTTATCCTAAGTGCCATAACGGCAATCGGTAAGGGTAATTGACCGGGACAATACCGCCGCCGGGCATATCGCGATTTTCCGTAGTTTATATTCATCGTTCATCGGCGGACGTGAGAAGTTTTGAAATTAAGAGGTTTAAGACAAATAAAATGTATACTGAGAGAGAAAACGACCTGCTTATAAGAATAATGCAAAGCAGAATGACAAGCGTTATTATGGTCATTGTTTTTTTGCTTGCAATGTTCACTTCGCTTATTCTTTGCGACGGTCGTAACATCGTTATTACGGACGGTGCGATAAACCGCTGTGTTTTTACATCGAGCAAAACGCCGGACAAAATAATCGCACAGGCAGGAATTCAGCCCCTTAACAATGATGATGCTTTGCAGGTATGCGAACTGAGTGCCGTAACATCAAGCTTTAAAATCGAGCGCACCCATTCGGTGGTGCTGAGCGTATACGGTAAGGATATATCTGTTGAAACCGGATTTTCTACCGTTGCCGAGCTTTTAAAGGCAAACGGAATTACCGTAGGGGAAAACGACGTTGTAATCCCCTCGCTTGAGAGCTTTGTGGATTCCGATTGCACGGTCAGAATCGATACCGTCAATTACGAGCTTTCAACCGAATACGAAGCTATTCCTTTTTCTACCGTTTATATCGAAAGCGACTCAATGGCCGCCGGACACAGCAGGGTAACCTGTGACGGTGAAAACGGAACTGCCGAAAATACCTATAATGTAAAATATATAAACGGTGAACAAAGCGAGCGTACCCTTGTAAACAGCACCGTTTTACAAAATGCAAAGGAAAAGACCGTAATAGTCGGAACCGCCGTTTTAAATGAAGAGGCGGCTGTCTCGCGTTATGATTCGGGTATTCTTAAAACCGTTTCGGCTCTTTCGCCCGAGGAGGAAATACTCCTTGACGAGAGCGGACGCCCGGTAAAATATAAAGAGGTTATGACCGGTACGGCTTCGGCTTATACGGCTACCTCGGGCAAGCACACCTCAACCGGCAAGATAGCACAAACCGGCTACGTTGCCATTGACCCGAAGATAATTCCCTACGGCACAAAGATGTTTATACGCACCTCGGATGGCAGCTATATTTACGGATACGCCGAGGCGGCCGATACCGGCGGATTCACCAAGTGGGGGACTCGTATAGTCGATCTGTATTTCCCGAGCGAAGAGGAATGCTCGAGATTCGGTCTTAGAAATGTTGAGATATATATTCTCGATTAGAATAATTTTTAACCGTTAATCTGCAACCGCGAGGACGATGAAGTTTTTTTCTTCACCGGCTTTGCGGTTGTTTTGGTTTTAAGTGAAAAAATGAAAATGCAAAAAAACGCGAAAGGCATTCCCGTCGCCGTTATAACAGCGTATGCTTTTTATTTATCATTTGATTGCCCGGTAAAAACATCGATTTATGACTTTTTGCTACAGTAACAGTAAAATCTCATGCGGTTTTACACTTGCCGCCGAAACCGGCGCGAGCGTCCGATCAACCCTTTGTTAAGGGTGGTAAAATATTAATATTAGTAACAATGTTAATGTCAATGCTTCGTCCTGCTGGCTGTTTCATCTTAAAAGAAACGATTAGAGCCGATATATACAAAAACCGGTACAAGGCTGAAAAATACAGCTTTGTACCGGTTTTTTGTTTTGTTAATGTAAGGACGTTTTTAAAAACAGAGCGAAGCGGTCTTTGATACAGACCGGCTTTCATTGTTTCGGAAACCACCGGCTATGCCGGTGGAGGCATCCCGTAAAAAAAGCTTTAGCTTCAAGCATCGAGCGAAGCGAGTCGAGAATAACAATCCAAAAAATTCGTATGCACTCGATAAAAACGCCTGATGCCCGTTTACGGGCGGCGGGGCATTTGATGCAAGTGAAAAATCATTCAGTGCATCTTTAGATGCCAGCCGGTAAAAAGCCATTCTAGGGCTTAATCAAGCCGCCGGCTTAGCCGGCGGTCATGACTTTTATACTCAGTCTTTGTCTTTACCCTTGTCCTTTTCTTTGTCCCTGTCCTTTTCCTTTTCGTCGCGATCCTTGGGCTTTTGCTGCTTTGTATCGCGGTCGTCGTCGGAAGTGTCGGGAATCGGTAACAGCTCGGCTCTTACCTTATCTATACGTCGCTCGTCAAGGCTCTCAACGGTGAAAAGTATATTAGCCACCTCAACCGTCGCCTTCTCGTCGGGCGAGGGAATTCTGCCGAGGTAATACATTATCATACCGCCAAGGGTGTCATAATCACCTTCGGGGATGTCGCGGCCGAGCATTTCGGAGACCTCTTCAATATCGGTCGTGCCGTCTATTGTAAAGATATTCTCGGATACCTGTTCTATATCCTCGTCCTCGTTGTCGTATTCATCCTGAATATTGCCGAGAATGGACTCTATAAGGTCCTCCATCGTGGCAAGTCCGGCCGTGCCGCCGTATTCATCCACGACAATGGCCATCTGTATGTGTTTTTCGGTCATTTCGGTGAAAAGCGAACCGCATTTTTTGGAATCCGGAACGAAGAAGGCCTCGCGCATGTACTGCTTTACGGTGCTGTTTTCTGGAATCTTTTTGCCTACAAGGGGCAAAAGGTCCTTAACATAAACAATACCGACAATATTGTCAAGGTCATCCTCGTATACGGGGATTCTCGATAACCCCTCGCCGACCGCCATTTGTACAACGGCATTTACCGTGTCGGTTACCTCCGCCGCTACTATGTCGGTGCGATGGGTCATTATTTCTTCGATGCTGATATCGTCAAAATCGAAGATATTGTTTATCATTTCCTTCTGACTTTCCTCGATTACACCCTTTTCCTCGCCGACGTCGACCATCATGCGGATTTCCTCTTCGGTGACATTGTCTGTGTCAGAGTGAGGATCGATTCCGAACAGCCTTATAACAAGATTGGTTGAGGCCGTAAGTACGACTATAAACGGTTTCATTGCCGTTCGTATAAAAAGGAGTATTCCCACAACCGCGAAGGATATCTTTTCGGGATACTGCATTGCAAGCCGTTTGGGAGCAAGCTCACCGAAAACAAGCGAAAAATACGAGGTGAGCAGGGTGATGAGCACAACAGCCAGTCCGTTTATAAACGAAGCATGGTTCTGGCCGAAGGTGCCGAACAGCCCGGTGAGCCATCCGCCGAACTTGTCGGCAAACGATGTGGCCGCCGAAGCCGAGGTCAAAAATCCGGCCAGCGTTACGCCTATTTGTATTGTCGATAAGAATGCCGATGACTGATCGGTAAGCTTAAGGACTTTGCGGGCGCCTTTGTGTCCGTCCTCCGCCATTTTTTTGATCTTGCTGTCGTTAAGCGAAATTATAGCTATCTCGCTCATGGCGAAAAAGGCATTTAAAAGGACCAAAAAAATGAGCAACAGCAGTTTTGCGAAAAGGGGAGATCCCGAGCTCTCAGGGATTGTCGAGGCCGCTGCCAAAATACTACAAGCAGGGTCAGGGTCGTCAGATAACATAAAATAATTCCTCCGAAAGTATAATAGTATATGTATATAAAAATATATACATACTGTAACTATACGGTAAATGTTGTGATTTGTCAATATTTTTTCGTATTTTATTACTGAGTTAATTTCGGAAGGCAATATAGGGGAAAAGCGGCAGGTTTTTGTTTTGCGGTGCGAAGCCGGGCAAAAGGTATATACCGGATTTTTGTGTTGCCAAAATATTACGAAGATGTTATAATAAAACAGTATAACGTATATGTTGTTTTTTAATTGAACAGATATTTTGTGCCGACGGGGCAATAATATTACTGCTTTGATTTTAATTTGTGGGGCGGTAGATATTATTGTGAAAAACGATTTTTCTCAAACGGATGATTGGCAAACCCCGACGGTGCCAGAGGTAACCGGACCCGGCGGCGCGCCTTTGCCCGATTATGATTTAAACGGCGAGGAGGAGAACTCGGCTTCAGATACTCCTTCGGCCGTGACCGAACTGCCGGCGGCGAATGGCAGCAAGCGCATACACTGTCTTACGGTTATAGGACAAATCGAGGGACATTATTCCCTGCCTCAAAACAGCAAGGCAACGCGTTACGAGCAGATAATTCCCCTGCTTGCGGCCATTGAGGAGGATCCGTCGGTCGAGGGTCTTTTAGTGCTGCTTAACACGGTGGGCGGCGATGTCGAGGCCGGTCTTGCCATAGCCGAGCTTATAGCCGGAATGAACAAGCCGGTGGTTTCCCTGGTGCTCGGCGGAGGTCATTCGATCGGTGTTCCGCTTGCGGTATCGGCCAAAATGTCGTTTATTGTCCCTACGGCTACCATGACGGTTCATCCGGTGCGCATGAACGGACTGTTTTTGGGCGTTCCGCAAACGGTAGATGCTTTTTTGCGGATTCAGGACAGAATTACCGATTTTGTGGTTGCTCATTCAAGGGTCAAAAGAGAGCGATTCGGGGAAATGATGTCCAAAACCGGCCAGCTGGTGGGGGACGTAGGTACAATTCTGACGGGTGATATGGCCGTTAAAGAGGGGATAATCGATCGTCTGGGTTCGCTCAGCGACGCCCTTGCGGCTCTTTATAATATGATAAATCAAGGAGAAAAAACACAATGAGACAATACATTGAATATCTGATTTTGGGAATAGTTCAGGGATTTACTGAATTCCTGCCGGTTTCGTCAAGCGGACATCTTTCGCTTTTTCAGCATCTTTTCGGATATTCGGGAGAATCAAACCTCATTCTTACGGTCCTGCTTCATATAGGAACGCTGGTTGCGGTCTTTATAGTGTATCATAAGATCATATGGGAGCTTGTAAAAGAGCTTTTTAAAATGATAGGCGACATATTTACCGGCAAATTTACATTCAAGCTTTCGAAAATGAGCTTTAACCGCCGCATGCTTTTAATGCTTATACTTACAACGGCAATGCTTGCGGTGCTCGTTATTCCCGTTAAGGGCTACAAGCTTACCGATTTGGCAGCGACCGTGGCCGACGGAAATCATATGCTTATAGTCGGCTTGTGCTTTATGTTTACGGCTGTACTTTTGCTTACGGCATATTTTCTTTCAAACGGCGGAAAGCATGCCAAAAGGCATGACAACGCCACCGTCGGTGATGCGCTTTACATAGGCGGCGCGCAGGTTATAGCCGCCGTTTTCGCTGGAGTTTCGCGCTCCGGTTCTACCATTGCCACCGGACTTATCTGCGGACTTAAACGCGAGTATATGGTTCAGTATTCCTTTCTTTTGAGCATTCCGGCCATAATCGCGGCGGCGCTGAGCGAAGGCAAGGACGCGCTGTCCGCCGGGGTTGATATAAACTGGCCGGCCGCACTCATAGGAATGGCAGCGGCGGTTGTATGCGGAGTTTTGGCAATAAAGGCCATCGAATGGATCGTCAAAAAGGATCATTACAACTACTTCGGCTATTATTGCGCCGTTCTCGGTGTGTTGGTCGTTATAATGTCGATCGTCGAGAAGACGACTGGCGTTTCGAATATTGTTGAGCTTTTTAAATAATTGAATAATTATCGGGTTTGCATTTGACACGGCGAAAATGCAGCCTTTGTCGAAAAGCAGGCGATCATGACGGTAAGACGGTTTTCCCTTTTTCGGATGATGTATCCGGTTTTTCTTACCGTAATCAAAGCTTCACTATTAAAAAATCAAGGAGAGTAAAAGGAGAAATGGCAGGCAAAACAACCCCTAAAAAGCGTTCGGCACCGCCGAATACGGCCAGAAAAAAGCAGGCGGGTGCACCGGCAGGCGGTTCGCAGGCGGCAAGTATATTGCTGTTTTTTGTTTCGGTACTCATTTTTCTGTTTGCCGTTATACCGGGGTCGCGTGTGTGGAATGAGATCCACATGTTTTTGCACGGCGTTTTTGGCTTTACGGCGTACATATTTCCGCTTTTGTGCATGTTTGTAACGGTTTATTGCGCCTTTAAAAGGCCGGTTGCCGCCGTAAAGAGAAAGTTTGTCGGAGCTGCCTTTGTGCTGTGGTTTTTCGCTGCCTTTATAGATGTCCTGCATGAGCATACGGCCGATTTCGGCGTGTATTTGGGCGAGGTTTATAAAAGCGAAAAGGTGCTTACCGGCGGAGTTATGGGCGCGGTCATCGGCTGGCCGTTTCAAAACTGGTTTTCAACCGGCGGTGCGGCCGTTATACTGGCGGTAATCATTATAGTGCTGCTTTTGCTTGTGACCGGCACTACCCTTGTCGAATTTATCCGACCGATGATCCGCCCGGCCAAAAAAGTCAGGGATAATACCGCACTTATGATAGAGCGAAGAAGGGCCGCCGAGGAGGCTCGCCGCCGTTCCTTCGATGTTTCGATCGAGGGAATGCCGGATGAGCCGATCAATCCGCCTAAGCACGATCCGGCTGATATTGAGACCAAGAAAGATCGGCTTATAACCTCTTACCATGCCGAGGATGAGGATGTAATAAATGCGGATCCCGGTGCGGATAAGGCGGTATCCGGCGGCAAAGCGGCAGGCGGCGAGGATTCCGTATCCGCCAAAGACAGCGGCGAAGATACGGATTCTCAGGAAACTCAGAATATAGACGACATAATAAACCGGCTTAAAAATCAGGATAAGCCGGCCTCGTCAAAGCAAAACGGCGACAAAAAGACCGGGTTGTCCGGTGAAAAAGCCGAAAACACTCAGGATAAAGAGGCCGCGAAAAATAAAAAAGACGATGAGAGCGATGACGGCGGAGAGTTTGTAATCGACGACACCGCCGGCAAAAAAACGCCAGAGGTGTATGTGGCGCCCGGAGTTGATCTGCTTGACAGCGCGAGCGAGCAGGGCGAATTTGACATGGGGGACGAGCTAAAGCAAAATGCCGATCTGCTCATAAATACCCTCAGGAGCTTCGGGGTTGAGGCGAGGATAATCAACATCAGCCGCGGTCCGTCGGTAACGCGCTACGAATTGCAGCCGGCGGCAGGGGTGAAGATAAGCAAAATAACCAATCTTGCCGACGATATTGCCCTTAATCTTGCGACGGCCGGAGTGCGTATCGAGGCCCCCATTCCGAACAAGGCGGCCATAGGTATAGAGGTGCCGAACAAAAAAACGGCGGCGGTCAACTTCCGCGACGTTATCGATACCGAAAAATTCGCGAATGCAAAATCAAAGCTTACTGCAGCGCTCGGTAAGGATATTGCCGGAAACGTCGTTGTGGCCGATCTTACCAAAATGCCTCATATTCTTATAGCCGGTACTACCGGTTCGGGTAAATCGGTGTGTGTCAATTCCATGATAATGAGCGTGCTTTTTAAGTCCTCTCCCGAGGATGTAAAGCTGCTGATGATTGACCCGAAGGTGGTTGAGCTTCAGGAGTATAACGGCATTCCCCATCTGCTTGTACCGGTCGTTACCGATCCGCGTAAGGCGGCCGGTGCGCTCGGTTGGGCGGTTACAGAAATGCTCAGGCGATATAAGACCTTTGCTCAGTGCAACGTAAGGGACATATCCTCTTACAATGAATACGCAAAAAGCTTTAACAACGAAAGGGAGCTATCCATACAACGCGGCGACGAGGATATTCCGGCCGAGCTTGACAAAATGCCGCATATTCTTATTATCATCGAGGAGCTGGCCGACCTTATGATGGCGGCGCCGAATGAGGTTGAGGATTCGATCTGCCGACTGGCCCAGATGGCACGTGCGGCCGGAATGCATCTTGTAATCGCCACACAAAGACCCTCGGTTGACGTTGTAACCGGTCTTATCAAGGCGAATATTCCGAGCCGTATTGCCCTTAAAACGTCGAACCAGTTTGATTCGCGGACGATAATCGATACCTCCGGAGCGGAAAAGCTGCTCGGTCACGGCGACATGCTGTTTTTCCCCGTCGGGGCAAATAAACCGACCCGTATACAGGGGTGCTGGGTTTCTCCTCAGGAGATCGCAAGGGTCATAGCTTTTCTTAAAAAGGATAAGAGCGCCGATTACAGCGATTCGGTTGTAAATGAGATCGATTCCTTTGTTCTTCCCGAAAAGGGAGTCAAAAAGCCCAAAGGCGGCGAGGACGGGGATTTTTCCGCGTCGGACGAGCTGCTTGACGACGCGATAGAATGTGTTGTCGAGGCCGGGATAGGCTCGGTTTCGCTTTTGCAGAGAAAATTGCAGGTGGGCCATTCGCGTTCGGGACGGCTTATGGATTTAATGGAGGAGCGCGGAATAGTCGGTCCGTTCGAGGGCTCAAAGCCTCGCAAGGTGCTTATAACCAAACAGCAGTGGCTGGAGATGAAGACCTCCGGAGTAAATCATGAAGATGAGTAGATTCCGCTTGAAGATCGGTAAGAAAAGCCTTGTAACAGTTATAGCTCTTATCGCCGTTTTTTTGATATCTACCGTTATAAATTCCGGACGGCTCGGGATCGCTTGGGACGACGTTTACGGATTCTTCGGTCTTTCGCGGGCAGATAATCTGCCGAGTGATAATTCGGTTCATTTTCTTAATGTCGGCGAGGGGGATTGCACCGTCATTTTTGCAGGCGATGAAACGGTCATGATAGATACGGCGACCTCCGATAAATACAAGGTCATAGAGAAATATCTGCTTAAAAGCGGAGTCGGAAGAATAGATTATCTTATAATCACCCATCCTCATGCCGATCATATGGGTTCGGCGCCCGAGATCATGAGTAAATTCGAGGTATCAAGGCTTATAATGCGCGATCTCGAGCCCGAGGATAACGTAAAGGCAAATTACGACGCCATTATAAAAACGGCCGATGAAAGGAATATAAGCACCGAGCTTTTAAGCGGGGATAAGGTCATCGAATTCAGAAACAATGCCGAGCTTGACCTTTATTTGCCCATGGAAAACCCCGGAAATTATAATGAGAGCTCAATCGTGTCGATGTACAAGTTTGAATCAAGCCGGGTCTTAATAATGGGGGACGCCGGTTTCGATGCCGAGGATGAGCTGATGTCCGACGGATATGATATAAAAGCCGATATTTTGCGGATAGGGCATCACGGCAGCAAATATTCCACCTCGCAAAGGTTTTTAAGTGTCGTTAGCCCCGAATATGCCGTTATATCGGTAGGGACCAACAATTACGGACATCCGACGACGCAGGTCATGCAGCGGCTTAAAAAGGCCGGTGTTAATTCCTTGCGCACCGATTTGTGCGACGGAGTTTACGTGAATTTATACGGCGACCATTTTGAGATATATGCGAACGATAAGACGGGCGTGGAAAGCGACGTTGCGATCAGTTCCGATGACGGCTTAAAAAAGCTTATGGTCTCGTAATTTTGGCGTGTAATAACGGGGAGGATAAGAAACCGAAGGGCTTTCGGTAAAACGAGCGGAGGCAGGCAATATGTCTTTAAGAATAGGACACGGTTACGATGTTCACAGGCTTTTAAGGGGAAGAAAACTTATTATAGGCGGGGTTGATATTCCATTCGAAGCAGGCCTTGACGGCCATTCGGACGCCGACGTTTTGCTCCACGCGATTGCGGACGCGCTGCTCGGCGCTGCGGCTTTGGGGGATATAGGAAAGCATTTTCCGGATACCGATCCCGAATTTTTAAATGCTGATTCACTTGTGCTTTTAAAGAAAGTGGCGGAGCTTATAAAAAACGAGGGATACAGCGTTTCGAACATCGATTCGACCGTTATCGCCCAAAGGCCGAAGCTTTCCGGTTATATTGACCAAATGCGCCGCAATATTGCCGGTGCCGTCGGGGCGGATATATCATGTATAAGCGTTAAGGCGACCACCGAGGAAAATCTCGGCTTTACGGGTCAGGGGCTTGCTATTGCGTCGCACGCCGTTTGCCTTATAGAAAAATGATCGACTGAAATTATAGGCTTTAATTTAAGCGGACTTGCCGATAAAAGGCCGGCTTATAACGCATTTTCAGCTTTATTAAGGCAGGCTGTTCGATGTTTTTGTGTCTGCTTTTTGTGAACCTTCAAACAATTTTTAAAATCAGATAAAACGTTTTGCCCCGGGGAAGAACAGCGTAAAAGTCTCCGGGGCTTTATTTTTTATGGTTTTTGCGTTTTTACGGAGATTTTCGGTAGATATCCCTTTTTAAAGACAAGCATTAGCAATTTTGCCGGGCGTTACATACACTGGTAGTAAAAAGAGGGGGCTAACCATGAAGAAATATATATTTGCAGTCGGTTCAATAACCTACGCCATTAAAGGACGTAATATATTAAGACGCGAGGGGATGAAGGCCTTTGTTGAGCGCACACCGGCCGATTCCCGGCGCGAGGGATGCGGTTACAGCATTTATATTTACAACGACGCACCGAAGGCCGCAGCGTTGCTTGAGAAAAACGGAATAAAGATCCTCACTCAAAGCGAGGAGAGCAGTTAATGATATATCTTGACAACGCCGCGACGACATATCCCTTGCCTTATGAAACGGTAAAAGGAATTACGAAGGCACTCGATAAATTCGGGGCGAATCCCGGACGGGGCGGATATGAAATGTCGGTTTTATCCGGCGCGGCGGTATATGATTGCCGCGAGAAGGCGGCAAAAATGTTCGGCCTTGACTCTCCCGAAAGGGTGGTTTTTACGCCGGGGTGTACCTATTCGCTCAATTTTGTTATAAAGGCGCATTTTAAGCCCGGATGCAATATGGTGTGCTCGTCGCTTGAACACAATGCCGTTATGCGTCCGATGTATGCTTTGTCCCAAAAGGGAGCCGACATACGTGTAGCGAAGGTTTCTTTTGTAAACGAGGAGGAGACCCTTTCGTCCTTTGAAAGACTGATTGACCAAAACACCTCGCTTGTTGTTTGTACACATGCTTCCAATGTTTGCGGTTTTATTCTTCCGATAGAAAAGCTCGGTAAGCTGTGCCGTAAAAAGAAGGTGCCGTTTTGCGTCGATGCAGCGCAAAGCGCCGGCATACTTGATGTGAATATGCAGAAAATGAAGATTGATTTTTTGTGCATTCCCGGACACAAGGGGCTTTACGGCCCGATGGGAGTGGGCCTTATGCTGTGCGGAGGAGATATAAAAAACACCGTTATAGAGGGCGGAACGGGGAACATGTCGCTGAGCTTTTTGCAGCCCGATTCATTACCCGAGCGTTTTGAAAGCGGAACCTTGAATGTGCCCGGAATAGTCGGGCTCTCCGGCGGTATGGATTTTGTTTTAAAGCACAGGGCGGACATTTATCCGCGCGAGCATAGGTTGATGAAGATGTGCTATAACGGACTGTCCGCTATGGGTAATGTAAGGCTGTATACCGACGGCTTTGATGAGCGGTATGTTCCGCTTATAAGCTTTAATATAAAGGGCATGCAGGCGGAAAAAACGGCGTACCGCCTCGGCGAGCGCGGCATATGCGTTCGCGCCGGGCTTCATTGTGCGCCGAGCGCCCACCGTGTAATCGGAAGTATCGACAGCGGTACGGTGCGCGTTTGTCCGTCGGCATTTACAAAAACGTCGGATATATCATCGTTTTTACGCGCGGCAAACGCAATTGCATCAGGCCGTTAAAGCAGACACGGGCAAGATTGATAAACCGTCCCGAAGTGCGCGGATTTTGCCGTTTTACGGAGGTGTCGTTAATTCTAGCCGGAGCTTTTATAAATACAACCGGTAAACAGCGTGATTTTCGGGATTATTGCTATTTACCGGTTTGTTTTTTTGCTTTTATTTAAAGGTAATCTTTTTCATCTGTGTCGGTTTGTCAATGATGTGTTACAAAATCAGAAGAGTTCGCCGTTAAGCTTAAAGGCATTAATATAATCAGCAG
>CAKSCM010000014.1 GCA_934444365.1 uncultured Eubacteriales bacterium | reverse complement strand
CGAATAACATAGCTCAACACTTCGCTGTAAGCACTCCCGCGCTTAAAACTGTGTTCGTGCGGAACGATATTGCCGTAATATAAATCTTCAAGTGTTGTCATGCGCATTGCACCTCCTTTTGTAACACAAATACATATCACAACACTTCTTACAAGTCTAGCTTTTTTCAAACAAAAAAGCAAAAGCGCCGCATTTAAACGACGCTAATACTTTTATTCTGCAGTTATTAATAGAACATGTATCCATCCATTATTTTGCTAAAATTATTAAAACATTTGAAATAAATAGAGAGTAAATGTTTTTTTCGAATCGCCAAATTTGAATTGTTGACAAATCTTAGATCCTTGGTTATAATATAAATGAAAGAGAAATCTTTCTGGGGTTTGCATTGAGCAAACGAAAGCCGCTTTTTGCGGCTTTTTTTATTTTAAGGAAATGATTTTATCCCTTTCCCGTAATAATTGGGGAATCCGCAAATTTTACTTTTCAAAATATCAAACGCAGGGTCTGCAGTTCCATATGCTAAGTATTTGTGTATTGGGAAGGCACATAAATCTGCTAATTCTAATTCCCAATACGATTTTTTATCATCCGCCGTGTGACACCATTTAGGATTAAAATATACTCCTTTGATTTTTGAAAAAGTTGATGAAGGATTCATATTATTTCCATAGTCAATAAGATGCTCGATTTTATTTAATAATACTTTATCTTCTTTTTTTCCGCGTGATTCTAAAATAATATAACAAGTATCAGTATCACGCATATTCCACATCAATCTTTCAAGAACAAAATTCATACACAAATCATATGGGTCAGCAGGAAAAACATATTTTTCAACATGCTTTTGTTTATCAATATTTGCAGAGAAAAGGTGCATCGGCACATTTTTCATCATATCGCTTATATCAGCGATAAAAGACGAATAATCTATTAAATCTGGATTAAATGCACCTCTTTTTCCGCGTATATCTTTGGAATGAAAACAAATACGTTTTTGAGTTCCTTTATAATTATATAGAGCGTTTTCCCAATACTTGTTTTTCACTTGCATTACAAGGTCTCTTGATGATTCAAAATCATCAGTCTTAATTGCACAAGCTGTCACGGTAAACTGTCTGTCTCCATCACCGATATCTCGCCCCTCTTCAACAGCTCTTTTGATGAATTTTAAATCGGAACTTCCGCTCTCATCAATTGCAATAATCCAGTTGATTGTTCTGGGAACTTCATCTATTGTTGTTGGTCTATTACGCCAATTAGAATTCATTTTTTTCTCCCTTTTTTTACGCTGTTACTGCATTTGCATTAACCTGTTCGATAATCTTGCGAATTCCCATCCAAACGGTGAGGTCGGTGAATACTTCCACGACACTGCCCTTATCGGTGAAGGGAGATTCCTGTAATACGGACAAATCTTTCATTAGGCCGTTGTGAATGATATATTCAACAATCTGATTAACGAAATAAATCTGTCTTGAATCAAGATTCACATCGTTCAGGTACTTTGCGAATGCTTCTTTTGCGGCGCTCATATCAAGACCTACAATTTCGCGAACAAATTCGCCGAGAGGCTTTTCGCCAAACTCAGCCTCGTAGTCCGCTTTGGTACCGACTTCGCTCCACAAAATTTCTTCCAATACTTTAACATCAGCCGAGCTTAACGGAACGTTTGACTTTAGTTTTGCAATAACTGCATTATCCTGATGCTGACGAACGTAAAACTCCGCTTTGGCCTTATAATTTTTAAGGTCATCGTTTTCAAGTTCCGATTCATTCCAATCGATTGAAAGAATTTCATCATCAAAATTGGTGTGATATATAGTTCCATTGTAGGGGATATATTTAATTAAATCTCTCAAACATTTGCGGATGTGCTCGAACTCATTAATGCCAGCAGTATCTACATAATCCGTATGCAAAATTTTGTTGATGAGTTCTGATTGCACCATAATTTCGGGAATGTTTGCAACACTCGCAACTCCTGCAACCTTTTTATATAAGTCACTGCGTGCCTTGTTATATTTCTTTCCTGCAAGATATGCAAGTTCAATACCATACATCAAGGCATCGAAGCGCATGGCTTTGGGATCATCTTCATCAGGAGTAATAAGCGGTGCAAGTTCGTCTGCAATAATTAATGTATCCTCATAGGATAGGGCGGTGTAATTGTCTACATTTGCATATAATTCAACGTATTTAAGATGTTGACGAACAGCGAAATTTTCCTTATTAAGCTCCTTCACCTTGCGTACCATATCATCCACAAGTTCTTTACGGAAAGCAATTAACTCTTCAGTTTGATATGCTAAATCTTGAAGCTTAAAGGCCATCTGCGCTTTAAGGTTGAAAATGGCACCTTGCAAAGCAATTTGATTGGCAGACCTTCCTTTACCGCCCATACGGAAAAATTCAAAGTTACCGCAGAAATCAAAGATGTAAAACATTTTCTTATCTTCGCCGTTAATTAATCCGGGGCAAAGACGTGTTCCGCGACCTATCATCTGCCAGAACTTCGCCTTACTCATAACCTTTTTAAAGAATACGAGATTTAAACATTCGGGCACATCAATACCGGTATCCAGCATATCAACCGAGATTGCAATCTGCGGAAGCTTCTTGGGGTCAGAAAATTCATCAATTGCACTCTGAGCATAGTTGATCTTGTTATCAATCACCTTTGCAAAGCCATTGAGATGCGGATATTCTTTATTGAACACTTCGAAAATTTTCTCGGCGTGACGATGATTTTTTGCAAAAATAATAGTCTTGCCTATCTTCTGACCGTAATCAATTTTAATTCCGTTAGTCATAAGTACGTTCAGAACTTCTTTAATGGTATCCTCATTGAAAATCCAGTCGTTAAGTGCAGAAGAACCGATTTTATCGGGTAACTCGCCGTCACGGGCAAAAGTGGCTTCATACTCCTCTTTGTCTTCATCGGATAAGTCATCATAAACGATACCTTGCTCAATGAACTTGAGTTTGGTTTCTACAGACATAAAATCAACGAGGAAGCCGTCTTTTACTGCATCTGCAAGTTCATAACCGTATGTAGGAACACCGTTTTCGAGTTCAAACACCTCATAGGTGTTCTTGTCGATTTCGTCTTTGGGAGTAGCGGTAAGACCCACCAAAGGTGCGTCGAAATAATTAAATATATCGCGATACTTGTTGTAAATGGAGCGGTGTGCCTCATCGCAAATAACCAAATCAAAATGACCGCAGGTAAAGAGTTTTCCTTTTTCATCCTTAACAGAATCAATGCAATTCATCATTGTCTGATAGGTTGAGAAAACGCAGTGTGCGGTATAGTTATCTTTTTCTTCACAGAGATTGGTTACCGATAAATCGGGCAGAAGATTTACAAAACTACGCTTTGCCTGCGTAACAAGGGAGTTGCGGTCGGCAAGGAAAAGAATATTCTTAACCCAGCCGTGCTCGAGCAATACTTTGCAAAGAGCAATAACCGTTCTCGTTTTACCCGAACCCGTTGCCATAACAAGCAGTGCTTTTCTGCGATTTTTCTTGCCAAAGCTATCGCAAACAGCTTTAATGGCGCCTTCTTGATAATAACGACCGGCAATATTTTTATCTACAACCACGTGGGCAAGGCTTGTCCGCATCGTTTGCAGATTGAACATCTTTTCAATGTCGCGCTTGGAATAAATGGTTGCTACCTTGCGCTCGGGATAAAGATTATCCGCAATGCGAGTGTCAAATCCGTTAGAAAGGAAAATGACAGGGCGACGGCCAAACTTTTTTTCCAAAAGGTCTGCATACAGTTTTGCCTGCTGTCTGCCTTTGGATACGTCTACACATGTGCGTTTTGCTTCAAGCACCGCAAGAGGTTTGCCGTCATCGCCGAAAAGAACGTAATCAGCAAAGCCAACTTCTGATTTGTTAGGCATACCAGGGAGTTCATATTCATTAATCCAATCTTTTCCCTCTATCCATCCGGCATCTTGAAGCATAAAATCAATATAGATTTTTCTCGTCTTATACTCCGAAATATCAAGAGGCTTCGGAACGTAAGTCTGTTGCTGCTCTTCACGGCGTGCAGTAAGTTCAGCCTTAAGTGCTGCGTTCTCTGCTATCAAGGCTTCAAGATCAATATCGGGTACTGCAACCACAGGAACTGTTTCGGCTGGAGTTTCTTTCAGTAGTTCGGGATTAAATGTGCCCTGCTCATATTCGGTGGCATAGCAACAAGCAACGAAATCCATAAAGATATAGAGGTTCTCAAGGCAAAGCGTAGCTTGTTCTTCTGTGATCTTTTTACCTGTATGCGCAGCATTGTTGCCGACACGGCGAATAAAATCCATTCTTCGCCAAATGTCGTTGCCAACAATATCGCGAAACTCTTCAGTGTTCATAAGACTCACCAAAGTGTCTTGCCATGGCATGACAAGAGAACTGTCAACGGAATACATCCATTTAACAGCCATTTCCATTGCCCTGCGGCAGTTTATAATACAGGTAGACAGGTCAATATGTAATGTCTTTTCCGCCGCTACTGCAATGCCCGAAAAGGTTTCAAATTGCTTGTCCTTTAATAAAAAATCAAAGTTGGTCATAATTAAACCACTCTCCGGAAATATTAAAAATCATAATACTGCACCATCTCGGCAAGGCAGTAATAAAACGCTTGTTTTTGATGTGGTTCATCTAATTTTTTTATTGATTCGCATAAATCGTGCACAGCCTTTACTGCTTTTTGAACTTCCAAATTCTGCGTAGTTTCGTAATACTGTTGCTGTTGCAATTGTAAATAATAATTTTGGTTAACATATTGCGGATTAAACATTCTATCGTTAAAATACATTTTTTAAAAACTCCTTTAAAAATTTTTAGTCAGAAGGAAATTACCTTTTCTTCCCCGTATTTCTAATTTGTGCTTGTCCTGCCGGAGAACGCATATATTCTTTTGTCATCGTCGCAAACAAATCAGCTCCGACTTGATTTTCCATTTCTTTTTGCTTTAATTCAAGTTGATGTTTATGTTCAATTTCCATTTTCTCTTTTTCCATAGAAAATTTTTCACGTTCTTTTTCAATGTCAAGTTCATGTTGCTTCATTAGTTTGTGTAAATCTGATTTTGCCTGTCTGCGAGCGGCAATATAACTTGATATTCCGGAAATAATAGCGCATGCGATAGAAGCAATATAGGGTAAATATTTTTCCATTCAAATCACCTAATAATTTTTGTATTATTCTTTATCAAAACGCTTCAAAACCTCTTTGGCTTTATCAGTTGGCTTTTTTAACATTTTAATTACTTTTCGGTAAAAAGCATTTACATCTTCATCATTAAGCAAATAGCGAACGGGATGACGCTTTAATGCTATATCAAGTAACAATTCAATTTCATCTTTCGACCAGTCATCAATAACCAGCAATCGAGGCATAATTGCGTGGGTAGTCTCAAAGTTTCGGCTTCCATCTAAAGAGATGATCAACTTTATGTGTTCTTGTGAATATTTGGCATTGCCTGAATTTTCGCTATCGTCACGCTCTTTTTTGCATGCGAAATATTTCTCTTCCAAAGCTTCGTTTGATGCCGTTCTAACAATAATAGCTTTTATTAACTTGTCTAAGTCTGACCCATCTGTATAGTCAGCAGGTGTAAAATACTTAATACGATTATCAGTTAGCATTTGGAAAGCTTTTGTTTTATCTAATGTATTATTATCATACACTGCTATTGAATGACCGCCATTAACATTTACAAGTTTCATACACGGAATATCCGTCATACTATCGCCTATGTACACTATATTTCTAAACGGAACGCGAATTTTCTCAGGTTCGAAACTGTCATTCACTCCAGAGTCATTAACATCTAAAGTGCCTTTTTCAATTCGAAACAAAAACTGTGTTTTGTTTGTATAATTAACGGCTTGTGCCGGCCAAATAGGAACTTCTTTATCATCAAACAAAAAGGAACTTGCGTAGATTTTTTCGAACTCTTTTGCGATGGCCGTTCCCTCAATCATTTCTTTAAGACCTGAAGATATGATATAATGCTCAACAATCACACCTTGTTTTTTACCAAACTCTCTGATTCGTTCAAACCATTCTTCAACACCGGGGAACAGTTTTACTTTGGCACCGTAATCCCTTAATGTTTTTCTTGTTAATACAATACGTCCGTGTGCATGCTCCATCATTTTGAACATATACGCTAAATTAGAGTCCATCTCATTGGCTTCGGCCAAATCTTTACATTCATCCCAAAATGCCTGTACGTCATCACCGAAAACCTCTTGTATATATCCTTGTGCTTGCATATCATCAGGAGATAAGGTTTTATCAAAATCATAACAGATTGCTAAAACGGGTTTATCTTCTTTTGTTCGTCTTTCTATCATCGTTTCACCTCATCCGAAATATTGTTGCATTAATGCTTTTTTTAGTGTTTCAAGCTTTTCAAGACTTTGCTGAATTGCCAATTTCGATTTGTCGACCTGTTTCTTGAACTGAACAAATTGCCGTTGCAGTTCAGTGGGTGGCAGATAAATTCCAATGTTTTGCATCTCTTGTGCATTGATATTGGCTTGGCCGATTGCAGCTTTACACATTCCAAGTAGCATCTGCTTTGAGAAATCCGTATTTAGGAATGCAGAGAGGAACTCGGGCAATACACGCTCTGTAACTCTGACACGAATAACAAAGCCCGCAAGTACCATCATTTCATCTCGGTTATAGACACACGTCTTTCCGACTAGCTCTTTACTGTTTGTGCGGTTGAAAAGCACATCTCCACGCCGTACAGTACACTTATCCAATTCGTTATCGGGTATGTCAATACGTTTGGTGTCTGTTAAATCCAATTCTCCACCATAGGTAATATTGTTCATTCGGAGATATGGATATTTGCCTCCATCCACAGCGGGACGGCTGGATCCGTAACGTACATCCGCAACAATATCCCTTATGGTGGCCGTTTCCCATCCCTTAGGATTTGAAGGATATACTCCAAACAGTTCGATAAATCGGGATTTGACGAGTTTATCAAATTTGGAGAGCTGTTGCGTGCGAAGCTCAATGAGGTTGTTAAGTTTATCTAAATCATTAGCTACCTTCTTTTGCTCTTCAATAGTTGTTAATGAAAAATCTAATTCTTTAAGGGCAGAAACGGTAAAACTCGCTTGATTAACAGATTTTTTTGTGATGTTTGGTATTTGTCTTAAAAAAGCTTGCGATGATAAATAATAAAAAGCATATTTACTATCAATTAAATCTTTATTTGGTCTAAGAGAAAGAAGATTCATTCCGTGTATAATGATTTCATTGTCCTTTTTTTCATAAAGTGCGGTTTTACCAAGATGTATTTCACTATTGATATGTGACATTAAAATATCACCATCCTGAAGGATATAATCTGAATATTTGCTCACATCAGTTATGCCAGCATAACCCATTTTATTTCTATTCACAGTTCTGTTTGAAATAGTTTCAATTCTGGTTATTGGATAACCTGTATTATCCAATCCTTGTTTGATATTAGCACCATTTCTAACATGTAAAAACAAATCACCTAATCGCGCCATCATCCCACTCCTTTCAACAAAGCTACCAAAGCTACTATCAAAGCAGCAAAACTAACAATTCCGGAAAATACCGCAACAACATAGTCTCGGTCTTTTTCTTTTGCCATCTCATTTGCGGTAGCTCTGAATATCAATGAAAACATCCCAACAATTACGACAAAAGCAACCATTAAAGAAATCGTTGCAACATTATTTGTAATTGACTCAGATGTCCATACACAGCTTTTAATAATATTAGCTACAGCAAAAATTCCACAAACAAATACAATCAAGCCCAATAATGCCAATCCGTTAAAAGCAAGAGCAATTAAACCGCTAAGTAAGCCGGATGTCATAGTGCCGTTCGATTGCTTTTTATTAAAAACAATATAATAAATTAATTTGAAGAAACCGCGAAAGGTTAGCTTTTCTTTGCTTTTAGATTCACTATCTTCTTCGTTGTTTTTTTGCACATTAGCGTCAACAATTGCTTTAGCTAATTTATCGTAATCTATATCATTGTTAATGATAGTGATGTTTCGTCTGCATTTTCTCAAAGGATTTCCTCCTGTTTTTTCTCGATAAACTCTTTGATTGTCATGCGGTATTCTTGGGTGTTATCTTGATACATAGGGAAAATGATTTCATTTTCATCTTGCGTATATATTTCTTGAGCATTATTAACTTGTCGGAATTTATTAACATCAAAAGCTAAATGATCACCTGTATCTGCTTCTAAGATGATGTATTCCTCATCATCAAATATTTTGGCAGTTGCCAACAAACCTTCGAAAGTATAATCGCTTGTCCAATGAGTAATCATACCGTGATAATTAACTTCCGGCATTACAGTGTGCGGTTCTATTGAATCATTATCGAACACGTAATTTGGATGTATTACACGGTATAACTTGCCTTGGTATTTCCATGAATCAACAAATTCTTTATCTAAATAAGATGGATATTCTTTCAAAAGGTATTCGGTGTGTTTTAACAGCGTTCCAAGCAATCCGTCGAAAAACTTCAAGTCCTCAGTATCATAACCACCATTAGTAGTCAATGGAATGCTCGTCCATACTCTGAGATATTCAATTATGATACTTTTCCACTCACCGTCCGTAAATGACATATTAAAATTGAATATCATTATAATAGTCCTTCCAAATCAGCCAAACCCTTTTCAATCTCCATTTCAAGCTCATGTAAATCTGTCATAATTTCGGCAGTTGAAGGGTATTCTACGGGAATATATTCGGTCTTTTTATACTTGTTGATTGAAAGGTCATAATCGTTACCGACAATCTCATCCTTAGGAACAAAGAAGGATTTTTCGGTTCTTTCTCTGCCTTCTTCAGCTTCGAGATTGTGGAAACGCGCGATAATATCGGGAATATCGTTTTCTTTTATCTCTGTGCGCTTATCGTCAAGGCTGAATCCGTCCGCCTGCATATCGTAAAACCACACCTTGTCCGTGCCGCCATGTCCGGTTTTTGTAAATATTAAAACAGCGGTAGAAACGCCGGCATAGGGCTTAAATACGCCGGACGGCATAGAAATAACAGCTTCAAGGCGGTTATCTTCAATAATGGTTTTACGAATTGCTTTGTGGGCGGTGGACGAACCGAAGAGAACACCGTCGGGAACGATACATGCGCATCTGCCGCCTATGCGAAGCATACGCAGGAAGAGCGCCAAGAAAAGCAGTTCTGTTTTTTTGGTTTTGCAGACTTTCAAAAGGTCGGTTGAAACGGTATCATAATCGAGACTTCCCTTGAAAGGCGGGTTGGCGAGAATAAGGGAATACTTGTCCTTATCGGGATTTTGGTCGGAAAGGCTGTCGCGGTACTCAATAAACGGGTGTTCCACGCCATGAGTCATCATATTCATCGCACCGATACGAAGCATAGTACGATCCATATCGTAACCGAAGAACATGTGGTTCATATAATGGTCTTTTTTCTGTCTGTCAAAGAAAATTTCTTCTTTAAGATTTTCTTTAAGATATTCGCCTGCGGTTACTAAAAATCCGCTTGTACCACACGCAGGATCGCAAATCACGTCATCGGCTTTCGGTTGCATCATCTCCACCATCATTTTAATAATATGGCGCGGAGTACGGAACTGACCGTTAAGACCCGATTGTGCAATTTTATTGAGAAGATATTCGTATGTATCTCCGCGAACGTCCTTATCCTGTTCTTTTGCCATAAGTGCATAGATTTCATCCAAAGCATCAACCACTTTGGAAAGCAGGAGTGGGGTGGGAAGCTTAAAGATAGCGTCGTCCATATATTTGGAATAAGCACTGTCTTTTTTGCCATCAAGATTTTTAATAAATGGGAACACCCATTCCTGCATAGTGGAATACATTTTGCCGGCAGGGAAATCACGGAATACTGACCATTTTAACTGACTGCCGTCAACTTTACGTTCGCCGATGGTAACCTCGCCCGCAAAAATGCTCTTGTATGGAAGGCCGAGCATAGCGCTCTCTTTTGCGCGGAGATTATCCGAATCATCGAGGTCACGTATAAACATAAGATACGTAATCTGCTCGATAACATCCAAAGGATTTACGAGACCGCCTGCGGCAAAAACATCCCACAAGCTATCAATTTTATTTTTAAGTTCACCTGTAATCATTATTCTTTCTCCCTGTTCCAAATATAAGACGTATAACGTCCGCCACCGATTTTTATAATGTCACCGTTTTTAATAAGATCATTTAGAGTTCTTTGAACGGTCACCTGGCTGATATCAGGGCATTTTTGCATAATTTCTGTTTTTTTAATTTTGCCGAGAGTATCCTTGATGATTTCTCGTATACGGTCAGGTTTCGACATTCCGCTTGTTGTAAGCACTCTGACACGAGAGGAAAAGTCACGATATGCTGATAAAATTACACCTAACATATATCTAACGAAGTGTGCGTAATCATTTTCTTCTTCGTGCCACCCCTGTGAGCTGCTTTGCAATGCTTCGTAATAGGTGTCTTTGGTTGTTTCTATAACCTTTTCGATACTAATGTATTTACCTACAATATAACCTGCACGATAGAGCAGGAGCAGTGTCAGCAGTCGGCTCATTCTTCCGTTGCCATCGTTAAACGGATGGATACAAAGGAAGTCGAGAATAAACATCGGAATGATAAGCAACGGATCCGCTTCATTTCTGGCTATTGCATCATCAAACGCATCACACAAAGCTTCAATAGACTTCGGTGTTTCCCAAGCAGGTATCGGTTGGAATCTTATAAAACGATTACCTTCGTTATCTTCTTCTGCAATCACATTATCCGCATTTTTATATGCGCCGCCGATAGATTTACCGCTGAACTTATACAAGTCACGATGCAATTGCAATATGATGGAAGGACGGACTGGTATAAATTCATAACTATCGTGTATGGTTGAAAGCACATCTCTATAGCCTGCAATCTCTTGCTCGTTGCGAGATCTTGGAGTTGTTTTGTTTGTTACGAGTTTTTTCAAGCGTTCATCAGAAGTAAAGATTCCCTCAATTTTGTTGGAAGCTTCCGTACTTTGTATCTTTGCAATTTCAACAAGTTGTGTAAGAGTATCACTTTTCGCTTCAATAAACAGATTCTGTTCACCTTTAAATTCGTGTATTTGTGAAAGCATGGTCACAATTTCGGGAGTTAAAAGTTGTTGCCATTTTTTATTGTAGTCATAAGTTCTCATTTCAATCTTTTCCTAAATTCAATTTGCTCATTTTTATTATTATGATGCAATTATATTATATTTGTAATTTTTTTGTTTGTCAAGTTTAATTTAATCAAATATCTCAAAATGATTAAATTATAGGTAGGTTTTTAATTTTTGTGTGAAAGTTCTCGCCTTCAAGGCAAAAATCTCGGCTAAAATAACATTGGATATTAAATCAGCCGAATTTTCTCTACTCTTCATTCGCGAGTTCTTGTATTTCTTTGTCTACTGCGGTGCAAATTTTGACTTGTACAAGCTGTTGTTCAGAGTTATAATAACCGTATAAAAGTAAAAGTCTCTCGCGTGAGAGCGAGAGGCGTGTAGTGCGTATTATTCTGCATAAATCCCTGTTGACCACATAACAGACCACCTACCGTTTCGGAGCACTCGGAAACAGTGGAGATAAGAGTGGCGAAGAGCGCGGTTTTCCGAGCGGAAAGGGGCGGAAAAAGCTATTTTTAGCGGAAATTGCCCTTATAGGTTCGTTTGGGACCAAGAGGCACGGAGTTCGAGTCTCCGCACTTCAACCAAAACGACCGAAAGCAGAGTTCATTCTCCGCTTTCGGTCATTTTTTTATATTTATTTAGGTGTTTTACCGCCGCTTTTCGAGAAATCATATTTCCCCGACCACATAATCAAATATGGACTAAAAATTCCTTTTTCTTTGTTTACAGCGGTGCAAAAATTAAGTCATGTACTATCAGGTTCTTGGTTGGGTTTTGTTGTCAAAGACAGACAAAACCGAAACTTACTAACCTGCCGACACAAGATAAATCTTCTTATCGTCAAAGCAGATTTGTCACATCGCGATTTCAGCATTTTTCGGTTTTATGAGGTATCCTGAAATACGGCCTTTTCAGGCTTCCGGTTTGATGTTCGGTTTTATGATATTTTGAGTGCTTTTGAGCATCTGACAAAGCGAAATACACATGGCGAAATTCTGTGTTTATTTTTTTCATTTACCCTCTGTTTACACTGAAAAAACTTCCATACACATCTTGATTTTCGCGGACAATGTGATACAATATCTAGTGTGTATATCATACATTATAATTAACTTTGTTACGGCGAAGTTAAAGCAGATTCTCGGCGGATTTTTAAAGCTTTACCGAGAATGATTTTCACGAGTTGAAAATCGGTGCCCAAGCTCCGATGCGCAAATACATGGCGCAAGAATTGCGACATTCATTTCACATAGGTGCGCTGAGCGACACCCCTTTCTCAACGGCGATAATGCACATATACAATGCCTTTAAGGCGGACAGGCATACGGGCAAATATGCTTTTGCTTTTATTTGTCCTACGTATATCAGGACGATTAACCGCAACGGCCGTGTATGAATTTATTCGCCATGTTGGAAATGAAATTTATTTCAAGCTGCCATCTGACAGCAAAACGGAGGTAAAAAATGAAGAAGCGATTGTTGAGCATTCTGCTGTGCCTTGTAATGGTTGTGGGATTTGTGCCTTTAAGCACATTTTCCGAGTCTGCAGGCACTTCCGATCACATTCACTGCGTCTGCGGCAGCAGCGACTGCGACGGCGGCACCGGACACGACAAAACGGCCGAATGGATAGGCATTGACGATGTGTTCGATATCACAACAAGCGGCAACTACTACCTGACAAAAGATGTGAAGCTTTCCGGCCAATGGCTGCTCCCCATTGACAAAGCCACCGACATCAACCTTTGTCTTAACGGCAAAACCATCAGCTGGTCGGGTAGCCAATCGGTTCATAATTATGCCATTTTCATTATGAACGACAGCGTTAGTCTTACCATTACCGACTGCCAGAAGTATGTCGGCAAGATCACCCGTACAAACGCCTCTGACGGTACCATCATCTTTAACGACGGTACTCTCACCCTTTTCAACGGAGATATTTCCGGCAACAACACCGGCGAAGGTGTTTTCAACCACAATATCTTCAACATGTACGGCGGCACCATTCAAAACAACACCAGCACCGGCAAATACTACAGCACCGGCGGCGGCGTGGTTAACGACGGTACCTTCAATATGACCGGCGGCAGCATTACGGGTAACGTCGGCGAAAGCTGCGGCGGCGTATTTAACAGGGGTACATTCAATATGTCCGGCGGCAGCATTACGGACAACAGCGGTAAAGAAAGCAGTGGCGGCGTATACAACATAGATACGCTCAACCTTTCCGGAACACCGGTTATCACCGACAACACGGTCGACGGTGTAAAAAATAACGTCTATTTACGTTCCGACGGCAAAAAAGTCACCGTCGTAGACGACGGCTTGTCTGCCGGCGCCAGCGTAGGACTTACCGGAACGCTCGATAAAACCATCGTTACCGGTACGACCTCCACCACGGGGTTTTTCTGCGACAATGCGGATTATGATCTTGTAAGCGACGGCGAAGGCGGCTTAAAGCTCGGCACACACAACGGCCACCGAATCTGCGGCGACAGCGAATGCGGCGACGATAAACATGGCACTGATCTCACCTTTAAAGGCATAAGCGCCTTACGTGAGATCGACAAAGACGGCAACTATTATCTTAAAAACGATGTGGTGCTGGATGACGACATGTGGGTATGCCGCTATAATGTCAACCTCTGTCTTAACGGCAAGTCGATCGTCGGAGGCACCTATAAATCAACCCTTGGAATTAACTATAATAAGAGCCTGACCATAACCGACTGCCAGGAGACACCCGGTAAAATCACCCACAAAGAAGGCAAGAGCGGCAGCGGTATCGAAAACTACGCCGGCGCTACACTGACACTCTGGAACGGTGAGATCTCGGGCAACACCGGCAGCGGCGTATATAACAAAGAAGGCACATTCAATATGTACGGCGGCGCAATTTCCGGCAACACCACCGGCGCAGAGGGCGGCGGTGTGTTAAATACCGAAGGCGGCACGTTTAATATGTACGGCGGCAGCATTACCGACAACAGCGCCACCAGCAGCTACGGCGGCGGTGTTCAGAACAGCAGCGGTAGATTCAATATGTACGGCGGTACAATTTCCGGCAACAAAGCTTACAACTTCGGCGGCGGTGTATATAACGGCAGCATATTCAAAATGTACGGCGGCACAATTTCCGGCAACACCGCCCAATCAGGGGGCGGCGGTGTACGAAACGGCCGCACATTCACCATGTCGGGCGGCACAATTTCCGACAACACGGCCAAGTCGGGCGGCGGTGTAAGCAATGACGTCAACGGCACCTTCAATTTAACCGGCGGCAGCATTACAGGCAATACGATCACAGCCGCCTCCTCCTATGGCGCCGGTGTATACAACGACGGTACATTTACCATGTCCGACGGAAACATCACAGGCAATACGGCCGACAACACCTCCACCTACGGCGGCGGTGTGTATAACGCCTTTAAAGGCACATTCAATTTTAACGGCGGCAGCATAACCGGCAACAAGAGTAAAGGCTATGCCGGCGGCGTTTACAACTGCAACATTTTCAGCATAACCGACGGTATTATCAGCGGCAACAGCGGACGGTACGGCGGCGGTGTGTTTAACTGGAAAACCCTTACAATGACCGGCGGCAGCATTACAAACAACATCGCCACCGGGCTCTTCGACGCATGCGGCGGCGGTATATCCAATCACTCAAACGGTACGATCAGTATGTCCGGCACGCCGACCGTAACCGGCAACAACAAGGGCGGCCGCATGGCGGCTGACGGCACTATCACCGGCGGTACGACCGAAAACGTCTATCTTATCGGCACCAAAACCATTACGGTCACGGACAAAATATCCAAGGACGCGAGCGTCGGCATTTCGGGAAATCTCGGCAACACTGTTGTAACCGGCACCAGCGACACCACGGGATTTTTCAGCGACGAAACCGACTATTTACTAAAGCCCGACGACAACGGCGGACTCAAGCTCGTCCGCGATTCCAGCATTTCCGGAAAGCTGCTTACCAAAGCCGACGGCGACGAAATGACCGACGGCAAAAAGATCTATGACACAAACGTCGTTGTGTTTGACGGCGCGACCGTAAAAGTCGGAAGCAGCACCGTTGACGGCGCAACATATACATACATCTGGCAGAAGAAGGGCGAGAACGGTACATACGCCGCTATCACCGAGCTTACCGATTCCACCGGCCCGTCTGATGCCGGCGACTACACGCTGACCGTAACGGCAACAAAGAACAATGATGAGCTCGCGAGCGCAACTTGGAACTTCACCATTGAAAAGGCGACGCTTACCGTTGCATTCGATGTAGAAAATAAGGAATATGACGGCAATACAGCAATCGAGGATTACAAATCGCTTAATGTAACCGGCATACTCGGAAACGACGAGCTGAAATTCAGCCTTCGTGATATCGCATTTGCGGACGCGAATGTCGGCGAAGACATAACCGTTACCGCGAAATTAGTCGTTGAAGGCGAGGCGGCCAAGAACTACAACATCCCCGGCACGGCAGAAACCAAGGCGAACATCACTCCAAAGCCCCTGACCGTCAACGTAACAGCACAAAACAAGAAGTATGACGGCACCACCGATGCGACGGTTGATGCGACATTGGATTTAAGCGGCGTTGTAAACAACGATGAAGTGACCTTGGTTACAAGCGGTGTGACGGCAGCCTTCGACACCAAGAACTTCGGCACAAATAAATCCGTTACCCTCTCCGGCAGTTATGAATTCTCAGGTGCTGCCGCAAGGAACTACACGCCGGTCATAAAGCCTGAAGGTCTGACGGCAAACATAGACCAAAAAGAGCTTACCGTCGAGAACCTTGCGGTTGAGAACAAGTTATATGACGGTCTGGACAGTGCGGTCATCAGCGGCACCCCGACTCTAATCGGCGTTGTAAACGGTGAGGACGTAAAGCTCGTAAACGGAACACCGAGCTTTACCGTTATTACAACCGGCGAGAATATTCCCGTAAGCTTTACTGAATTCTCGCTTAGCGGTGCGGATATCGGCAACTACACTTTAATCCAGCCCACCGGCATTACGGCTAATATCAACCCCTACTACTCCGACAAGAGCGAATATACCGTCAATTCCAACGACTGGCTGAATACCGACTTCATTGTCACGGCGAAGGACGGCTGGCTCCTCTCCTCTACCAATACTGCAGCCGGCGAGTGGGTAAACACTCTGACAGCGTCTCAGGAAACCGACAACGGCACCTTGCAATTCTATGTAAGAAACAAGGAAACCGGCGTAATCTCAGAGGTTATTACGGAAAGCTACAAGATCGACAAAACCGCCCCAACCGGTGAAATCAGGATCGACGATCTGAACGTATGGCAAAAGTTCGTAAGAGCCATCAGCTTCAACCGTTTCTTCAATTACGAGCAGACGGTAACACTCAAAGCGAGCGATGAAACAAGCGGAAGCGGCCTCAAGACAATTGAGTATCTTTTAACCGCCGATGATCTCGATGTCGATCAGCTTGCGGAAAAGACCTTCACCGCATATAAAAACCCCTTCGGCATAAATCCGGATCAAAAGCTCATTATTTATGTTAAGCTCACCGATGCAGCAGGCAATGTGGGTTATTTACGTTCTGACGGCATTGTACTGGATGCAACCGCTCCGGTTATAAACGGTGCTGACAATGACAAAACCTATTGTTCCGCCGTCACGCTTACCATAACGGACGATTATCTTAAAAACGTTACGTTAAACGGCGACCCTGTAACCCTGACCGACGGCAAGCTGACGCTTGAGCCTTCGGCGAATACACAGGAAGTAGTTGCAACCGACGAGGCAGGAAACTCAACCACTATCACCGTAACGGTCAACAACGGCCACACATGGAGCGACTGGAGCTCGAACGGCGACAATACCCACACCCGAACCTGCAACGTTGACGGCAACCATACCGAGACCAAGGATTGCCACGGCGGCAAAGCTACCTGTCAGGTAAAAGCAATCTGCGATGACTGCCACAACTCTTACGGCGACTTTGGCCCGCACGATTGGGATTTGACGACTTGGGGCTACAAGGACGAAAACGGACACGCTCACACCTGTAAAACCGACAACTGCACCGCACACAGTACGCTCATTGATCACATAAAGGACCGCGAAGCGCCAACCGAGGAAAAGCCCGTTATATGTGCCGAATGCGATTACCAAATCGCCGATAAACTCGGCCACATTTGCGCTAATCACCTCACCCTCGTCGAAGCAAATGACGCTACCTGTACCGAGACCGGCAACACAGCCTACTATGAGTGCTCCTGCGGCAAGTTCTATAAGGATGCAACCGCAAACATCGAAATTACAGACCACAACAGCGTAATTCTCGACGCGCTCAATCACGACTGGGCGGCCGCTACCTGCACCGAGCCTAAAACCTGTAAACGCGAGGGCTGCAACGCTACAGACGGCAATCCGCTCGGCCACAACTATTCCGCCGATTGGAGCAAGGATGAAACAAATCACTGGCACGCTTGCCAAAACGACGGCTGCACCGACAAGGCCGACCTTGCCCGGCATATTCCGGGGGCAGCCGCTACCGAAACCGAGAATCAGACCTGTACGGAATGCGGATATGTTATCACCTCGGCGCTCGGTCACATTTGCGCTAATCATCTCACCTCTATCGAGGCCAAAGACGCGACCTGCACCGAGGACGGCAACATAGCATACTACGAGTGCGAGTGCGGCAAATTCTATAAGGATGCAACCGCAAGCGTTGAAATTTCAGACCATGACAGCGTAATTCTTAGCAAACTTGGCCACGACTGGGCGGCCGCAACCTGCACCGAGCCTAAGACCTGCAAACGCGAAGGCTGCAACGCTACCGAAGGTGATCCGCTCGGCCACAATTATTCCGCCGATTGGAGTAAGGATGCATCCGGTCACTGGCATGCCTGCTTAAACGACGGCTGCACCGACAAGGCCGACTTAGCCCTGCATACTCCGGGTGACGAGGCTACCGAGACGGAGGATCAGACCTGTACGGAATGCGGCTATGTTATTACTCCTTCGCTCAGCCACATTTGCGCTAATCATCTGACTCCCGTTAAAGCTAAAGACGCTACCTGCACCGAGGACGGCAACATAGCGTACTACGAGTGCTCCTGCGGCAAGCTCTACGCGGACGCAACGGCAAGCGTTTTAATAACACCCGAACAAACCGTTATTAAAGCCACCGGCCACGATTACGAGTGGAAGATCGACAAGGAAGCAACCGCTACCGAAAACGGCTCTAAGCACGAAGAATGCAAGGTTTGCCACGACAAGAAGGCAGCGGTTGAAATCCCTGCCACCGGAGAGGCCGGTTCCAAGACAAACGAAACCAACTCCAAGACAAATGAACCCACTCCTAAAACCGGCGATAAAAGCATGATTGGTCTTTGGATTGCTCTGCTGTTTATGTCCGGCGCCGGCGTTGCAGGCACAACGGTTTATTCAAAGAAAAGAAGGGTCAAATAATCTATTCGACTGACTTTTGGAAGTAACCTCACGGGAAGTGGCTCTCCCCTGTTGCTTCCCTATATGGATTTTCGGGCTTCCGTAATGCAAAAAACGGAAGCCCTTTTTCAAAGCAGCAAGCCCACTGTATGCCACCGAAAAAAAGGAATTGAGGAAACAGGAGTTTTATATGGACGATAGAAACAGAGTCAAAGAGAAGGACCGAGAAAAAGAAAACAGAGAGTACGAAGAATTTCTGGAGCTTTTTCATGATAAATACGGTGCGGAAGAAAAAACCGTGAATTCCGCTTCTAAAACAGACAGACCGCAACCGGCGCATCCGAAAGAACCGCAAAAACCAAACACCGGCCGCATAACCCACCAAAAAAGCGAAACCGACCGACATAAAACCTCCCGTCATACCGCCAGCAAAAGTAAAGCTGACAAAGTAAGAAAGAATATAAGGGCCTTATCATGCATAGCGCTTGCAGCGATTATATTAGCTGTTGTTTTAATTGCCGTTTTTGGCAATAGCGGCAGGGACATTTTAAAAGGCACATGGGATTTAGACGGCGTTACGGTGTATCGGTTTGACGGCAAGGGTACAGGCTCGCTTGATCTGCCAAGCGACAGCTACGCTTTTACCTACAAGATAAAGGACAACACCCTTACCATAAATTTTAAAAGCGAAGCCGCACAGGACAAAACATACACCTTTACAACCGACGAAAAAAACCTTAAGCTGACAGACACCGAAGGAGACGCCGCAAAAGCCTTCGAGCTTACAAAGCAGGGGAATTAATAATAATTCAGCCTCAAAAACAGCCATACGGTAAATATCCGCAAAGAAAAAAAGCACTTGCAAGGGCGGCTTACCTTATCTTAAGTCCGCCCAACCGCAAGTGCTTTTTCACTTTTCTTCGGCATTTGCCGACGTACATTTAAATGTTTTTCGTTTTTTCTCAAATGTGAGAAATCATATTCCGAACAGTGCTTTCAATTCTTCAATACGGTCTTTATAGCGATGATCGGCCCCCATCATTTTTGTGCTGTCCATGACATATTCGCCTTCGCAATACACACAGTATGAGCCGACTGCATAAGATGAACCCTTGGTATAAAATCTTACCGAAATCAATTGCTTGTCACCACTTTTATAAATGACGTTTGAATCATATCTTTCACAAGTTACGCCAAGGGATATGTACACCTGCTGCGCAACATATTTTTCGACCGCATCAATCGCTTTGTTTGAAAATAAACTCCCACACGATACGTTTGAAACCGCAAAAACGCCTATTGCAACTATTAGCATAATTATAGCCGAGCCAAGACTTAAAGTGTTTTTCTTTTCCATTTTTAATTTCCTTATAAATAATACTCGCTTGCATTTCGTTCAAATTATTCCTAATGGTAGAAACTATTACGTTTTAATTATATGATTCAGGACACCAATTTTATTTGAATTACACCGGCGCCACTCAATACGCTTTGATCAATTCTGTATTCAATATTATCAACTGTTTTACTAAAGGTTTTATCGCCTCCTGATACTTGAGCTTCTTTTCTAAACATATAGAACAATTCGCTACCCGACAATTTATAAGGGTATTCACCCAAAAGCCAATCAGCATATTTATAGAGATCTTCACCGAAGTAAGAGTCCCCTTTGATAATTAAAGTATTATCATAAGTGTTATAAACTACGGCGTTTTTTTGGTTATTCTTCCAAAATATGCAATTAGAAACACTGTACATCAATAAACCACCAGAACTTGGACTACCGGTTTCTGAATAAACTGTAGTTGGACCTTCTTCATACAAAATCCAATTTTCAAGGCCCGGATAATTTTCTTTTAGTATTTCAGCATATTCTGTGCCTGTTTTTGGAAAAAAAGAGTTCGGTTTGATTATGTGTTTATCTTTCGTGCTATTAAATAGAGCTACAAAAGTATTTGAATTCAACGAAGGAGTGTCTTCGACTTTTTTAAATAATATGTATTGACTTTCATCTGAAAATGAAGCATTACTTTCTCCTTTTTTGATTCCATCTTCGGTTACAACAATTTTCATATCGAAAGTATCTGGATCTAATAATATCTCACCGTTTTTATGTTTTATATCATAATAGTGACCATTATCAGGATCATATTTATCTGCGCTTGCGCGCTCTACATATAGCAGGTCGTCAAAAATCTTTTCCTCAAGATCATTCACAATGCTCTCATATTTTATGTCTTTTAATTTTTCATTATTAGATATTCTTTCAGTATAAACCTCACCCAACGCACGTTCGTAATTGCTCATCCCAAAAATATAGATTTCTTCATTTTTAAAAACTATGAAACGCTTATCAGAATTCTCATTTTTATTTTTATTCTTATTTTCATCTTCGTCTTCATACATCCATACTCCTTGAACATAGTTTAACATTTCTTGTTTGCTATTAAATGATATTGCTCCCATTTCTTTGAAACAGGATGTTAAACCAAACATTGATAATACAATAATAAAGCTTAAAAACAATAATGTCGTTTTTTTCATTTTAACATTCTCCTCTTCATCATTTAGTCGCACTGCAAACGCTGCATTTATATCCCGTAATTACGGTTTCATCATAAGCGGCCTTATCGACCACCCATTCTTCGGTTTGATAATACTCCCTGTCGTCAACAGTTTCATAACGTTCACGAAAGATAGAAATTGTACCGCCTATGTGTTCAGCATCAAAATGCGAGTAATAATCGTCAACGCTGTCAAACTTATTATAGCAAACCTGGCATTTGTATTTTGTTACCTTTTTCGATTCTTGAACATTTTCATAATGACCCTGCTCATCATGGTGAACTGTTTTTTCTATAGCAACCCAACGATGGCCGTTTGCACACGGGTTATTATTTTGGGTTTCTCCCGACGAACCGGTCGCCGGATTCACCGTCGAACCTCCCGATGAACTGCTTGCCGAACCGCCGTTAAATCCGCCTGACGAGCTGTTAGAGAAATTTCCTGACGATCCATTCGATCCTCCCCCATTAGAGCCGCCAGCCGAGCTATTCGCCGGATTCCACGCCGAATTTTCCGTCAAATTTTCTGCCGGGTTCCACGTTAAGCTTTCTGTCAAATCATTTCCGGAACCACCTACCGAGCTTTCTGCTGAGCTATTCTCCGAATTTCCTGTCGGGTCTTCCGACGTATTTTCCGTTATATCCTTTTTTCTGACTATACTTGTATTTCGTTCCGATGTCGACGTATAACCAAAAGACTTCGAACTATTGCTGTTGCTGCCAGTATAAGTAGTGCTTTTACCAAAATTAACATTAGTCAGCACAGCCGTAAGTATTATTACAAACGCCGCAATCGACGCCGTTATTGCAACGATCTTTTTATTTTTCTTTAATAAAGAAAAAATTGCTTTCTTTTTTGTTTTGTCAACCGACTCGCTTGTATTGTCGCCGCTTAGCGGCGGTTCTGTTTTTTCTTCTTTGCTTTTTGATAAAGCATATGAAGCGGTACGTGCGAAAAAGCTGTTAAGATTCTTTTTGATTTTTTCCTTTTCTATGTTCCTTTTTGTCTTTTCGGTGGATAAATGACTCTTTTTTCCTATGTATCCGATAAGCCATGTTATAAGACCAAAGCCTAAAAGCCACGGAATTCCGGACATCATAAAATCATATACCTTATAATCACCTGTGCCAAACAAAATAAGCATTAAAAGCAAAAAAGCATATGCACCGAACAGGCCTCCCCATATTTTCAAGGGAAGATAAAAAAGCTTGGCTTTTTTTATTGATGCGGTATCCTGCGGTTTTGAAAGATAATTAAGTTTCAGACTCGAACCGTTTGCAATAAAAGTATGATGACTTCCGCCATAGCAATAGGATATTACCCATATCGGAACATAAAAAGTGTCGGTCTCTCTCGGTTCATATGTGCTGCTCCAGTGTATGTCTTTAATATGATCACCGGATAATTGACTTTTGACATCATCGTCGATAATTGCATGAATATCTTCTTTCAAGGCATTCCACGCATCGGTCTCATTCCTTGAAAAAGGAGTTACGTCAAATCCAGCAGTATACTTTTGATTGAACGGCTTTCCTGAATCATCTGTTTGTTGTACGATTTTATCGTAAGCTTTAATTAACTCCTGATTCTTTGCGCCTTTTTCTTCTCTCAATTCAATACTGTATGCAATATTGGTTTTGTTGTTTTTTATTCCCGAAGACCACAGGACAGCGCTTCCTTTTGTATGTCCGGAAATCGGATGCCAATCTGTAACGGTACGTTCCTTAATCACTCTTTTATTATAAGTTCGGCCGTTTTCATATACCCTTTCATAATCCTCGTATTGTTCTTTACGGTCGAATCCTACTAAAGCCGTATAATCAGTATCATGCACCGCCTTAATTCTGTAATACGGTTGATAATATCCCCTTATATAATCGAACCCTATTTTGTCAAACACATCCATCGGAACATAATCTGTAGCAGCCAACACATCAATAAATTCGTTTTTCAGCTGCTCTTCCGTAACGGTAAACGGAATAATATAATCCGGCTCAAATCCATCTCCGACTTGATCTTTGCTGCTTTCAGGTATAACAATTTGAAATATCGAATCGCAACTGCTGCACGATATGGTATCAGTCCCTATTTCAAAATGCAATTGACCGCCGCAATTCGGACAGCGGGATTTATTGATTTCATCAATTTTATTATCATTGTTATACGGATTTATATAATAGTAATTGCCGCACGCATCGCAGTGATTCATTCCCGAATGCGGATCGTACTTGATTTTTCCGCCGCATGTCGGGCATTTTATTTCTCTGATATTATCAGACATTTCCGATTCACCCCTACAATTATTTTTATAATTTCAGCTTTGGTCCGATTAAAACGCTGTCTCAATACTTCTATCCCATTTTATTGATCGAGCAAGCATAAACAATCCGAGGTAAACAACATAATCGGTATTATGTTGTAAAACTAAAGTGCCGAATATATTAAGAAAACCTAAAAAATAAATCGAGTATAAAAAGCTAAGCCCTTTCGCACATTCCAAAAGCGAAATGCATAAAAAGGGCTTTATTGTTTTGCCAAAATTGACAAAATTCTGTTTTAGCATACTTTTTCAGGCAAAAACACTTTACATCTTTCTTTATAATGATATAATAATTTTACAACCAATTTTTCTGAAAGATTTAATTTTAATATCTTTACAACATAATACCGATTATGTACTCAGCCGCCGGTTCGGGCGGTTTTTCTTTTAAAGTTAAATTATCAGCCGCATGTTCTCCATGCGCTTTTTATGCTCCGTTCCGGTCGAGACGATATAAATTCGGGTCGTGTTTATGCTTGAGTGGCCGAGAATGTCGGAGAGCTTTGCAATGTCCTTTTCGATCCCGTAAAACACCCGGGCAAACAGATGTCGTAAGTTATGCGGAAATACCTTTTGCAGATTGACATTTGCCTGCTCGCATAAGCTTTTCATCTCCCGCCAGATATTTGTGCGGCTTATCGGCTCGCCGGTACATGTTACAAAGATCATACCGCTTTTTATTCCCTGCTCCGCCGCATAGCGGAGCAGTTTTTGTTTTAGCTCCTTTACAATAAACACCGACCGGGTTTTGGCCTTGCAGCGCACCGCCGCCTCGCCGCGCCTTACCGCCTCAACCGTTATGTGTTTAAGCTCGCTGACCCTGATCCCCGTGCCGCATATGGTCTGCAAAATAAGGCTTAGCCGACGATTTTGTCTGCACTCTGCCGCACGGCACAGCCGAAGGTATTCCGCCTTTGTCAGCTCTTTTTCTTCGGGACGGAAAATAAGCTGCTGTACCTTCAGCGATTTCACCCTCAAATCGTGCCGGCCTAAAAACGAAAACAAACCGTTGATGCTTGCAAGCATGGAATTAACGCTTTGCACGGCGTAATTTTTTTGCAGGTGTTTTTTGTATCCAATTACGGTTTCTTTTGTAACGGCGGCATTTTCGGCATAAGCTAAAAACCTTTTAACGTCGCGGATGTACTTCTGAACCGTCGCCGTGCTTTTCTCCTCCAAGATAAGATATTCTTCAAATCCGGCAATCATTTCAGCCGTAATAACTCGTCCTGCCATAAGCGCATTTACCTCCGGGTATTTTTGATATTCTACCCTAAAGCCGCAAAAAAACAAAATTGCCACTGCTTGCAAAAACAGTGACAATCATCAAATACAAGAATTTTCGGTTTGTACGGTTTATTCTATTCCATCGGATCGGAATAATGCATAACCATAACACACTTATCGCCTTACACATGTCTTTTTCGGTTATTTCCACTCTTTTCGCCTTGGAGGGCGACAACCTATGAGTTCTCCACAGCGAAACTCTATCGTTACTATGCTTGATTTCAGGTCGAAGAATTTTGCCGGCAAGAAAATTCGCACAGACAAGCGGATTACTTAAGTTAATCATGTCGAATTGACGAATGTTTCGGCGTTAAATACGTGTGGATTCTCCCCCGCCAAAATCGAGTTTGGATAAGTGATTTATGCTTAACCGCCGGGCAGAGCGTTCTTTATCTTTTTAAAGGCTTCGCTTATCGCCGGATAAGAGGCTTTGAGCCGGCTTGTAACGCTGATTTTTCCGACAGGCTCGAACCCGGCCGAAAACATGGCGATATTACCCGTTTGTCCCGAGCCGATCATTACCTCAGAAAAAGAGGTAAAGCCTATATCCTCGCCCGAAAGCTCGCTTATACACATGCCCGTTCGTGCATTTACAACATTAAGAAGATACCATGCGAGCCGTATTTCCACCTTGCCGTCACTGTAAAAGAAGTCGGCCTGTGAACAATAATCCGCACTTTCCGGATTTGCGTTCCCGTACCTTAAAAGGCCGCTTTCGTACGACCTTGCAGGTATGGTTTTGTCATCCTCGGGCAGGTACATTTCATTTGATACAAGCATTTTTATTTGGTTGTATACGCCGCTGTTTTTATCGCTTTTTTCGCCCTCAAAAATCTTTTTGAGCACGCTGTATTTGTAGCTGAAAACATCGTAATATGCGTCGCAAAGCACCCTTGTATTATCCTTGCCCTTTATCTCAAGCAAAAAATCACAGCTGCCGCCAAAGGTCAGATTTTTCTCATAGCTTACCGTACTGCCGACTCCGAGCACCGATATCGGTACATAATATGTGTCATTTTCAAAATCGAAGCTCTCCGGAAGCTCAACTAAAATATGCATATAATCGGCGTCGTACTGCACCTTAAGGGAGGTTTCTCCGATTGTTTTTACATTTTGCCAATCGTCGAATTCTCCGTCGGGATAAGCCTTCGATACATCAAAGCTTAAAATCCCGTAGCCCTGCTCGGCCGACGAAAGATTGTGCGTTCGCATTTTAGGATCGTCGGGATAATACATGACCGTATTCCAGGTTCTTTTAAACCATTCATCCTGCCAGGAAAAAAGCAGTCCTCCGCAATACCCCTCAAGGGCGATATCGCGGGTCATCTTGGCGCAATATTCCCCCTGCTGCTGCTCGGTAAGTCCGCCCTGATTATATCCTACGGCCGACTCATGAGCCACTCCGCGCGAGGTCGAAAGCCCGTATTCGGCTATAAGAACCGGAACGCTGTACTGTGTTTTAAGGTCCTTTAAATACGCACGGTAGGGATTCATGTCGCCGTTTTCATCGCGGTAATCGAGATATTCCTTTTGATAATTCATGAATTCCGGATAGTACGGATAGACATCCACCGCCGCAAAAAGCCCCGGAGAAAAGCTGTCTTTTGCCAGAATATTCTCGGTATTGACACTCGCCGAATCCTCTTCCTTAAAGGGCTCGTTCGGATGATCGAGGGTATCAAGGGTCTGCCAGTTTAAAAATGCAACCGGCGTCTGATGGGAATAATTTTCGCTTTCGAAGGAAACGAGGGTGTCCCCCACCTCGCACAAAAAGGCTTCAAAGGGCGAGGCGTTATCGGCCGTATACAAATACTCTCCTGAATAAGAATTTTCATCCGGATGTGAAGCGTTGGTCTCGATTACAAAATCGGCCGGATATTCGAGCCCTAATATAAACCCGACGGTATATTCCGATACGTCCCTGTCATAAACGGCAGGGGATATACTGCCGTACGAGGTATAATCGCTGTTGCCGTGAATTATGTCAACCGTTTCTCTTGCCGATCGCTTAAATGCGTTTATCAGTATTTTATCACTTTCGAGGGCGTCGGTAAGGGTATACATCAGATCCTCGGAAAACCATATTCCCTGAATAAGATAAATCGGCGAATCGTAATTTTTACCGTTAAAATCGTAAAGGGCTCTGTAAAAGTCCGGATTCATAACGGTAAACACCCTTACGGTATCGGCGTTCATTTTTTTAATCTGTCTAAACCAATCAAGATAGGTGTCATAAGAGATATCGGGATTTGCAAGGTCGGTTGTCGCCGAACTCAGCCCGATATTTACCCCTTTTATATACATAAGACGGGATGATCCCTTTTCCTTACGATAAAAATAACCGTTTTTGCAGGCGAAAAAATCATAATTCTTGTCGCTTTGCGGCAGGGCGACCGTTTCGTCCGGAAAAATGTAGTCATCGCTCACGCCTCCGGCCGTTCCGGAGTTGCCGGAATTATCGGGATCATTCGGATCGATATTGTCCTTACAGCCCGAAAGAAGCTGCAAGCCGGAAAATGCAAGCACAGCGCAAAGCAAAATGCCGATTATTTTTCTCATTTTTCCTCCGTAAACTTCTTAAAGTATTCCTGCAGCTCGTAGTACGCCGGCTTTAAACGCTCGTGCCATGTCGGAGTGTTCCATGTTGTATAATTATACTTCCCGTCAAGCGAAATGCTGAGCTTTTCGGATAAGTCGCTCCTGTAAGCAAAACCGATATCAAACCCCTCGTAGCTTTGCGGAGAAATTACCTGGGTGTTCCAGAAATCGGAGATCTGCTGTTTGCCCGACGGATCCATAATATTAAGCAGCTGCCAGGGAATTCTTATTTCGAGCTTTCCGTCCGCATAATAAAAGTCCGAAAGCGACCTGTAATCCTTAGAATTCGGATTGCCGTTGCCGTATCGCAATTTACCGGTTTCGTAAGCCTTGTCGGTTACCACCTGCCCCGTTCCCTTAACGGTCAGATTGTAGCCGTAGCACATGCGCATTATATCAAAGTTTCCGCTGTTCTTTACTTCCGCATTTTCTTCGCTTGGTATATCACTGAGTTTTTTTGAGTAAAGGTAATAATAATTGAATGCGTCATAATAGCGGTCAACATATATATGAGAATTATCCTTGCCGCCGATACTTATAAGAAAATCGGCTTGGGTGTTAAAATCGGCATTCATGCCGGCAGCCGTAGTATTTCCCTGATCGGATATCGTATTTATCGGGATAAGCAGGGTATCCTTTTCAAAGTCGTAATCCTTGGCGTCAAGCATTATATAAAGGTACCTCTCATCACTCTTTACATACAGCGAGCCCTGGCCGGTTACCGCCACGGGAGTTTCGTTTCGCCACTCCGACACGTTTCCGTCAACATAAGATGCCATACTGTTTTTACCGGGATCAAAGGCCAGTATGCCGAAGCACTGCTCGGTGGTCTGAATATTTGACCAATAGGGCCGCCGGTCTGCAATGTCGAACATGACGTTGTTCCATGTGCGCTTGAACCATTCGTCCTGCCATGTAAAAATGATTCCTCCGGCATATTTTGCATTTTCGATACAGCGGAGCATATCTATCAGCATGGCCCCCTGATCGCTCTCGTCAACCCTGCCCTGATTGTACCCCATAACGCTCTCGTGTCCCATTCCCCTCGAGGTAGGAATGCCGAATTCCGCAACGATTATCGGCATGGTATGGGCGAGCTTTAAATCCTCAAGATAAGCGGCGTAAGGGTTCACCTTACCCTCATCGTCGATATACTCGAGATAGTCCTCCTGATAGTTAAGGCTGTCGGGATAATAAGGATAAATGTGGTAAGAAGCGAACATACCCGGCCCGAAATTACGGCATTTAACGTTCTCGGTATTGACGGTAACCTTATCCTCGTCCTCATGCGGCTCGTTCGGGTGGATAAGCGGATCGGTCGTGATCCAGTTACAAAACGCAAGCGGAACCTGAAATTTATAGGTTTCGCTTTGGTGCTTTATAAGCGAGTTGCCGACCCGGCATAAAAAGGCCTCAAACGGGGTCGCCGTCTGGGTGTACAAAAATTCGCCGTCGTAATCCTTTTTGTCGGGATGCTGGTTATTTGTATTTATAACAAGGTTCGGATCCCATTCGATACCAATTATCCAGCCGACCAGCCATTTTGAAACATTGGCGGTGTAGGTGCCGTATGCCTTACCGGCGCTCTCGGCGATCTTGGCGTTACCGTGTATAACGTTTACAAGGTTTACTGCGTCCGATGTAAACTCATTGAGAATCTTTTCGTTTTCGGCGTAGGTGTCCGAAAGCCGCTCTATATCCTCCTCGTTTACCCATATTCCCTGAAACATATATAGTTCATTTTTCGCCTTCGCATTAAAATCGGCAAGAGCCTGATAAAATTGCGGCGGCATAAGGGTATATACTCTTATACAGTTACAGTTCATCTCGCTTATATACCCGAACCAGCGATAATATGTCTCATAAGAGATAGTAAGATCACCCGGAAAAAGCCCGGGCTCGGTAGCGCCGATATTTACCCCCCTCATGAACAGCTGGTTCCAATCGCTGTCTTTATAAACATAAAAATAATCCTTGTCGGTTTTAAAACGGTAACCTATACCGGTCTCGTTCTCGGTATAATATTCATATCCGCTGCCCGTGGCGTCATCTTCTTTTTTCTTTGTATAAACAGAGATTCCGTGTATACCGAAAATCTCCAAGACCCCCATCTGGGCAAGACAAACAAGAACAAGCAGGGTCGCTATTACCGAAATTAACACCCTTTTCATTGTTCGACCTCTTTTCTTTTTATCTTACCCCATGTTTTTCTGAGCTTACGGTATTTAAATATTCCCTCAAGACGGAACAATGTTATCATCTGCCTGTAACCGAAATTTTCAAGCAAAGCATACAGCGAAAGCGAAAGACACTGCTTTGCGCTCATAACCGATTTTCTTGTATACTGCTCGAGAATAAGGCTGCCCAAGGACAGAATAACGCCGAGCAGCACGGCGAGCAAAAAATAAACAACAAAAAAGAATATATTAAGCTCGCCCATCACAAGTGAAAAAGGGATAATAAAATAGCCGAGCACCTCAACAACCGCACCTAAAAGCTCAAAAACCCAATTATACGGTATTGCCATAAGACCGACGCTGCCGTATCTCGGATTTAAAAACAGCGATTTATGCGATATAAGGGTATCAAACAGGCCGATTTGCCAGCGACGACGCTGACTTCTTATATCCGCTACCGACATTGGCCCCTGAGTCCAGCAAACCGAGTCCTCGCAAAAAATTATTTTGTATTTTCGCCTGTGCGCTCTCATATATCTGTGGAGTCTCACAACAATTTCCATATCTTCGCCTATGGTATTGGTCTTATAGCCTCCGACCTCTATTACCGCCTGCTTCTTAAATACTCCGTATGCTCCCGACACTATAAGCATGGAATTGGTAGCTCCCCAGCTGACCCTGCCCGAAAGAAAGGAACGAAAATACTCTACTATCTGAAACCGCTCGACCATCTTTTCCGGCATGGAAAAACCGCTTACCCGTCCGTCCCTTATTTTAAAGCCGTTGGCGATCCTTACAAGTCCGCCGGCAACTATGGTATCCGTGTTTTTCAAAAATTCTATCGACAGCTTTAAAAGCGCATCGGGTTCTATACGCGAATCGGCGTCAAGACAGGCAAAAAGCGGATACGACGAAATGTTAATCCCGGCATTCAGTGCGTCTGACTTACCTCCGTTTTCCTTTTCGACGTAGATGAGATTCGGATACTCAATATTGTAATATATGCCGTGAACCTCCTTGGTCGGAATGGAGGTTTTTATAGCCGTTTCGATTTTGTAAAGCCCGAAGCTCTCGATGATCCGCTCATGTGTTTTGTCGGTAGAGCCGTCATTTATGACAATTATCTCAAACTGCGGATAATCCATCTTCATCAGCGATTTTATATTGGAAACGATGTTTTCCTCTTCGTTGTAAGCCGGTATAAGCAGCGATATCGGCAGAAGGTTTTCGCTCGAAACGTACCGGCCGTAATCGTTCGACTGCTTCGCCCTGTTATTCTTACGGACCTTAACAAAAGAAATAGCAAGCTGCACTATGTATATAATGCTCAGTAATATGGTAAAGGCCATGCAAAAATAATTGAAGAAGGATATAAAATAGCGAATATATGTCATAAAACTCATTCCGGTTAATCCTCCTTCAAATCAATGTTGCGATAAAGCGCATACTTAACGGCGTCGGAAGCGTATTTGTCGTATCCGCCCAGCACTTCCTCAATTTCCGATATATTTACATTCATGTCAATAAGCGAATATGCGGCCGCCTGACGAACCCACCATTCCTTATCCCTGGTTGCCTCTTTTACACGTTCTATTGCAGCCGGCGTTGCGAGTTTCTGAAGGCCCTTAACGGCGGCCGAGCGCACCACCCAGTCCTTATCCCTTGCGGCAATAAGCAACGCATGCTCGTTTTTCTCGTCGGCAAAATTGCCCAGCGCCCTGACACACGCTACCCTCATATCGGCATTCCTGTTGCGGCTGCCGTCGATGTAAAGCTGCCTGAAGCATTCAAGATTATACGGCGCTATAGCATTTATAACGGTGGTTTTTATGTAATCGTTGCACTTTTCAAAGACAATGGACGCAAGCCGCGCACGGTCGGAGCTGAAATTGGCAAAAAGCTCGTTTACTATCCTGGATGAATAGCGTTTATCGTCCTGAATTCTGAGTATGTATTCCGCCACGCCGTCGGCAAATCCGAGCCTTGAAAGCGCCATTGCGGCATTGTACGATAAATTGCGGTTTTTACTTTTCGAAAACCCGTAAATATCCTCAAGGCAGTCGTACGCATCATAATCGGCAAGACGTCTGCAGGCATAGCCGATCTTATATTTGTTGCCGGACTTCAGTATATCCGAAAACAGCTTTATGGGATTGAGTGCCTCATAAACGCCGTCTATAACCTCACTTTTATTACCAAGCGTCTCGTCATCACCATATTCCTCCCAAAAACAAAGCTGTGCGCTTATCATCTCAAAGATTCTGGTGTCGTTCCCCATTATTTTCTTTAAAACCTCGGTCTCTCTTTCTCTGGCCGAAGCCGTCGGGCTGTAAAGAATCCCCTCAACAATGCTTTGGGTCTGCTGATGTGCAACACGGTATTTGTTCGCACTGTCCTCCTGTCTTTTAGCAAGAACGGCAAGCCAGATATACTCCGCTAAAAGTATCAGCAGACAAATAATTATACTAAGCACCGCGAAGAGTTCGTATTGCAAAATCTACAGCTCCTTAGAAGGTCTTTTAAAATCACTTTGAGGAAAAATATTTTTTAACGACGGTAAAGCTTTCCTTTTCACGTACGGTGTAGCTTACCTTTTCCCATGTCGCCCATTTAAAGGTCTTATAGGCCGGCGACTGCTTGGTTTCGGGGAAAAGATAGAGCTGGTCTCCCGTTTGCTTATCGGCGATAAGAACCGATACTATGGCCCCGTTTGTGCTGACGGTCTTAGCCTGGCCGGAAAGCTCGCCCTGATTATTAAGTACTACCTTTTGGGACGGATCGGTAACGTTAAGCCACGTCCAGGGGATTCTTATATAAACCGTCGAACCGGTCTGATAAAACTGATTATCCCCCGAGGTAAATCCGCCGTATTCAAGCGGATATACTAAATCGTACTCTCCCGAATAGCTTTCCCTTGTCGCATAATTGCCGGCGTTTCGGTCGTACGACCTCGTCACGTACAGCTCGGCCTGCTGTTTGCCGTAGAATCTTAACACATACTCCATTCCCGAAAGGGCCGTCGGCGTGTAGTCGCTCGAATAATAGTATTCGCCGTCGTTCCGCTGATAGGTGTCGATTCCTATAAAAAGCTGTTCGGTCGAATAATCGATATCGTCAAGCAGCTGGGCCGAAATATAAAAATATCCCTCGTTTGAAGAAAGCGAAAGCATCTGCACCCGGTCGTCGTCCGCGAGGTTTATGCCGCTTGTCTCCGGCGTTACACTCTCGAGGGCCACAAAGCCGGAGGTCTCGGCCGGATCGGCAACATTATGCCACATGCAGCCGTTTTCAAGCGGAACGGTAAAGGGATAAAGCTCATCCGAAACCGCCGACCAATCGTCGTTGAGATCGCCGGCAACGCATACCGTTACTCCGGACGAATCCGCCTGACTAAGGAACGAAACCGCCTGTTCGCCCTGCTGTTTTTCGGTAACGGCGGCGCGATTTCCCATTCCGTTCGCCGAGGAAAATGCGGTGCCCGTAACCATGAGCTTTTCGCCCGATCCTGAATTAAGTTTGCCCAGCACAAAGGAGTATTCTCCCGATTCTCCCGTCGGCTCCGCGGCGCCGCCTTGCGCTTTCAGCCGTTCCACCGTTTCAAACGAAATGGCAGTAAAGGAGTAATTCTCCCGGCATTCGTTATCGCTTACAAAGCTGTCGGTATTGCAAGCATAATCGCCGGTATAATTGCCCTCACCGTCAAAGGCTTGCATTAAAGCGCCGTCGGCATATATTCCGACCGGTATTTTATATCCGTACTTTTCGGCCGAATACTTCTCAATGGTGTCGTAAACAAAGGCTCCGTATCCGTCATACGATGTACCGGCCGCATACTCTCCCGAATAGTTGTAGCCGTCAGGTACATTCCTGCCGCCGCTTGTAATTGCCGCAACATATCGCGATACATCGGCAAAATACTTCATTTTATCCGACTCGTTGTCGTATCCGAACGACCCGTTGCCGTGAAGAATATCTTCAGCCGAGTGCAATTTCGCCTTTGCTTCATCATCACTGCTGCCTTCCGGCAGATCGACGTTTTGTATAAGATATATCATACTGGCCTTGGCACCCGAATTATTGGACGAAAGCGCCCTGTAAAATTCCGGAGGCATAATATCCTTAACATATATGCAGTTTGCCCCTATATTTACAGCCTCGTCGATTAAGCTCCGATAAAAGGTATAGTTGCGCGAATACCCCTTGCTGCCCGGTTCATTGGCATTGACGGCAACCGTTTTAAGGGTAATATCCTGCCACTTATCCTCACTGTAGATCTGAAATTCGCCCGATTCCATGCGAAACGGAGCGGTTTTTTCAGCTGAGTCATCGGAGGCTTTTTCATGCGGCTTTATATCTGAAAGGATTTTCTTCATAAGCGGATTATAAAAATTCCAGTAAAAATTGCTTATGTCGCCTGCATTGTCATAAGAAATCCAGCGGTAAACGGTATCGGCAAACAAAAAACGGTTGTAATTTTCATGATTGACATAATCGTTGAAATCGCCTGCAAAATAGTATACCGGCGCTTTCCCCTCGCTCGTTTTCCTCATGGCCGCCGCAAAGGTAGGGGTCTTTAAAACCCCTTTCAGCTTCTCCATTCCGGTGGCATTAACGTCAAAGGTAAAGCTGGCTATCACCTCGGTGTCTCTGTTCGGCTCTACTATTTCGAACCAGTTGTAAAAATTGACGCTGCTGCAGGAGGAAAACTCCTCCTTATAGCCGTCGTTCATACGTATCTTCAGCAGATTTTTCGATTCAAAATCTGTTTTCTGCTCAAGAATAATTATCTTTTCGGAGGACACAAGCAGTATTCCCGGTCCGGAAAACTGCCACTGCACTCCCTCCTGCTTTTCGTACATGGGAGGGGCCCAATCGGGAACGTCGGTAAAATCCTGTAAATCGTATATATACCGCCCCACCCAGCCGGTCGGTTTAACTCCGCAAAGTGAGGTAAGCTGGGAATAAACCGAGCTGTCAAGGTTGGAATTGAAAAGCTCCATTTCGGCTACGGTTGTCGCCCCGTTTTCGTAGGCATATGAAATAACCGCCATATCGTCGACCGATACGCCCGAGCCGATGGCCGATGATTTGTTGTAATAGCCATAGGTATCGTCAACCGCACCGTAAACATCCGAAACATACATAAGATCGGGAAGATAATCGAGAGAGGAAAGCTCCCTATAGGACTTTATCTGTCCGTTTTCGTCAAGCATCGGACCGAAATAATCGGTTTTTGTATCGTAAAAATTACCGTCTTCAAAGACATATCGCTGTTGCTCCAAAATCCACATAAGCCCCTGATGCTTGCGATACACCGAACGGATATCGATATCGTTCCCGTCCTCAACCGTAAGCACGGTTTTGTCAAGCACGCAGACATTAAGCTGTGTTTTCGGCAATAAATGCCACACGGCAAACAAAACGACAACCACAATAAGAAGCAAAACGGGAATCACAAAATACCACTTTGCTTTTTTCGGTTTTTTAACGTTTTTTACATCCTGCTCGGTCTTTTTTTGCCGGTCGCGCTCGGGATCGAAGCGGATATCCGCGTCCTCCGCCGTGTATTCGTCGCTAAGCGAAAGGGACGTACCATCGGCCGTCTCATGAGCGTTTTCAAAACCGTTTTCCGAAAGTTTTTTAGGATTATCGCTTAAATTTTCGTTCATCTGTTCTTCTCCGATACCTTTGTTCTTATCTCATCGGCGCATTCATGCATTGCGGACACCACCCGCGGATCATATATCGTTCCGGAATTTGAATCAATATGATCCTTTGCCCTCTCAAATGACCATGCCTCCTTATAAGAACGCTTGGTCGTCAGCGCATCAAGCGTATCCGCAACGGCAACGACCCTTGCGAACTCATCTATACTCTCGCCTGAAAGCCCGTTACATCCTTTACCGTCCCAGTGCTCGTGATGCTCGGATGCGATTACACTTGCACGCCTTGAAAACTCACCGCCAAAAACCGAAAGTATGGTTTTCCCGTATTCGGTATGCTTTTTAATAATCTCACGCTCACCCTCGGAAAGCAACCCGGCTTTATCGGTTACCTCGGCAGGTATTGCCGTCTTTCCGATATCATGAAGCATGGATGCCTTTGAAACAATTTCGCAAATATCCTTGTCATAGCCCATTTTTTCAAGCATGATTCCGGTATAATAGGCAACGCACTCAAGGTGGTCATCGCCGCTGCCGTTCGCTGCTTCGATATCATGAGCAAGCTTTGTAAGCACTTTGATTTTATTTTTCTCGGGATCCGAATTAAGTAAAAAGCTTTCAAGCGCAATGTCGATACAACAATAAACCGTGTTCATTATGCTCACAAAAAACGGTGACAAGCCGTTTTTAATGTTCTCAAAATGAAAGATGCAGTAATAATCCCCGTTTTTTAAAAATACAAAATCGAAATAGCTTTCATCAAATACGCAGTTCTTCCCTATCTGCTCACAACGGCTTTCTATCAAGCCGCAATTAACCTCTTCGCCCGATAAGCCGTCGAATATACTTCGGTATCCTTTTTCGGTTTTTTTCAGCACCGAATAGGTAACATCACCGCTTTTAGCGCCGTCCAACGCGTCGTTTAAAAGCCTTATAACACCCTCAACCGCATACCGGCATACATCCTCCTCCGACTCTCCCGAAAGTATATGCCGCATGACCCCTTCAAGGCTTTTGACGCACTTGTCATACGATTTTGTTTTTTCTCTTACGCCTTTTGCGCTGCCCATTAAAAACACTCTTACAAAAAGAACATAGCTTATAAAGCAAAGCAGCACAAACTCGCCTATAAACATGCAGACATCAAGCTTGGTTTTATACTTCAGCGTAATCGAAATAATAGCATACAACGTATATAAAAGGGCAAAAAACACCGATATTATATAAAATCCGCTGGCATACTGAATACGCCGGCTTGCGCTTTTAAAACAGCAACCGGCCAGAAAAGCCGCCGCAAAAGCGCAGACAAGTGCCGCTGCAAAATGCGCAAATCTCAGCATCCGGGCGCTTTGTACAAAACAAAGTCCCAATGAAAATAAAGCGGCGAAAATAAAGCAAGCCGCAAGACCCTTGCTTTTTATTCTCATCAGTCTTTTTACCGACATCATAAATATTACGCCGATCATAAGCTCGGCAGCCAGTGAAATATTACAGAATTCGGGGAAATTTATAATGTAGCTCGCACGGGCGATTGCCGAAACGGCAAGCACACCGCCGTAAAGCACAAACAGCGCCGCCGCTGCAAAGCCGCCAACCGATTTTTTCTTTTTAAAAACCGCAAATATAAGCGATATGACGGCCGTTAAAATCCCGGCGGCAATTATGCATACAGAAAACACCACACGTCCGTCCGGCTCGAAAACGGCATTTTCTCCCGAGGCGACCAGCATGGTCTCAATAGCAGCGGAAAAGGGCAGCTGCATTGATATCTCCACCAAGGTTTTTACGGCCGATGCCTTTATTACGACCGAATTGTATGCATTTCCGACATATTCGCTCTTGCCGTAGTGATTATCATAAACCGGTTCACCGTTTACAATGATCCTGACCGGAGCAAAATCGGTTTTTAAAATAAGGGTTCTGTCGGTTTCTCCGCTTGCAATATTGCCGCGAAGATGCAAATAATTCCCCGTTTTTTTATCCTTTACGGGGCTTATGGAATTCGCACTTTCCCATTCGATACCGCTGTTATCCGACGGCGGCTCGGCGCTGTTTGTATAAATATAATCCCAAGCGGTTAAAACGGAGTCGCTTTTAAGCGAATTACCGACATATCCGAATATATAATTCACCGCTACCGTCAGCACAAGAAAAACCAGAGCAAGCTCGCTTAAAAGCCAGATGTTCGCCCGCTTTACAAAGGTTTTTTTAATTTTTGCGCCGGCATGAATATCCCTTTTCATCTGTTACCCCTTATAAACGAGAATACTTTTTGAGCAGTTTTTTGACATCAGCCCTGCTTTCGAGTGTTTTAATTGCGTTTTTTTCTTTTTCCGATACCGGACACGCCTTTACCGCCCTATCCAGAATATCGTAGGCCTTTAAAACCTCGCTCAGCAGCTCGCGCAATCGAGCGTTCTCATTTTGAAGCTCTTCGATTCGCTTATCATTTTCCAAAACGGCACCTCTTTTCAGCTTGCGGACGTCATTTTTTTGATGATAATGTGTCCCGACACATCCTCGACGGTTAAAAATGTCCTGCCGGCCGCTTCGGTCTTTGAGGAATCGGTATAAAAAACCGTGGCTACTTTATACATACCGTCACCCTCGCCGGATACCGAAACATCGTAATAAATCTCCCGGCCGTAAAGGGGCTCCCACATTTCAAAGCGGCCCCTGCCGCTGTTGTAAAGATCGGCTTTGGTTATATCCGAAGAAACCGGACCGAAATATTTCAGTATCTGCTGACGTATTTCATCGGTTGATGCTTCCCTGATACGGTTGCCCGAGGTCGGCATATCGGTCAGATTTTCGTAAAAAACATGGCAAAAGGCAAACTGAACCAGCGCGCTTACCGATATTTCGTCCGGGCTTTCAAATCCTTTTTGGGCTAAAAGGTATCTTAGTTCGTAGCTCCTTTGGGCCAAAGCGTCCGCATCGAGATATTCCGGAACCGAAGCGGTATCAGAGGAAGTAACCGTCTCCGATTCTTCCGGAGCGCTGCTTTTATCAAGAGCCGGATTTATATTGTTACATCCTGAAAGAATAAACACCAGCAGAATAACCGCCGCCGTAAAACGCATAGCTTTTTTCATGAGCACAACCTCTTTTTAAATATGTTACATCTACCAACCCGAAAACAAAAAACGCCGCTGCACATAATTTGTGTAGCGGCGAAGTAAAAGGCTTACAGTCAGCCTACTAACAACACAGCTGACAAGCGGAATTTAATAACTCCACATGTAATCGGTGTACGAAATTGTTAAATCCTCATTATTTTCGACGAATACGTCGGCGGAACCGACATGCTCATACGCGATGTAAGCATCGGATTTAACGGTTGAGCCGAGCGGCAAATTAACCGAAAGACTTTCAAGCGGAGTGTTTACAACCTGCTTTATACCGGTCTGCTTGTTATAATCGGTCTTAAAGTGATATCTGTATGCCATAAAGCACCTGTTGACATCGGTTCTGAGCACGGGATCACCCTTGGGCAAAACAAAGGTCTTGGTCTGCTCGTCATAGCTTCTCTCATCATAGCGATCCGAAACCCTTACGGTGTAAACTACGGTACCGCAGATTCCGTCACCCTCGTCGTTGTAGGTATCGTTATCCCAGTTGTTGGAGCACATCTGGAACTTATACTCCTTACCGATCTCAAGCTCGATGCTCTCGCCGCCGTAGTAAATCGTTCCGTCCTCAAAACGCACCGACATTTTCTTCGGACAGACTATTCCGCCCTTTACCACACTATTCTCCGGTTTTTCCGGTGTGGGATCGGTTTCCGGAAGCTTCTCCCAAATGGCATAAAGGGTCACGGTATTCATGTTTTTGGCAAAGCTTAAATTTTCCGACGCGATAACATCGCCTTCGTTATAGGAGGTACCGGTACCGTCGGCAGAGGTATTCCAACCTACGAACTTATAGCCGCCGCGGACAAATCCGTTAGCTTTAACGGTCGCCGAATCGCCCTTATAATAATGCTTTTCATCGGTAGTCGAGCCGGTGGCAGATGTGCTGTTGGAATCGTAAAGAACGCTGCAAAACGGAGTTATAACACCGTCCACATGCCAACCGTCGTCTTCGTATTTAATCACGTACCAAATAATCGACTGGCCTTCCTCGAGCTCTATGCTCGGCGCCTCGACAATGCGCCCGGCCAATCCGTTTCCCTCGGCATTGTAGTAGCCGTTTGGGTTGTAACGATCAATTTTTATTCTGCCGGTTCCTGCATAAACATAGTTTTTAGCCGGCTGAGAAGCGGTTCCGACCGGAACGGTCAATCCCTCGTTCAAAAGATAAAAATTAGCCGAAACGACCCGTGTCCCGTCGTAATCCCAGCCGCCAAAACCCCAGCCGTAAGTCTGTTCTCCCGGCTCGGCCGATGCAGCTGCCGAAAAAACGCCGAGAAGCATAATAACGCTCAAAAGTACGCTGATAATTCTCTTCATACATACCAACCTTTCCGCAATACTTAAAATATAAAAATAAATAACCAAAAGTTAATCGGTAACAAAATAAAAATAAAACAAAAAAACCGCACCCAAAACAGGACAACCAAAAGCCCCGTATTTTAAGTGCAGCCTGACAATCATGGTCTTAAAAGACTTTAGATTCAAAACTTTGCGTCACACGCTTTCGCGCGCTTTGCCTTTTACTTCATCTGCATTGTAACATATATCCTCTCAAAATGCAAGTGTTTTTTCTGAAATTTTTATTTTTTTATCACCGGTATAAAAGACAAATATTCCCGGTACTTGACGAAAGGCGTTAAAGAATATATAATATATGATGTGTAGGTGTATATATTTGTTTTTTGCAACAAAATACTGGGTTTGGTGATGAATTTATGAGTAATCTGAAAAAATCATTTTTTGGCGGATACAAAAGATCGTCGGTCGATGCCGAGATCGATCGGCTCGGTCGTATGATCGAAGAAGCCGAGACCGGCAAAAAGCAGCTTGAACACTCGCTTACAAACTCCAAGGCCAAAAACGACGAGCTGAACGCTCAGGTCGCATCACTTTCCGAAAGGGTCGAATCGCTCAGTGAGGAAAATACCCTTTTAAAGGCTCAATGCTCACAAAACAGCGAGATCTTCAGCGACATAGCCAAGATATACAAACGCGCTTACGGCTCGGGGCGCGATATTGTCTGCGACTCAAAGGACACGGCAAAGGCCCTTCTTGAAGCACTAAGGCAACGTTTTGACTTGGCCATGGGCGACACGGCCGATATTATAGAAAAATATGAGACCATACAAAAAAATATTAGCCAAACCTTTAATTCGCTTAAAAACGATATGGCCGCCGTCGCCGATTCGACCGAGCTCATGATGAAAAAAGCGAAAAAATTCGCCGGAATTTACACCGAAATGAACGACACGATAAAAGCAGCCTCCAAGGACGGCGAAAAGGCACTTGCGGAATTCGACGCCAAGGCTTCGGAATTTTTAACTCCCGAAAACGACGATGCCGAAGGTGTGACCTCGCTGCTTTCACGCCCGACAGCAAAAGAAACCGAGCTTACCGAAGAGCCGGACGAAAGCGAGAAGGAAAAATCCATAAAGACAAGCAGCGCTCCGCAAAAAAGGCTGACACTGCCGCGCCGACTTTCGCGCATTGTTAACCGTTCTAAAAAATCAGGCTCGCCTGATGAGGCCACACATAACATCCCGGACAACAAAATCCCCCTTGTAAAAACCCCACAAACGACCGCCGGGAACAAAACCTCGGAAAGCTCCGGCGCCGAAAACACCGTCCCGGAAAGCGAAGTAAATAAGCAGCCTGCCGTCACAAAAATGGCGGTTGGAGACACATCAAATATCCCTGAGAATCAGCATACATTTACCGACGACGAGCAGCAATCGATCTCGCCGGTAAAAAAGCTGCCCGAAAGCGATAATCAGAATTCCGATTTCACCCAATTCGGGAGAAAAAGCAAAATATCCGCCGAGGACCGAAACGAGCTTTTGCGAAAGGCTCTGCTTAAAAACGGCGGCAACAATTAAATAATTTTCAAACCGTTTTTATCACAATCGGATTTTAAGAATCCGAAGCGAAAGCCAAGCTGATCCACCCTTCAAAATAAGCGATACGGAGAGTGTAAGAATGGATATTGTTAAAGCCGCTGTAGGAAACGGAAATCTGTATGAGGGCGAATGGTACGACGGATGCCCCAACGGATACGGCACCATGAATTATTCAACCGGCAGCATATACAGCGGCCAGTGGCTTTGCGGCAAAAGAAACGGCCGGGGCAGTATGAGCTTTTCAACCGGTGACGTTTACATAGGAGAATGGGCCGACGACCAAAAAAACGGCCGAGGAGTTTACACCTTTAAAAGCGGCGATAAATACGAAGGCGTTTTTGAAAACAATAAATATCACGGGTCAGGCACATATTATTACAAAAACGGCGAACGGTATGATGGTCAGTGGTTAAACGACAAAAAGACCGGATACGGCGTTTACACCTTCCCGAACGGCGAGAAATATGAAGGGAATTTCGAAAACGGCAAATATCACGGCTACGGAACGCTTAAATACGCCAACGGCGATACTCACAGCGGACAGTGGTCAAACGGAATTAAAAACGGTTACGGAGTATATACCTTTAAAAACGGCGACAAATACGAAGGAATGTATTCCGACGGAAAACGCCACGGCAACGGCATATATACCTTTTTGTCCGGCGAGAGAAGAAAAAGCTACTATCAGTACGGCAATTTAATAAACGAAGAAGTGATGCCACGCGATTACCCCAAAACCGCCGGACCTCTTCCGGCTGCGGCTTTGTCTCCTATTCCCGTTGCCGATAAAAGCACGGGAACACCGGGCACCGATTACTCGCGAAAGGAATTTTCCAACGGATCGGTGTATGAGGGCGAATTTTTAAACGGGAAAATGCACGGTCAGGGCAAATACACCTGGCCGAGCGGCGACTCGTATGAAGGCGGCTTTGCAGACGGATTTTTTGAGGGCTACGGCGTATACACCCACGCCTCCGGAAGCCGTTACGAGGGCGCACATCACAACGACAAACGCCACGGCGAGGGGATTCTCTATCACGCAAGCGGCCAGATCGAAAAGGTAGTGTACGAGAACGGGACCCTTGTAAAAAGAGAACCGATGACCATCGGAAAAATCGATTTTTCCGATCTTTCGAGCTGGGGCGACGTTAAATCGGGAGCACACAAGGAAGCTGATAAAAAAAGAGAAATTCTCGATATTGTAGCACTACTTAGAAATCCCAAGGCCTTTTCAAACCCGAATCATCGTGAAATAAGCGAAGCCTGCATGTATCTCCGGCCATTTTTATCCGAAGCACAGGAGCTGTTTTTAAATAATGACGAGGTAAAGGCGGCGAAAATTTTAGGGACGATACTCGGGGTGGAATTCTTCGGCAACGAAAAATGGATAAACTCCGACACTATTAAGTACTTCACCCAGTTTGTAAGCGCCGCGCTGCATACGGTTTACGAAAGGGTGGATTTAGACACCGCCGACCCGTACCGCTATATAGTTCCGACCGCCAACATTGCATATTATGTTTTTTGTACCTTCGACGTGAATCTTTTCCATCAGGTAACCGGCCTGATGGCAGAATGCGGTAAATCCGGCGGCGCCGATTATTTATGGTTTAAACGCATGGAGGAAAACGACAACTGTACCACGCCATGCAGCGAGGAATACTCCTACTGGAAAGAGCTTGATATATACAAAATGGGCTCCGACTGCCGTCTGTTCGACCCATTTAACCCCAGAGCGGATATTTATTAAATCGCCAAATCATGAACGCGGCGGATTTTACCGTTTTTGAAAACTTCACCTAAAAATCAAAGGCGTGTCCGACGCTTAGTCGCCACACCGCCGCCGGGCGATTTTTGCTTTGTCCGGCAAGCAGAAAAACCTATCGACGCCTCAAAAAAGACCGTAAGAAAATTTTCTTACGGTCTTTTACTGTTTTCATCGCCTATGTCCTCTTCAGAGTTATCGCTATGAGCAGTATCGCCGACGGAGACAAGGTCATTACCGTCGCCGGCCGCATTTTCTCCGGCGTTTTTAGAAGACTTGGTGTAATAATAAGCGGCATATATAAATATCGCAAACGAAACGATTATACCGACAATCGAAACAATTATAAGGGCCGTTTTTGCGGTCTTGCCCTTGGTATCCTTAGATAACCCGTTTGCGTTTTCATCGCGAGAAACGGCGCTGCCGGCCGTATTATCTACGGTGCCATCGGCGCTTTCCTGAGCGGCGAAATCCGTAATGCCGGGAACCTCGCCCTCATTAAAGCTTTGGCTTTTGCTGTCAAGGCTGCTGACTTTGCCCCCGAAAGTCTCCTTATCGCCGCTGAAATCCTGTCCGCCCTGTGACGACGGCGGATACGATGCTCCGGACGGCCTGTTTGATGTTTCACCCAAGGACTCGTTTTCGCCGTTTTTCGGTTCGTCCCGCTCGCACATGCTGTCGGTAAATCTATAAATCGATCCTTCGTCGTTTATAAGCGCATTATAGCTCAAAATGGCCAAAAGCGCCTGCACCGTCGCCGTATTATCGGGATTCCCGTCGGATATGTGGGCGAATCCTCCGTCTGAGCGGCGGTAGGACATTATCGCATCGCAAACCGAGCGTCCGTTCTTTAAAAATCTTTCGTCTCGTTCGGCGTCGATTCCTGAGGAGCTTAGCGCTATCAACACCTGAGAAGACGATTCGGAGTTTTCGGTGCCGAAGCTTGAAAATCCGCCGGAACCGTTTTGAACCGATGAAAGAAAACTAAGCGTCCGCTCAAAGCAGGGCGATACATCCGAATCGTTTTTGTAGGGTGACAGCGCCGTCAGCACCATTGCCGAAACATCCGGGTCTCCCCGGCTGCCCGAGAACGCAAAACCGCCCGATTTTATTTCATACGACAAAAGCTTTTCTATAACGGCACTTCGCGAACAAAGCTCGTTCGAATAGGCGGCGGAATCGAGCAGTATAAGCGAATATGCCGCCGATATTACGCCGCTGTAACCGCCGGCATTTTTAAGGGTCTTTTCGGCAAAAGCATTTTTTCCCTTTGCGGCCGTCACGGCAAGAGAAATTCTCAGCGAATCGGTCGGCGAAAAGCCGGTGCTCTCGCTTATCCGTTTTTCCAAGGCCGAGATATACGGTGACAGATCGGCCGAGCCGTCGTATTTTAAAAGGGCTATTGCATACCATTCTGCCGGGCTTGTCCCGGCTGAGGAAGCGAGCATTCGCGGCATGTCGGAAATTCCGCTCGCCCCGATGCGATCGCACTGCCATTCCAGCGCACCTTTTGCCGCCTCTTTATAAGATACGCCCTCGGCCAAAGCAACGCTGCAAAAAAAAGTCAAAGACAATACGGTCGCCGCAATAATTGCGACGACCCTGTTAAAGATGTTATTTTTGATTTTTAATGAATAAAAATCAGTTTTCATTGCGTTTTTTCACCGTTACAAACAGCCCCGAGCAAACCGCAAGAAGAACCACGGCGTAGTAAATCACGTCGTTTTCTCCGGTCTTCGGAACAACCGAATCGTTCTTCGACGAACCGTCGTTTTCCGTTTTCGAAGAGCTGCTGTTTTTGTCATCTTCAATTGACGAGGCAGGCTGATTTTCCGACGAAGAGCCCGACTCGGCATTCTCCTCAATACCGCTTATCTTAACGGTAAAATCCGAAGCAAGTCTTAAAACAAGGGGCATTCCGGCGTCGTTTTTCTTCTCTATCCCAAGGGGGAATTCGCCGTTTTTAAGGTCGGCCTTATCAATTCTGATCTCGCCCTTTTCGTCGGTTGTAAAGGTTTTGCCCAAAAAGCTTACCGATGCGCCTACAACCGGATTTTCGGTAACGACCGGCTCGTTGTCAACGTAAACGGTATCGTTGCTCTTAAAGCTTATAACGCCCTCGTTTACCTTGCTCGAATCAACCATCGGGAACTGCATTCCGGCGCCGTACGGATCACCGTAAAAAAGAACCACCACATCGCCGTCTTTAAGGGTGCACTGCTCGACCGTAACCGGCGGAATCTCGCCGTTTACACTGTAAAGCCAGCCGTCCCATCCGCCGAATTTACCGGCCGTCTCGCCGGCTATTGAGGTGATGTAGTTGTTTTCAAGACCGACTATATCCAGCTTTTTGTCGCTTTCGGCAACGCCGGCAAGCAGGCTCTTAAGCGATGCATCCTCAGCGGGGGTCTCTACCGTATCGTAAAATATATTTCCGCTTATTCCCTCAATACGAAGGGAAACCTTTATGGTGCTGCCCTCGGCGGCAACGCCCATTACAAGCGCTGTCATCAGTACGGCAATAAAAGCACAAGCTATTTTTTTAAACGTTTTTTTCATTTTTAATCTCCTTACCTTTCGCATTTTACATTCAAAATCAAATGCACGGCCATTATATCACCTATTTTACGATATTACAAGCCGTTTGTCCGTAATATCGAATTTTTGGTTGTAGGTTTACAATAGAAGTGTTACAAAGGAGAAAAAAATAGTAGCGAATAGGAGGAACCTGCTGTACAGTTAAGT
>CAKSCM010000013.1 GCA_934444365.1 uncultured Eubacteriales bacterium | reverse complement strand
CCTCTCCATGTATGTTAACTCGGAAAACCGAGATTAACGCAAATATTCGGTTGTATTAGAATTCCTGTTAGAACTCACGGTGTGCTTGCGGCGGGCAAGTGCCCGAAACCCGCACGGTTAAAGGCTTTTCGGAAGATGGGCTTCCGTTAGCCGAAGGAGATTTCGAGTCGCACCTTCGACCACTCGGACAACTCTCCGTATTGCTCAAGTGGTAATTCTTGCTCCGGAAGGATAAAAGAAAAACACGCATTTTAAAACGGCGAAGAGAACACATGGCCGTCACTTAAATAAGGTGTCGGGTGACATGCCTGACCGCTGTTCGGAACAACGTCAAACATGAGTTTTCTCCAAAACCGGCCGACTGTTTTGTATTTTACCATTATTCCGTAATAATTGCAAGACTTTTTTTAATAAAAATAAATATTGGTTTTTTCCAATTTTTTTGAAAAATCGCCCTTGACAAAGTATAATTGCTCTGCTATAATATCAAAGCTCGCAAAAAACGAGCTGCTAAAATCGACGGTAAGGGCCATTAGCTCAGTTGGTCAGAGCAACCGGCTCATAACCGGTTGGTCCGGGGTTCGAGTCCCTGATGGCCCACCAGAAATCGACAGATCTCATTTGAGGTTTGTCGATTTTTATTTGCTGTAATTAAACATTTTTCGTTTTTTTAAGCGGAGCAATTTTGTTTTTGCTTGAATACGACAGTAGTTTTAGATGTTTATGTACTCGGATAAGATGAGGCACGCCTCATCTTATCCGGAAAGCTTAATTTTGCGATACACTCTGTTTTTGATAATTGTCGTACAAACAGAATCCCTTTACTAAAAAGAAAAATGTCATATAATAAAAGGGAATTAAAACGGCGAAAAATGCATCTTACCGTGAGAATTCCAAGGTTTCATCGAATGCCGATATTCTGTCGGGCGGACTTTACACCGAAAGGGGAGTGGCTGTGGTCGGCAGAGGGGTGTGAGACGCTCGGTTTACCCTTCACAGTCGGGATATTATTCACCGCGATGTTATTCCGGAAAACGTTATTTACAGGTGCCAGACGGCGGCGGTAAGCAGCATAAGTATTGTTCCCGGAACTCCGCATATCGCCGAGCAGCCGGCCGTGTAGGCGTTTATCGGCAGGGTTTTAATGCCGAAGAGCGATATTAGGGCGACCGCTCCGAGAGAGAGTATCCCAAAAAAGGCTGAGGTTGCAATGCTTTTAAAAAAACGTCCGCTTTTTGCAGCCGATCTGAAAACGATTATTGCGCAAATACAGGCCGCGGCGATTGCGGCGTATTTAAGTACGGTATTCATTTTTTAATTCCTCCGTTTGTTTTTTGTTTTATGTTTTTAAAATTGAGGCCGATGCACAGGCGTTATTCCTTTGTAAAATACTATTAATCAATAGGGACAAATATGCAAACAGCCGGAAGATTCTCTTTTTTTGGGAATCTTCCGGCTGTTTATTAATTATGGTGATTTATCGGGATTACGGCTATTAAGCTATAATATAAAACTGCAAAGCAGCAATATATTTTACCTTCGTTTGCTTCGCGAGGTGGCTATAAGGATATATCTTAATAGCTGTACCAGTGATACGGCGAGGGCGGCGATGTATGTCAGCGCCGCGGCGGTAAGCACCTTTTTGGCTCCTTTTAATTCATCGCTTGTCAGTATTCCGCCTTTTGCGAGTGCGTCGAGCGCGCGGTGGGAGGCGTTGAATTCGACCGGCAGCGTAACAAGCTGGAAAAAGGTGCAAAGCGAAAAGAAGATTATTCCCAGTATAAAAAGGGAGAATATATCAAATATAAGTCCAAGTACCAAAAGCGGCCACGAAAGATTGGACCCCAGCCTTGTAAGGGGGATTATGGCGGTTCTGAAGCGGACCGGCGCATAGTTTTTGGCATACTGTACGGCATGGCCGGCCTCGTGGGCCGCGACCCCTACGGCCGCTATTGAAGAGGACGAATATACCCCGTCGGAAAGCCGTATTGTGTTTGTACGGGGATCGTAATGGTCGGTAAGATTACCGCTGACGTATTCTATCTGTACTCCGGTAACTCCGTTTAGCCGCAAGACCTCTTCGGCTGCCTGCATTCCGGTAAGACCCCTTTGTGAGACTTGCTTCGAATACCGGTTAAAGGCGGTTTTAACCTTTATCTGGGCAACGGTCGCAAATATCATTATGGGAATAAGTATCAGTATGTAGTAGATGTCGCTCGTATAATAAAACGGCATTGGCATTATTATCGACTCCTTATTATATCATTATATCGTTTTTAAGGGTTTTACCAGATATATTTGATTTATACGAAAACATACTGAATAAGCAGCATATACAAAACGGTCGGAATGCTTATACTCAGCATGGTGTTATGCTTCCATAAATGCAGCGCCGCTACGGCGGCTATCGCTATTAATTCGGGCAGGCCGTGACTCCCAGAGGTTATAGATACATCCTTAAGACAATATACAATAAGCAATGCGATCATGGCGTAGGGCAAAACCCTACCGAGATAATTAACATATGCCGGGGGCTTTTTACCGTTTGAAAAAAGCAGAAACGGAGCCGCTCTCAAAAGATATGTCACAACCGCTATAACGGCTATTATTAAAAACGCTTTGATTCCGTGGGCCATTTATAAGATCCTTTTTGTTATTATATGCTTTCGCCGAAAAGCGAATCGATCTTTTTTTTGAAAACCGTAAGGGTCGTCATTATTATAATTATTGCCGCTATTAAAAATACGTCGCGCGGCAGTATTATAAGGCATATCGCCGTGGAGGTAAGGCCTATTATCGCCGGGAGCCTTCCGCCTTTTTCCTTCCACTGATCGATAAGTATTGTTATAAAAAGCGCCGTCATTACAAAATCTATTCCGTCGGCGTTAAAAAACGAAAGCGAGCCGGCGGCGGCGCCCAGAGTGCACCCGATTATCCAGTAAATATGATCGAAAAAGGCAATAAAAAACATTAAAAGCTTTTTGTTCGCCCCCTCGGGAGGTTTAACAGAGTATAAAAGCGAGTAGGTCTCGTCGGTGAGGGTAAATATCATGTACGGACGGAGCTTTTTAAAATCGCTGAATTTTTCGAGCATCGATATTCCGTAAAACATATATCTGAAATTGACCATGAGGGTCATTATGGCAGTGTATACAAGGCTTGCGTCTGTAATCAGCAGCTCGTTGCCGACAAACTGCATTGTACCCGAAAGCACACTCGCAGAAAGAAAGGTCGACCATGCAAAACTGTAGCCCTTTGAGGATAGCATAAGCCCGGCGGCGATGCCCATGAACACATAGCATACCATTACCGGAACGGTATGTCCGAATGCTGTTACGGCCGAAATTTTAATACTGCTTTTTTTGGCGGTCTGTGTCATTTTTTGTCTGTTTTCTCCGAGTGAAAAAATCTGTTAACATTTCAAGTATACCATATGGGGGAAATTCTTTCAAGACCGGTGTGATAACGCCCGTGATATTTGTGCAAAAACACCTGAAAATGAACTCTTGCAAAAAAAACATATTCAGTATATAATATCTATTTGTAATTTTGTAAAACAGAGGGTATTTTTGTGTCGGAAAAAAGAGATGTAAGAAATATAGCTATAATCGCCCACGTTGACCACGGTAAGACGACCCTTGTGGATCAGATGCTCCGTCAAAGCGGAACCTTCCGTGCGAACGAGCAGGTCGCCGAAAGGGTAATGGATTCAAACGATCTGGAGCGCGAGCGCGGTATTACGATTCTTTCGAAGAATACCGGGGTATACTATAAGGATACAAAGATCAATATTGTCGATACTCCCGGCCATGCCGATTTCGGCGGAGAGGTCGAGCGTATACTGATGATGGTTGACGGCGTTTTGCTGCTTGTCGACGCTTTTGAGGGCTGCATGCCTCAGACGAGATTTGTTCTTAAAAAGGCACTGGGACTCGGCAAAAAGGCGGTCGTTGTTGTTAATAAGATCGACCGTCCGGGAGCAAGACCTGCCGAGGTGGTAGATGAGGTGCTCGATTTGTTCATAGAGCTCGGAGCTGAGGAGGATCAGCTCGATTTCCCTGTAGTCTATGCGTCCGGAAGAGACGGATATGCAGGATATACTCCCGATTCGCTCGGCGAGGATTTGCGGCCGCTTTTTGATACGATTTTAAAGGAGATTCCGGCTCCGCGGGACGACGAGAATGCTCCGCTGCAGATGCTAATTTCCAATATCGAATACGACGAATATGTCGGCAGAATAGGGGTCGGCAGGGTAGAAAGAGGAGTTTTGGAGCAGGGCAAGGATTACACCCTTTGCCATACCGATTCGACCACGTCGAAAGCGAGAATTGTAAAGCTATATCAGTTTGAGGGGCTTAAAAGGGTAGAATATCAGAAGGCCCTTCCCGGAGATCTTGTAGCCATTGCCGGAATCGATAACATCAATATCGGCGAAACGCTGTGCGATTCCTCCTGCATTGAGCCGCTTCCATTTGTAAAGATCGACGAGCCGACCGTCTCGATGAACTTTATGGTGAATAATTCGCCCTTTGCCGGTAAGGAGGGCAAATATGTTACCTCGCGCAATCTTCGCGACAGGCTGTTTAAGGAGATCGAGACCAACGTCAGTATGCGTGTTGAGGAGACCGATTCGGCCGATACCTTCAAGGTTTCGGGGCGTGGCGAGCTTCATCTTTCAATACTTATAGAGACCATGCGCCGTCAGGATTACGAATTCCAGGTTTCCCGTCCGAAGGTTATATTCAAGCGCGACGAGCAGGGAAAACTCCTCGAGCCGATTGAGCTGCTCATGATAGAGGTTCCCGAGGAGTATGTCGGTCCGGTTATGGAGGCACTCGGCACCCGTAAGGCCGAAATGCTCAATATGGATACCAGGGACGGCGGATCGACCCATCTTGAATTTAAAATTCCTGCAAGGTGCTTAATGGGATACCGTTCGCAGTTTTTAAGCAGCACCAACGGCAACGGCATTATGAACCATGTTTTCAGCGGCTACGAGGAGTATAAGGGGGACGTCGCCACAAGACAAAGCGGCTCCATAATAGTTTTCGAGACCGGACAAACCACCGGCTACGGACTTTTTAACACTCAGGACAGAGGACGGCTTTTTGTCGGCCCCGGCGTTGACGTTTATGAGGGAATGGTGGTAGGCGAGGCCAATCATCCGGACGACATTGTATGTAACGTCTGCAAGAAAAAGCACCTTACCAACACCCGTGCATCAGGTTCGGACGACGCGCTCAGACTTGTTCCGCCGACGGTATTGAGCCTTGAGCAGTCGCTTGAGTTTATAAACGATGACGAGCTGGTGGAAATCACCCCAGTGTCGATTCGCATGAGAAAGACGATACTCAATCAGGAACAGCGGATGAAGGCCAGAAACCGTAAGCAATAGTCGGTAAGTTTAAACATCGGTAGGACAGTGAAGCGTTTGGAGACAGTAATACTTGATCTTGAATGGAATACAGCCTATTTTAAAAGCAAAAACGGATTTGCCAACGAGATTATAGAAATAGGCGCTGTAAAGCTTGACGATTCGCTTCGCGTAATCGACAGCTTTTCGACCCTTATAGCACCCGGAAAAAATCACAATCTTCGCTCGAGCGTTAAAAAGATGACCAATCTTTCGAACGAGGAATTAAGGGCGAGCGGAGTTCCCTTTTCAAAGGGAATTCAGCTTTTCGGCGAGTGGGTCGAGGGCTGTGTAATAGGCACGTGGAGCCGGTCGGACGTTTATGCTCTTATTGAAAATTGCCGAATTTTTTTAGGGCGCGAGACCATTCCGTTTTTAAAAAGGTATATTGACATTCAGGATTATGTTCAGCGGCAGATGGTGCCCAGACGTAATACCCAGATAAGCCTTCAGTCGGCCGCCGAGGCCTTCGGCGTGGATTTTGAGGAGGAGACCCTCCACCGTGCGCTAAATGATAGTAAAATAACGGCCGAGGTGCTTAAAAAATGCTACAATGAGGAGCGTTTTTTGAGAATGATCTCAAACGCCGACGAGCGCTTTTATGAAAGGCTGTTTTTTAAACCGTATATAATAAACGATATCAAGAGCAAGTATATCGACGCACGCGATTTTGATTTTAATTGCGAAAACTGCCGTGCGCGGCTTAAAAAGCGCGGCCGTTGGCAGTATAAGGATAAGGCCTTCAATGCCTCATTTTACTGTAAGGTGTGCGACGCCGCATACAGCGGACGTGTTCAGGTTAAAAAGACCTACGATAGCGTTCAGGTTAAAAAGACCCTGACCAAAAAACCGGCCGAAACCTCCAAACGGCCCGACCGTCAGGCTGTCGAGCGGTAATAAAAAGTTAAATAAAATAAAGAATTCCGACCGTTAAGGCGATAAACCTTATGACAACGGCCGGGATTTTTATTATGCTATCATTTTTTTATAACTTTTTTGGGTGATACAAAAGGGTTTAAAGCGCTTTTTGGTAGAACAGCACGTCAAGCCATTTTCCAAATTTGAACCCTACCTTCTGCATACAGCCTCGTTTTATAAAACCGTGTTTTTCATGGAAATTAACGCTCGGTACGTTTTCTTCGGTGATAATCGATATTATATTTTTAATGCCTTTGGTTTTTGCTTCGTTTTCTATGGCTGCAAGAAGCTTGCTGCCGGTTCCTGCTCCGCGAAAATCACGGTCGAGATAAACCGACAGATCGGCCGTAAACCGGTAGGCCGAGCGCTCGTTGTATTTATCGAGATATGCATAGCCGACGGTTTTTCCGGCTGATTCGGCTATCAAAAAGGGGTAGTCCTTTGTTATTCTCAAAATTCGTTCCTCGAATTCGGCGACCGTCGGCGGCTGTTCTTCAAAGGTAACGGTGGTTTCGTTTATGTAGTATTTGTAGATTTTTAGACATTCGGCGGCGTCGGACACTGCCGCCGGGCGGATTGTAATTTCCATTTTTTATTTTGTTCCTTTTGGTTTTTAAATAATAATATCACAGAATTATGTTGTTTATCAAGTGCCGTACCCGTCTGTCGTACCGTTTGCAATGTCGCTTTTTTAGTGCATATAAGAGTGCTTTGTAAAAAACGGTTACATTACTGTAATCGAAAAACAATAAAAAATTATTGACAAACGATAAAAAGTGTGGTAAAACAAGCTTGCACTGAAAGTATTGGAAAATTACGGGAAGGATAAACCGATATTCGGAATTATCTTTTACTACCGATTTCGGAGGCGTGATATATGAAAAATAAAAAATCCGTTTATGTATGTATTGCACTGTGTGCCGTCACATCGCTGGCACTGTTGATTTTTGCGTTTCTGGCGCCGACGGCCCTTAAAAGATACGCCGAAATGCGCAACTATGCGTCGTTGCCGCAAAATTGGCTGCTCGGCGTATACTATTTTTGTCTTATACCGGCGGCATCGGCGATTTTTTCACTCTTTAAGCTTTTGTTTAACATAAATTCCGGCAGGGTTTTTGTCCAAAAGAATGTAACGCTCATAGGTGTTATATCCCTTAGCTGTCTTATAGCTTGCGCAATATGCGCCGTCGGGGCTTATAAATTCCCGATGCTTTTGGTAATTGCCTTTGCGGCGGCATTTATGTCGGTTGTAACGTGGGTGGTTAAAAGCTGTTTTTCGGCGGCCTGTGTTATAAAGGCCGAAAACGAACTGACCATTTAGACTTTACCGGCAGGTTTGCAACATATAGGTACAACGCAAGGTTTTTATAAGGCATATCGGAGGAGCAAAAAAATGATAACGGTTAATTTGGACGTCGAGCTTGCAAAGCGCAAAATGTCTTCGTCTGAGCTTAGTGCAAGGCTCGGTATTACACAGGCGAATTTATCCATTCTCAAAACCGGTAAGGCCAAGGCAATACGGTTTTCTACCCTTGATTCAATCTGCAAAATACTCGGCTGTCAGCCGGGAGATATTTTAAAAAGGAGCGATGACGATGAATAACGAAATTAAAAACGCGCCCCCATTCGAAAGCAAAAATGAAAATGACAATGTGATCGTAAATGATGAATCTTCGGTTGCTTTAGATACATCCGACATTGAAGGTGGCGTTAATGCGGGGGCTGAAAATAATCAGAACTTCGGCAGTGCCGATACAAGCCAGCAGCCGGTACAAGCGATACCTCTGCCGGTAATGCAGCCGAACGTCGCTTTGCCTAAAAAACGTTTTTTCGTTTTGCCCGGTCGTGCGGATATAGTTTTTGCGATAATTACCTTTGCCGTCTCGCTTATTTCGGCTTATATGGGAATAACCGGCGGCTTTAAACTCGGCTTTGCAATAAGCAACGCTTTGTGCGTCGGGACGGTTTATATGTATACCGTAATAAAAAGACGCCGCATGAGCCTTTTCGGTACGCTGTGCGCGATTATGGCCGTGCTGCTCGGAATCCCCTTCGCCCTTAATAACGAAGCAGGACTGCATTTTCTGTCGTTTGCTGCAATAGTGGTGCTTATTGCGTTTATGCTGATAAACGAATTCGGTGTTAACCGTTTTGACATGGGACGATATACCGCCGTTTTTGACGCTGCAATAATGTGGTTCGGTGCGCCTTTTAAATACGTCGGCAGTGTGTTTTACTCCCTTTTCGGCACTAAAAACAAAGAGGGAAGAAGCAATTCGTCGGTAATAGTTATAGCCGGAATAGCCTGTGCCGTTCCGTGTGCGATCATTATGATATGTCTGCTTATGAACGGCGATATCGCCTTTGAGCAGATGATGCAGAAAACCATTTTCGGCGATCTTTCGCGTCTGGGCGGTTCTTTTGTGCTCGGAATTTTAATATTCAGCATTGTTTTTACCGTTATGTTTGCGCTCGGTTCAAAAATGTACGCTCCCTTGACGAAGGAAAATCAGCGCGAATTCAAAGGAGCAATTTCGCATATAGCGGTCAATTCCTTTTTCGGCGTGCTGTCGGTAGTTTATATTCTGTTTGTTTTTTCACAGCTCGCATATTTTTTCAGCGCTTTTTCCGGAGTTCTTCCAAAGGAATTTACCTATGCCGATTACGCACGACGGGGGTTTTTCGATATGTGCAGGGTCTCGGCTCTTAATCTTGTGTTTATTGCCCTTGCGCTTATGCTTACCAAAAAGAATGAAAAGGGTGCTTTACCGCCGTCTACAAGAATTTTTACCCTTTGCGCTGCTTTGTTTTCAGTAATGCTTACGGCGATATCGGCAGCAAAAATGGTCATGTATATACAAAACTACGGCCTTACCGTTTTAAGGGTGTCAACGTCGGTATTCATGCTCTGGCTGTTTATAGTTACCCTTCTTATTTCAATAAGAATATTAAACGCCCGTTTTTCTTATATGAAGATTCTAAGCATTGTAACGGCCGTAATTCTGTTTGCCGTTTCGTTTGTCGGAATAAATTCTACCGTTTCCAAATACAACTACTACCGCTATTCCTCCGGAATTTCGGATGAGATCGATGTTTACACAATATACGGACTTACCGGGGATTCCGGCGTGCCTGAGCTTATAAAGCTTGCAAAATCAAAGGACTCTACGGTGGCGAACGAGGCGAAAATCGATCTGGCTACAATATTTACCAATTATTACGACTGGCATGGCGATACGGGGTCGTTTGCAAGATACAGCGAGCCGGATTTTACCGAATACTGCTTTGAAACCGAAAGAAATGCCGCGCTTTTAAAGAAAAATTATGATCTTTTCAGCCGGTATATCGGCTATGAGAATTTAGCCTATTATGATCAGATGTATCAGTAATCAAAATAAATCCGGGCAGTTGTACGGGTAAGCGACAGCAAAAATCCGGTTTTTGAGCAAAGTGTGAAGTGTCCGCCGTGCTGTTTCGCTCATCCCTTTTTCCATGCTGAATCGCGTTTTTACTGCCGTTGGATAAAAGTCAAAAATATAACCCTCAGACGTTTTTGAGGCGTCTGAGGGTATTTTTGTTTTTTTACTGGGTTTATAAGGGCAATTTCCGCTGATTCCGGCGAAAAGCATTGCAGAAGATAAAAGATAAAGGATATATTCCGGTCGAAACCGGAGCATTATTATTTATTCTATTACGCTTACAACGTCGTAATTTCGCGGCTTTGCGGCAACATTCATATCCTCGGGAACGCCGAGGGTCACTGATAAAATCGGCTCATAGCCGCTTGGAACCTGCATTTTTTCAAGATATTTTTTACCTTCTTGTGATGTAAAGAGCACCTGAGGCAGTCCGAGAATACAGGTTCCGAGCCCGACTTCGAGTGCGGCAAGGGCGATATTCTCAGACATTATTCCAATGTCCTCTTTTCTCCATGTTTCGTTCTTTTCGGCCGAGAGCACCAGCACCACCGGAGCATGGTGAAAAACATGGTAATCGTCATGCTCGCGACCGAGCATAGAGCCTATTTTTTCGGCCATTTCATCAAGAAGCTCGCGGTTTTTAACCACCGCTATGTGCCTTAACTGGCGGTTTCTGGCGCTCGGGGAGAGTATTGCCGCGTCAAGGACCGTTTTCAGCTGTTCTTCGCTTACCTTTGCATCGGTATACCTACGTATTGAACGGCGAAGCTTTATCGCGTCAAGAACATTTATGTTATTTCCCATTTTAAAACACTCCTTACCCTCTGACGAATGAGGCTTTTATCACACGGTATGTCTTTTGTGAATATATTAAGAATAGAGGACAAACCGTATCTATATTATATCACTGTAAGCGAAAAAAGTACAATGAATTTATTTTTTTATTCTTTCTTGCCCTTTTTAGGGCAACTTTTGTTGTTTTTTGACCCATTATTGAAAACGGCGCACATCCGTTTGAGATAAAGGAGGATAAAATGAGAGAATTATTGCTTACAATTGACGATGATGGCAAGGTCTCGGGAAAAAGCTGTATCGGACATGAGGGCGAGCACAATGCAATGTGTATAACCGCCTGTATTCCGAGCGACAGCAGCGTTATGTATTACAGAATGCTGTTTGAAAAACAGGACGGCTCGACCGTCGTTTCGACGCTGCTTTTGCCGGATGACGAGTCGAAGGTCGCTTATACCTTGCCGAACTCGCTGCTTAAATCAAGCGGAATAATCATGTGGCAGCTTTGCGGATATTATCCGTCAAACAATGAGATGCTTCTCGTTAAAAAGACCGACACAGTTCCGCTGAAAATTGAGAGCTCAATAAGCGACAGCGATTATTCCGAGCTCGGCGAGACCTTTGCACAGACACTTGAGTCCGAGCTTTCAAAGCTGGAACTGTTTAATGAGGGCTTTGAGGTCAAAATAGGCAGCGTTGATACTTGTGCTGCCAATGCGGCGGCTTCGCTTAAAAAAAGCGGCTACAGCTATACTCTTGATCTCAGCATTCCTAAGGGCGATAAGGGCGATACCGGAGCTAAGGGCGACAAAGGAGAAACCGGTGCCAAAGGCGACAAGGGTGACAAAGGTGACGACGGCCAAAGCGCCTATGATGCGGCAAAATCGGGCGGATACACCGGAACACAGTCTCAGTTTTACAGCGACCTTGCGGCGATGAAAGGCCTTGCAAGCTGGTTTGCCGGCATTTAAAGGAGGGGTTATATTATGAGTATTGCAAGCGATAAAGCCCGAATAGAAAACGCCGTCGAAAGCATTAAATCGGCCATTTCAGCCAAAGGAACGACGGTGCCTGTCGGCACTAAAATCGACGGACTCGCCGCGCTTATTTCAGCCATTCCTTCGGGCGCCGAGGTATCAGCCGGCGAATGTGTTTCGTCCGACATAATGAGCATTACCTTTAGCGGACTTGCCGGAAAAAACAACTATTTTTTTGGCCTTATCTCGGCCTCGGAAATTTCTGGGCAGTTTATTCTGTGGAGCTGTCATTCCGGCAATGCGGCCATATCGGGCGAAATAAACATCGATGAAACAAATATTTATCAGTCATCTTCAACCATAACAAAAAGCGAGTCCGGTTCGGACGTAACCTTTACTATCGGCGATACCGACCCCGGTATATTTGTCTACGGGGGCACTTACAAGTGCTGGGCATGGTAGAAAGGAAAAGAAAATGACCGAGTTTATTATTACCACCCTTTGCACGTTGTGCGCAACGGCGGCTGCATCCTGCTTTTCGATTATTGCCTTAAAGCGCAAGGAAAAGAAAAATAACGTCAGCGAGGGTGAAAACAAAGGGGTTATGATGTCTGACATAGGTTACATTAAGGCCGGAATTGATGACTTAAAACGCGAAAACCGAGAAACCGCAATTAAAATAGGCAGGCTTTCCGAACGTATAACCAGATGTGAGGAATCCTGCAAGCAGGCACATCACAGAATTGACCGTTATGAGAGTAAAGGAGACTGATACAATGAAAAAAGCAATTAAAAAGTGGCTGTGCGCCGCTTCGGTCAGGGCGATTAAAACGGTTGCTCAGACGGCGGTCGCCACAATCGGAACGTCGGCAATGATGAGCAGCGTCGACTGGCGCGTCGTTATATCGGCGTCGCTGCTCGCCGGAGTGCTTTCGCTGCTTACAAGCGTTGCCGGACTTCCCGAGATTAAACAGGAAGATAAAAAGGAGGAGGAAAATGCCTAAAATTTATCTGTCGCCGGCATATCACAGGTGGAATCCGTGCGCAATAAGCGGCTGCGACGAGACCACCCACAACAATCTTTACCTTGACGAGCTTGAGGTGTATCTTAAAAAATGCGGTATACAGTACAAAAGGGGACCGCGGCGTGTTCCTATGAGCAATGAGGACGGCACCGCACTCATGAAGCAGGCGGTTGCCGAGTCAAACGCCTTTTCTCCGGATATCCACTATGTATCGCACACAAACGCAGCAAACGGTCAGGCTAAAGGGTACAGACCCATGGTTTTTCCGACGAGCGAAAAGGGTAAAAAGATAGCCGAATATGTCATGAAGTACAGGCGAGAGATATATCCTGGTCCGATCGCTCTTTACACAAGGAGCGATCTGTACGAGCTGAAAGCAACAAAGGCGCCGGCTTTTTACGAGGAGCATGTTTTTCACGATAACTACGAGGATGCAAAGTGGTTTCATGACAACCTGAGAAATATAGCGCGCCAGACGGCTAAAGCCTTTTGCGAGTATTTCGGTATAGAGTTTTCGGATCCTTACGAGAGCGATAATAAGCCCCAGCCTGAACCTACACCCGTTCCCGATCCCGAACCCGTCCCAACGCCGGAGCCGGCACCTGTACCCAATCCGACTCCCGATCCTGAGCCGGTTATTATTAAATATACCGCTCAGGACGCCCTTAAAGCGCTAAATGCTGCCGTCGGTAAGTATACGCCGACCGACGAGGAAGCAAAACGTCTGGATGCGGACGGCGACGGCAAGGTAACGGCTAACGACGCGCTGTTCATTCTTAAAAATTCGGTAGGGAAGTAAGTCTGATTTTTTTAAAAATATAAAAAATCCCCCGTATTTTTTATTATCAGAAGTTTTTACTTCGGTGCCGATAAAATGCAGAAAAATGTAATAATTATTGCCCGGTGTACCAATCCCCCGTCAGAGCTTTTGAGGCCTGAAAGAGTACATCGGGCAATTTTTATTTTTGTAAAATATTATCTTCACGGTGACAAAAGAGTTTTTTTGTGTTATAATAACCGACAACAATCATTTTGCGATTGTTTTGCCGTATGACAAGGCGATTATATCGAGCCACAGCGTTTTTTTATTTTAAAAACTGTCGGTTCATTTTTGCGTTTTGTCATACCGTCAGGATTTTTGTTTTCCGGAGGGAAGATCAATGAGAATTTTAATAATTCGCCATGCAGAGCCGTATTATCCGACCGATTCGCTTACCGAAAAGGGGGTAAGGGAGGCCGAGCTGCTGAGCAGGCGGCTTGTTAACGAGCACATAGATTATGCATATGTTTCTCCGCACGGCCGTGCGAAGATGACGGCTGAGCCGACCCTTAGAAAGACCGGTCTTAAGGCGAGCGAGCTTGAATGGCTCAGGGAATTCCCTCTCGGATTGAAGATGAGCTTTCATACTAAGTTCAACGACGACGATCATTGCGCATGGAACATGCCTCCCGAAAGCTGGGTTAATATACCGGATATTTTCGATCCGGTAAAATGGCGCGACGCCGATATTTATAAGGGAACCGGAATAGTCGAGCGTTACGATATGGTATGCAGCGAGTTTGACAAGCTTATAGCAAGCCACGGCTTTGTAAACGCCGGCCATTATTTTAAGGTTAAAGACGGATATGAGGATTCGAGACAGACAATAGCCCTGTTTTGCCATATGGGACTTGGTAATCTGCTGCTTGCGCACATACTCGGGGTCTCCCTTCCGGCGGTATGGCATACAATGTTTTTGCCGACCTCATCGGTAACCACGATATTTATGGAGCAGCATCTTGAGGACGGTAAAATAGCCAAGGCGAGAATCTTCCAGGCGGGAGATACCTCCCATCTTTTAGCCGGGGGAGAACCGGTTTCGCCGAGCGGACTTCATTCTTATACGATATATTAATGATTGTAAAGTATTTAGCGCTCGCCAAAAAAATTTTTTTCACCGTCAGGCGAAATAAAAATTAGAACAAAAACCAAAACGGACTGTAAAAACTAAAGTTCTTACAGTCCGTTTTATATTTGGATTTTTTACCGCTGATTTAAACGGGAATTTTGTCGCTGTTTAAATTTAAACGCCTTTTACGGCTTTATCGTTCGAAAATGACCGGCATCCGGCTTTATTTAAAGCTTCGCGGCGAGCTCTTTTATGTATTTCGCGAAGTCGGCGCCTATCTCGGGGTGCTTTAAGGCCACCTCGCAATTGGCCATCATTATGCCGAGCTTATTGCCCATGTCATAGCGGATTCCGGTAAAATCGACCGCCGTCATGCTTTCAGTAACCGCAAGCTGTTTCATAGCGTCGGTAAGCTGCAGTTCGCCGCCGGCGCCAAGCGGTGTTTTTTCAAGAATGTCGAATATCGAGGGAGGAAGAACGCAGCGGCCGAGGATTGAGTAAAGCGACATGATCTTGTCGGGGGTGGGCTTTTCTATCATATCGGTAACCTTGAATTCACGCTCTGCAAGGGGCTCAACCTTAAGCGAGCTGTATTTTTGTATTGCTTCCTTTGTAACCTCTTTAACTCCGACAACTCCGCGGCCGTATTTTTCATAAGCGGCGCAAAGCTGTGCGGTTGCAGGCTCGTCGCCGATTATTACGTCATCTCCGTACAATACGGCAAAGGGTTCATCTCCTATAAAGGAACGCGCCTGCAAAACTGCGTGGCCGAGTCCCCTTGTTACCTTTTGCCTTATAAAATAGACATTGGCAAGAGAGGCAATGGCCTCGACTTCGCGGAGAATGTCGTCCTTGTGTTTTTCCTCAAGATTGCGTTCGAGCTCATATGAATGGTCAAAATGGTCCTCAATAAGACCCTTTCCGCGGTTGGTTATAATTAATATGTCGGTAATGCCGGACTTTACGGCCTCTTCGACAATGTACTGGATTGCCGGCTTATCGACGATATTGAGCATTTCTTTAGGACAGGATTTTGAGGCGGGAAGTACCCTTGTACCGAGTCCTGCAGCGGGAATAACAGCCTTGCGAATTTTCATTTGTTGTACCTCACTTTGTGTTTTTTATGTTTCTGACAGGTAAAATATAAAAAATCCACCTGTCATTATTCGTTTTTTCGGATGTTCGGTCAAATCAGATTTATAAGCAACATCGAAACCATGTAGTAGACCATATAAGCGATTATCGGGGCGAAAATATTAACGTTGCCTTTTCGGGTGTATTCCTCATCGGTTACAATTACGCCCTTTGAATCAAGCGTTTTAATCTTATTTACACAGTGGCATTTGTAGAACCAGTCGCCGAACATACCGTATACTATTCTCACGATAAGCTGCAGCAGTATTCCGCCGAATGCGAGATAAAGCGACGAGTAGGAGAATTTATCTATATTACCCGAAATGATTTCAAACAGCTGATTGTATGTCACCGGTCCGGTAGTCGGCATAAGTGTGTTAAGAAAATCGAGAAATGGCACAAGGCAAATACTTGTGATTATTGAGCAGGCAAAGGCAAATATACTTGCAATGTAGCTTTTTCTGTAAACCATCCAGTATTGCGGAATTAAAAACGCCGCCCAGTTCCAGCTGATAATTTTCTGCTTGCCGTTTTTGTTTTTCCTTGCAAAAAACGGAATATATCGCCTCGAATTCACCCCGACAAAACGCCCGAGAATCTTTGCCGGAATCCCCTCGATCTTTTCCTCCTTGTCAACCCCTCCGAGCGGATCGGGCGGATCAAACTGAACCGGATAAACCGGATATTGTGCAAACGGAGGATTAAACGGGCCGTTTTGCTCATTTTGACCCGACTGATCGGCCACAAAATCGTGGCCGCAATAGGGGCAAAAAAGCGAATCATTCGGAATCGTGCGGTGACAGGTGGGACAAACGCTGTCTCCCATGTTAGGGCGCGTATGAGCGTTGTTGCCGCTAGTGTGGGGTGTGTTGTAATCAGCGTTTTCGTTTCCTGCCGGCTCCGCTTTCATCTCTGGATCGTTTTCCTCGGTCCACTGATTGGCCGTGCCGTGTAAAGCCTCATATGCGCAATGCCCTAAGCTGTTCCAGCAATCCCTGTGATGGGGGGCACCGCAAACTGGGCAGTAAACTATATCGTCTTCCTCAAAAAATCTGGCATGGCAGACGGGGCATTTTCGTCCGCTGAAAATATCTTTCATGCCGTTTCCTCCCGAATTTATTGTTCATATTTAGATTTTAACCCAAAATTATGAATAATTCAACATTATTTGAATAATAAAATTAAATATTGTTTTTTAGATGCTGCTTGATTAGGATTATTTTCGGTAAAATATCGGCCTTTGCAGGAGCATTATAAATCTTAATGGGCGGCGGGCCGCATCAGAGCGAGGAAACATAATGGATAAAATAACAAAAGAAAACAGCCGATTTACGGAATATGAGCATATTTTTCCGCAAAACGGCTGTTTTAAGTTTAAAATCAAAAAAGATTCTGTTTATCCCGGCCTGATTAATTGAACCGACGGGCACGCGTTCCGGCGGCGACCGTTCAAGGCCGGACGGTTAAGTGTGGCACAAAGGTACTCGGTTACGGTGTGACGGTCGTGTGCCTTTGTTTTAATAATGACGGCCGATCGGGTGAGCCGAGAGGTCTTACTCGTGAACGGTAAGGCACATTTAAAGGGGTATTCAGTCGAGGAAATCCTCCCGTATTTCAAGCGAAAATGCCTTTGCTATTGCCCTTATGTTGTCGTCCGTCATGGTGCGTTTAATATCAAGATGGGCGATTTTCATATAAATTTCAGCCGATTTTTCCACCGTCTCGATAAGACCGAAGGTCTCGTCAATATTTCGTCCGGTTCCGAAGATTCCGTGCTGAGCCCATACGACCACACGGTAATCGCGCATTTTTTCGGCGGTTTTTTCGCCTATTTCGCTGCTGCCGCATACCATCCACGGCAATACGCCGACGCCGTCCGGAAAGACCACCGGACATTCGGTGCACATCTTCCACAGCGTACGCGTAAACGAACGGTCGTCAATATCGTGCACAAAGGTCATTGCAATAACGTTTGTTGCATGGGTGTGCATTACCACACGGTGCTCGGGGTCCTTTTTAAGCCTTTCAATGTGTGACATGAAGTGGGAGGCAAGCTCGCTTGTCGGGCGGCCGCCGTCGGCAAAGCCCCAAAGCACCGAAATGCTTTTTCCGTCGGGATTCACCCTGATTATACCGAGATTGTTTTCGGGATCGTCCAATACATTCTTAAAATACTTTCCCGTCCCGGTAACGGCAAATATCATCCCCGATAAAAACGATGCGTCGAAATCGATCGGCAAAACGCGCTCGGCGGAATCGATATCGATATAAGCTGCTACCTCGTCGGCCGGGAGAATAACGCTCATGTTGCCGCCGTTTCTCTCGTCCCAGCCGAGGCGGTACATGTTGTCGGCGGTTTTACAGATTTCGGTTATAAAGGCGGATTTTTTAATGTCGTTCATAATAGCTCCTTGGTCTTATTTTATCTTTTAAAAAGTACGTCTTTTTCGTAGGTTCTTACATCATTCAGCCATTTTTCTCTTATCGGTACGCCGGAAAGCTCGCACATATAATCGAATACCGCCCCGAACGGGTAGCATTTGATTTCTTCAAGCAGTGCGAGTCGGGTCGTATAGTCGCCGCTTTCTTCGGCGGCCTTTAAAAGCTCGCCCGGCTCCAAAAAGGCCTTAAGCAGCGCTTTAAGGGTATTTCTTGTACCTATGACCCAGGCGGCGACGCGGTTTATCGACGCGTCGAAGAAATCGAGTCCTATGTGGGTCCTTTTTATAAGTCCGGTGCGTACAAGATTCTGCATTATGGCGCAAAGCTCGTCGTCAAGGGCTACCACGTGGTCGCTGTCCCATCTTACCGGGCGGCTGACGTGAAGCATAAGCTCCTCGGTAAAGCATAAAACCGACGATATTTTATCCGAAATTACTTCGGTAGGATGGAAGTGTCCGGCGTCGAGACAGCAGGCGATGTTGCGGCTTGCAGCGTAGCCGAGGGCCATTTCGGAAGAAATTACGGTGTAGCTTTCGGCTCCTATTCCGAAGACCTTGCTTTCTATCGAATCGAGGTTGTATTTTTTGTCAACGGGATCGGATATAATTTTATCAAGCGACTCTATCGCGCGGCGGCGAGGCCCTTCACGGTCGAAGGGGGTGTCCTTGTAGCCGTCGGGAAACCAAAGATTGTTAACACTTTTTTCTCCGAGCTGTTTGCCGAAATACTCGCTGATTTTTCGCGAGCGGCGGCAGTGCTCTATCCAGTAATCCCGAACCTCTTTTTTGTTGCTTGATATAGTAAATCCCGAGGCGGCCATGGGGTGTGAAAAGCAGGTAGGATTAAAGTCGAGTGCAATGTTTTTTTCTTTTGCAAAATCAACCCATGAAGCATAGTGCTCGGGTTCTATTTCGTTTAAATCGACCTTTTTATAGGTGTCGGCATAAATTGCATGAAGATTCAGCCGGAGCTTATTGGACGGGATAAGGCTCATGGCTTTTGAAATATCGTCGCGAAGCTCGCTGCAGGTGCGCGCTCTTCCGGGGTAATTTCCGGTGGTCTGAATTCCGCCCGAAAGGGGAAGATCGAACAAAAACCCGCGGACGTCGTCCCCCTGCCAGCAGTGCATCGAAACGGGGGTGGATAGGGTGTTTTCAATGGCTTTGTCGGTATCAACCCCTATTTTTGCATATATTTCTTTTGCCGATTCATATGCTTTAAGGGTGTCATTGCTTAGTTTTACGCTCATATTCTCATTCTCCTTTGGTTGCCTTTTTAAATACTTCGTAATTTTCGTCCCATAGATCGGCATCGGTCGGGGAGTAGTCTTTAAGCTCTACGGAGTTTATGACGGTGTCTCTTATTTCGCTTATTCCGCCGAGCTCCCCCAAGGCCGAAAGGCAGGTGCATATATTGCCTATAACCGTAGCCTCGGCAGGGCCGGCCGTGACCGGTCGGTTGCAGGCCGATGCGGTCATACCGCAAAGCAGAGTATCCTTTATACCGCCGCCGACAATATTTATTCTTTCAAAGCTGTGCGAGCATATTTTCTCGAGCTTTGCAAGATTTTCTCTGTAACGCATGGCAAGGCTTTCGTAAATACATCTTATTACCTCGCCGCGTTTTTCCGGAACATGTTGTCCGGTGTTTTTGCAGTAATTACGTATACGCTCCGGCATGTTTCCGGGGGAGGCGAATTCCAAGGAATCAACATCAATAAAGCAGGCAAACGGCTTTGACGAAAGTGCCTCTTTTTCCATTTCGGCAAATGAAAGCTCTTCGCCGTCGCGAATATACTGCCGCCTTGTTTCCTGTATAAGCCACAGACCCATTATGTTGGACAAAAATCTGACGTTGCCGCCGTAGCCTATTTCGTTGGTGTAGTTTGCTTTTCTTGCGGATTCGTTCATTATCGGGCTGTCAAGCTCGGTGCCCATGAGGCTCCAGGTGCCGCTGCTTATGTACAAAATACTTTCGGATTTGCTCGGGACACTTAAAACGGCACTTGCCGTATCGTGTGTACAGGCGGCCGCAACGGGGATTTTTCCGCATTCAAGCTCGCGGCATACCTCATCGCAAAGCTCGCCGTAAAATGATCCCGGCGTTATTATTTGCGGGAACAGCGAGCGCTTAAAGCCGAGCTTTTCTATTAGATTGTAGTTCCAGTCGTGATTCGACTGGTCGATAAGCCCGGTGGTTGAGACGTTGGTAAGCTCGGCATATTTGCTTCGGGTCAGAAAATATGCAATAAGATCGGGAATCAGCAGCATTTTATCGGCCGCATTGATTATATACGGACGGTATTTGTGGAGATAATATAACTGATATATCGTGTTGAAATTCATGTGCTGAATTCCGTTTTCGCGGTACAGCTCGTCACGCGGAATAAGAGATAAAACCTCGTCGATAATTTTTAGGGTCCGTTTATCACGGTAGTGTACCGGCAGGCTCATCAGACATCCGTATTTATCAATAAGTCCGAAATCGACCCCCCAGGTATCTATTCCTATACAGTCGATCCTCTCATTTTTTGCGCACTGTCCTATACATCGTTTTATCTCAAAAAGATGGCGCGGCGTATCCCAGCAAAGCTCATCGGTGATATAAACAGGATCATTTGAAAATCTTGTAACTTCGTGAATTTCCAATTTTCCGTTTTCACAGCATCCGATAACACCGCGGCCGGATGAAGCGCCCATGTCGAAGGAAAGCACCCTTTTCAAATAAACACCTCCGCTTATGGTTTTTTAATATATTAATGCCGAATTTATTATATTATCCGGCTGTTTTAGTGTCAATGGATAAAAAACGCAGCATTATATAGAAAAAAGGTTATAACTAATTCTTTACATTTCGGGGAAAATATTATATAATCAAATCCGATTCAAAGCTTTTTAGGATAAGGATGGTCAGATGCTTCAGTACGAAGAACAAAAACAGAGGATAGAGCATGTCGAAAAGGAACTCGCCGACTTAAAAGAGGCGCTTGATATCGACGGTGCCGTAAAGGAAATAGCCGAGCTTGAATCGGCTGCGGCGGCCGAAGGCTTTTGGAACGATCTTGAAAATTCTCAGGCGGTACTTAAAAAAACAAGTCAGCTTAAAAATAAGGTGGCTATGTTTTCGTCGCTTGAAAACGGATATTCCGACGTGTTGACCCTCATCGAAATGGCGAATGAGGAAGAGGACGAGGGAATGCTCGATGAGGTTACAAAGAGTGTTGACGATTATTTAAAGCAGCTTGAAGAGGCAAGTCTTTCGACCCTTTTAAACGGCGAGTATGATAATTCCAATGCCATTTTAACCTTTCATGCGGGAGCCGGCGGTACCGAAGCTCAGGACTGGGCACAGATGCTTTTCCGCATGTATTGCCGTTGGGGAGAGAGAAGGGGTTTTAAGGTTAAAACCCTCGATTATCTCGACGGTGAAGAGGCCGGTATAAAAAGCGCCGTTTTAATGATCGAAGGTGTAAATGCCTACGGTTATTTAAAGAGCGAGGCAGGCGTTCACAGGCTTGTGCGTGTTTCTCCCTTTGACAGCAGCGGAAGGCGGCACACCTCCTTTGCATCACTGGAGGTCATGCCGGAAATATCCGATTCAATGGATGTTGAGATTCGCGAGGAGGATTTGAAGGTCGACACCTACCGTTCGAGCGGCGCCGGCGGACAGCACGTCAACAAAACCGAATCGGCAATACGCATAACCCATATTCCGACCGGAATAATATGCGCCTGCCAGAATGAACGAAGCCAGCATCAAAACCGCGAAATGGCGATGAAAATGCTGAAATCAAAGCTGCTTGAGATAAAAGAGCGCGAGCATCTTGAAAAGATTGAGGATATAAAGGGCGTTCAAAAGGACAACGGCTGGGGCAGCCAGATACGCTCGTACGTTTTTATGCCTTACACCATGGTTAAGGATCACCGTACGAATTTTGAGTCGGGCAATATAAATGCCGTTATGGACGGCGATCTCGACGGGTTTATAAACGCCTATTTAAAGGCGCTGAGCAACGGAACGCTGCAAAACTGATTTTAGCCGAAAGACGGAAGATTTTTATGATTGTAAATGTAAGGGGATGCGATATAAGCTACAGTGTGAAGGGGGAGGGAGATGACCTTCTCTTTTTGCACGGCTGGGGCTGTCCGAGCGGTAATTATACCGTTTTGACCGATAATATCGCACGAGGATATCGGGTCACCTGTCTCGATTTTCCGGGATTCGGCGGATCTCCCTTGCCCGATAAGGCTTGGAGTATAGAGGACTACGGCGATGCCGTGGCCGAGTTTATAGAAAAAACCGGACTCAAAAACCCGATACTTGCAGGTCATTCGCACGGCGGCAGGGTCATACTTTATATGTGCGGTACCGGCCTTGCATCTCCCGAAAAAATCATACTGCTCGGCGCAGCAGGTATCCGTCCGAAAAAAACCTTTAAAAAGCGAGTGCGTATAGCGGCCTTTAAAACTGTAAAGGCGGTTTTATGTTTTCCGCTTTGGAAAGGGGCGGCAGCACCACTTCTTGATAGGGCAAGGGCGCATTTCGGCTCGGCCGATTACAACTCGTCGCCGCCGGTTTTAAGACAAAGCATGGTAAAACTTGTAAATTACGATGTCACCCCGATGCTTAAAAACATAAAGGCTTCGACCCTGCTTATTTACGGAGAGAACGACACCGATACCCCGGTGTCAAACGCCCGTATTATTGAGCGGCTTGTCCCCGATGCAGGGCTTTGCATTATAAAGGGCGCCGATCATTTTGCCTTTGCCGAAAGGCCGGCCGAGGTAAACGCTATTATAAACAGCTTTCTCGGCATAAAATAATTTTTAAGAATATCTGAAAGGATATCATAACTAATGGATGCAACGGTTATCCTCAATACCTTCAATTCCTCCGGTGTTTCCGGAAAAAGCCTGTTTTTCCTTGCAATGTCGGCAATTCTGCTTGTTATAAGCTCATTTGTCGGCATTACAAGGTGTTTTCATATGCTTCAGCAAAATTCGTATTTTAACAAACGGTATGCCGAGTGGTGCCGGAATGCTCCTAAGGAGAGGGCGGTAATCGGCTTTTTGTGCTTTGCGGTATTGACGATTTTTTTGTGCTTTGACGTGCTTTTCTATCTGCCGGTGTTTATTATATCGCTGGTTGTTTTTGTAATCAGGCTGACCGATAACATAAGAACTCAGAAAAAAGCGATAAAGCCCCTTGTTTTTACGGGCAGGGTAAAACGTATGTATTTTACCTGCGCAATTATTTCTGCCGGACTTATTGTTATGGTGTTTTTGTGTAGGCAGACCCTCGGATGGGTCGTTTTTACGACCTCGGTTTTACTGTTTGCAATGCCGGTTTATGCCATGCTTATAAACCTTATTAACAGACCGGTCGAAAAGCTGATTGCCCGTTATTTTGTAAATGATGCAAAGAGAATTTTGCGCTCGAGAAACGATCTTATAACCATAGGTATTACCGGAAGCTACGGGAAAACCGGTACAAAATTTATTCTCGGCCGCTTTTTGTCGGAAAAATATAACGTAACCGTAACGCCGGAGAATTTTAATACCACAATGGGCGTCGTCAGAACGGTAAGGGAGCACCTAAAGCCCGAAAGCGAGATATTCGTGTGCGAAATGGGGGCTAAGCAGGTCGGCGATATAAAAGAAATCTGCGACATTGTAAAGCCCTGCTACGGTCTTATTACATCGATAGGACCTCAGCACCTTAACACCTTCGGAAATATAGAGAATATAGTAAAAACAAAATTTGAGCTTGCCGATTCGGTTTTTTCGCGCGGCGGCGAGATGTTTTTAAACGGCGACAATGAGTATATCAGACAAAAGGCCGAATCGCTATCCGGAAAAATCGTGTTTTACGGCAGCAAAAATGCCGACGTTACGGTTGAGGATGTAGTGCTTTCGTCCTCAGGCTCGGAATTCCGCCTTGTTTTTACGGACGGCAGTGTAAGAATAAGGACCAAGCTCCTCGGCCGCCATAACATTCAGAACATTGCGGGAGCCGCGGCTTTGGCGCACAGCCTCGGCGTCGGCGCGAAACAGCTTTGCTTTGCGGCGGCATCGTTAAAGCCGGCCGAGCATAGACTTGAGCTTAAAAGCTTTATCGGCGGCAGCACACTTATTGACGACGCTTACAATTCCAATCCGTCGGGCTGTCTTGAAGCGGTAAATGTTTTAGGGGCCTTTAACGGGTTTAAAAAGGTAATAATAACGCCCGGACTCGTTGAACTCGGAGATAAAGAATACGAATGCAACAAGGCCCTCGGCAAGGCGGCGGCAGAGGTTTGCGACGAGATCTTTTTTGTCGGGATAAACCGGAGCGAGCCGCTTATCGACGGAGCAATATCGGCAGGCAGAAAGCGCGACGAAATACATGTCTGCAAGAGCTTTAAGGAGGCGCTCGGTATTTTGTCGCCAACGCTCGATAGAAATACCGTCGTGCTTATAGAAAACGATCTTCCCGACAATTATCTTAATTAATAATCGGAGTCATCACAAAAGTTTTTAAGGAGCTGAGCTTTCAATATGGCTATAAATCTTTTACTGGTTTTCGGAGGCCGTTCGGTGGAGCATGAGGTGTCGGTCATATCGGCCCTTCAGGCGGCAAATTCGCTGAATAAGGAAAAATACAACATATTTCCCCTTTATATAGCTAAGGACGGTACAACGTATACCGGCGATGCGCTGATGAATATTGAAAATTTCAAGAATATGAATACCCTCATTTCTCAGTGTCGGGAAGCGACCCTTATGAAAAACGGGCGCGATGTTGAACTTGTAGCCTTTAAAAGAAAGGGACAAAAGCTTAAAACCGTTTTAAAACAGGTTATTAACGTAGCCCTCCCGATCGTTCACGGGACCTTTTGCGAGGACGGAACGGCGGCCGGCTGGTTTGAACTTTTGGGGCTGCCTTATGTCGGATGTGACGTTGTATCCGCGGCAAACGGCATGAATAAGCTGTATTTTAAAAATATATGTGCAGCAAACGGCATTCCCGTGCTCGAATGTATGACATTTACGTCGCGCCAGTGGGTAAACGAACGCGATGAGGTCATAAGTAAAATTGAAAAAATCGGCTATCCCGTAATTGTAAAGCCGATAGATTTGGGCTCGAGCGTCGGCATATCAAAGATTTCCTCGGCGGATGAGCTCGACGAAAAGATATCGCTTGCAGCCTCATTTTGCGAGCGCATGCTTATTGAACGTGCTGTGACCGATATGCGCGAGATAAACTGCTCGGTATGCGGAGATATCTACGATTGCGAGACCTCGGTGCTTGAGGAGCCGATCATGCATGATGAGGTATTGTCCTACAATGATAAATATATGTCGTCGGGCTCGTCAAAGGGCATGTCCGGGCTCTCCCGCAAGATTCCGGCCGAATTAAGCGATGAAAAGCGCGATGAGATATGTGCTCTTGCCAAAAAGACCTTTGTGGCTCTCGGCTGCAGCGGAATTTCGCGTATCGATTTTATAATGGACAATGCCGATAATCAGCATGTATACGTTAACGAGATCAACACCATTCCGGGCTCGCTCGCCTTTTATCTGTGGGAGCCTAAGGGGATAAAATACAGCGAGCTTTTAGACCGTGCAATAAAAACGGCCTTTGACCGTCAGCGCCGCCGCGATACACTTGTGCTTTCTTACGACACAAACATCCTCGAAAACGGCAGCTTTGGCAAGGGCTCGGCTAAAAAATTAGGGTAAGGTGTGTTTGTTTGGCAGGCTTGCTTATAAAACTCTTTAAAAGGAAAGGCGCCGATGACAAAAGCGTTGACGGACGCGAAAAATACGGCAAATTTTCGGCTGTGACCGGGCTTATATGCAACGTATTTCTGTTTTTTATAAAGCTTACGGCCGGAATTTTGTCGTCAAGCGTTTCGGTCGTTGCCGACGCCGTTAACAACCTTTCGGATTCGGGCTCGTGCCTTGTAACGCTGTTCGGTTTCAAGCTTTCATCAAAGCCGGCCGATAAGGAGCATCCGTTCGGTCACGGCAGAATCGAATATATGTCGGGTTTTATAGTGGCTGTGGTTATAATTCTTGTCGGGGTCGAGCTGCTTAAGACCTCTATCGGGCGGATATCCGAGCCCGAAGACATTGAGATATCGGCCCTTACCTTTGCGGCGCTTACAGTGTCGGTTTTGGTGAAGCTGTGGATGGCCTTTTTTAACCGTAAGGTCGGAAAAATTATTGATTCGGCAGCCCTCAAAGCGGCGGCAGCCGACAGCTTAAGCGACGTTATATCGACCGGTGCCGTAATAATTTCGATGATAGTAAGCCTTGTATGCGGTATAAATATTGATGCTTATACCGGTCTTGTGGTCGCCGGAGTCATTATTTTTTCGGGTATCGGCGTCGCGAAGGACACGCTCGATCCATTGCTCGGCCGTCCGCCGGAAAACGGATTTGTAAACAGGATATGCGATGAGGTTTTATCAAATGAGATTATTACCGGCGTGCATGACGTTATGGTCCACGATTACGGTCCGGGCAGACGGTACGTCTCGCTGCATGCCGAGGTGCCGTCAAATGTAAATATCAATACGGTTCACGATGTAATTGACAATTGCGAACGCTCCCTTGAGGAAAAGCTCGGTATTACTATTGCCGTTATACATATGGATCCGATAGAGACCGACAATCAGGCGGTGAACGAGATGAGAGACAAGGTCCTCTCAATCGTAAAATCGATTAATGATGGTCTGAGTATACACGATTTTCGTATGGTTTCGGGGGAGAGCCATACAAATCTTATATTTGATGTTGTAATGTGCCGTGATATGGACATTACTCCGGATGAACTGAAAAAGGAAATATGCAATAAAGTATGCAGCGAGGACGAAAGACTCAACTGTATTATAAATATCGATTTTGATTACACAGGAAGATAGGCGATAACTTATGAAAACCACGGCTGAACTTATAAATCTTGTTGCAAACGGCGAGTTTTATTCGGTTTTTTCTTCGCTTTACGGGGAGGAAAAAGCCGAATCTTCTAAAGACAGATACTTGCGTCTTTTGGTGAAATTCTCCGAACGGTTTTCGGAAGAACGGGAATGTGCTTTCTTCAGTGCTCCCGGCCGAAGCGAGATAATCGGCAATCATACCGACCATCAGCACGGCTGTGCAATAGCTCAGGCGGTCGATCTTGACACGGTAGCGGTCGCCTCAAAAAACGACGAGAACGTTATACGTATTCATTCGCTCGGTTACAGTCCCGATGAGGTCGATATAACCGACACCGAGCCGAAGTCATCGGAATTCGGCACATCAAAGGGAATTATAAGAGGGGTTGCGGCAGCATTTAAACGCATGGGCTACAATATCGGCGGATTTGACGCCGTGACGCAATCACTTGTGCCGGGCGGATCGGGACTTTCGAGCTCAGCGGCCTTTGAGGTGCTTTTAAGCAAGATATTAAACGTATTTTACAATGAAGACAAGGTCTCCCCAAAAGAACAGGCCATAATAGGAAAGACGGCCGAAAACGAATTTTTCGGCAAACCCTCGGGGCTGCTTGATCAGATGGCTTCCTCGGCCGGAGGACTTAATTTTATTGATTTTTCAGATCCGGAGGATCCTCTGATAACGCCGATTGACTATGATTTTAACGACGGGAATTACGGATTGTATATTGTAAAAACCGGCGGCAGCCATGCCGATCTTACCGACGATTATGCCGCGATTCCAAGGGAAATGTGCGCCGTCGCAAGCATGTGCGGTAAGCAATTTATGCGCGATGTTGACCTCGGCGTTTTAATGGATAAAATGCCCGATATCAGAAAAAAATACGGTGACAGGGCGGTTATAAGGGCCCTTAATTTTATTGATGAAAACGAACGAGTGCTGTCGGCAAAGGCGGCTCTTTCGGCCGGTGATGTGCAGACTTTCAAACGGCTTGTGATTCGGTCGGGACGCGGCTCGTACATGTATTTGCAGAACGTTGTAAGCGGACATAATACGCGCGAGCAGGGACTTGCCCTCGCCCTCATGGTAAGCGAGAGAATTTTGCGCGGTTCGGGTTCATGGCGTGTTCACGGCGGCGGCTTTGCCGGGACGATTCTTGCCTTTGTACCGAATGACATGAGCGGGGAGTATTCATCATTCATGGAATCGCTCTTCGGACAAGGATCCTGCATTAAAATAAGGGCGAGAAGGTACGGCGGATATTGCTTCGGCTGATATTTACAGACCGAAATGAGTTGTTTTTGCAACTTGTTTTATGAGATCGTATGTTGTATAATATCTCTTAAAGGTATTATTATAATGTTAAATGATTTATAAAAATCCAAATTCTTTACGGATAAAAACGGGGGAGACGGTTATGTTTTCAAATCTTTCGCTGGGTGATACATTGCTTGTAACGGTTACCGGCATGTTGATAGTGTTTTTTGTACTGCTTATACTTATAGCGGTAATAAGCATGTTTGGTAAGGTTGCTTCCGGTAAAGGAGGCAGAAACAAAAATGAAAAAATAAAGCCCGATAAGACCTCACCGAAGATGGTTGTAAGGGCCGATGAAAAGTCTTCCGGTACGGCATTGGATACGACGGACAGGGCGATAAGTATGGCGAGGACTACTGCTTCCGATGATGAAATAATTGCCGTCATAGCTGCCGCTGTTGCGGTTTATACCGAAAAAACGGGCGGCGCTGCACCGGTTATAAGGAGCATCCGCGACGAAAAGGGACGTCCTATTTGGGCTACGGCCGGATTGATTAGGAATACGCGGGCATTTTAATTTTCAATAACAACAGCAGTAGAATTTTGTTTTAAGATACGTAAAAATCTTTGGTGGGAGAAGATAACCGATGTCATTTTTAACTCAGATATGGGATGCCCTGAGCTCCCTTGCGAACGATTCGGGCTTAGGCGTGCTTATTGCGAATTTTGCCGGTTACGGCTGGCAGAATCTTGTCATGATCGCTGTTTCGTGTGTGCTCATTTACCTTGCAATTGTCAAGGGCTTTGAGCCGCTTTTGCTTTTGCCGATAGCGTTCGGCATGCTGCTTGCGAATCTTCCTTTTCCGAATGCGAGCGATACGCTGAGTGTTCATTACAGTTCCATAGAAGGCTTTGTCGAGATTTTCAAGAGAGGGGAAGCTACCCTTATTGATATAATGTACCTCGGCGTTAAGGCCGGAATATATCCGCCGCTTATTTTCCTTGGCGTCGGCGCTATGACCGATTTCGGTCCCCTTATTGCCAATCCGAAGAGCTTTTTGCTCGGCGCAGCTGCACAGCTCGGTATATTCATAACCTTTATCGGTGCCGCTATGCTCGGGTTTAACGCCGCCGAGGCCGGCTCGATAGGAATTATAGGCGGAGCCGACGGACCTACCGCCATTTACGTCGCTTCAAAGCTCTTGCCGACCGATGGTTCTTCCTCAATTACGGTTGGTACAATAGCCGTCGCGGCTTATTCGTATATGGCCCTCGTTCCCCTTATTCAGCCTCCGATTATGCGCCTGCTTACCACCAAAAAGGAGCGCTCGATAGTTATGAAGCAGCTCCGTCCGGTCTCTAAAAAGGAAAAAATAATTTTCCCGATACTTGTGACCATTGTTGTCGCCCTTATTCTCCCGAGTGCGGCGGTGCTTGTAGGTATGCTTATGCTCGGCAATTTGATGCGTGAGTGCGGCGTGGTTGACCGTCTTTCAAAGACCGCTCAGAATGAGCTTATGAATATCGTTGTAATAATGCTCGGGCTTTCGGTCGGAGCCACCACCAACGGCAAGACATTTTTACAGTTCGGCACAATTAAAGTCGTACTTCTCGGACTTTTCGCCTTTTCAATGGGAACGGCTGGCGGTGTGCTTTTCGGAAAGCTCATGTGCCTGCTTACAAAGGGTAAGGTCAATCCCCTTATCGGCTCGGCCGGTGTTTCGGCGGTGCCGATGGCTGCGCGTGTTTCTCAGAAGGTCGGCCAGGAGGAAAACCCCGGAAACTTCCTTCTTATGCATGCTATGGGACCGAACGTTGCCGGCGTTATAGGCTCGGCGGTTGCGGCCGGCGTGCTTATGAGCATGTGCCCCACAATGTAATTTCTTGGAATTCGGTTTTTATATTCAGTTGTACGATCGGTAGGTATAAATGGAAGATTCTCTTAGAAAAAATCTTGCTGATATAAGGCGTGAGATTATAGCAAAAGATTTTTCCCGTATGAACGATATGCAGCGACAGGCTGTGTTCAGCGTAAGCGGTCCGCTGCTTATTTTAGCCGGTGCCGGTTCGGGAAAAACCACGGTGCTTATAAACAGAATAGCATACATGATAAAATACGGTAACGCGTATTTGTCCGATGATTTTGCAATTGAGCCGAATGAGGACGATCTTTCGCTGTTAAAGGACGTATTAAAGGGCGAAGAAGTAAAAAACAGGGCAAGGGCTAATTCCCTTTTGTCTCTTGATCCGGTCGATCCCTGGAGCATAATGGCCATTACCTTTACAAACAAGGCGGCAGATGAGCTGAAATCAAGGCTTGAGAAAATGCTCGGCTCTGAAAACAGCGGCGTTACGGCGGCCACCTTCCATTCGGTATGCGTAAGAATTCTCAGGCGTTTTGCCGGCAGGATAGGTTATACCTCGCATTTTACAATATACGATACCGACGATTCGAGGCGGCTTATGAAGGAATGTCAGAAGTCGCTCGGAATAGATGACAAAATACTCTCTCATAAAACTATTTTGTCGCACATAAGCAGGGCTAAGGATTCGCTTATTGATGCCGATGAGTTTGCTCGTCAGGCAGGAGAAGATTTCAGGCTTAAAAAAATAGCTCAGGCCTACTCGCTTTACGAAAAGCGGATAAAGCAGGCCGACGCCATGGACTTTGACGACATTATATGCAACACGGTTTATCTGCTTCGCGATGATCGCGATGCCCTCGATTTTTGTCAGAGACGTTACCGCTACATAATGGTAGACGAATATCAGGATACAAACCATGCTCAGTATATGTTTGTAAAGCTGTTAAGCGGAAGATTCCGCAACATATGCGTTGTGGGTGACGATAACCAAAGTATTTATCGCTTTCGCGGGGCAACAATAGAGAATATACTGAGCTTTGAAAAGCAGTATCCCGATGCGTCCGTTGTCCGGCTTGAACAAAATTACCGCTCCACCGGAAATATTCTTAATGCGGCAAACGACGTAATAAAGAATAACAAAAACCGCAAGGAAAAGAATTTGTGGACCGATGTCGGCGACGGCGATCCGATAACGGTTTTTACGGCGGCTGACGAATACGGCGAAGCCAAATACGCCGCCGAAAAAATTCTTGACGCCGTTCACGATGGCGACAGCTTTTCGGACTGTGCCGTGCTTTATAGGATGAATGCCCAGTCGGGAAGTCTTGAAACGGTTTTTGCCCGTTCGGCCATTCCGTACAGGGTAATAGGAGGAACAAAGTTCTACTCCCGTAAGGAAGTAAAGGATATTCTGGCCTATTTGCAGGTTATAAGCAATCCGTCCGATCTGCTTCATTTAAGACGGATTATAAACGAGCCGAAGCGTGGAATCGGTGCGGCGACGGTAGATAAAACGGTGGAGATTTCCGAGGGGCTCGGGATACCGGTTATGGAGGTTATACTGAGCGCCGGGGAATACGAGCCGCTTGCAAGAAGCGCCGCTAAGCTTTCGCTTTTCGGCAGAATGATGAAGGGGCTTATTGATAAGGCGGACGAAATGAGTCTCGGAGATCTTGTCAGCGAAGTGCTCGAAAAGACCGGATATTCGGCCTATCTTGTCTCGCTCGGCGAGGAGGGCGAAGAACGTCTCGAAAACGTTAAGGAGCTTGTGTCGTCGGTTATAAGATACGAGCAGGAGTGCGAGGAAGAAATGCCGACTCTTGCCGGATTTCTCGAGAGCATATCCCTTATAACCGATATTGACGAATATAACGAGAATAACGACTCGGTAACATTGATGACCCTTCATTCGGCCAAGGGACTTGAATTCAAAAATGTCTTTATAGTAGGTATGGAGGAGGGGATTTTCCCCGGTAACCAGTCGATCTTCGGAGGAGAGGCCGAGATCGAAGAAGAACGGCGGCTCGCCTATGTTGGAATTACAAGGGCAAAACGTCATTTGTATCTTACAAACGCCGCCACGAGGATGATCTTCGGCTCGACCATGCGCAACCGTCCCTCAAGGTTTTTGCTTGAGATACCGGAGGAATATACCGAGCAAAACGGAGCTCTTTCATCAATTGCCCCGTCGGTGTCGTCATCCTTTTCCGGGAATTACGCCGGCGGCAATAATTCCGGATATTACGGCGGACGTGATACAAGCGGCGGATTCGGCCGGTATCAGGCGAAAAACGGCGACGGCAACTCTTTTGTGGCGGCCGGCCGTACATCGTTACCGATAGAATCGTCCCGCGGCGCACATTCACGGGGTGCAGGTGCTTACTCCCCGGCGGCTAAAGGTGCCTCCTTTGCCTTTTCGGGTATAGGAACCGGCAAAAAGACAAAATTCAGGGCGGGAGACCGGGTAAGCCATAAAACCTTCGGCATAGGTACGGTGCTTGAGGTCTCTCCGGTTGCATCCGATTCGATGCTGACCATAGCCTTTGATACCGTCGGTACAAAAAGGATGATGGCAAATTATGCCCGGCTTGAGCCGGTTGAACAAAATAAAGGTTAAAAACACGGCTTAAAAATCTTTAAAGCCATGAATTTTACCTTTTAAAGGCTCCCTTGCAAAAGGGCGATGTATGTAATATAATCAACTATGGTCCGACAAGAGAAAAAATTGCTTTAAAAGCGAGCTAAAAAGCTTTTGGCGGATTATAAGGAAATGGGTGATACGGTATGAATAAAGATTCAAAATGTTTCAAGCGGTTGCTTGATCTGTTCGACGAGGGTACCTTTGAGGAAATTGGGGCCATGGTGCGTTCGGGCTCGCACGACGCCGAGGTGGTTACCGGCTACGGTTATGTGGACGGTACCCCGGTTTATGCTTTTTCGCAAAACCGCGAGGTAAACGGCGGCGCGATGGGTAAGGTTCACGCTGCAAAAATTGCGAAGATATATTCGCTTGCCGAGAAAACGGGACTTCCCGTTATCGGCATATATGATTCCGAAGGGGCATATTTAAGCGAAGGGCTCAGTGCACTCGATGCATACGGCACCCTTGTTAAAACGGCTAACAATCTGTCGGGCGTTGTTCCCCAGATAAGCGTAGTTGCCGGGGTGTGCGCCGGGACGAGCGCTGTTATGGCGATATCGGCCGATATTGTGATCATGACAAAGGACGCAAAGCTTTGTCTTAACGCTCAAAGCGGCGACAGTGCCGAGGCTGCCGAGAAAAACGGCACGGCTCATGCGGTGTTTGAAAGCGATGAGCAGGCTATTGAGTGCGCGCGCCGTATTGTAAATATGCTGCCCGTCAATAATCTTGCGGTTGTTCCGTCGGCGGTAAGCGCCGAGCCGAGCGGTAAGGCCTGCTGCCCGGTCGGCACCGTTATTGATGACGGCAGTAAAATTCCTCTTTCCAAAAAATTCGGGAAATCGGTCAAAACCGTTCTTGCAAGGATATCAGGCGTTACCTGCGGCATTGTTAAAATCAGCGCCGACGATGGCGTAGTCGGTGCCGACGACTGTGTCAAGGCTGCCCGTTTTGTCCGCATGTGCGACAGCTTTTCGCTGCCCGTGATAACCTTTGTCGATGCCGAGCGCTTCGGCGATAAATCGGTGTCTGCCCTTCGGGCGGCCGCAATGCTTTCACATGCATATGCCGAAGCGACGACGGTTAAAATATCGGTTGTTACAGGTAAGGCATGCGGAGCGGTTTTTGCGTGTGTTGCCTCAAAGAGCGCACAGGCCGATTTGGTTTTAGCGCTTGATAATGCCGTTATTTCGGTGATTGATCCCGAGGCCGCGGCCTTAACCCTTATGAGCGACCGCCGCGAAAAAGGGGAAAGTCTTGAAGCGCTGGCGAAGGAATACGAAAAAGAAAACTGCTCGCCCGAAATGGCGGCGGCCGACGGATATATTGACGATGTTGTGACTATATCGGAGCTTAGAGGAAAGCTTATATCGGCACTCGATATGCTTTCCGGCAAGCGCGTTTCCGGTCTTGATAAAAAGCACTCCAACATGCCGCTTTAAGGTTTAAAGGGGATTAAAACCATATATAATTGTATTTTAACAATTTTTATATACTAACTGGCGTTTCAGAAAGGATAGATTAGAGTGAGAAATCTTAAAATAACCGTAAACGGAAAAACCTATGACGTACAGATTGAGGAATCCGGTGCCGTTTCCTCGGCTCCGGTTGCCGCTCCCGTGAGTGCCGCTCCTGCCCCGGCTCCGGCTCCGGCTGTGGCAAGCGCTCCGGCGAGTGCCCCTGCAGCAAGCGCTCCGGCGAGTGCCCCTGCAGCAAGCGCACCGGCAGCGGCTGAAGAAAAAAGCGCTCCGGCCGTCGCGCCCGTATCCGGTGACGGAGAGGTTATCGAAAGCCCGATGCCCGGCACTATACTTGACGTTAAGGTGTCGGCCGGATCTGCCGTTAAAAAGGGTGATGTTCTGGTGATTCTTGAGGCCATGAAGATGGAAAACGAAATAGTGGCTCTTCATGACGCTACCGTCGCGGCGGTACACACTTCTAAGGGTTCCTCCGTTAATGCGGGCGATCCCCTTGTAACTCTCGGCTGATTTGCCAAAAGAGGAGAGGTACGATGTCTAAAAAAATTGGTATTACCGAGACTGTTTTGCGTGACGCTCACCAGTCTCTTATAGCTACAAGAATGACGACCGAGGAGATGCTGCCGGCTCTCGAGTCGCTTGACAAAATCGGCTATTGGTCGCTTGAATGCTGGGGCGGTGCCACGTTTGACGCCTGTCTTAGATTTTTGAACGAGGATCCGTGGGAAAGGCTCCGCACAATAAAGAGCATTTGCAAAAACACCAAGCTGCAAATGCTTTTCAGAGGGCAGAATATGCTCGGATACAGGCATTATGCCGATGATGTCGTTGATTTTTTTGTAAAAAAGTCGATAGATAACGGTATTGATGTCATAAGAATATTCGACGCTTTAAACGATATCCGCAACCTCTCAACGGCTATAAAGGCTGCAAAGCAGTACGGTGCTCATATGCAGGCCGCCATTTCGTACACAACCGGTCCGGTTTTTACCACCGATTACTTTGTGGATTATGCGAAACGACTTGAAAATGAGGGCGCCGATTCGATCTGTGTTAAGGATATGGCCGGATTGCTCACTCCGAAGGCGGCAAGCGAGCTTGTTTCGGCTTTGAAAAAGTCCGTTAAGGTGCCGATTCAGGTTCACACCCACTACACCTCGGGACTCGGTTCTATGGTGCTTTTAAAATCCATCGAGGCCGGTGCCGATGTTGTAGATACGGCTTTGTCGCCGCTTGCGCTCGGAACCTCTCATGCTCCTACCGAGTCGATGGTAGCTGCCCTTGAGGGTACCGAGTATGATACCGGACTTGATTTAGAGGCCTTGTGCGATATAAGCCACTATTTTAACGAGCTCAGGGAAAAATACCTCAAAAACGGTCTGCTCGATCCGAAAATGCTCGGTGTTGACGCCAAGACCCTTATATATCAGGTTCCTGGCGGTATGCTCTCGAACCTTGTAAGCCAGTTAAAGCAGGCCGGCAAGGAGGAGAGCTTAGAGGCGGTACTTTCTGAGGTTCCGCGTGTTCGCGAGGATGCCGGATATCCTCCCCTTGTAACTCCGACCTCCCAGATAGTCGGCACACAGGCTGTTTACAATGTCATAACCGGCGAGCGGTATAAGATGGTCACCAAGGAGTTTAAAGGCCTTGTTCGCGGCGAATACGGCAAAACTCCGATAGAGATCGATCCCGCCTTCAGAAAGAAGATCATCGGCGATGAGGAGCCGATCAATTGCAGACCGGCCGATCTTATCGCTCCGGAGCTTGAAACCCTTAAAAAAGAGGCTGCCGGTTGGGCTGAAAGTGATGAGGATGTTTTATCCTATGCCCAGTTCGGACAGGTTGCCGTAAAATTCTTCGAGCAGCGCGATGCCGCACGTCATGGTCTCGATTGCTCGATGATAAATAAAGAAAAGGGCGTTTGCCCCGTATAATAGTTTTAAATTTTGTTCCCGGCAGGTCGTTTTTACCCATCTGCCGGGATATTAAAATTTAACCGCCCGAAAAAACGACGAAAAAGTTGATTTTTTTGTGCTTGAGAGGCAGTAAAAAGTGTTGACACAAGCGGCGGTTTATGATATACTCTTTAGGCCGCTTGTAAAAGGCGGTGCTTTGTTGTGCTGTTATAAGCACAATTTCAAGTGCCGTGAAGTGGGTTTATCCCCGCCTTTAGTGCAGCGAGACCTATAAAAAAGGATGAATAAAAGAATGTACGCAATTATCGAGACCGGCGGCAAACAGTACAAGGTCGCCAAGGATGACGAGATCTTCGTTGAAAAGCTTGCTGCTGAAGCCGACGAGACCGTCACAATTGACAAAGTCCTCGCTTACAGCGACGGCAAAAAGCTTAAAATCGGCACACCGTATCTTTCGGATGTAACGGTTACCGCTAAGGTCGTAAAGAACGGCAAGGCTAAGAAGATCACCGTTATGACCTACAAGCCCAAGAAGAACGAGAAGAGAAAGATGGGCCATCGTCAGCCCTACACCAAGCTTGTTATAACCGACATAACCAAGGCAACACGCACCCGTTCTAAGAAGGACGAAGCTCCGGCCGAGGCTGAGGCGTAAGTAAAATGACCACTGCCTCATTTTCAAAGATAAACGGAAGGTTTTGCGGCTTTTGTGTCAGCGGACACAGCGGCTACGGCGAAGAGGGGTTCGACATAGTCTGCTCCGCAATTTCATCGGCGGTTTACCTTACGGCCAATAATCTTATTGAAATTTACGGCGCGAATGCAGATTTCGACGTAAAGGACGGTAAGTTAAGGCTGTATGCAAAGCCGGTTGACGATTCGGTGCATGATGCTATTGACGGACTGCATATTCATCTTAGCCAGCTCGCCTTTCAGTATCCGGAGTTTTTGAGGGTATGTACAGTATCCTTTGCAGGGTAGTTTATAATCAGATTTTAAGTTTTCTTATTCTTAAGGAGGAAATAAAATGCTTAGAGTAAATATTCAGCTTTTTGCACATAAAAAGGGCGTCGGTTCTACCAAGAACGGCCGTGATTCCGAAGCTAAACGTCTCGGACCCAAAAAGGCGGACGGCGAGTATGTTCTTGCCGGTAATATCCTTATCCGTCAGCGCGGAACCCACATTCATCCCGGTGAGAATGTCGGCCGCGGCTCGGATGACACGCTTTTTGCACTTATCGACGGTAAGGTAAAGTACGAGCGTTATGATCGTACCCGCAAAAAGATAAGCGTTTACGCCGACTAATTTCAGTTGCTTAAAAACAATGCCGATGCAAGGTGATTGCCCTGCATCGGCATTTTTCTTTTTATATTACGGAATATGTTATTTTAAAGCATTTTATATCCTGTCCGCCTATTTAGAGAAACCGTCATTGTAAACGCTTTGTTTATTCGTGTTGAGAAGCTTATGAACGCTTATTTTTTTCGAACCATATAAGAAGAACCGAAATATCGGCCGGGGAGACACCGGATATACGCGAGGCTTGTCCTATACTCCGGGGCTTAAGCTTTGTCAGCTTTTCGACCGCCTCAAGCCTCAGTCCGGTTATTTCTCCGTATTCTATATCCTCCGGAATAAGCTTGTCTTCGAGCCTTAATGCCTCTTCAATAGCCGAGTTCTGACGTTTTATGTAGCCTTCGTATTTAAGCTCGGTTTCTACCTGTTCGAGAATTTTTTTGTCGAAATTCTCCGGCCGTGTTTTATCGACAGAAATAAGCGCGTCGTATGTTATTCCCGGCCTTTTTAAAAGATCGCAAAGTCTTGCTCCGGTCGTTATCGGAGCGCCGCCGGCGTTTTCGAGTATGGCGTTGAGTTTTTCGCTCGGCGGTAAGACGGTATTTTTCGCCCTTTTTAGCTCATCGGATTTTTGCTGCTGCATTTTTTTAAAGCGCTCGTATCGCTCATCGCTTACAAGCCCTATATTGTAGCCCTTTTCAAGCAGTCGTTCCTCGGCGTTGTCCTGCCTTAAAACAAGCCGGTATTCCGATCGCGAGGTCATCATTCTGTAAGGATCGGTACATCCCTTTGTTACAAGGTCGTCTATCAGCGTTCCTATGTATGATTGCGATCTTAAAAGTACAAATTCGCCCCTTCCTTTTACCTTTAAGGCGGCGTTTATGCCGGCGACAAGGCCTTGGGCTGCCGCCTCCTCGTAGCCCGACGAGCCGTTGAACTGTCCTGCCCCGAAAAGGCCGGGTTTATCCTTTACTTCGAGGGTGGCTTTCAAAGCAAGGGGATCGACGCAGTCGTATTCTATGGCGTAGGCCGTTCGCATTATATGGACGTTTTCGAGTCCCTTTATAGAGCGGTAGAGCTTTAACTGAACGTCCTCGGGAAGGGAGGTCGACGCTCCCTGAAGGTACATTTCCTCGGTGTTTTCGCCGCACGGCTCTACAAAAATCTGATGGCGCTGCTTGTCTGCAAAGCGGACGATTTTATCCTCGATACTCGGGCAGTAGCGCGGGCCGACCCCTTCGATTTTTCCGCCGTACATGGCCGAGCGGTTAAGATTATCGAGTATTATCTGACGGGTTTTTTCGTTTGTCCAGGCAATATAACAGTCGGCGCGGTTTACGGGCGGCGTTTCGGTATCGAAGGAAAAGGGGACGACCTCGCTGTCTCCGTGTTGTACCTCAAGAGCCGAAAAATCAATACTTGAACGAAGTACCCTCGCCGGTGTTCCGGTTTTAAAACGTCTTATGGGCAGGCCGAGATTTTTTACCGAAAGGGCAAGCTCGTTTGCCGGGAACATTCCGTCCGGTCCGCTTTGCTTTGAGTAGTCGCCTATAAATATCTTGCCGGCAAGAAATGTACCGGTTGCAATTATTACGCATTTTGCCGTAAAAACGGCGCCGAGAGCGGTTTTGAGTGACCAGCCGTTTTCGGTATCCTGCTTTAAATCGGTAATTTCCGCCTGCTTTAAAAACAGATTTTCCTGCAGTTCTATAACATGCTTCATATGCTCGCTGTAAGCGCGCCTGTCTATCTGGGCTCTGAGCGAATGGACGGCAGGCCCTTTACCGCGGTTGAGCATACGGCTTTGAATCGTATTTTTGTCGGCTGCTCGCCCCATTTCGCCGCCGAGTGCGTCGATTTCGCGCACGAGATGTCCCTTTGCCGTTCCCCCTATTGAAGGATTGCACGGAAGGTTGGCCACCCAGTCGAGATTGAGGGTAAAAAGCGCGGTCTTGCAGCCGAGCCTTGAGGCGGCCAGCGCCGCTTCGCATCCGGCGTGACCGGCTCCGATTACAGCAACATCGTAAAAATCCGCAAAGTATTCCAAAAAATTCAGCACCTTTAAAAAATATACAGAATCAATACATATAGAAATGTAATTATGTCAGCGATTAATTTTAACACCGGCGGCGCCTTATGTCAAACCGTAAGCTATCAATTAAGCGGAAAATCGACAGATTTTGCATATGATGCCTTAAAAAGATAAAAGCGCTTTGTTATTAGCTATTGTCGTACGTTATTAATTTGCTTTTAATTTGTTTACAATCGGTTAATATATCGACGTAAAATCCCGCTCGGCGGCGGTACAAGCCGGCGCCATTCAAGCATTTTACTTGACTATTAAGTGCCTCAATGGTATAATTTCAGTGCTTTGAACCGTATATTAATAAAGCTTGGGTTTAGTTTTCGCCTTTGGTATTTCCGGATTTTTTCCGGTTTCCGGCGAAAAAAGCGTATTGATGGGGTGTTCTTTTGAGCAGGATTAAAAATAAACGTCAATCTATGCTTGAGGGTGCTGCCGTTTTATTTATTGCAACGGCGGTTGTTAAGATCCTCGGCGGAATATTTAAAATACCGCTGGGCAATTTTATAGGCGAGCTCGGAATGGGCTATTTCCAGACGGCCTACGACCTTTACCTTCCGGTTTATTCGGTCGCTCTTGCCGGTATGCCGGTGGCGGTGTGCCGTCTTGTCGCCGAGAGCGTCGCAAGGGAGAGGTTCAGGGATACGAGGCGTATCCTGTCGGTCGCAAGGCGGTCGTTCTTTATAGTGGGCGTTATTGCCTGCCTTATTCTTATTGCAATAGCTTACCCGTATTTATCTCTTGTTTTAAAGCAGACAAACGGTCTTCCGGGAGTTCTTGTAATAGCTCCGTCAATTATATTCTGTTGTGTAGTAGCGGCCTACAGGGGATATTATCAGGGCCTTTTCAATATGAATGTTACGGCCGTAACCGAGGTTATCGAAGCTGTCGGTAAGCTTATAATAGGCCTTATACTCGCCTTTGCTGTCGGTAAGGCCGGGGCACCGCCCCAGTATCAGGCGGCGGCGGCAATTATGGGAATTACAGTCGGAACGCTCTTTTCGGCCGTTTATGCCTCAATAAGATATAAACGTTCGGGCGACGGAATTACAGCCGAGCAGTTAAGGCTTTCTCCGCCGGCGAAGGACAGTAATGCGACCTTAAAGGCGCTTATGATGATAGCGGTTCCAATGGCACTCGGCTCGCTCGCTACCCAGATTGCCGGTATGATAGACGTTATGACGGTGCAGTCGCGCCTGCTTACGTCGGTCACCGAAAACACCGAGATTTTCAAGGCGAATTATCCTGAAATGTGGCAGGCGCTGCTTGCCGATGCGGATGCCGGAGGTACCGACGCCGGCGTAATAAAGCTCGTTCCGACCTATCTTTACGGTTGTTATAAGGGCTTCGCTTTTTCGGTTTATAATCTAATTCCTTCAATAACCTCAATGCTTGGTGTCAGCGCCGTTCCCGCAATGACAACGGCGTGGGCGAACCGCTGCAAGCGCGATGTAAGAAAGAATTTTGAAATGGTAATCAGGGTTTCGTCCCTCGTAGCACTGCCTTCGGGCTTCGGAATATGCGCTCTGGCCGGCGGTATTATGAATCTTTTGTATGCCTCAAAGCCCATAGGCGCGTCAATAGCCGGTCCGGTTCTTTCAATCTTCGGTATAGCGGTAATCTTTTGCGGAATATCAATGCCTATGACCAGTCTTTTGCAGGCAATAGGTAAGGAGCGCGTACCGGTTTACAACATGATTGTGGGTGCGATTCTTAAAATAATCGTAAACTACATTTTTGTGGCTATACCGTCGGTGAACGTAAAGGGCGCCGCTATAGGAACGGTGGTTTGCTATTTGTATATTTTTATAGCGGATTTTTATGTTCTTTGCAAATATACAAAGATAGTGCCGAATCTTATGACCACCATAGTAAAGCCGCTTATTGCTTCGGCTATGTGCGGAATAGCGGCATGGGCCGTCGCCGGAATTACGGGGCGTTTTATGTCGGATAAGATTTCAACCGTTTTGGCGATTCTTGTCGCATGCGTTGTTTATGTTATTGCGGTGCTTGTATTGCGAGTTCTTTCACATGATGACATAGTTTCACTACCGAAAGGTGAAAAAATCGCGGCACTTCTTGAAAAAAGGCGCTGGATTTGATTGAGAAAATGCTTTTTTGCACAAAAAACAGGCGGAGGACGTAAAATTGATTGACATTCATAGGGAAAAGAGTTATTATATAGAAGATCTGTTACAAATAATGAAGATTTTACGAGGCGAAGGCGGTTGTCCGTGGGATGCCGAGCAGGATCATCATTCAATACGCAACAATTTTATTGAAGAAACCTATGAGGTTGCAGATGCCATTGACCGAGACGACACCGAGGCACTTAAAGAGGAGCTCGGTGACGTTTTGTTGCAGGTCGTGTTTCATGCTCGGATGGAAGAGGAGAAGGGCACATTCTCGTTTTCCGACGTTACCGACGGAATATGCAGGAAGCTGATCGAGCGCCATCCTCATGTTTTCGGCGATGTCAAGGTTTCTTCCACCGACGACGTTTTAAACAATTGGGATAAGATAAAACAGAGTTCCAAAAAACAGACCACCGCTTCCCAGACCCTAAGGGCGGTTCCCGGGTGTCTGCCGGCGCTTATGCGCTCGCAAAAGGTTGTTTCGCGTGCCATGAAGGCAGGGGCCTCACCGGCGGACGACGGCGAGGCGCTGGCCGATGTGAATGACAGAATGGACAGGCTTTGTCTTGCGGTGTGCGGTGATAAAGAGGTCGACGCTGCAAACGCCATAGGCGATTTACTGCTATCGGTGACGGCGCTTTCCAAAAAACTCGGCATAGACGCCGAGGAGGCCTTATACCGTTCGACCGAGAGGTATATAGACGATTTCGAAAAAACGAAAATTAACCCGTAGGATTGATTTTTAGGTAGATTTTGTTTTTATATAGGCGGACAGGCTTTTTTATATCTACAGTATTTTTGCTCTCTGCTTTGTAAAATTAATTTGTTTTTCTCGGGGGATCCCCCTGCGATATAAAAATTTTGGAGGTATTTTTGTAATGAACAAGTCAGAACTTATTACCGCTGTAGCGGAGAAGGCTGCAATTTCTAAGAAGGACGCCGACAAGGCTCTCAATGCCACTATTGAGGCTATCACCGAGGCTCTTAAGAAGGGCGACAAGATCCAGCTCGTAGGCTTTGGTACTTTCGAGATCCGCGAGAGAGGCGAGAGAAAGGGCCGCAATCCCCAGACCAAGCAGGAGATCGTCATCAAGGCTTCCAAGCTGCCCATATTCAAGGCCGGTAAGGCCCTTAAGGACGCCGTTGCGAAGTAATTACTCGCTGTCCTCGTTTTTTTAATGATTTAAAAAAGATTTCAAGCGCATTCCGTTTGTTCGGACATTTTTTGATGTCCGTTTTCGGGAATGCGCTTTATCTTTTTATTAACTCTTTATCTTTGAACGTTTATTTGCTCCGATTCTCGGTTGCCACCTTCCGAAAAAAGCGTATTTTACCGCAGGTGTAAAGATAATTTTGCGGTGTGTGACGCCATATAAACCGATCAGATGGTTCCGGTTACGGTGAGTACGGACACACCGGGGGTTATCGCGTAGCTGCCGTCTGTATTCTGAGCATAGGTTGCGGCGGGAACGGTAATTTGTCCTGCAACGGTTGCAAATTCACCGCTGGACTGGTTGTAGGTGTAATTGGTTGTAGCTGCCCATGCGGTGCCGTTAAATGTGACGGCAAGTGAGGAGAGTATCGGATTGAAGGTATCGCGTATGACTACGTTGTCAGCAGCTGTTGCTGCGGTATTGCCGTAGTTGAGAATCGTAAAGGTATAGGTTACCCTGTCGCCCTCGGTAACGCTTGCAGGAGAGATCGTTTTGTTGATGGTGAGCTCGGGTGCAGCGGCGGCCGTTATTGTCTCGGTGGCGGTGAGTGCCGTAATACCGTTGCCCGAGAGAGTGACGGTATTATTAATCTGCGATTCGGTTCCGAGAGGTGCAAACCCGGTTATATCCGCCTCGTAAATTACGGTGGCGTTTCCTCCGGCAGGAACGGTAATTCCGCTTATTGCAAGGGGAGGGCCGGCGGTTACCGTCGGTGCGGTTGTCTGCAAAACACCGTTGTTATAGTATTTTACGGAGCCTGCAACGTAGTTCAGCGGATAGACCGTTGCGCTGCCGAAGGTATAACCGCCGAGGTTGTCCGTAAGGGTAAGACCGCTGTATGCAGTATTACCCGTGTTTACAATGCTTACGACATAAACCGCATTGCCGGAGCGATCGTAGCTTTCGGTGACGGCCGTTTTTGTTATCGAAAGCACGTCGAGCAGCTCTCCTGTGGCAATATTTGAGTTTAAAACAGTGTTGTTATAAGATAATTGCGCCTGGTTTGTAAACTGTGCCAAGATTATTACTCCTTAATTTGTTTTTAGGGCCCTACAGTTAAATTATATGATTTGCGGACAAGATAGGTTACCGATGCCCCAGCAGAGAACGCCTCAAGCTGTCTTTAAAACCAAAAACAACACTGTGCTTTGATTTTATGGACAATATTCCTTTGACATGCAGTCTTTAACATGGTATAATATTATGAGATTTTAGGCGAAAGGGTGTTTTTTACTTGAATATAGAAGCCTACAATAAAATAATCGATATAATAGAGCCGGTACTTACCGCCAAGGGAATGAAGGCGGTCGATAATGAGGACGGCGCTTATTTTGCAAATGACGCTCAGGCTGTAAAGGTCAGCTTTGATGAGGCGAAAAAGCTTTTTAAGCTCAATTGCGGCGCTGTTGAGGACGGCAAAGCAACGGGGGAGTGGAAGGTAATTTCCGAGTGGCTTTTTCCTGAGGATTATTCGGTAAACGACGCCGTTTCGATCGGTAACGATTTTTCGGATACACTCGGCGAGTTTTTGGGTACAAAAAAGACCGTATCGCGCACGAGCGACGTTTCGATAAGCGGCGATGCGAAGTCATCAATGAGCTTGGAGGGGTTGCTCAGCCGTTTTCTGACCATATTCCCTCAGTACAAGGAGGCTTATCAGGAGCACGTCGGTAAATACGGCGAATGTCTGTATGTTGACTTTTTCGAGAAGACCGCCGTTGTCTGCATGAGAGAGCTGCTTGAACAAAACGACAAAAAGCGGCTTAAAAAACTTTTCGAGCTTTTAAACCAGTACTATACCCTCGGCGACAAAAATGCCGCGGCTGTTGTAAGTGCTGTTATTATGAAGGAATCGATAACCGACGAAAAACTCGAACAAACAGCTTATAAGTATATGGAAGATTATAAATACTTAAAGCTCGCATACGAGAATATGAAAGGTATTTCGGAAAAAATGAAATAATATGCGGTGTTCTATTGCATATTAGGAGAAAAAGTTGTATAATAATACACGGTAATTTTTTGACGCTGATTTTAAAGGCGTTTTGAAAAGGGGAAAAGTATATGTCTTATGTAAGCAGAGTGCTCGAAGGGCTTATAGCCAAAAATCCGGGCGAATTTGAGTTTCATCAGGCGGCAACCGAGGTTCTCGAATCCTTAAAGCCGGCCATCGACGCGCATCCCGAGTATGAGGAAAGCGCATTGCTCGAGCGCCTTACCGAGCCGGAGCGTGTTATTATGTTCCGTGTTCCGTGGATAGATGATGAAGGCAAGGTTCAGGTCAATCGCGGATTCAGGGTGCAGTTCAACAGCGCCATCGGTCCTTATAAGGGCGGAATTCGTCTTCATCCGTCGGTAAACCTCGGAATAATCAAGTTCCTCGGTTTTGAGCAGATATTCAAAAACTCTCTTACCGGATTGCCCATAGGCGGCGGTAAGGGCGGTTCCGATTTTGATCCTAAGGGCAAGAGCGATAACGAGGTCATGCGTTTTTGCCAGAGCTTTATTACCGAGCTTTACAGACACATCGGCCAGTTCACCGACGTTCCTGCCGGCGATATCGGCACGGGCGGACGTGAGATCGGCTATATGTACGGCCAGTACAAGCGCATAACCGGACTTTATGAGGGCGTTCTTACCGGTAAGGGTCTTACCTACGGCGGCTCCCTTGCTCGTACCGAGGCTACAGGCTACGGTCTTGTTTACTTCATGCAGGAGGCCTTAAAGACCAAGGGCGAGAGCTTTGACGGCAAGACGGTTGCAATCTCCGGTGCTGGTAACGTTGCCATTTACGCCTGCGAAAAGGCTCAGCAGCTTGGTGCAAAGGTTGTTACAATGAGCGATTCCAACGGCTGGATCTATGACGCAAACGGCATTGATCTCGCCTGTGTAAAGGAGATAAAAGAGGTCAGGCGCGGTCGTATCAAGGAGTATCTTGATTTCCATAAGGATGCAAAATACACCGAGGGCAAGGGCGTTTGGAGCGTTAAGTGCGATGTTGCGCTGCCTTGCGCTACCCAGAACGAGCTTGACGAAAACGACGCCAAGATGCTTGTCAACAACGGTTGCATAGCGGTAGGCGAGGGCGCTAACATGCCTTCAACCCTTGAAGCTACAAAGGTCATTCAGGAAGCCGGAATCATCTTTGCTCCGGGTAAGGCTGCAAACGCCGGCGGCGTTGCGACCTCGGCACTTGAGATGAGCCAGAACTCCCTGAGAATGTCCTGGACCTTTGACGAGGTTGACAAGAAGCTTCACGACATAATGGTCGGAATTCATGATAAGGCTGCCGATGCTGCCGAGCGCTATGGCTTTAAGGGCGACTATGTTGTCGGTGCCAATATCGCCGGCTTTGAAAAGGTCGCAACCGCAATGCTCAGCCAGGGTGTTGTTTAATGTCCCGAAACTGATGCAATCGGCATAATGTAATTAAAAAACGGCCCGGAGTTTATTTGCTCCGGGTCGTTTTGTCTCTTTTATACTGTTTAAGGTTTTTAATGCCGTATTAATCTGTCAGTACGATTTCTTTCTTATTAAAAGTGATTAAAAAAACTAAATTTTCAAATACTCCTTTTGCAAAACGGCTTTTCCTCTTTATACAGCGCTTTTTCGTAATTAATATTCCGTCGGCACGGCATAGGTTGAAAAACGCACGTCAAGAGAGGTATCAAAGTTGTCTATCGCTTTTATAAGCCCTACACATCCAACCTGAAAAAGGTCGTCAGGGTTTTCGCCCCTTGACGAAAAACGCTGAACGGCCGACAGCACAAGCTTTAAATTGCCGCATACAAGCGCATCTCGGGCGTATGTGTCGCCGTCGTGAGCTTTTTTTAAAAGCTCGGTTTTCTCTTTTTCGCTCAATGTTTTAAGTTTTGAGGTATCTATGCCGCATATGCTGACCTTGTTGAACTGCATGGAATAAACGCTCCCTTTGCAAAAAATTCTCATTAATAATTATTGCCTGGGAGCACGTCGGCAATTCGCTGTAAAGAAAATAAATACAAGTAAAAAACTATTCGTTTATCAATGGTTGTTATTTCATTGTTTTTTATTTTCATGTCATAAGTGGCGGTTGCAGTTACCCTGTATTTTTTTGTTTTTTAAAATTAATTTACCTTGTTTATCGGCGAACCGTTTAAATAGGAAATCAGATTTTTTGCGGCGATATCAATAAGTCTTATTCTTGTTTCCTTCGCTGCCCAGGCGATATGCGGTGTGACCGTAAAGTTAGAAAGGGAAATAAGCGGGTCGGTGTCCTCAGGCGGTTCATGCAGCATTACGTCGCATGCCGCCCCTGCAATTTTGCCGGATTTTAAGGCGGCGAAAAGATCGTCGGCGTTGATCAGTCCGCCGCGTGCCGTGTTTATGATATAAGCGGTGTCTTTCATTTTAGAAAGCGTTTCGGCGTTGATTATCTCTTTTGTATCATCGGTCAGGGGACAGTGCAAAGAAATAATGTCGCTCATTTTAAACAGCTCATCCGCCGATACAAAACGTGCAAAGTCTGAATGCTTATCGGTACGGGAGGTGTATATGACATTCATCGAAAAGGCTCTTGCTATTTCGGCAACCTTGGAGCCTATGCTGCCGAATCCGATTATACCGAGTGTTTTTCCGGCAAGCTCGTGCAGGGGAGAACGCCAAAAGCAAAATCTCCTGTCATCCGACCATTCGCCGGCATGAACTGCGGCGTTGTGGAGTCCGACGGCATTTGTCATTTCGAGTAACAGTGCAAAGGTGTGCTGAGCAACCGCATCGGTGCTGTATCCCGGAGCATTTGTAACCGTTATACCGTAATCAGCCGCCGCTTGTACGTCGACTACATTGTAGCCGGTTGATATAAGGCCTATGTATTTTGCACGGGCGATTTTTTTAAGTGTTTCACGCGAGAAAACCGTTTTATTTGATATTATTATATCGGCATCCTTTACGCGCTCGCAAATTTCCTCTTCGGCCGTGTAATCGTAAACCGTGAGATCGCCGAGCTGCTCGAAAAGCCCCCACGATATGTCTCCCGGGTTGGTTGTATATCCGTCAAGAATTACTATGTTCATTTATTAAATCTGACCTTTCGTAAAATGTGTGTAAAATATAATGATATATCGCGCCGCCGCCTTATTTTCTGGTTGATATCAGGATGAAATTGTGATAAAATGTACTAAGCTTATCTTGTGAAACTAAAAGCTAATCATTCATCGGAGGACAAACCCTTGGCCGATACTCTGACAAATTTTTTTACCGAGCGCGGAATTGCTCCGGAGCTTGTGGTTTTTATAATTTCTCTTATGCCTATTCTTGAGCTTCGCGGCGGTCTGATCGCGGCGGCGATTTTAAATATATCGCCCTTTGTCGCGGTGCCGATATGCATAATCGGAAATTTACTCCCCATACCATTTGTGCTTTTATTTATCCGTAAAATTTTCAACCTGTTGAAAAAGAATAAACGTATTGCACGGTGGGTCGAAAAGCTTGAAGCAAGAACACGTAAAAAAGGCTCAAAGCTGCAAACGGGTAAAATAATCGGGCTTATAATTTTTGTCGGAATACCGCTTCCCGGAACCGGTGCATGGACCGGTGCGCTGGCGGCCGATATTTTTGACATCAGGTTCCGTAGCTCAATGCCGGCTATAGCCGCCGGTGTGGTGCTTGCGTCGGCAATAATGCTTACCCTTACATATCTTATTCCGGGATTATTCGGCTTTTCTTTCTAATTTTTCGATTCGGTCAAGCTCTTCGCGGATCTTCAAAAAATCCTCGAAAGCGGCCGGCTTATTGTTCGGATTTCTAAGCAGCGCCGCCGGATGAAAGGTTCCCATCATGAGGGTACCGTTTTTATTCACCCATTCGCCGTGCTGACGTGTTACCTTAAAGTCGGGCGATATCAGGCGCTGTGCCGATATTCTGCCGAGGCAAACTATCATATGCGGTCTTATGTGCCTTACCTGCTCGCGCAAGTAACCTATGCAGGCTTCCTGTTCCTCGGGAAGGGGATCGCGGTTTTTCGGCGGACGGCATTTTACCATGTTTGCTATATAAACATCCTCACGGCTAAGGCCTATTGAGGCGATGAATTTGTCAAGCAGCTTCCCGGCGCGCCCGACAAACGGCTCGCCCTGAAGATCCTCATTTTCTCCCGGTCCTTCGCCGATGAACATGAGTTTTGCGTGCTCGTTGCCGACGCCGAAGACAACATTCGTGCGGGTTTTACTCAGCTCGCATTTTTCGCATTTAAGGCACTGTGTTTTTAATTCTTCAAAGCTTTCGTACATAGGTTTTACCTTTACTTTCTGTTTGCTTTATTTGTATTTAAGTTTAACATAAAAGCCTTTATTTAACAAGTGTATATTGCGAATACAAAAGTGATGTAAAAAGAGTCTTAAACCGCCGAAATTTACCGGCGGAGACTTTAATATTTATTTAGGAGTTGCAAAAAAATGAAAAAAACCGTTCTTATTGAGACATCGGCCCGTCACATTCATGTGAGCCGCGAGGATCTGGATGTTCTTTTCGGAAAGGGCTACCAGCTCACCCCGAAAAAGGATCTCTCCCAGCCCGGACAGTTTGCATGTCAGGAGAGGGTAACCGTAGTAGGCCCCAAAAAAGAAATGGCCGGTATATCAATTCTCGGACCCGAGCGTCCCGAAACCCAGCTTGAAATATCACTTACCGACGCCCGTTCGCTCGGTATTGCTCCTTTTATAAGGGAGTCGGGCGACACTGACGGTACTCCCGGCTGCAAGGTCGTAGGACCGTGCGGCGAGGTTGAGCTTGATCACGGCGTAATCGTTGCCAAGCGTCATATTCACATGACCCCGGCCGATGCCGAGAAATACGGCCTTGAGAATAAACAGATTGTTTCGGTAAAGGTTACCGGAACCGAGCGCGAGACGGTATTCGGCGATGTTGTTGTAAGGGTAAGCGATAAATTCTCCCTTGCAATGCATATTGATACCGACGAATGCAATGCCGCAGCTTTAAAACCCGGCATGGAAGGCGAAATTCTTTAATAGATTTTTGTTTTTTAAGTGCTGTACCGTCAAATGGGTACGGTAAAATGTAATTGTATAAAGGTGTTTTTTCGATTGGTTTTCGGAAGAACGCCTTTTTCTTTTGCCGAAAGAAGGCAAAAAATTCAGAATGTGAAATCAGATCTGAACGCAGTGCTTTCGAAATTACTTAGTATTAATGAAAAGAGTGGTTGGCGTTAATGAAAAACAGCTTTAACGGCTGATTTTTCTCATATTTTATGAGCTTTGTTCTTGAAATACTCGGTTTTCTGTGATATAATAATTATAAACGAACGGTCGGTATTATAAGGAGAAAATCAATATGAAAACTACGGAGCAACAGCACAACGCGCGCAAGCGCGAAATGATGGAGAAATGCTTTGAATGCTATGCCGAAAACGGTCTGACGGGTACGGGAATCAAAGCGCTTGCCGATGCATGCGGCTGCACAAAGGCAAACCTGTATTCGTATTTTAAAAACCTTGACGAGCTGATTATTGAGTCGACCGCATACTGTATGGAAAAGGTCGAGGACGATTTTATGGAGATGGCGCCCACCGATCCCAAGGATGTTGTCCGATTTGTGAAAGAAGTGCCTTATTGGACGGCAAAAAAGCACGGCAAAAAATATCGTCTTATGTATCAGGTCTATACCCATCCGAAGTATATCGAGCACGGCAAGAAATTTTTTGAGGGCGTCAACGAGCGCTATACCGAGTATGCCAAGCGGCTGGAGCCGAAGATCGGCATTCCCTATACGGTCATCACGCCGCTGATTTTTATATTCGTCCGCGCCTGTGTACACTATGCCATGTTTGAGGACGAATATTATCTGAAAACCCAGATGGAGGTTTTAAAGCAGGGAGTTGCCCTGTTTGCAGATAAATACCGCTCACAATATCTGAACGGAGGTAACGCAAAATGAAGAAACGAATACTTAGTATACTGCTGACTCTTTGTATGCTGCTGTCTGTTATTATGCCGCTGATTACGGTGGCACAGACTGCACAGACCGCTCAACCGTCCGCTAATATTGAGCAATCGGCTGAGCCGCTTTCCCTCACGGAGGGCGAAACCTATTGGTTTCAAATAAGAGGTATGATCAACGGTTTCTACAAATACTATGAATCGTTCGTTTATGTCGGAACGGTGGATTCCTATGTGCTCAGCGCCGCTTCGGCAGGGAACGCCGATTCCTCCGCTGCCGCGTCGGCGGCAACGGACAGCGATGCGCCGTACGGTTATTGCTATGACCATCGCCTGTTTGTTTCTGCGGAGGCTTTGAAAATCGGTACTGATTGGGACGGACTGTATTGGGGCGGCAATATTTTCGGAAAGCCCTTTGAGAGCGGCGGATTAACCTATACTTTACGTGCGCCCACGGTGGGAAGCGGAGTTTCCGAGGACGGCACAGTTATCCCGGAAAACAACGAATGGGATGCCATCCGGAATAAGGGATATATAACAGGCAACGACTCTTATTGCTGGGG
>CAKSCM010000012.1 GCA_934444365.1 uncultured Eubacteriales bacterium | reverse complement strand
CTTAGGAGCTTCGGTGAAATCTGAGGTCACACAGTTGCGACCTCATCGGCACATAAATTTTATTTATCACACGGCTGCCGCCGTTGTAATCGGAAAGGATATTTTGATTATATCAATGTGGCAAATTGTTTTCAACTAAAATAACTTGCAAAATCGTTCTTTCCAAGGTAACATACCACAACCCTTTTGGGACGACAATTTTTGTTTTCATGCTTTTCGGGTAAAATATTAAAAAAATACTCGGAGGTAAACCAAAATGAAAGGACGATTTATTACAGCAAAAACGATTGCCGAATCAAATGAATATCTTATCTTGGCGGAAGGAGCTAAATATCTTTAATATGAATACATCTGAATAAAATCATAAACGGAATTACTGATTTCCGCATTCCCGGATCATCCGTTCCAACTCTTTGGCAGCCACACTGAGCGGCTGTTCTTTTCTTTTTATTATAACAATACTCCGTTTCGGAATTTTTTCTTCAAGTTTAATGCGGCATATGCCGTCACCCTCTCTTAAAAATTCCTCAGGAACAAAACCTATACCTAGATCGGCCTCAACCATGGGAAGAATTTGATCGGCGGTGAATGCCTCAATGTCAGGCTTGTACGGAAGACCGTGCGCGGTAAAAAGCGCTGAATAAAACTCAAAGGATTTTGTATCCTTGCCAAGCGAAATCAGCGGAAAATTTATAAGCTCCGAAAGAGATATTTGTTTGTCCCCAAGCTCTTTAAAATACGGCGAACAGACGGCAACCTCGGTTATGGGTCTTACAACTGTTTCTACCAGTGAGGCGGTGTGTACGGTAGGCGTGGTAACGACAGCAATATCTGCCGAGCCATCCTTGAGAGCGCCGATAGCCTGCGGCGTAGAATGGTTACTGATACGGATGTGAATGCCGGGGTACAAAATGCGGTATTTTTTTAGCACGGGTAAAAGCAGGCAACGCAGCGCTACCTCACTGGCAGCAATATATATCGTTCCGTTTTGCAGGTTACGGTTTTCCGTAAGCTCCGCCTCGCCCGCATCTATATGCTCCATGGCAATTCGGATATGCTCATAAAGTCTTTCGCCTTCCGGGGTCAGCTTCATTCCTTTTTTTGAGCGTAAAAACAACGGGCAGCCGAGTTCGGCTTCTAATTTTTTAATGGTTCGCGTCATATTCGGCTGATTGTTTAACAGGAGCTTTGCTGCCTGCGACACATTTCCGTATTTTGCTACATAATAAAAAATACGGTAATAATCATAGCTTATATACATTACAAATTTCTCCTTTTGTATATGTCACAATGATATTGTGCATATATCTAACATACATTTTACACATACATTATAGTGCATTATAATATATTCGTCACCGAAAGTCAAGGAGTGATAAAATGAACTTTTACGAAGCTGATATGTATACATTGGTATCGGAAAAAGAGAAATGCGAAAAGGAACTTGAAGAAATTGCCGGAAATGGACTTTCACTTGACCTTTCTCGCGGAAAGCCTTCTGCCGAGCAGCTTGCCCTTTCGCTTCCTATGCTTGATGTATTAGATCATAGAAGTATTTTGGACAGTGAAAACGGTATGGATTGCAGGAATTACGGCGGTCCTGACGGAATTCCGGAAGCAAGGCGCTTACTGGCCCATATGATGGGAACGCATGTAATGCACACGCTTGTCGGAGGAAACAGCAGCCTAACGCTGATGTATCAGCTTGTAAGCCACGGTATGACGGACGGCATTTGCGGCGGCAGACCGTGGCAGGAGATTAAAAATCGCAAATTCTTATGTCCTGTCCCCGGATATGACCGTCATTTTGCTATCACAGAGCATTTCGGCTTTGAGCTGATTCCCGTTAAGATGAATGACGACGGACCCGATATGGATATGGTAGAAAAACTAATAAAAGACCCGAGTGTCAAGGGAATTTGGTGTGTGCCTAAGTATCAAAACCCGACCGGTATTGTATTCAGCGATACGGTTGTTCGGCGTTTTGCAAGATTGAAGCCTGCGGCAGAAGATTTCCGAATATTTTGGGATAATGCCTATTGCATACACTGTTTTGACGGTGAATGCGCTGAGATTCCGGATATAATTGAAGAATGTGAAAAGGCGGGAAACGCCGATCTTGTCTATGAATTCTGTTCAACAAGCAAGGTTACTTTCCCTGGTTCGGGAATTTCCGCCGTAGCGGCAAGTCCCGCCAACCTCATTGATATTCGCTCGTTTATGTATTTTTCCACCATCGGTCCCGATAAAATAAACCAGTTGCGGCACGCGCGCTTTTTTAAAGGCAGCGCAGGGCTTAAGGCTCATATGAAAAAACACGCGGATATTTTAAAGCCTAAATTTGACGCGGTATACAGAACGCTTGAAAAGGAGCTCGGAGATACAGGTGTTGCCGATTGGACAACTCCTGCCGGCGGATATTTTCTTTCCTTTAATACGATGCCGGGATGCGCCAAGGCTGTTGTGAAGATGTGCGAAAAATACGGTGTGAAATTTACACCTGCCGGTTCTACATATCCGCACGGATATGACCCGGAAGACAGAAATATAAGATTGGCGCCTTCTTTCGCCACTGTACGGGAGATTACGGAAGCTATCAAAGTTTTGTGCCTTTGCACCAAGCTTATCAGTATAAAAACAATTATGAAAGTAAGGTCTTAAAAAATGAAATCGGTTTTGGAAATTATTATGGTCGCAATGCTCGACTCGGCAATGCTTATCCTGCTTTTAAATACTCTTAAAAGACCGTGCACCGAAAAAAAGGACAGCCGTTTCGTATCGATAGCATTCGCTGTCGGATTTGCGTTCGGCGTTGTCGGAAAATGTCTTGAGAAAGGCAGTATTGCCGCGATGATTTTATACGCGCTCGGTTTTATGCTTGCCTATACTGTTTTTCTTTTCACCTTCCCGGAAAAGAGGAAGCGTAATGAAAACCGTTAAACCTTTCCGCGGACAAATGTCGGACAGCTTCAGGGCGGCAGTTTTTATAATTTTGTCCGGAGGTTTTCAGGATGCGTACACCTATACCTGCCGCGGCGAAGTATTTGCCAATGCGCAAACGGGAAATATAGTATTGCTCAGCACCGCGCTTTTTCAACAGGAATGGTCTACGGTTTTTAAATATCTTATTCCGGTTGTTTCTTTTCTTATAGGCACGGCAGTTGCGGAATGTATACATATGCGCCTTAAAAATTATGAAAAAATTCACTGGCGGCAAATTATTCTTCTTTTAGAAATTATCCTGCTTTTTACAGTCGGATTTCTGCCGCCCGCTATCGAACCGCTCGCTAACGCATTGGTATCCTTTGTCTGCGCTATGCAGGTGCAGACCTTTCATAAGGTGCGCGGTCATGCTTATGCCAGCACAATGTGTATCGGAAACCTGAGAGCCGGAACGGAAGCTTTGTGTGCGTATTTTCGTGTGCGTGACAAGGAAATTTTGTGGAAAGCCGTCACATATTTCGGTGTGATTTTGGTGTTCGGATTCGGCGCGGGGCTGGGCAGCGTTCTGACGCTGGCACTTGGATGCAAAGCAATTTGGCTGTGCTGTGTTTTACTTTCTGTCAGCTTTGTTATGATGTTTGTACACGAAAAATAAAAACGAGGTGTTATGTATGTTATCAGCAGTTGTAGGAATTAACTGGGGCGATGAAGGAAAAGGCCGAATGGTTGATTTGCTTTGCCGAAATTTTGATATTGTTTGCCGTTATCAGGGCGGAAACAACGCCGGTCATACGGTTGTCAACGAAAAGGGCAAATTTGTGTTAAATTTGCTGCCGAGCGGTATTTTGCAGGACGGTACGGTCAATGTACTCGGCGGCGGCACGGTTATAGATATCGAGCATTTGGTGAATGAGATTGCGGCGCTTAGGAAAGCAGGCATTACCGTCACGCCGGAAAATCTGAAAATCAGCGACAGAGCCACGATCTGTATGCCGTATCACCGTTTACAGGATTGTCTCGAGGAAGACAGACTTGCCGGAAATAAATTCGGCTCCACTCGGCGCGGTATAGGTCCTGTCTATTCCGACAAATATATGAAAAAGACAATCCGTATGGGTGATTTAAAAAGGCTTGCCGACATCAGACAGCATATTGCGGATATTGTTGAGTGGAAAAACCTGATGATTGTCGGAGGTTACGGCAAATCGAAAATAGAGACGCAATCGGTAATGAATTGGCTGTATACCTACGGTGATCCGCTGAAGCCCTTTATCTGTAACACAACAAAATATTTAAGCGACGCGGTCTCCGCGGAAAAGCGAATTTTGTTTGAGGCGCAGCTCGGAGCCCTGCGTGACATTGATATGGGCATTTATCCGTATACCTCGTCCTCAAACAGCCTTGCCGCCTATGCTCCCATAGGAGCAGGTATTCCGGGGGAAAAGCTGGACGAAGTGATCGGAATTATGAAGGCTTATTCCACTTACGTCGGCGAAGGACCGTTTACCTGTGAACTGTTCGGAGAAGACGGCGAAGCCCTTAGAAAAGCCGGCAACGAATACGGCGCGGCAACCGGTCGCCCGAGGCGCGTCGGCGGCTTTGACGCGGTTGCCTCCCGTTACGGAGTAATGGTTCAGGGCGCCGACAAAATTGCTCTTACAAAGCTTGATGTTCTTTCTTATCTTGATAAAATCCCGGTCTGTGTGGCTTATGAGGCGGACGGTAAAAGAATTAACGATTTTCCGTCCGGTGATCTGCTTTATGAGGCAAAGCCGGTTTATGAATATTTAGACGGTTGGAAACAGGATATTTCTCATTGCCGCCGCTACACCGAGCTGCCCGAAAACGCCAAAAAATATATAGAATATATTGAGCAACAGGTCGGCTGTACGGTTGATTATATCTCTGTCGGAGCTGAAAGAGAGCAGATTATTATAAGGTGAAGGAGGGATGCATATGAGCAAAAAGAAACATACTGTTTTTATCATCGTTTGGATTGCCTTATTGGCGATTACACTGACAGCCGCGTTTTTAACCGCCGGCGGCGGGGATAAGGAATCCATTAAGGCGGTTATGCGCGACGCCGTATTGCACGGCGACAATAAAATCAGTCTTTTGGGGATTAAAAATGTAAATCCGGCATTTATTTCCGCAATAACGGTTTCGTGCGTGTTGCTGCTTTTTGCGGCGATTATACGGATATTTGTGATACCGCGCTTTAAGATGGTACCCGGCAAATTTCAACTGCTGCTTGAAGAGCTTGTAGGCTTTTTTGACAACCTTGCAAAAACCAACAGTCCGCACCGCAATACTTTTTTGGGCGGATATGTTTTTGCCGCAGGAGTTTATATCTTTATCGGAACTTTGTTTGAGCTTTTCGGGTTTCAGGCAATCACCGTCGGCGGTTTATCGGTAACGTTGCCGGCGCCGCTTTCGGACATTAACGCCGCAATCGCGCTCGGATGTCTTTCTTATCTTGTTATTATGTCAGGCGGCATTGCGGGCAACGGCGTTAAAGGTATAGGTCTTACGCTTAAGGATTTTTCCTTGCCTATATCAATGAGCTTCCGTCTTTTCGGCGCATTGCTCAGCGGATTGCTTGTGACCGAGCTTGTTTATTACTACATAAATCTGAGCTTTGTTTTGCCGGTTGCAGTCGGCGTGATGTTCACACTGCTGCACGCACTTATTCAAACCTATGTTCTTACAATGCTGACGGCCCTGTTTTACGGCGAAGTTACAGAACCGTCGAAAAAGAAAATTAAAAAGTAAATTATTTTACGGAGGAAAATATTATGAAAAAGTCAACCAAAAGAATTATTGCTATGGGTGTTCTCGCACTGATTATCTGCGCCTTTTGCAGCTTTACGGCATTTGCGGCGGCGGAAGATACAACAGCCGCGGAAACTACTGCCGCGGTAGCAACTCAAACCGCCGATAATGCCACCGGGAACAAAGCCGTTGCCGCCGCAGTCTGCGTAGGACTTGCTGCTGCCGCCGCCGCAATAGGTATGGGTATTGCCATTGCAAAATCCTCCGAAGGCATTTCGCGCCAGCCCGAAGCCGCAGGCAGTATTCGTACAAGCTTAATGCTCGGACTTGTATTTATTGAAACTGCTATCATTTATGCGCTTATCATCGCTATTTTGATTATTTTCGTCCTGTAAGGGGGATACCGCAATGGGCGTACCGTTAAATATTGATTGGCAGCAAATAATTCTGCATTTATTCAATTTTTTAATACTTGCGGGCGGTCTTTATTTACTGCTTTATAAGCCCGTAAAGGCTTTTATGGAAAAACGCAGGAATTATTATGCCGACATGGACAGTAAGGCAAAGGCGGAAAAAGCCGCGGCTCAAAAGGAAAAAATGCAGTATGAAGAAAGCCTTAAAGCCGCAGAGGCTGAGATTGCGGAAATGAAAAGAAAAGCTATGGAGTCCGCAAAAGAATCCGCAAATGAATATATAGAGGACGCAAAAAACAGGAGACAGGAAATACTGCTGAAAGCACAAGCGGAAGCGCAGGCGGAAAAAGAAAAAATTTTTGCTAAGGCGAATTCCGAAATCGAAGCAATGGTTTCTGCCGCTATTGATAAAATGCTTATCCGAAAAGACGCAGATCCTCTTGACGATTTCCTTGACAGGGCGGAAAAGGAGGATTAACCTATGACCGATCACGAAATCAGAAAAATAGAGGTCTGCGCCTACCTATACAGCGCAAAAGAACCCACGGCGCTGCAAAAGGAAAGGCTTTGTAAATACCTTGAAAAAAAGTGCGGAAAGTCGGTTGAGGTTATATGGAAACAGGACGACAGTGTAAACGACGGCTTTCGTATTGAACTCGGAACTGCCGTTTACAAGTGGAATCTTGATGAAATATATGACTGGAGTCCCGAGGGAAAAAGCCGTCAGTTAAAGGAAAAAATTGCCGAGGCGGTACATTCTTCAGGTGATGTTATGCCGCTTATACGGCAGGCAATGGACGACTTTGAGGCTGTACCTGACGCGGATGAAGTAGGTACTGTATTAACCGTGGGTGACGGCATTGCAACGCTCAGCGGACTCAGCGGAGCCGAATACGGCGAAATAGTATTGTTTGAATGCGGCATTAAGGGTATGATACTTGATTTGCAGGAAAACGAGATAGGTTGCGTTGTTTTCGGCGATGAGGGCGAAATTGTTGAGGGCAGCGTCGTTCGCCGCACCAAAAAGACCGCCGGTATACCGGTAGGAGACGGATTTTTGGGGCGTGTTATCGACGCGTTGGGTCAACCCATCGACAATGAGGGCGAGATTTCAGCCGAGGATTACTATCCTATTGAAAAACCGGCTCCCGGTATTATAGAACGCCAACCCGTAAATAAGCCTATGGAAACGGGGCTTCTTGCCATTGATTCAATGTTCCCGATAGGCCGCGGACAGCGTGAGCTTATAATAGGCGACCGTCAGACGGGCAAAACCGCCATTGCGCTTGATACCATACTCAACCAAAAGGGCAAAAATACGGTTTGCATTTATGTGGCTATCGGTCAGAAGGCGTCTTCGGTGGCACAGCTTACTGAAACCCTGCGACGCCGCGGCGCACTCGAATATACCGCGGTTGTAGCCGCAACGGCAAGCGATTCGGCAACGTTGCAATACATAGCTCCGTATGCCGGCTGTGCTATGGGTGAGTATTTTATGCACAAAGGGCAGGATGTGCTTATAGTATATGACGATCTTTCAAAGCACGCCATTGCTTACCGCACATTAAGCTTATTGCTTGAACGCTCTCCGGGACGTGAAGCTTATCCGGGCGATGTATTCTATCTTCATTCAAGACTTTTGGAACGCTCGGCGCATTTATCCGAGGATCTCGGAGGCGGCAGTATGACGGCTTTGCCTATTGTTGAAACGCAGGAAGGCGATGTGTCGGCGTATATCCCGACAAATATAATTTCCATAACCGACGGACAGATATTTTTGGAAAGCGATCTCTTTCACGCGGGACAGCGGCCTGCCGTTAATGTCGGACTTTCGGTTTCGCGTGTGGGCGGCGCCGCACAGACAAAGGCTATGAAAAAGGCTGCCGGTGCTATCCGTCTTGACCTTGCTCAATACCGTGAAATGGAAGTGTTTATGCAGTTCTCAAGCGACCTTGATGAAATGACAAAGCGGCAGCTGCGCTACGGTCAGGGGCTTATGCGCCTGCTCCGTCAGCAGCAGTATCACCCTTACAGTCAGCACGAACAGGTTATTTTGCTTACGGCGGCGCTCGGTCACACTTTTACTGATGTTAAAACAGATGAAATACCGTCTGTCAGCCGTAATATGCTTGACACGGCGGAGGTTCAGATACCCGATATTTGCGAGAAGATTGACCGCACAGGTCAAACCGATGACAGCGACCGCAAGGCAATACTTGAGTTTGCAAAAAAATTCGTAAGCGATGCCGAAAGGTAAGGCGTGAGATATGGCAAATACAAAAGAACTGAAAGACCGTATTAAAAGCGTGCGCGATACGCAAAAAATAACAAACGCAATGTATCTTATAGCCTCCACCAAAATGCGTAAGGCAAAATCCGAGCTTGATAAAACAAGACCGTATTTTGACGCTATGAAAAGCGAAATAAAGCGTATTTTCCGCACGGTTAAGGATGTAAAAAGCCGATACTTTTATCCTGACGAGGGCGAACCCGTGCTGAACGGCACCTATGCCTGTCTTGTAATTACGGCAGATAAGGGTCTTGCGGGAATGTATAATCAAAATGTGCTTAAAGAGGCTGAAAAAATGAGGGCTGAGCATCCCGACACAAAGTTTTTTGTCGTCGGCGAATACGGCAGGCAATATTTTACACGCCATAAAATACCTGTTGCGCGCAGTTTTCTTTACACGGCGCAGAATCCGACCATGCAGCGTGCCCGTGAAATCAGTGAAATTCTGCTTGAGCTTTTTGATAAAGGGCGGGTACAAAAAATATTTGTAATTTATACGGATATGAAAAACGGAATGACGGAGGAACCGAAAACCGAACGCCTTTTACCGTTTCACCGTAAAGTTTTTGCGTCCAATCAAACAGAAAAGCAGGTTAAAACCCCGTTTGAATTTACTCCGTCGGTAGAAAAAGTGCTTGATAATATTATTCCGAGCTATGTTTCGGGGTATATTTACAGTGCGCTTGTCGACAGCTTTTGCAGTGAGCAAAACGCGCGTATGTCCGCTATGAATTCAGCGGGGCAGAACGCCGAGAAGATACTTTCTTCACTTTCGGTGGAGTACAACAGACTGCGACAGGCGGCAATAACCGGGGAGATAACCGAAATATCTTCGGGCGCTAAAGCGCAGAAACATAAAATTAAAAGAAAACAACAGGAGGTGTGCGCTCTGTGAGCGAAGTATACGGAAAAATAACGGCAATTTCGGGTCCGGTTATAGACTGTGAATTCCCGAAAGGCTGTCTGCCGAAAATCAAAGAGGCACTGAGCGTTACCGTTAAAGGCGAAAAACGCATTATGGAGGTCGCCCAGCATATCGGGAAGGACAGAGTACGCTGTATTCTTTTGGGCGCGAGTGAAAATTTGTCGCGCGGTATGACGGTAGAGGCAAACGGAAAGGGTATTTCCGTTCCGGTAGGTGAAAAAACGCTCGGAAGAATGTTCAATGTTTTGGGCGAGCCGATAGACGGCGAAACGCCGCTGCCGCAGGATATGGAAAAGTGGGAAATTCACCGCAAAGCACCAAGTTTTGCCGAGCAGCGCCCAGCGGCTGAAATACTTGAAACGGGCATTAAGGTCATAGACCTTTTGGAACCCTATCCGAAAGGCGGTAAGATCGGTCTGTTCGGAGGCGCGGGAGTCGGTAAGACCGTGCTGATACAGGAGCTTATACATAATGTTGCTATGGAACACGGCGGTTATTCGGTGTTTACGGGCGTCGGCGAGCGCAGCCGCGAGGGCAACGATTTGTGGAATGAAATGCGCGAAAGCGGTGTTTCTGATAAAACCGCGCTTGTGTTCGGGCAAATGAACGAATCGCCCGGAGTGCGTATGCGCGTAGCGCTTTCTGGTCTTACTATGGCGGAATACTTCCGCGATACGGCAGGCAAGGATGTGCTGCTGTTTATCGATAACATTTTCCGTTTTGTGCAGGCAGGCAGCGAGGTTTCAACATTGCTCGGCCGTATGCCGTCGGCAGTCGGCTATCAGCCCACGCTTGCCGAGGAAATGGGCTCATTGCAGGAACGCATAACATCAACAAAAAACGGCTCGGTCACCTCCGTTCAGGCGGTTTATGTGCCGGCTGACGATCTTACCGACCCGGCGCCTGCCACAACATTTACTCATCTTGACGCAACCACTGTTTTAAGCCGTAAAATTGCCGAACAGGGTATTTACCCGGCGGTTGATCCGCTTGCCTCAACTTCAAGAATTTTGGAAGCGAATGTGGTAGGAGAAGAACATTACAGCGTTGCGCGCCGTGTACAGGAAGTACTTCAAAAATACAACGAATTGCAGGACATCATCGCTATTCTCGGTATGGACGAATTAAGCGAGGAGGATAGGCGGGTTGTAGCCCGTGCCAGAAAAATTCAGCGTTTTTTTGCACAGCCTACACATGTTGCCGAAAAATTTACGGGCATACCCGGAGTTTATGTTCCTTTAAGCGAAACGGTACGCGGATTTAAGATGATTCTTGACGGAGAGATGGACGAATACCCGGAAGCGGCATTTTATAATGTGGGTACGATTGACGATGTGAAGCTCCGTGCCGATGAGCTGAAAAAGGAAGAAAGCATATGAGCAGCTTTAATGTGCATATTTTGGCGGCGTCTCACACATTTTACGAAGGAAAGTGCGAATCCTTAGTTGTCCCGACGCTGCACGGACAGTACGGAATTATGGCGGGTCACTGCAATACCATAAGCGCCGTTGTCCCGGGTAAAATGGAATATCACATTCCGGGTGAAACGGTAAAGATCGCCGCAGTGTCATCGGGACTTGTGAAAATTGAAAACAACGAGGTGCTTGTGCTTGTTGACAGCGCAGAGCGACCTGAAGACATTGATGCACTTAAAGCAAAGCAGGCGGCAGACGCCGCAAAAGAGGCTATGCTGCAAAAGCAGAGCATACGCGAATACCATACCGCGCAGATGACTTTGGCGCGCGCGGTTGCTCGTCTGCGCGTTAAAAACAGCAGCGAGCAGTAAAGACTTATCCTGTTGAATACCTTGAAACAGGTGATAACAGTAATATTGTTGTTTACACTTTAACCTTTCACCGAGGTGGCGTTACCGTCAGGTTCTAGTGGTAGCAATACCATGCAGGTTCAATTCCTGTTATCCGCACCAGAAAAACGACGGTTTTCGGCATGAAAGACCGTCGTTTGTTTTTTGTTGTTTTCTTTTGATTCAATTGGAATTTCGGTAATTATGATGATCTTTGCCGTGATACGTTTTTTGCCAATTTTCCGGTTTTAACAGCTTGTGCTGCTGCACATCGGTCCGTATAAAAGCGTTGTGCGGCAGCATAAACAGAGCCTTAGTTTTTTCGAAAACATATCTACTTGATTAAAAAAAGGATACGGATAATCCGGAATAAATGTTTAATTTGCACGATGTGAAAAAACACGGTTGACAAGCCGTGCTATAGTGTTTTATAATACTGTCAAATTAAAAAACAAAATTCAGACAGACAATGGCGCCTGACAAAAAAGGTGCGGTTGTCTGTTTTTTTATTCTCAGGGAAACGGAGCGATAAAAATGAACGCAAATACAACCGAGATAATGCTTAAAAACATCGGTATGGAATACGAGAACGGCGTTACGGCGCTTACAAATGTAAGCATTGATATCAAAAAAGGAGAATTTATATCGCTTCTGGGACCGTCGGGCTGCGGCAAAACAACCCTTTTGAGAATAATTGCCGATTTGCTCAAGCCTACGAGCGGAGAGGTTACCGTCGGCGGGGAAACACCGGAGGCGGCGCGTCTTAAAAGGAAATACGGTATTGTTTTTCAAAGCCCCGTGCTTTATGACTGGCGGACGGTTAAGAAAAACGTAATATTGCCGATGGAGATATTGAAGGTACCGAAAGCCGACCGTGAGGAACGGGCGATGCAGATGCTGGAGCTGGTAGGCCTTAAGGATTTTGCCGATCATTATCCGAAACAGTTGTCCGGCGGTATGCAGCAGCGTGTCGGAATTGCAAGGGCGCTTGCAATTCAGCCCGAGATACTGCTAATGGACGAACCTTTTTCGGCGCTTGACGAATTTACACGCGAAAAGCTGCACGAGGATCTTTTGAGAATCTGGCGTAAGACAAACAAAACAATAGTTTTTGTAACGCATAATATAGCAGAATCGGTATTTCTTTCGGACAGAGTTTGTGTTTTATCGCCTCATCCGGGCAGACTTTCGGCGGTAATTGATATCGATTTGCCAAGACCCAGAACCATCGAGATCAAGGATACGCAGGAATTCACCGATTACGTAGCAAAAACGCGCGAAAGCTTTGAGGGGGTGTAAAAAATGAAAGCCCTTAAAAAGATCTGCAATGCAAAATGGTTTATGCCGGTTTTGTGGACGCTCATTATTATAGCGGTTTGGGAGCTGTTCGCGACGATTGTGGAATTTACCGAGCGTTCGCCCGAAAACTTTTTACCGCATATCGGCGGAATAATAAGCTCGGTAATATCAACCGAAAAAATCAACGGGACACAAACCGCTTTAGGAATGGTGCTTGAAAACGCCGGAGCAACGCTCTCCCGTGCCGGTGTTGGGTTTGCCGTAGGAACGGCGCTCGGATTCATATTGGCGCTGCTGATGAGCCTGTTCGATACGGTCGAAAAAATCGCGTTTCCATATCTTATGCTTATCCAGATGATACCGGTTTTGGGACTGGCGCCTATTATACTGGCGCTTACCGGAGATATTGCGAAAAGCCGGATAGTTATAGCCGCAATACTTACCTTTTATCCGGTGGCAGCAAATACCCTTGCAGGCTTTAAGTCGGTTCAAAAGGAAAAGCACGAGCTTATGTATTCGTATGCCGCAAGTGTAGGACAGTTTTATTTTAAAACCATGTTCCCGGCCTGTTTGCCGTACTTTTTTACGGGTCTTAAGATAGCGGCTCCCATGGCGATTACCGCATCTATACTTGTCGATACGCTGCAAGGCGGCGTGGGGCTCGGATGTCTTTTATCACAGTCTCTTAAAGGAGCTATGACAAGATATGTTTTCTGGCAGATAATAGTCTTAAGCGCCGTAATCGGTGTTTTAAGCTTTGTTATTATCGGATTTGCAGAAAAGCTTATTTGCCGTCACAGGAAGTAAGGAGGAAGTAGAAATGGCGAGGATGAAATTGCCGTCAAAGCCGGCGCACAGCGGAGTTAAGGCTGTAGTTTATCCCACGGCGTTCGGTGTTTTGATTATTGCCTTGTGGCAGGCCGGGATATTACATCGGCTGCTTAATACAAGCTCTGTGATATTACCGGTGCCGACAAAGATCATCGAGATTATAAACGATAACGGCGCGGCTATCTGGCAGAACACGAAAATTACCCTTTCGGTAATAATACCCGGGCTTATAATCGGCTCGGTTATAGGTTATATACTTTCGGTCTTAGCTTGTTTTTCACCGAGATTCGGAGCCACGGGACTGACCGTTATTGCGGCCGTAAGCGCCGTACCGATAGTTGCTTTATCGGCGGTGATGCTCCAGTGGACAAGAAGGGTAAGCTCCGATGTGTCGGTTAGGAGCTACGTTATGAAATTGCTTATAGTTATAATCGTAAGCATTGCTTCAATGACTCTTAATGCATACAGGGGACTTACGGAATTGCCGCCCTTTTCGCTTGATCTTATGAAATCCTATGCAGCTAAAAAGACGATGGTGCTATTTAAACTGAGGGCGCCGAACAGCATACCTTTTGTGTTTACGTCGCTTAAGGTAAGCGTTCCGGCAAGCGTCATGGCGGCGCTTGTAAGCGAGTATTTCGCCGAGAAGGTATGCGGCGTCGGCCGGATGATAAGAGAAAACATTTTAAAGGCGCAATATTCCACGGCGTGGGCTTATATAGCGGTCGCCTGCATTATAGGCATCGGGCTGTTTGCCGTTTTATCGGCAACGGAAAATCTGATAATGAAAAAGCGTCGCTGAGCTTTTTTGTTATAAAAATTACATAAATCGGAGGTTATTGAAATGAAAATGAGAAGATTTACGGCGATTGCTTTATCGGCACTGCTCGCACTTTTCTTTGCAGGATGCGGGGATAAGAATAAGGACGTTTCGTCCGGAGCCGATATGACGGACGAGCAGAGAATAGTTTCGGCCGCGAAGGCCGGAATGGTGGGCAACTGGGGACTCGGCAACGAGTATGAAATACAGGCGCTTTTGGCAAAGTACGATCAGCCCACCGATTATGTTAGCATGGACTTTACCATGGATCAGTTTGATACCGACGCCATTACTTTGGCTTCGGCTATGACATATAACGAGCTTGGTCTTGTAAAAAACGATTATGACGGCGGCTACGGCTACGGCGACAAGGTCGGAATAATCGATATGAACGACCAGGGCGTTGCGATGCTTGAGGATATGATTTTCTGCACCAAGGATTTTGCAAAAGAAAATCCGAATACGGTCCGTGCATTTGTCTCGGCATCGCTTAAGGGCTGGAAATATGCCTGCGAGCATCCCGATGAAGCAGCGGAGATAGTTTACAAGGCAGGCTCTTCGGTTTCTTCGGCACATCAGGCTTATATGGCAAAAGAGGTTGTAAAGCTTGTTCAGACCGACACAAAGGGCAACACCGTTACCGATTACGGACATATGGACGACGAGGCGCTGCAGCAAACGCTTGATCTTGCGAAAAAATACATAAAGCTTGACGATAGTGCGGCCTCGGCAAAGCTTTCGAGTCTTACGCTTGACGATATCAGGGATGCATCATTCCTTACCGGAGAGATAGGCACACCCGAGAAAAGCGATGTTTCGATACAGCTTAAATGGCTGCCCCAGGCTCAGTTTATGGGCTATTATGTTGCAAAGGACAAGGGCTATTACGATGAGGTCGGCCTTAATGTTACCATCACCCCCGGAGGCGGCGACATCGGCGAGACAACCGCGGTTGCCGGCGGCACGGTGGATTTCGGTGTAACATGGGTATCAAACCTTATTACTGCAAATGCCGGCGGAATGGAGCTTGTTGATGTGGCACAGATCTATCAGCGCTCGGGTCTTGTGTTGGTTTATAAAAAGTGAGATATTCGGCTTAACACGGTAAAATCCGTGTTAAGCCGCAAGAGCTTATGAAAGGATATGTTTTTATGGATCTGCTTATTAAAAACGGAACGGTGGTTACCCAATCCGAAATGTTCAAGGCGGATATTGCGGTAAAGGACGGTAAGATTATCGCCGTTGCCGAAAATATTAAGCCGGAAGGCGGCGAAGAAATTGTAGATGCAAGCCGAAAGCTCGTACTCCCCGGAGCTATCGATGCACACACCCACCTTGCAATGCCTTTTGGCGGAACTATATCGTCCGACGATTATTATGCAGGTACAAGGGCGGCCGCATGCGGCGGTACCACAACGGTGTTTGATTTTGTTTTGCAGGATTTCGGCGAAACAATGGTGGACGCCGTCAGACGCCGCGACAAGCTTTGCAAGCCGGCAGCAGCGGTCGATTATGCTTACCATGTTGCAATCAAGGACGTAAGCGGAGATCTGATAAACTCAATAGATGAGGCGGTAGAATACGGAGTTCCATCCTTTAAGGTGTTCATGGTTTACGATTTCGGGGTAAAAGACGGAGTTTTTTACCAGGTTCTCGAAAAAGCTAAAAGCGCCGGAGCGCTCATTGAAGTTCATGCCGAAAACAACGAAATGGTAAATATGTTTACAAAAAAATTCCTTTCCGAGGGCAAGACGAGTGCATGGTACCATTATCTTTCAAGGCCCGAATTTGTCGAGGCAGAGGCTGACGAACGGGCGATCCAGTGGGCAAAATCGCTTAACGCTCCGCTTTACATAGTTCATCTTGCTAACAAGCAGGGGGTTGAGGCGGTAACCGAAGCCCGTGACGAAGGATACGAGATCTATGCCGAGACCTGTCCTCAATATCTTGAGTTTACCTGTGACGTATACAAACGGGAGGATGGCAGAAACTTTGTGTGCTCGCCGCCCATGAAGGGGGAGGAAAGCCGCAAAGCACTGTGGCAGGCCATAAAAAGAGGCGACATTGCAACAATAGCCACCGACCACTGTCCGTTTATGTCTTACGAAAAGGACTGGGGTAAGGATGACTTTTCGAAGATTCCAAACGGCTGTGCGGGAATAGAAAACATGTATCCTTACATGCTGTCGGCTGCCAATAAGGGCGAAATAAGCTTCGAAAAGGCGGTTGAGCTGTGCGCATACAATCCGGCGAAAATATTCGGATGTAAAAGCAAGGGCTCACTTGCGGTCGGTAAGGATGCGGATATAGTAATTTACGATCCGACCGTTGATTTTACAATAACAAATGACAAAATGCACTCCGAAAGCGACCATACGATTTGGGAGGGCGTAAAGCTTAAGGGTTATCCCGAAAAGACCTATTCGCGAGGCCGCTTAGTGTTTGATAAAGGAGAGTTCACGGGCGAAAAAGGCTGGGGCAGATTTGTAAAATGCTCGCTTAAATAACCGCCTGAAAAATCAGTAAAACAACCCGTTAAGAAGGTGAGACAATGCTCGATATAAAACAGGAAGCCGCAAGGTGCCTTTTATGTGCCGGCGGGGCTTGCGATAAGGCCTGCAAAAGCGGATTTGAACCGTCGCGGATGATACGCTCGGTGTATTTTGAAAACAGCGGAAATGCCGCACGGTTTATCGATAAATCGGTTTGCAGCGGATGCTCCGGAAAATGCGAAAGAGCCTGTATACATTACGATGAGCCGATAAGGATCAGAGAAATGGTAAAAATGCTGCCCGAGGACAATAAAGCGGTTTTAAAGGATCTGTCGATAGAGTTTCTGGGTGTTCGTTTTGAAAATCCGTTTATTCTTTCTTCCTCGATAGTTGCCGGCAGCTATGAAATGTGCGCCAGCGCTTTTAAAGCCGGCTGGGCCGGTGCAGCCTTTAAAACAATAGGCTACTTAAGACCCAAAGAGGTTTCTCCGAGATTTGATGTTTTAAATAAGGAGAGCACTCCGTTCATCGGATTTAAAAACCTTGAACAGATTTCCGATCACGATTTAAGCGAAAATCTGAATGATCTTAAACGGCTTAAGAAGGATTTTCCGAATAAGATCATTGTAGCTTCGATAATGGGTCAAAACGAGGAGGAATGGACAAGCCTTGCGAAGCTTGTGACTAATGCCGGGGCCGATATTATCGAATGTAATTTCAGCTGTCCGCAAATGTGCGGCAAGGGGCTCGGCTCCGATGTCGGACAGGATCCCGAGCTTGTGGCATTGTATACGGCGGCGGTTAAAAAGGGGACAAATTTGCCCGTTCTTGCAAAAATGACCCCGAATATCGGTCATATGGAAATACCGGCGATTGCCGCAATAAGAGCAGGCGCACAGGGAATTGCCGCAATAAATACGGTCAAAAGCATAACGGGACTGACCTTAGACTGCAAAAAACCGCGGATGGATGTATCGGGAGAGAGTGCCGTATCGGGCTATTCGGGGAAGGCTGTTAAGCCCATCGCGCTGAGATTTATAAGCGATATGAAGCACAACGCCGAATTGAAGGATATACCGATAAGCGGAATGGGCGGAATTGAAACCTGGCACGATGCAGCGGAATTCATGGCGCTCGGCTGCGGCAATGTTCAGCTGACAACGGCGGTTATGCAGTACGGCTACCGCATTATAGACGATCTGCTGAGCGGACTTTCGCTTTTTCTTGAGAAAAACGGTTATGAAAGGCTTTCGGATTTTGTAGGTACTGCGCTCGGCGAAATAGTCCCGGCCGACAAGCTTGACCGCAACAGCATCGTTTATCCGTCGTTTGATAAAGGAAAATGCGTCGGCTGCGGAAGATGTATGATATCCTGTCACGATGCAGGCCATCAGGCTCTTAAATTAAGCGGCGATACCGGTAAACCGCTGCTTGATGTGAGAAAATGCGTCGGCTGTCAGCTGTGTGCGCTTGTATGTCCTCTGGGATGTATAGGCCAGTCAAAGAGGATCGAGCTAAAGGCAAGCGGATATTAAAAACGTGAGGTGAGGCAAAATGGCAATAACCATGAAGAAGCTTTGCGAGGATGCCGATTCGAAGTACGATATGGAGCTTGTTGCAGGCAAAAACGGTATAGAAAATACCGTAAGATGGGTCCATATGGTCGAGGACAGGGAGGTCCCGGATTTTCTTCACGGCGGTGAGCTTATCTTCACAACCGGTATAGGACATATTGAAGACGATGACCGTATGCTTGAGTTTACCAGGAATCTTTATTCAAACGGGGCCGCCGGGGTCGTGTTTAATATAGGTCCTTATATAAAAAGAATACCGCCCGAGGTAATAGCCTTTGCAAATGAGAAGGATTTTCCGGTTTTCACCCTGCCGTGGAGGGTGCACATAATTGATATTTCTTACGATTTCTGCGGCAGGATAATCGAGAACGAAAAGGCGGAAATGAGCCTTATGCAGGCGTTTAAAAATCTTATTTTCGCACCCGAAAGGGAAGAGGATTATATGCCTGCTCTGCAAAAAAACGGCTTCAGCGCCGCTGGAGGGTACCGGGTGTTCGCCGTTACGTTTTTCGGAAGGGACGGCAGGATTGTAACCTCGCCGCTTTATTCGAAAAACAAAATGCTGCTGTGGCGGATTTTTTCGGGATCGGATTCGCCGGCTGCAATGTTTGTCTATAATTCCCGACTTATTATTGTGAAGCAAAAATGTCCCGAGCATTGCGTCGAGCGAGTGATCGCGGCCCTCGAGAAGGCCTTCAGACAAAGCAAGACAAGCTACAAAATAGGAGTTTCGGACGAAGGAACAGGCTATCTTTCGGTACCGTATCTTTACAAGCATGCGAATATCTCGCTTGTTACGGCAAAATACGAAAACTCCGCCGTGACAAGGTACGAGGATACGGGTATCAACCGTCTTATACTTGCGGTTGAAGATAAGTCGGTATTGGAGCGCTATGCGAATGAGGTTTTAAGCCCGGTTATCCGTTACGACAAACAAAACGGCACCGACTGCACCGAGCTTTTAAAGCTTTATATCGAGTGCGATTGCAGCGTCAGCACAGTGGCCGAGAAAAGCGGCGTTCACCGGAATACCGTGAACAACCGCATAAAGCAAATAAGGGAGCTGTTGGGCAGTGCGTTAACCGAAAAGAAAAAGGCGGAGCTTGTTTTGGCCTTTAAAATCATGGATTTAATCAAATACATTTAACGGAGGCAAATTAAAATGGATGCAAAAACTATTGTTGACTATCATAAAAGGTATAATTTACAGTCCTGGTCAAAGCAGGCCGCAATAAATCCGCTGCCGATAAAGGACGCCGAGGGTATTTATCTGTACGATTTTGACGGCAACAGATATGCGGATATGTCGAGTCAGCTTGTAAACCTTAATGTCGGGCATAAAAACCGGCAGATAATAGATGCCATAAAGGAACAGGCGGAAAAGTACTGTTATATAGCGCCGTCTTATGCGAGCGAACCGAGAAGCACCTTGGCCAAAATGATAGTTGATCTTATGCCGGATAATATGGCGAAGGTATTCTTTACCAACGGCGGTGCCGATGCCAATGAAAATGCGGTCAAGATCGCACGTATGTACACCGGCCGCCAGAAGGTTTTTTCAAGATACAGAAGCTACCACGGTTCGACCTACGGCGCCGGAAATCTTACCGGTGAGCCGAGGCGTTATCCGCTTGAGCCGGGCGCTCCGGGTTTTGTAAAGTTTTTTGATCCGTATGTTTACAGAGAGAAAATAAAATTCGACTCTGAAGAAGACGCTGCGGACTATTACGTCGCAAAGCTGAGAGAACAGGTTATTTACGAGGGCCCCGACAGTGTTGCGGCAATAGTTATGGAAACCATTACAGGCTCCAACGGTGTCATAATTCCGCCAAAAGGGTATTTAAAGGGTGTCAGAGCTGTTTGCGACGAATTCGGAATTATGATGATATGCGATGAGGTCATGGCAGGCTGGGGCAGAACGGGTAAGATGTTTGCATTTGAAAATTTCGATGTAAAGCCCGATATTGTTTCCTTTGCAAAGGGGGTTACCTGCGGCTACGTTCAGCTCGGCGGTGTTTGCGTATCAAAGGATATAGCGGCATTTTTCGATGACCATTTACTTTCCTGCGGACTTACTTACAGCGGCCATCCGCTGGCCTGTGCCGCCGGTGTTGCGTGCCTGAATTATTATAAGGACGCAAATATACTTGAAAACGTCAATAAATCGGGTGAGGCTTTGGGCGAGTGCCTTGAAGAAATGAAAAAAGCCCATCCGAGCGTCGGCGATGTAAGGTATATCGGACTTTTCTCGGCGGTGGAGCTGGTAAAGGACAAAAAGACAAGAGAACCCCTTGTTCCTTACGGAAAGGATCCCGAAGGCATTATGGGCAGGCTTATAGGCGAGCTTAAAAAGCGCGGATTTATGACATATTCGCACGAGAATATGATTATAATAGCACCGCCCCTTATTATAACGGCCGAGCAGATTAAGGAGGAGCTTAAAAAGCTTGACGAGGTGCTTTATATTGCGGATGAGATTATAGGTAAGAGGTGACCGGCATGTCGGGCGGACATTACGAGAATATAAAAAATGCAAATCTGTTTGATTGCCTGAGCATTGCACAAACACGCATTGTTCCGTCAAATTTAAGAAATGTACCTGCCGGATATTCGGAGGTGCCGCTTGTGTTTCATCTGAAGCCCGAAACGGTAAAAAAGCTTACCTTCAAGGTGCCTTGGGGCGGAATTATTTACGGCTTTGTAAATTCCGCTTCGAAGCTGAAGGAGAAGTTAGGGCTTAATTCCGCTATAACCGATATTACCGTTTCGGATTGGGACGGCAGATTCGTGCTTATATTCGAGACCGAAAGCGAAGCGGATTCGGTTGCCTTTAATGTGGAAAAAGCCGATGTTATTAAGCTGTTGAGCGAATGCCGGAAACCGGCAGAAATGTAAAAATGCAGAGAGGATGAATGACCTATGTATAAATGCAGCGAAAAGCGAATGAAGGATAAAATAGAAACCTTTTCAAAATTCGGAGATGCAGGACACGGCGGAATTACAAGATATTCGCTGTCCGACGCGGCGATTAAGGCGCGCGGCGAATTTGTAAGGCGTATGACGGCGATAGGGGCGACCATTGAGACCGACGACGTCGCCAACATGTACGCGACGATTTCGGGCTCTGATCCCGGTGCCAAACGGATAGTAATGGCGTCGCATGTCGACTCGGTTAAAAACGGCGGTAATTACGACGGTATACTGGGCGTTATGTCGGCTATGGAGGTGCTTGAAACCGTAGTCGAACAGAATATTCCTCACAAACACCCCCTTACGGCAATGATATGGACAAACGAGGAGGGCTCGCTGTATCCGCCGGCCATGATGTGTTCGGGCATTGTTTGCTACGATTACCTGCCCGAAGATATTCGCCAAAAGTTTAAATACGAGGATATGCTTGCGACCAAAAGTATGTTAGACCCCACAAAAACATTCGGCGAGGCACTCGATAAATCCGGATTTAAGGGGGAACGCAAGAACCGTATTTCCCCGGAAAAATATCAGTATATGTTTGAAACCCACATAGAGCAAGGGCCTATTCTTGAGGATAACAACAAGGATATCGGCGTTGTCGACTGTGTTCTCGGCATGTTTAACTACCGTGTAAAATTCTACGGGCAGACCGTTCACGCCGGAACCTTCCCGATGCCGAAACGCCGCGATGCGCTGTATGCCGCATCCAAAGCGCTTTGCTATCTTCACGATGAAATAGATAAGCTTGCAATTCCAGAGCTTGTGTATACCACCGGCGAGATCGTCTGTCATCCGTGTGTACATACCTGTGTACCGGATTATGTTGATTTTTCGATAGATGTACGCCACAAGGATCCGGAAGCGCTCGCCAAGGTGCTGGCGGTAGTTAAAAGCTGCGGCGAAAAGGAGTGGGCAGGCTGCAAATGCGAGGTTACAAAGGCCTGGAACAGGGATACCGTTTACTGGGATAAACGACTTGTCGGATATGTAGAGGAGGCCGCAACCGAATGCGGTATACCGCATATGTCGATTCATTCGGGTGCCGGCCATGACGCACAGTTTGCCTCATATATGCTGCCTACAACCATGATCTTTGTTCAGTCCAAGGACGGGCTGTCCCATTGCGAGCCGGAGTTTTCCTCGGTTAAGCACTGCACCGAGGGTGCGACCGTAATGCTGGGCGCCGTGCTTAAAGCGGATAAGGACTGATTTTAAAAACGCCTTTTTCGCGTTATAATTACAAAAAAGTGTTGTACCCGTTAAAACCGATTTTTGGCTTTTGCGGGTACAACACAAGGTTTTTAATAAATGAGGATGAGTTATATGTCACGGGAGTTTTTTATACCGAAAAAAATAATTTCGGGCAGCGGCGCGCTTGAAGCTTTGAGCGATATTGTTGAAAATTACGGCCGAAAGCCGCTTATAGTCACCGGCCAAAATGTCCGTAAGCTCGAGTGCTTTTCGGCTCTTTGCGAAATGCTTAAAGGCTGCGGTTTATCCTATGCCGTATTTGACGGAATAACCGGCGAGCCCGATGATGTTATGATAGCTAAAGGGGCCGAAAAATATAAAGACGAGGACTGCGATTTTCTTATTGCGATAGGCGGCGGCAGCCCGATCGACTCCATGAAGGCCATTGCTGTGAATGTTTCGGGAGAAAGGAAAATATGCGATTACTACGGCGAAATAATCGATATTCGGCTGCCCGGAATGATAGCGATACCTACGACCGCCGGAACGGGCTCCGAGGCGACGCAGTTTACCGTAATAACCGATACAAAAAGAAACATAAAAATGCTTTTAAAGGGCACGGTCTTAGTGCCCGACGTTGCGGTGGTGGACGGCAGCTTCGGTGTTTCGGCGCCTAAATCGGTAACCGCCTCAACCGGACTCGATGCGCTTACCCATGCGGTAGAGGCGTACACCTCGCGCCGCGCTCAGCCGCTGAGCGACAGTGTTTGTATCTCCGCCGTAAAGCGGCTGTTTAAATATCTCCCCAAAGCATATGCCGACGGCAATGATTTAACGGCGCGCAACGAAACGGCGATAGCCGCGCTCGAAGCAGGTATCGCCATAAACAATTCCTCCGTAACGATTGTTCACGGAATGAGCCGGCCGATAGGCGCGATTTATCACGTTGCGCACGGGCTTTCAAACGCAATGCTGCTGTATAAATGCATCTCCTTTGCGCTTGACGGAGCTGTAAACCGCTTTGCGAGCTTGGGCAGGGCAATAAACGCAGCCGACAAAACGGCGGACGACAAAGCTGCCGCACTCGCATTTTTGGAGGCGATCGGTGACATTTGCAAAAAGCTCGAGGTGCCGACATTGGCCGGATACGGCATTGATAAGGAGGATTTCTTCGGCAATATAGATAAAATGGCGGACGACGCGCTGGCAAGCGGCAGCCCCGCAAATACGGCAAAAGAGGTAACCAAGGCGGATATTATAAGCATTTATCAATCGCTGTTTTCCTGATAGCGGTTTGTAGCTGTAAGTCTGTATTTTAACTTTACTTTTAAATCTTTAATTTTACATTTTACATTTTACATTTACAATGCCTGAGCGTTACTGTCGTATTAGAAAATTTAAGTACGGGCGGTTCGGATTCGATTCCTGTTACTATTACTATTACTTAAAACCGGCAAGTATTGTCATATGCTTGCCGGTTTTTGCCTGAAACCTTAATAGTTTTTATAAGATAAAAAACAAAACAAACGGCGATCTTCTTGTCGAAAATCGCCGTTTGTTTTTTGGCGCGCCTGAAGGGATTCGAACCCCTGGCCCACTGCTTAGAAGGCAGTTGCTCTATCCAACTGAGCTACAGGCGCATATATCGTTGAATTTTTACCTGAATTTAAAAAAATGAACAATGAAAAACCGAAAATGCATCAGTCATTTCAAAGCTTTCATCATTCACCGAAAAAAATTATGGAGCGGGTGATGGGAATCGAACCCACGTATCCAGCTTGGAAGGCTGGTGTTCTACCATTGAACTACACCCGCACGGTGTCTCAAACGACAAGAACGATTATAGCACATGTGTTATGCTTGTGTCAATATTTTTTTTGAAAAATATTTGGCTTGTTTTTTAGGTTAATTACCGTTTGTATGTAATGATCTTGGCGAAATGCTGTCTTTTTTTGCGCTGTATTATGCGAATTATATGTTTATAAAGCGGTTCAACATGAGCAGCGGTACAGCTGTTGTAAGTTAATTAAGCGTTTCGGACTATAACGATAAATATACCCCTGATTGGCGCGAGAAAAATCCCCCGAACAAGAATTTTTCGGTAAGATCAGTCTTTTCGAATAGCACTTTACTACAATATTTAAAATTTAAGGCCGGCATGAAATCATACCGGCTTTTTTAAGTTTTTATAAGTACGACTTAGTGAACTAAAAATCGTAACTGCGGCGTGAAAAAGCGCTTAAAAGGAAAAGCTTTTTTATTCTAAACCGAGACCTTTACGTCCTCGTCGGAATCCTCAAAGCCTTCCTCCCTTAAGGCGTTTTTATCCATTCCGGAGACGGCATGCCGGTATATTACCACGGCCGAAATAAGCAGGCAGCCGACCGTATACTGAAGATCGCCGAGGAAAAACGTGCCGCAAAGCATGGTGAACGAAAACATCGTATAGGTGATTATACTGCATTTTGAATTCGGGCGTATACGGAAAACCGCCGCAAATAATATATACCAGAAGGCCAGTGCAATTACGGCCTTGCTTGAAGGGAATACACCGAGCAGCACACCGAAGGATACGGCAATCGCTTTTCCTCCTATGGTTTTGTGAAAGGGAGCCGTCGCATGTCCCAAAACCGGAGCCAGCATCACAAGCGAAAACATCAGACTGTTTACATCGATGTACCGCGAGGCGACAAATACCGGGGCAAAGCCTTTGAACATATCACATATAAGGCAAAGTATACCTATCGGAATTCCGGCGTTTTTAAAGGCGTTTGCCGCGCCGGGATTTTTGTCGTCGGAATTAAGGGTTATGTCGGTATGTCTTAAAAGCTTGGGAAGATCATAGCTGAAGAGTATGCTGCCGAGTAGATAACCGAGTACTATCGCGGCCACATATTTCAAAATCATTTTTATCTCCTTTTTGATTGCTTTGCCGATTTTAGCCTATGCTTTAGGTTCGCCGGCATGAGTAGTAGATATCCCCGCCGGCGCGGTAAGATATCAGATTTTAAGATATTTTTCTATATTGATGCATATATCATCGGCTGCATTCGGATTGATGATGCTTTTTTGCGCCTTGATCATTTTCTCCATAAGCTCGGGGTTTAATGCAAGATCGGTCGCCTTTTCGGCGGCGGAGACGGGAGAAAATGCGGTTATCGACATATTCATGCTGCTGAAGAATTCGGCATTTTTAGTCTCGCACCCGGGAATGGGCATCGTATGTATAAGAGGTATGTTTTTTACGGCGGCTTCGGTGCTTGAAAGTCCGCCGGGCTTTGAAAGCAGAACGTCGCTCGCATCCATATAAAGGGGAATACGGTTTGTAAAGCCGACCCGTACGACCCTTTCGTCCGAGCCGAATTTTTCATCTATAGCTTTTGACAAAGCCTCGTTCCTGCCGGCTATTACAATGACCCTTGTGTTTTGTCCGTTGTTTTTTAAAAGCTCGGCTGCCATGTCGGTAATGCTGCCGAATCCCATGCTTCCGGTCATTACAAGATATGTCACGGCATCATCCGGCAGGCCGAGCAGTCTCCTCGCTTCATGCTTTTCGGTTTTTTCGCAAAAACGTCTTGATACGGGAATGCCGGTCGGGACAATCGTGTCGGCAGGGACTTTACAGGTGATCATTTCGTCGGTTAAATCAGAATGAGGAGTAAAGTTTAAATCGGGCCTTATTTCCGGCCAGAAGGGTATACAGGTGTAATCGGTGCATACAGCGAAAAAATCGAGCGGCAAGCCCTTTCGCCGTAAGAATGTAAGGGCTTCCAAAGGGAACAGATGGGTGCAAACAACAGCATCGATATGTTCCTTTAAAATATAGCTGTACAGGCGTTTGGCATAAAACGTATTGGCGAAATAAACGGGAGAGTGGTGGGATATTGCGCTGACCGCTTTTCCGGCTTTGTATATCCCGCCAAACGCACGGGGCGTCCTTACGGCCATGTTTATATATGTACCGCTTACCACCTTCGATGTATTTTTGGTGCCGAAGCTCATTGCGTCAACAACGCTGCAATCATGTCCGCGTGCGGAAAAAACCTCTGAAATGGCGGCTGCAGCAGAATTGTGGCCCTGTCCCGTGCTGCAAGTAAGCACCACTACCTTCATTTTTACCCGTCCTTTTAATTAAAATCTGCGTTGGTATTGTAGTGTTTAACCTATTATATGACAAATTTAAAGATTTTTCAACCGATTATTGTTTATATCGATTTTTTCTTTAAAATCGATGACGAAGAAGCGTTCGCACCCTTTGCCGTTCTTAAAAATTGACAAAATAAAAACTCTGCAACACCAAAAAGGCATTGCAGAGCCCACGTCCGGGCGCCGGGTTACGATAATCGGCACGGAAGGGTGGAGTGTTTGGTTGTATCCGCTTTTAGAAATGATAGGAATTAATAACGGAGATTTTTGCACGGCGCATTTTTTTGATTTAAATCGCAAAAGTGACAATAGGATAAAATAAAGGTCGTGTCGGTGATAAAACGGGTAAAGACTTAAAAATACTGTCAGCCGGCCGACCGGTGATTTTAGAATAAAATTCAACGGATACAATGCATGCGGATACACAAAAGGTGAACTTGTGTTCCGCATCGCTGGGCTAATAATAACATATCTACATATGTTTGTCAACAATAAGTGAAAAAATATTTATTGATTTTTTTCACGTTTTTATATCGCGGCTTAATCGCTGTTTATTATATTTCCGTTTTTTTGAAACTGAGGAATTAGTAAAAGCCGTTTTTGACCGGTTCGTCGGGTTGTTGTCTTTTCATGGGGACAGACAGAGAAATGTAAAAGCTTTAATGCTTATGCCGTTTTTCGATAACAAGGCATTGTTTTTAAACGGAGTTTTCATGACAAAGCTGAAAAACTTAAAAAATAAGAATACGGCAAGCTTCGTTTTAAGTCCGCCAAGGCTTGCCGTAAAGGAATTTGAAAATGCTTTTTCTTATCCGCTTTGCTTTTTTTACTACTCTTCCATTTGACGGCCTAAAAAGGCCGCGGCGGTTTTGGCCAGCTTTACGTCGCTGTCTGAGGCGACGGCTCCGGTTTCGGGCGTTAAAAAGCATACCGCACCCACAACGTCTCCCGAGGCGATTATGGGAATGGCAACGCAGGCTGTGCGGTCGATCCCTTCGACGGGGTAAAGCTGTTTTCCGTCGCCGGGATGGCTTATATGACTCTGACGGTTTTCGAGCAGCTCATCCATTTTTACGGTTAATCTTCGCTCAAGCGCCTCTTTTTTCGGAATTCCGGCGCATGCAACGCACACGTCGCGGTCGATAATTATAACCTGTAACGACGAGCCTTTGAAAAGTACATCGGCGTAGGTTGATGCAAAGTCGGAAAGCTCGCCTATAGGCGAATACTTTTTAAAAACCACTTCACCGTCGCTGCTTGTAAAAATCTCCAGCGGGTCGCCCTCTCTGATACGCATTGTGCGGCGTATTTCTTTAGGGATAACTACCCTGCCGAGGTCATCTATTCTTCTGACAATTCCAGTTGCTTTCATTTATACGGCTCCCTTTTTTGTAATACTCTGAGCCTTATTATTGTTTACGGCAAAGCTTGTTTTATGCGGGAGTTTTATAAAATAAATTTTGTGATGAGCATGTTATGCTTAAAGCATCATATTTGATTATTTTTTTGTTTTGGGGCGAAAATATCGGTAGGGAGTTGATTTTTTGATAGTGAACAACGTTTTTGTAAACGGCAGCATAAGCCCTAAGGGAGTAAAAAACCTAAATGTAACAAGCGGAAAAATAAACTCAATATTATATGCCGCCGGGGCCCGGGCCAAACAGGCGGAAAGCAGCGTAAGAGCAGAGAATAAAAGGGCGGACAAGTTCGGTAAAGACCGATAACGAAATTCATTTTAAAAAGCATTAAAATAAGAGAGGAGGAGAAGATGAAAAAAGGTATGCGGCAAAGCGGCCGGGGAGGCAAGAATAAGGCCGAAAGCGATAAGGAAATATGCGCTGCCTTGTATGTCCGTGTATCCACCGAGGCGCAGGCCGAGGAGGGGTATTCCATAGAGGCGCAAAAGGAGCGGCTTGAAGCTTTTTGCGTTGCCAGGGGGATAAAAAATTACGAATTTTATATTGACGGCGCATACAGCGGAAGCAACATTGAGCGCCCGGAGCTGTACAGGCTTATTGAGGACGTAAAATCAGGCAAGATAACCCATGTTATTGTTTACAAGCTTGACCGGCTTTCGCGAAGCCAGAAGGATACCCTTTATCTTATTGAGGATGTGTTTAATCCGAATTCGGTCGATTTTATCTCAATGGAGGAAAATTTTGATACCTCCTCTCCGATAGGACGGGCAATGCTGGGTATTCTTTCCGCCTTCGCTCAGCTGGAAAGAGAAACTATATATGAGAGGACCCGAATGGGGATGAGGGAGAGGGTTAAAAAGGGCTTGTGGCCGGGTGGAGGTAAGGTGCCGTTCGGATATGATTACGACAAAAAAAGCGGAACCCTTGTAAAAAATGCCGACGCCGATAAGGTCAGGCAGATGTATGAGCTTTACTTAAACGGTTATTCTCCGCAAAAAATTGCCGATATTCTGGGGCTTAAATACGAGCAATGGGTGACCGATATTCTTTCCCGTCCGCTTAACGCAGGATATATTTCCTTCGGAGGGAAGCTTTATAAGGGAGTTCACGAGCCGATAATAAGCGAAGAAATTTTTGAAAAAACAGCAGGGATAATGCGTATGCGCTCCAAAAACCGACGATATACGGCCGAGCATCTTTTAAGCGGACTTGTTTACTGCGGCGAATGCGGAGCAAAGATGAGGTATCAGAAATGGGGAAATGCCGGATATAAGCTTATATGCTATTCGCAGCAAAAAAGCAAGGCGTATCTTGTAAAGGACGCATACTGCACCAATTTACGGCCGTGGGCACATGAGGTGGAGGGGCTGGTGCTTGATAATTTGTTTTCGATGAGGTTTACGGGGGATAATCGGTCGGATGAGAAATCGCCCGATTTAATCGAGCTGCATAAAAACCGTCTGAGGGATCTTAATGCCTCACTTAAAAGGCTGTATCTGCTTTATTCGCAAAGCGGCGATGAGATTTTGCTCGAAAGCATTAAGGAAATCAAGGAAAATACTGAAAAAACACAGGCAAAGATAAAGGAGCTCGAAAAAGAGGAAAAGGAGCGCACTACCGCCGTATCGGCCGTCAAAAAGTACAAGGGGTTAAAGGAGGCATGGGAGGATATGACCTTTAAGGAGAAGAGAAGTGCGGTGGAGGAGCTGATAGAAAAGGTGGTAGTAACGGGGGATAATATCGATATATATTACCGTATTGAGATGTAAATTTAAAATAAATAAAAACTCAGCCGCCGACTCGGTAATAAACCGAAACGGCGGCTGAGTTTTATAGCTTATTTACGGTTATCGGGGGGGTGCTTATCGGCCCGTTCTCGTGTTTTTGGTGCACGGTCGTATAGCAGACAATATTCGGTATAATAACAGACGATAATAAAAGGCGGTTACCCCTTTAATCCGCGCTCCTGACGGTCCATGTTTTCGACCACGATGTCGTGTATGTCGCCGAGGGTCGAGCAGTATTCAAGAACCTTCCACGGCTCGTTGGTGTGGTAGTGGATCTTTATAAGCTCCTCATCGCCGACGGCGAGCAGACAGTCGCCCTTAAAATTTTCGATAAAATAATCGTGTATTACATCCTCGTCGAGGTCCTCGCCCTCGATAAGCAGCTGTGTGTCAAATTTGAATTCCTGCATTTTAAATCACTCCTTAATGTCATTCAGCGTTAATTGTTTATTGGCTGTTGCTTATTTTTTGTACGGCCGGTTTGCCGTTTTTTCCTTATTTTCCTCCTGCTCCTCAAGCACACGGTAGGCAACCTTGCCGACAAGTGTCTTGGGAAAATCGTCGCGGAATTCTATCTCGTACGGCATGGCATATTTCGCAATGTTCTTGCGGCAGTAGTCCATAATGATCTGCTTTGTCTGCTCATTTTTCGGTATGCCCGGCCTTAAAATGACAAAGGCCTTCACCTTTTGCATTTTGTATGAGTCCTTAACGCCGATAACACAGCTCATCTGTATGAGCTCGTGTGCGTCGAGAATGTTTTCAAGCTGGGCCGGATATATATTGTAGCCGGACGAAATTATCATCCGTTTTGCGCGACCTTTAAAATATATGAAGCCGTCCTCGTCCATATATCCGAGGTCGCCGGTGTAGACCCATGTTTCTCCGTCGCTGTGTTGTCTTAAGGTTTCGGCGGTTTCCTCGGGATTGTTTATATATTCCTTCATTACGGTCGGTCCGGCAAGCAGTATTTCGCCCTCCTCACCGTAGGGCAGCTCCCAATCGGTGCCCGGACGAACTATTTTGTAGTACATATCGGGGAATGGAAGCCCTATACTGCCCTCTTTGAACATATGACTCGGGGTAAGACAGGATGCCGTAACACACTCGGTGGTGCCGTAGCCCTCCCGTATCTGTACGACCGATTTGTGATCGTAAAGGAATTTGTCGAATTTCTTCTTTAGCTCAACGGATAGCAAATCTCCGCCGGAGAACACTCCCTTAAGGGAGGAAAGATCGGCGTGCTCCATGCTCGGGATACGGAGCAGTGCCTCATAAAGGGTCGGTACTCCGGCAATGAAGTTGCATTTGTATTTGGTTATAAGCTTTGCGTAACTCTTTGCGGTAAAACGGGGGACAAGTATGCATCTGCCGCCGTTTGCAAGCATGGAATGAATGCAAACTCCGAGTCCGAAGCCGTGAAAAAGCGGCATTGCGGCAAGCATTCTGTCGCCCGGGCGGAACATCGGATTGGTGGCGATTATCTGGGAGCGCAAGGCATTGAAGTTAAGATTTGTAAGCAGTATACCTTTTGTGGTGCCGGTAGTGCCGCCCGAATAAAGTATAACGGCCGGATCGTCGCCGCTTCGCTCAACCTTGTAATTCCAGAAGCAGGATTTGCCTATCTGTAAAAATTTATTCCATCTTATTACCGGAGCATCGGCCGGGATCTTTTTGATCTTATACCCTTCGGTGAGCATATATCCGGCCTTTACCGGCTTCGAAAGCTCGTCGCGTATGCTCGCAATAATAACGTTTACTACCGCCGTATTTTCGCGAACGGCCTCTATTTTATGATAGAACTGATCGAGGGTGATTACCGAAACACTTTTGGATTCGTTTAGATAAAACTCAATGTCCTTTTCGCTCGAGAGCGGATGCACCATATTTGCAATTCCGCCTATTAGGTTTACGGCATAGAACATGAAAAGCGCCTGGGGACAGTTGGGCATCATTATGGTTACGGCGTCGCCCTCGCGTACACCGAGAACCTTAAGGGATTTTGCACACTGCTCGATTCTTCGTATAAGGCGGCGGTAGGTAGTGGATCTGCCCATGAAGTCAAAGGCTACGTTATCGGGATATTTGTCGGCGATCTGCTTTACGGCGTCAAACATCGAGCCGGTAAAATATTCAAGATGCGCCGGAACGTCACCGAGGTTTTTTATCCACGGCGTTTTTGGCGACGCTGTTTTATTTTCGGCGTTTTGTGCGGTTGTGGTATCGCTCATTTAATACTCCACCTTTTCATCAAGCGGTTTTTCAAGCAGCTGAGGATTTTCAAGCAGCTTTTTTAACAGACGGACGGTTTTGGAATAGTAGTAGCCGTCGGCTATGCGCTCGTCTATTGTCAGTCCGAGGTCCACCGTTTCTCTCATTTCGACGGTTGAGTCGGATTTGTATTCGGGGCGCATTTTCTTTTCGCCGATAATGCAGAACAGCGAATTCGTGCCCCAGTTTGTAAGATGATGATAGCCGCATTTAAGCTTTATCGAGCCGAGATTGGAAATGACTACCGAGGAATAATAAGGATCGGTCTCAATAAGGCTTTTAGGGCACCAGCCGTGCCGGTCGAGAAAACGGATAAAGGCGACGGCTGTTTTTGATATCGGACGGGGCATTCGGTTGAGGGTGTCCATACTGTCGGAGGAGGAGTCGAGTTTGTCGCTCCGGCACTGAGATATCTGATCGAAAATTTTTTGGTGTATCGACTCGATAGTGTCTTTGCTTTCGGCGTGGACAAAGGCAAGGGCCTCTTCGCCGTCATCGGAAAAAAGCTTTTTTACCACAAAGGCTGCCGAGACCTCATTGCGCTGATAAAGATTTTTATTTGCAATGAACCTGTTCATTTTAGGGCGCAAGGTAATGGTCTTTAAAAGGGCGGCGACTATGACGTGAAACATAGTGTAGGGGAACTCGGTTTCGGTCATATTTTTATTTTTTAGCCACTCGTTTATCGGAGCGGTGTCGATTTTTTCGGAAATATACGCCTCGTTATCACAACGGTTGGGGTAAATAAGGGGCACAATAAAGTGCATGGGATCGATGTTTCTTAACAACTTGCCGTCTTTACGGTCGCCGAAACGCCGTTTTTCGGCAGCGTTCTGTTGTTTTTTCAATATAATTACCCCCTAAGGCACGATATTTAATTTATTTTATCACAAATAAAGTTATTTAGCAAGTTTTTATCGATAGATTGTCAACCGAAAGCATTATTAACGGTTGACAATTGCGCGGCTATCGTTTAAACTCAAGTAAAAAGAAGAGAGGGACGTATGCAAATGCTTAAAAACAGCGTGCTTTGCCTGCTCGAAAATGCAAGGGGCGGATATCTTTCCGGTCAGTTTATGGCAGATAGGCTGAATGTCAGCCGTAATGCCGTGTGGAAGTGTATATCCCGGCTTAAAAAGGACGGATATATTATTTCTTCGGTGACCAACAAGGGCTATAAGCTCGAGGAAAAAAGCGATGTTTTATCTAAAGACGGAATAATGAAATACATAGATAAAGATAAGCTGAGTGATTTCGGACAGATACATTTTTTCGATACTGTCGACTCGACCAACAATATCGCGCGAGAGGCGGCAGCCTCGGGATGCAGTGAGGGCTATTTTGCCGTGGCCGAAAAACAAAACGCCGGACGTGGGCGACGGGGCAGGAGCTTTATCTCGCCCAAGGGAAGCGGCGTATATATGAGCGTGGTTGTAAGGCCGGAATTCTCCTTTGAAGAGTCGGTAAAGCTTACCTGCCTTGCGGCGGCGGCGGCGAGCGAATGCATCGAGGAGGTTTCCGGTGAGCCGGTCGGCATTAAATGGGTTAACGATCTTTATATGAACGGCCGGAAAATATGCGGAATACTCAGCGAAGGTGCCCTTTCGGTAGAAAACGGAAGATTCGATTTTGCCGTTGTGGGAGTTGGTATAAACGTAACCGATCCGCCTGGCGGATTCCCCTCCGAAATAGCAAAAAAAGCCGGTTCGGTTTTCGGGGGCAAAAATCCCGGAGGGGATATACGCTGCCGTATAGCCGGCGGGTTTTACAACAGGTTTTTTGATTATTATAACAACTATCGGGACGGAAAATTTATGGACAGCTATCGCTCGCGGCTTTTCTTTCTCGGTAAAAAAATACGCGTGATAGGTGCGCTTGGCGAATATACGGCGACGGCACTGGATGTGAACCGTTCGGGCGAGCTTAAGGTTCGGCTCGAAAACGGGGAGCAAAGGATCCTTTCGAGCGGTGAGATAAGCATTGACGTCACCGGAAAAGAGGAGAAAAATGAAGATTGATAAGGATATTGAGAGGAACAAGAAAAGCCCAAGCGGAAAAAACGGTAAAAAACCGTCGGCGCTGAGAATAACGCTTTGCGGACTTTTTACGGCTCTTATTGCAGCCGGTGCTTTTATAAAAATACCGATCCCGAATCTGCCGTTTACATTGCAGGATATGTTTGTGCTGCTCGGCGGACTGCTGCTCGGTCCGGCCCTCGGGGGGATGAGCGCATTTATCTATATGATTATAGGACTTGCAGGTATTCCGGTTTTTACCCAGGGCGGGGGAATAGGCTATGTTTTAAGGCCGAGCTTCGGGTACATAATCGGGTTTGTTATAGGCGCGTTTGTAAGCGGAATAGTCTCAAGGCGTGTTCGCGAGGGCTCGTATTTCGGGCAGTTTTTGGCGGCGCTGAGCGGTCTTGCGGTTATATATGCCGTCGGAATACCGTATTTCTGGGCTGTCAGCACCTTTTATCTCGGGAAAACAATAGCCCTGTGGCCGCTGCTTGGGATGTGTCTTTTCACAACCTTGCCGGGCGACATAGCACTTTGCTTTTTAGCGGCCTATATTTCTAAAGCACTTCGACCGGCGATAAAAAGATATCTGCCGAGGTAATGCAGTTTTTTACTGTTTGAAAATTCGGCTTTTGAACTTCTGATTCGGGGTTCGACGTTTGGCCCTCGTTCTTAGGTTTTGGCTCTAAGATCTAAGGTCTTCGTTTTTCGGCTGATGAATAGGTATTACTGTTTGTTACAATGACAAAAACAAAAAAATTAAACCGATCGGGTGAGATGTAAAGCGCTTGGCTTTAAGTCTCATGTCAGCCCTATCGGTTTTTGTTTTATTTAGGTTAAAAGTAACTAAATTCGGTTCACATAATCACGTGTTGAGACCCTTGCGAAAATATCGCTGAAGGGTACATCGCAATTAAAGCACATCTCGGCGAAAAGCGCTACGGGCAGATGTACGCGGCGTTCAAACAATCCGTCCTCGACAAGCTGGGACATTATCGCCCGGCCATGGGCGTTTTTGATGAAACATCTTATTATATCGAGAGCCGATTCTCCGTTTTTCAGCCAATAATATTCCTGATAACGCATGGCGTCGGTGCGCATTTTGAGCTTTTCGCGGATCTCTTCTTCATCGCTAAGTCCCATAATATACGGGCCGGTCTGAGGGGCGAAAAGCCCCCAATTAAGCCAGCTGGCCGACTTCATTACGGCTCCGCAATTATTCCCCTCTCTGAGAGAGGAAATTTTTTCGGTGAATTTTAAGGTGTTGCCCTTGCCGTCGTTTGCCTCGGCGCGGTAGGAATAAGGAATGTCTCCGCAGTCCTCCCAGACAATGCTTACCCTCTTATCGGTCTTTGCGATTGTTTCAAGCTTGGATGCGACCGACATTGCATGAAGGCCGAATTCTATATGCAAATCCGGATATTTTTCCAGTATTATTCCGCTTATATAATTTGTCCATTTAACGGCTGCTTTTGCAATGCTGACACCGTTTTGCTCGGTATTTGCGGTTTCGGTAAACATTTGAAAATAAATGCCGTCTGCCTTTGTATCGGCATATTGCTTTTCGTAGATATTAAGAGCCTTTTCGCCCCATTCACGCATCTGTTCGTCGCTCGATATGTCAAAATCGACGCTCTGACTCCAGCCCCATGAATATCCCCATATTACCTTAACGCCGAAGCTGTGGGCATACTCGACAAATTCTCCGGCGTTTATCGGAGCAAAGTCGTTCCACACAATCACCTTGTTCATTTTTAAACGGGCCAGGTTTTCGATGTATTTTTTATAGTCGAATATAACATGCCCCCAGGTCCAGAGTCCGCGATCGTCGGTCGACGGGATAAGTCGGTATTCCTCATTTTTAAAGTCGTCGATAAATGGTATTAGTTCAAAAATGTGTTTTGCCGGAGCGTCCATTCCACGGGGAATAAAATCGTCAACAAGGGTGCATGCGGCGTAATATACGGCGCTGTCGTCGTAGCCGCTTATGATTATTTCATCCTTTGTGACCTTATAGTAGATCTCGTTTTTAGCGAATGTAATGCCGGAAAGCTTTTCATCGATAAGCCTATTGCTTGATTTTGTTCCGATAAATATTTTCCGTTTTGTCCGGTCGGTAGGGGAAGCAGTCACCTCGCATATATACGGGACATATTTTTTTAAGGTCATATACATAAGCTCTACCGCCCGTTTTTCGAGTCCGGCGTATTTACCGTATATTATTTCCCATTTTTCGCCTTGGTAATATTTTGTCAGTTCGGCCATATCATCCACATCCTTAAACGGTGCTTTTTTGATAATGGTATATCGTAAAAAAGCTTTATTCAACCATAGGCTTGCTGTTTATTGCAACAATATTGACGGTAAAATAAAAAGGAGCGTTTTCGGTTAAACGAAAACGTTCCTTTTTTGATTTTAGGCTTTTGCCGATCAGAATATTGCCACTACTGCGCCGCTGTATTTTTCTTCGATGAATTTCTTTACGGTATCGCTCTTTACTGCCTCGATAAGAGCCTTGGTCTTTTCGGACTGTTCGTTGCCCTCTTTTACTGCTATGATGTTGGCATAGGTCTGGGCGGATTCGGAGTTGGGGTCTTCGGAGGCGATGGAATCCTTGGTAACGTTAAGGCCGGCGGCGAGTGCATAGTTGCCGTTTATAACAGCCAGGTCAACATCGGGGAGAGAACGGGCAAGCTGAGCCGCTTCAAGCTCGCTTATTTTGAGATTCTTGGGGTTCTCGGCTATGTCAAGAACGGTAGCGGTAAAGCCTGCGCCCGCTTTAAGCTTTATAAGTCCCTGCTTTTCGAGAAGTATAAGGGCTCTTGCCTCGTTGGTGCCGTCGTTGGGGATTATAATCGTTCCGCCCTCGGGAATGTCGGCGATTGTCTTGGTCTTTCCGGGATAAATTCCGAAGGGCTCGTAATGTATCGCCGCAACCGAAACAATGTGGGTGCCGTTTTTCTCGTTGAAGTTATCAAGATAAGGCTTGTGCTGGAAGAAGTTTGCGTCCAGAGTGCCGTTTTCGGTATCCTTGTTGGGAAGAACGTAGTCGTTGTATTCTACTACCTTGAGCTCATAGCCCTTTTGAGCAAGGGCATCCTTGGCGGCTGCAAGTATCTCGGCATGGGGAGTAACGCTCGCGCCGACGGTTATTGTTTTATCATCTTCGGTTTTTTCGCCGCAGCCTGCAAGTACCGAAATACCGAGAACGGCTGCAAGAATGAGTGCTAATACTTTTTTCATTTTTATCTCTCCTTGATCAATAATGCATTTTTATATGCTGTAATTTTTTAAATTTTTATTTTGTTATTTTATTCTTTTATCGCTCTTTTTGGATATGAGCATGCCGATTTCCTGAAAGACCTGAACTATTATGACGAGCAGCAATACGGTTACTATCATCATATTGTTCTGGTAACGGTAGTAGCCGTAGTTTATGGCTATTGTACCGAGTCCGCCGCCGCCGACAAAGCCTGCCATTGCCGAATAACCCAAAATGGTTGTAACGGCTATTGCGGCTCCTACAAGCAGCGAAGGCTTTGCTTCGGGAAGCAGCACCTTGGTTATTATCTGAATGGGCTTTGCTCCCATCGACTGTGCCGCCTCAATAACGCCGGGGTCGACCTCTTTAAGCGATGATTCAACCATTCTTGCAACAAAGGGCGCCGCCGCAACTATAAGCGGAACGATGGTCGCCGTTGAGCCGATGGTCGTACCGACTATCATACGTGTAAACGGAATGAGGAAGACCAGCAATATAAGAAACGGAACCGAACGTAAAAAGTTCACTATAAATCCCAGTATTTTATTAAGCACCGGCATGGGACGTATTCCGTCCTTATCGCTTATGTTCAGCAGTACTCCGAGCGGCAGGCCGATCAGATAAGCGGCTGCGGTCGAAACCAAGGTCATGTAAAGGGTCTGAAGCGTTCCCTCCAGAAGAAGGTTCAAAAGTTCTTTAGTGAACATCGGACAGCTCCTCCCTGTAAGCGATTGATCTTGACTTCAAAAACGCGGTTATTCTCTCGACGGCCGCTTCATCCTCGGGCAGCTGAATAAGCATCTGACCGAAGGCCTTTCCGTCTATGTCGCGCGTGTCGGCAAACAGAATATTGACCGGCGTTTTGCATTCAAGGGTCATGTTTGATATTATGGGTTCAAATGATGAATTCCCGTCAAAAACTATGCGCAGGCAGTGCCTGCCGCACATTCGCTCAACCGTTCCTTTGTCGGCGCTGTGGGGAAGAACCAGTTCACGCGTGATGTCACAGCGGGGATTTGTAAATATGTCGGATACGTCGCCCTGTTCGACAATTTTTCCGGCATCTATAACGGCTACACGGTTGCAAATGCGCTCAATAACGCGCATTTCGTGGGTTATGACTACTATAGTAACGCCGAGCTTCTTATTTATTTCCTTAAGCAGGGCAAGTATCTGTTCGGTGGTGTTTGGGTCAAGGGCGCTGGTTGCTTCGTCGCAAAGAAGAACCTTTGGCTCGGTGGCGAGCGCTCTGGCTATGGCGACGCGCTGTTTTTGTCCTCCTGAAAGCTGGGACGGATAATTGTCGGCCCGGTCGGAAAGTCCTACAAGCGATAAAAGCTCCCTCGCTCTTTTTTCGGCGGCGGCTCTGTCGGTATGGGCGATTTCAAGCGGAAAACACACATTTTTAAGCGCCGTGCGCTGTGAAAGAAGATTGAAGCCCTGAAAGATCATTCCTATGGAACGTCTTGTCTCAAGCAGCTCGTCGCGTTTCATGGAGGAAAGCTCTTTTCCTCCGAAAACAACGCTGCCCGATGTCGGCCTTTCAAGCAAATTCATACACCTTACAAGGGTGCTTTTTCCGGCGCCGCTGAGTCCGATTATTCCGAAGATATCGCCTTTATTGACGGTCAGGTTTATGTCGTCAAGAGCGTCAACCTCGCCCGAGCGGCTTGTAAAGGTCTTTTTGAGTCCTGTTATCTTGATTATCTCGTCCACAATTAGCACCTCCTTTAATCAGGTCGAATTTGTTTTGTATAGTAAGTATACCACTTTAATATGTTTTTAGCAATACAGAATAAAAAGCTTATTTTTCGCAATAAATAGTTAAAATGCACCAAACAGACCGACATAATTTAGTTAAAACCATATTGTACCGGTTTATATGTCGTGTATAGCGAGAAAATTGTGTTTAAATGCAAAGGGAAAACATAAGGCTTTAAAAAGCTTTTTCGGTCAGTTTTATCCGGTGTGTCAAGAATTTTGCCCGGCATATAAAGCAATGCCGGGCAGGTGTCGGATTATAGTTTTTGGTTTTTATAAGTTTTTGGTTTTTGTCGGTTTCATCCGCTTTTATCTCGGCGGTAAAGGGTTTACCACCGGCCGGCGGATGTCGTTTGATATTTTTGTTTGGGCGGCGGCAAATTCGGTGACATCACCGAGACGGTTTGCCGGAATTCTTTGAATTTTTAATTTTTACTCCGGCGGAGGAGGTTTTTTCAAGCTTTGCCGCCTGAGGCGCTCGGCCTTTTTCGGAGCGTTTACCTCGGCGGCGGGGGAGGGCCTCCCGGGCCGTGAGGAGGTGGGCCGCCCGGCCCTTTGACGGCGTGAAGCTCGCTTTGAGCCTCAACCAGTCCGCGGTATATCGTGCTGTTTTTAAGCAGCTCATCATGCGAGCCGGTTTCGGCAATATGATGGTTGTCGATTACAAACAGTCGGTCGGCTCCTTTAAGGGTCGAAAGCCTGTGTGCAATGGCAAAGGTCGTACGTCCTTTTTTTAGACGCTCGAGACCCTTTTGAATGAAAAATTCGCTCTCAGTGTCAAGCGAGCTTGTAGCTTCGTCCAGAATTAAAAGCCTCGGATCGCCGAGAACCGCCCTTGCGATTGCGATTCGTTGACGCTCTCCGCCCGAAAGCTTTGAGCCGGAATCGCCGACAAAGGTATCGTATCCGTCGGGAAATTTGCATATAAAATCGTGGGCGCCGGCCGTTTTCGCCGCCTTTATAACCTCTTCACGGGTAGCGTCGGGTTTTGAAAAAAGTATGTTGTTCATTATTGTGTCGGCGAACAAAAAGGTCTCCTGCAATACGACGCCTATCTGAGAGTGAAGACATATTCCCGAGTATTTTTTAATGTCTGTTCCGTCTATAAGAATTTCGCCCTCATCGCAGTCGTAAAGCCGCATTATGAGGTTTATCATGGTGGATTTTCCCGAGCCCGAGGCGCCTACAAGGCCTATCATTTCGCCCTTTTTAACCTCAAAATCTATGTGCTCGAGCACCGGCTCATAATTCTTGTAGCCGAAGGTTACGTCCTTAAAGGTGACATTTCCCTCAATTTCCTTTTTAACCGGCTTTTCGCAGTCGGCTATTTCCGGGGTCTGGGACATTATGTCGTCGATCCTCGAAAGGGATACGGTCATATTCATTATCATTCTCGGAATGTTGGACATCCAGCCGAGCGGCCAGTATATCATTCCGGCGTAGGCTACAAACTGGCTCATTTGTCCTATGGTAAAGCCGGTACCGTTTACTATATCTATACCGCCTATGTACAGTACCAACGACGAGCCGAAACCGGCAAGGAATCCGAGCAGCGGCTGGAATTTAGCCCAAAAGCTTTCGGCATATTCCTGGGTTGCGGCGAACTGCTCGGCATCGTTTGAAAAGCGTTCGGCCTCAAAGCGTTCGCGGCCGAAGCATTTTACCACCCTTATTCCCGATAAAACGTCCTGCAAACGGCTGTTTATACGGTCCTCCTTGCGGCGCTGGTTATGGAATATACGGTGGATCTTGCGCCGGAAAATGCGATTTAACACAAGTATAAACGGAATGGGGGCAAGCGCTATTAGGGTCAGGCGGATATCCATGACGAACATCATAATAAGCGCGCCTATAAGGGTTATAAGAACGGTGAAAACATTGGAGAATACATCCTCGATAAACCGTCTTATCTGCATGGTGTCGCCGGTTACCCGGTTCATAAGATCGCCCGGTTTTCTTGTGTTCTGGTAAGAAAGGGACAGCGACTGTATTTTAAAGAACAGCTTGGCTCTTAGTTCTTTGCTTATTCTGGAGCCGAGCTTTACGCTTATTATACGTTTGGCTATATTTATCGAAATAAGCCCGAAAACGGCAATGCAAAGCAGTATTATATATTTCGGAATGTCAGACACCGAGCCGACGCCGTTGTTTGTAACCAGAACGTTGTCAATAAAATCCTTTTGTACCGATTGCTGCCACAAGGTCAAAACGGTGGACAAAAGCATCGCAAGCGACAAAACTATAAAGCCCGGAATATATGGCTTGCTGAGCGCTCCTATGCGGCGGAACATCCGCCTTGAGCCCTGACACCTCGGACAGTATTCGGTTCCCGGCATGGCGTGTCCGCATTTTTCGCAGATGAGCTCCGGCTCGAGACTTTCCACCGTATGGCTGTCGCCCGAGCGGATCATTTTTACCGCCCTTACTATGTAGGGGTAGCGAACGGCATGATGCATGGAATATCTGGCTAAGACAAGATCCTCGCCCTTTGTCGAGCATATAAGTATACCGCAGTTTACGGCGTTTTCCACGCGGATATCGTCGATTTTGTCAATTGCAATGTTTTGCAGTATTCCTTTGCCGTCAACCGTAAGAATATGCCGGTCGGTCACTACGGTAAAGCCGTTTTCGGAAAGCTCTCCGTCGGGGGAGATATCAAACGGCACACAGTATCTGATTTTTTCGGCTGTTGCCTCTGACAGGACTTTTTTTATCTCTGAAGGCAGCTGAAAATTAAGCTTCATTATTTTTATCCTCTTAAAAATCCGGGGCTTCCGGACTATATTATGGTTTTAAACAAACGGTGGCCTAACGCCATTCGCTTTAAGGTGAATTAGGTGGTTTTTTCGCTTTTGAGCGTTGTTGATTTTACTTTTAAAAACACACCGGATTAAAGGTACAGATCAATCATTCTCAGTTCCTTTGCGGATAAAAGATTTATGTCCGGAATTTCAAAGCGGTTGCCGTCAATATCGGTAACTATTGCCCTGGTGTCGCTGATTTTGGCGACCGATCCCTGCGATACGGTAAAACGGCAAGCGCCTTTGTCGGTAACGGTATCCCAGTAGGAGTAGCCGTACTCTTCCTTTATGTTGATTATCTTTTGGATTTTGGGAGTGAAATACCTGAGATTTATCTGGGACAAAACGATTTTTGCCTGTTCGTCCGACAGATCCTTAATGTTTCTTATAATGCCTATCTCATAGGCCTTATCGCCCGGTTCCCTGACCGATATGAATTCATCGGGAGCGGAAAAGGGAAATGCACGGCAGATGTTTACTCTGTCGTAGCTTTTTCCGCCGAATTCGAGGGAGGCGAATCCGCCGTCAGTCGCCTTGAACACGGCGTTTTCGCCGGTTATGTAGTTGGTTTCGAGAAAACGCTCGGCCTGCTTTTCGAGCTCGGCCGTCGTGTCGTTTTGGTCGTTTTGTTTTTTTGTTTCGTTTTCGTTCATGATTACACCTCGTTTTTGAAGGTTTGATGTCTTTAAATTAAAGCCTTGTGTTGCATTGGGAAGAAATTTGTCCCGTGCAACACATGATTTTTTGTGATTGTTATTGACAATGATATAAACGCCTTGCCGGGTGATTATTTGCCGTCGCTAAAGGTGCCGAATATCAGGCGTTATCGGTTTTTCAGCTGTCGGCACTGGCGTCGTTATCATTATCATTATCGTTATCGCCCGTTTTGGTTTTAAGCAGAGCTTCACGCTGCAATTCGGCGAGGGTGAAATAGGTGCCTTTTTTGAGCATGAGCTCCTCGTGAGTGCCGCTTTCGGTCAGCTTGCCTTCGTCTATAACAATAAGCTTATCGGCGTTTTTAAGGGTGGAAAGCCTATGAGCTATCGAAATGGTCGTACGTCCCTTTTGCAGCCGATCGAGGGCGTTTTGAATGTTTCGTTCGGTTTCGGTATCGACCGAGGCAGTGGCCTCATCGAGAATCAAGATCTTCGGATCGGCGAGTATTGCCCGTGCTACCGATATTCTCTGCTTTTCTCCGCCCGAAAGCTGACGGTAGCCCGAGCCTATAAGGGTATCGTAGCCGTCGGGCATTTTGCAGATGAAATCGTGTGCATAAGCGGCCTTTGCGGCCGAAAGAATTTCCTCCCACGAGGCCTCCGGCTTGGCATAGGCGATATTTTGGGCGACCGTACCTATGAAAATATAGCTTTCCTGGGATACGACCCCTATATTCGAGCGAAGAGAAGAGAGTGTGTAGTTTTTGATGTTCTCGCCGTCGATTAATATTTCTCCCTCGTCGGGGTCGTAAAGCCTCGATATAAGGCTTATAAGGGTGGTTTTTCCGGCGCCCGAGCGGCCGACGACTCCGAGCATTTTTCCACCAGATATTCCGGCCGATATATTTTTTAAGACGGGATGTCCGGCCTCGTACGAGAAGGTTACGTTTTTGATTTCGACGTCGCCTCTCGGGTGACTAAGTACCTTGGCATCGGGCCGTTCGGCGATGTCGGACTTTGCGTCTATTATCTCGAATATCCGCCCGGCGGCGTTCATTGATCCGGCCCACCAGCGGAAAAGGTTTACTATGTATTCCATAGGACCGCTGAGCATGGCGACATAGGCTAAAAATGTAGCGAGCATACCGTAGGACATCTCAAGTCCCTGCGATTTTACTATTACATATGCTCCGAGCGACCAGACCAGCAGCACCATGAGGTTCCTGACCCCCTCGAGCGCTACCACATATCTCGTTTCGTAGTTTACCGTACCTATCTCGGCCGAGGCGACGGCTTGGTTTTTCTTATTGAAGCCGGATTCTGCGGCGCTTTCCCGGCCGAAGGCCTTTATTACCCTTACTCCGGTCAGGCTGTCGTTGAGAATGGAGTTCATACCTCTTGAGGCACGGTGGGTTCGTCCGTAAAGGTGCCAAAGCCGCGGCTGTAATTTGAGTATAAAGAGAATGAGCATTGGCATAAGCACAAGCGACAAGGCTGCAAGCTGCCAGTTAAGCGAGAACATGACCGCCGTTATTGCGACGACCCTGAATAAATTGCTCGCAAGATAGGGCAGTCCGTCTATGAAAAAGCCCGAAACCTCGCCGGCGTCGTAAAGCACCCTTGTCATAACGCCGCCGGTTTGTTTGTTCTGGAAGAATTTAAGGGGCAGGCTCTTCATGGATTCGAAGATATCGTTTTTTATGGTTTTAACAACGCCGGGGACCGTTTTTGCTATCATAAGCGATTGCAGACTTGAGCAAACCGAATTTAAAAGCTGTATCAGGGTAACGGTTGCCATAACAATGGTAAGAGTAAGCACCCAGCGGTTGTTGAGGAAGGGCATGGCGCTGAAAAACTCCGGATTTTTACTGAGCACTCCGTCAAAATATATCGTGCCCGAAACATAAGGCAGTATAACCGACAAAACGGTCGCAACAAGCGACGCGACCACAACCACCGCAAGCTTTAACTTGTAGGGGAAAAAATACTTGAGTATACGCATGAAAAGGCTTCGTTTGTCAAGACATTTCGGGCAGATTTTGCGATCGCGCTCAGGATAGGGAGTGCCGCATTTGGGGCAAAACAGCTCCTCGTCCTTTTTCTCCTTAACGTCAAGCGGCTCTTTTTTTACAGCCTTGTTTATAAGCTCGCATAGCCTGTGTGCTCCGTCGCTGAAGCTGCCGGAAAATGCACCCAAAATCACAGGTTGTCCGTCGTAATCGGCGCAAAAAAGACCGCAACACACCATGTCCTCGCAGGTAGTGCTGTTAAGTAAGGAAAGGTCGAAGCGGTCGATTTTTAGCTCTTCAGCTTTCGGAATCGGCTTTACCGGATTATCGGGATATCCGGAAAAGGTTTTAAGCCCCGTATTGCCCGGAAGAGCGGCCTTGTACAGGGCGTTTTTTGTGAGAACGAGCCATATTTCGGCATAAACTTCGTTTTCGTCCATGTCGATAACTGCCGTTCCCAGAATATCATCGATCGGGATGCCTCGTTTTTTAAGCAGCTCCGACTGTTTTTTGTCGGGTTTAAGTTTAAAAGCCATATTCTATATAATTCCTTGATGTTATTAATTTTTATCGGATCTAAGGATATTTGCCTTAACAATAATAACATGAATATACTTATATTGCAAGAATATTTGTTGAAATATTATAATTTTTTAAAATTCGGCAAAGAATTTTGCGTTAGTTTTAAAATCCGGTAATAAATCTTACGATTATGCTTTTTTTGGGGGTGTGAAAACTTCTTTTAAAGCGGCTGATTGCCGAAAACCCGTGCGAGTGTTTCGGCCTGCTCGCCGGTAATACCGGTGGTGCTGTCATCAAGCTTAAAGCCGTGCATGAATCCGCCGAGCCGCCTTGTGCATATATCGCCGCCGATTATCTGTCCGTCAAAGATTATAAGATTTGCATAGACATCCTCGTCGGTGTCGGGATAGTTGGTTATTTTATAGCTTACTCTTTTTACCGTTTTACCGAAATACGGGGTAAGATCGAACCCCTGTGACAGCTGTAATTCGTTGTAACGCGATATTACCTTGTCCGGATTTTCCGGCAATTTAATTTCGAGCTCCTCTGCCGTTTCGTCCTTTATCTCCCAGCCGTAACGGGCCAAAAAGGAGACGTATTCATCGCTTTTTAAGGATACCTCGGAGCTGATTGCGGCTTTGCTTTCGGCCGAGCCTTGCGCCATGCTCTCGGCGAAGGTAAGCAGAATAACGGCGATTACGGCGACGATTATCAAAAACAGAAATCTTCGCGGTATTTTTTTTACGGAAAACATAGATTTATCCCCTCCGGTATAAAATATGCATTTTAAAAGGGTGATAGAAGGTTTCCGGAGAATTTATTTGCGTTTTGTGTCGGTTTGCCGTCTTTTGTTAAAGGTACGGTTTTCGACAGCGCCGCTGTGCCGTATCGGTTTATTTTTCAAAAAAACAGCCGCCCCTTGCAATGTCATGCAAAAAAGGACGGCTGTATACGGCTGGTAATTGCGACAGTGACGGTAATTAAGCCGCTGTAACTGTCGTTTTTTTGTTGCCCCCGGCCAAAACGGGCTGATATGTTTGCTGATTTGTTGCAATAATATCCTGTAACGGCCAAAGAGCAATTACATTTAAATAAATTATTCGCCGAGGGAGGGGAAAAGCTGTTTCATGGCGTATACCATCCAGGAGGCGTGCTCCTGATTGGCGGTATCTCCTCCGCCCCCGCGAAGGGCCCATGTCTCGCGGTACATCTGGTCGCTGTTGCGCTCGATAAAGCTTACAAGCTCGTCAATGCGGTCGGTGCGGCCGATTTTTTTGCAGAAGAGCAGCTCCCATGCCACGCTTTTTCCCATAGCGTGCTTTCCGAGAAGCTCATAGGTGTTGTCGTCGCGGCGCTTGGAATATGCGTCGATCATCAGCACGCCGCCCTCGTACGGCTCGGTGTCGTATTTCATAAGAGCGTCATAGGTGTTGTTTGCAATCTCGTCATCAAGAGCGTACCACTGTATTCCCATGGGGAAGAAATTGAAGCCTGAAAGTCCCTCGTAAAAGGTTTTGTCCTCGGTGATTTTGAAATCACGTCCGCTTTCCTTTGATATCGACTGCAATTCGGCGTATATCCTCTTGCCGTCTATTTCGGCCGTGAGGTTTTTATGTACGCCTGCGGCGATTTCGTCGGCTATGCAGCCGCAATATTTCGCATATTCGCCGTCAATACTTACATATACCTCGCTTACCTCGTGGAGCGACTGGGACATAAGGACATTTGTAAGTATATCGTAGCAGTTGAAATATGAGCCGTCGCGAGCATGCTCAAAGCAGGGATTCCTGAGCAGTCCGAGCTCTTTATTGAAGAATTCCTCGTTCATCCAGTGGTCGATGTATCTTTTTATCTGGGGTGCGGTCTCGATGATAAAGGCGTCCTTTTCGCCGGATGCGGGAGCGTCCTTTACATAAAGGCACCATGAATGTATAAGGAAGAAGGTTGCATCGGCCTGATGGCGGTCGGATATCATCTGATCGTAATTATCGCGCATGACGTGAATCACAAAATCAAAGTCGTATTTTTTATGATAGGCGAAAATGTAGCCGAGCATTTTACGGGTGAGCTCGAAGTCGCCGTTTATCATAAGGGCAAGAGCCTCTTCGGAAGCGTCCCTTGCGAACATTCCGGGATAAGCTCCGGTCACCGAGGTCGGCGCGTAGCCGTTTTCTTTTATTCTGTCGCGAAGGGATGCGTAGGTGTTTTTATAAAGAAGTTTGTTTTTTTCGTGAGTCATTATTTTTTTACCCCCTATTTTTATCTTTACTTTTGATTATAACCGGGTATATAATAAGGTCAAGGCATTATATTGAATTTTATTCATTGAATATTGACTTTAACTTATTATCGGGGGAGTGTATGGGGATGTCGGCGTTTAATGATATTATATATAATGAAAAATGGTTTGAGTTTATTGATGCGGTAAACGGCATTAATATAAGCTGTCAGGACAGAGCATCCGGCACACGCCTTCGCCCTCATTGGCATGAGCGTATTGAGATCTGGTGGATGAAAAGCGGCGAGGCCGAAATCAAATGCGGCAGCGGTATGTTTAAGGTCGGACCGGGTGATATAGCGGTTTTCGCTCCGTTTGAGGTTCACAGCGCCGATTTTATTACCGACGGTCAGACCGAGTTTTTTCTTGCCGATTTAAAAAATCTTAAAATTTCCGGATCGGAATCCTCGGACGAGATATCCTCCCTTTTAAACGGAGAAAGGAAGATTTCTACCGTTATAAAGCCGGCGGACGGATTTTTGTACCAGCTTTTCGAGCGGCTCGAAAAAACGCCGGGACAACTGGCGTCGGGGGAATGCTCGGACGCATATGTCAGGGGAATTGTTTTGCTGATTATCGGCATGCTGCTGTCCTTTTATTCTGATTGTAATGACTCGGAGGCCTTGCCGTCGGACGAATTAAGCGACGTTATAAATTATATGTATACGGTGTACGACCGTCAGGTCACCCTTGACGATCTTTCGGGACATATCGGCTTTTCACGTTCGTATTTTTGCCGGTGGTTCAAGGAGCGCACCGGTACATCTCCCATGAATTACATCAACGATATACGGGTCAAACGGGCTTATGAGCTGCTTATGATGAGCGATTTATCGGTAACCCAGGTGTGCGAGGCTGCAGGATTTGCCGATATAAACAGCATGAATTTAAGCTTTAAAAAGCGCATGGGAATATCGCCGTCTCAATGCCGTAAAAAAATGCACCGATGAGAAAAAAGCAATTGTAACAGTAAGATGTTTGTGATATATTGTGATGTGTTTTAATGCGGCAAATACAATAGAGAACACAATAAAAACAGTTTTATATAACGATGAAAAACGGAGGGTGAAATCTAATGAGAATACTTGTTACCGGAGGAACCGGATATATAGGCTCGCATACATGTATCGAGCTTTTGAAAAACGGATATGAGGTCGTTATAATTGACAATCTTATAAATTCAAAGGAATCGGTCGTCGGTAAGATCGAAAAGCTTTCGGGCAAAAGCGTAAAGTTCTATAAATGCGATATTCTGGACGAGGAAGGGATGGACAGGGTATTTTCCGAGCAGAAGATCGACGCGGTCATACATTTTGCCGGACTCAAGGCCGTAGGCGAGTCGGTCGCAAAGCCCATTACCTATTATCATAACAATATTACCGGAACCCTTTTGCTTTGTAGGGTCATGCGTAAGCACGGCTGCAAGAATATTGTTTTCAGCTCGTCGGCTACGGTTTACGGCGCTCCGAAGAGCGTGCCGATCAAGGAGGATTTTCCGCTTTCGACCACCAATCCTTACGGCAGCACCAAGCTTATGATAGAAAATATCCTCCGCGACATTTATGTTTCGGATAACGAGTGGAATATAACTCTGCTTCGTTACTTTAATCCCATCGGCGCTCATGAAAGCGGCCTTATAGGTGAGGAGCCAAACGGAATTCCGAACAATCTTATGCCCTATATTGTTAAGGTGGCTGCCGGTCAGCTGCCCTATCTTAACGTTTTCGGCAACGACTATCCGACCCATGACGGAACCGGTGTGCGTGATTATATCCATGTATGCGATCTTGCCGTAGGCCACATAAAGGCGCTCGAAAACCTCGGCGGAGTAAGGGTCTACAATCTCGGAACGGGCAGAGGATACAGCGTTCTCGATATTGTAAAGGCCTTCGAAAAGGCCAACGGCGTAAAGGTTCCGTACATTATAAAGGATCGCCGCCCGGGCGATATCGCCGAATGCTATGCCGACCCGACCAAGGCGAAAAACGAGCTCGGCTGGGTTGCGGTACACGGAATAGAGGATATGTGCTCAAGCTCGTGGAATTTCCTGCTTACATCGGGGACGGAGAATAAGCAGTAGTATTGCCGCGACGGCGGAAAAAGCGATTCATTCGGAGCTTTAGCTTAATATTTTTTACGAGTGTTGCACCCGGCAGAAGAATTTTGCCGGGTGCAAGAATTTTTACCCTGTACGGCCGGCCGATAGGGGCAAACATAAATAATCAGGTAACTTTTTCCCCTTGTTACATACAATGTTATTGATACTAACCGTACCATCGGTTGAAAAGGGCAAAAAACGAAAAAATGCATTGGTAGGCGTGTTTGCCCTTGTCAGCCGATGATGGTGTTAATGTCAATAACATAAGGGGGAATTTTTTATGGCTGAAATAAACGGCTGCTTTAAGGATGCCGTTTGCATTGATGCCGGACGGGTATATGATTCATGCTGCGACCGCGACTGTCTGTCCGACTTACAGGTCTGCTTTTCCGAAAGCGACCAGCAAAGCGTTGAAACGGCCGTCGGAGTAAGGGCTAAAAGCGCCGAGATAATCAACGTTGAGGTAAACGTCGAGCCGGTAACCTTCAACCGCGGATATTATGCGGTGGATATGGTCTTCTATTTTTCGGTGGTATGCGATCTTTATTCGTGCGGAGAGCAGGTTCCGAATACCGTTACGGGATTTGCGGTGTGGAGCAAAAAGGTCATTCTGTGCGGCGGAGAGGGCAGCGCGAAGATCTATTCGAGCGAATACAATCCGACGGGTTCGAGCAATCAGCTGCCCGTAACGGCTAATCTGCCCAAGGCCCATGTTCAGACGGTCGACCCGGTAGTGCTCGCGGCCGATATAGCCTGCGGCTGCTGCCAGAATGATTGCAGCTGCTCGGTACCGTCGTATGTGACCAACGTAATAAAGGGTACGCCCTACACCGGAAGCACAAACCGCTATGTTGCGGTTACCCTCGGGCTCTTTACGGTGGTACAGCTTGTAAGAAACGTACAGATGTTGGTACCGGTATATGATTTCTGCATTCCCGATAAGGAATGCGTAACCACCACCGACGATCCGTGTGAGCTGTTCAGACGGCTCAGATTCCCGATGGATGAATTTTTCCCGAGCGATGAGGAATGCTCCGAAAATCCGCTCGAATGCATGCATCGCCAAAGCGAATAGTGCGGTGTTTTAATAAAGCAACACCCCGGCGAATGCAATACGGTGGTTTTATCAGAGAGGATAACGGTTAACCTTTAAGCACTATCCTTTCATTGGGAAACAACAAAGAAAAAATACCGATACATCTGCTTGTTTTGCAGAGGATATCGGTATTTTTAGTTTTATTTACGGAGATTTTGCGGCGGTGTTTTTATTACCGCTTTGTTATTCTCCGGCGACCCATGCGAGGGCCTGAGACATAAGGGGGGCATTGGCCGCATAAATGCCGTCAAATTGCGATATCGGCAGGGGATTTTGCCCAAAGCCCGCCTCGATCGTGTAGCCCGGGCGGTTGTAGTCGAGAATGAAAAAATCCTTGTATCCGGCGTTTGATGAGGCATACGGCGTTTTTGCAAGGGGATATCCGCTTTTATCGGCAAGGAGCTTTCCAAGCTCGAACGACCCCTTGGGCAGCATATCCTTAAACCGCCAGTATATAATGTTGCCCTGGGTGTGGTACGACAGCGTAACGGCGAAGTCGTTTGATCTTGTAAGATTGTATACGGCGGTGCTTTCGGGGGCCGAAAGGGGAGCCGGGCCGACGTAATCGCGCGGAGCAGGAGAGGTGTACCCCTGGGCGTATTTTATCTCTCGCGCGAGCTCCCAGTCGGCCGGATACTGTAAATTAAGATCCACTCCTGCAATATTTGCTTTCCAGCCCGACGGGAAGGGAATATCGGGATAGTCGGACGATATCATTTTGGCTCCGTCGTAATATTTTCCGTTTGATATTATCCCGTTTACAAGATCAACCCCGTCGGGGTTTACAAGGGGCAGCATTACAAGCCTTGAGGATAAAAACAGCATCTTTGCGCTTAAACCGTAAATGGGTTTATCGAAGGTGGCAGCCGACGAGTATTCCTCAAAGAATTTAAGAACCGTCGGGGTGGTTATCCATTCGTTTGCATGGTGAGATGCATTGATAAAAAGAGTTTTATTTCCTTCGCCGATACTCATGACGGTAAGCGGTCTGCCCATAATACTCTGACCTGCAGAGCGATCCTTAACCGACGGGTACCTTGCGAGTATGCCCCGGATGATGAGGGAGGTGAGCTCGTAGGTGTAGGGAACGTCGGTCATTACAACGGGAAACGAATATGGGACTGTAAGGACCGATCCTATCTTTAAGTTGCCCGGCATTACATTTGGGTTTGCGGCTGCAATAGCCGCGGGCGAGGTCGAATGCTCCTTTGCAACCGAATAAAGTGTATCCCCCCGTACGACGGTGTGACGTGTAAAGCCCCTTATATAGTCTTCAAGCTTTTTGGCGGTTTTGGGTCCGGCAATTCCGTCGGGAGAAAGCCCGTGTTCTATCTGAAATTGCTTTATAGCGTGCAGAGTTTTTTCTCCGAATATTCCGTCTACGGCGATATTATGTCCCGAGCGGTTTAAAGCGGACTGCAATATGTAGGTTTCGGTACCGGTTGAGCCGATTTTCAGGTTGTTCAAAAAATATCACTCCAATTCGATTCTTGCCGTTTAATAAGTGTCGCACACGGATTTTATATATCCGGCGCAACCTGTGTTTTTCTCAATGTACCTTAGGTGCAACACAATAATACATAAACGGACATTTAATAATATGAATTACGCTTGTAATAGTTTCGTATGTAATGTATAATTATAAAAAATATTTTGGAAAGGTATTTTAAAAGGCGGCCGGGCGGCCGCTAAAAAATCGGCGTTGAAATGAGATTTAAAATCAGAAAAACAGCTATGACGGCGGTGATTGCGGCGGTATATGCCGCTTCGACTTTAGCGCTCAGCGCAATATCCTACGGGCAGGTTCAGTTCAGGGTATCGGAGGCCCTTAATGTACTTGCTGTTTTTTGTCCGGAGGCGGTAGTCGGGCTTTCCCTCGGCTGCTTTATTGCGAATATTTTCAGTCCGTACGGGATTGTTGATGTTATTTTCGGAACCCTTGCCACCGCTTTGGCCGGTGTGTTCGGGTATTTGCTCAGGAATGTAAGGGTAAAAGGAATTCCGCTGCCGAGCTTTATTATGCCGGCCGTTGTAAACGGAATAATAATAGGCGGCGAGATAACCTTTTTGACTCCCGACGCCGGAATAGCAGCCTTTTTGCCGACGGCGGCATGGGTGGCCCTCGGCGAGCTTTGCGTATGCCTGGTTATAGGAATACCGCTTTTTTTACTGCTTGACCGCAATTTGTATTTTAAAAAGCTTATATCACCGGCAGGCGTGTCGAAAACCCCGGCTTTTGCCGGCGGGCAGGAATCTTTTAATGAACCGAAGGAGCAGGCCGATAAAAAAAGCGGCAAGGCGGTTTTGTACCGGATAATAGCGGTTATAAGCGCCGTTTTGTTTTTTTGGACGCTGCTACCGGCGGCGGTTTCGGTGGTGCATCCGGGAGTATACGTCGGGTGTTTAGCATCGGCGGCAATGTTTTTTTATTTTGCTTTTCACGATCGGATCAACCGGTATTTTTCGGCCAAAAGAATAAGAAAAGCTTTTTTTATAGCCTTTAAAGCCGTAGCGTGCATATGCGCCGCCGTCTTTATTATTATTTCGTTTTTTATGATACGTTCGGCGACCCTTTATCCGGAAGGGGAGACAAAGGGTTCTACCGTAATTGTCGCCGGCGCACAGATACGGGGGGATCAGCCGAGCTTAATGCTCTCGCGCCGGCTCGACAAAGCGGCCGTATACTTAAAAGATAATCCGGACAGTCTTTGCGTTGTATCGGGATCAAAGGGCACAAACGAGCAGTATACCGAAGCCTTTGTTATGAAAAAGTATCTTGTCGAAAAGCACGGTATCGACCAAAGCAGGATATACACCGAGGAAAATTCTCTTAATACCCGTCAGAATATGCGGTTTTCAAGCGATGTTATAAGGAAAAATTCGTTGTCCGAAAATGTTGTTGTGGCGACCGATTTTTTCCACGAGTACAGATGTGCGAGGGAGCTTAAAACTGTGGGGATAAACAACGCCCGGTCAATCCCCTGTGCGACCGATTGGTACTTTTTGCCGGGGTACTGGGTGCGTGAGGTAATGGCGATAATCAATTCGTATTTATAAAAACACATCGACCGTGCAATCGGTACTTGAAAAGCCGGCTGCAATGAAATATAATAAAAATATAAAAACGGCAAAAACCGACATTTTAAGCGCGGCCGGAAAAATCTTTTGCGGGGGATTGTTATGGACGGGAAGTACAAACGAATTGACAAGAATAATTATTATCTTGATATTGCGGCTACGGTGCTTGAGAGAGGGACCTGCTTACGGCGGAATTTCGGTGCAATAATAGTGCGGCATGACCAGATAATAGCTACGGGCTACTCCGGTGCGCCGCGCGGCCGCAAAAACTGCATAGATATGGGTGTGTGCATCAGGGAAAGCATGAATATTCCGAGAGGAGAACGCTATGAGCTTTGCCGTTCGGTGCATGCAGAGGCCAACTGCATAATAAACGCGTCGCGCGCCGAGATGATAGGAAGCACCCTTTATCTTGTCGGACGGGATGCCAAAACGGGACAGATAATTCCGGATGCTTCGTCATGTTCTATGTGTAAACGGATGATAATAAACGCCGGCATTGACAAGGTTATAATAAGACGTTCGGATACCGAATACGAAAAAATAATCGTCCGCGACTGGATATTCAACGACGAATCAATTGAGGGCCGTTTCGGCTATTGATTTTTTGAAAAATAAAAGGGGCTGTAAAATGCGGTTTTACAGCCCTTTTTCGTTTGTTTGATGATTTTTATTCCGCCGGTCTTTCAGACTAGCAAAATTTTATTTCCTTATAAGTGTTTTTATAATCTCGCCGGCGTATATTTTGTGATAATCGTTCTTGTACCACTTTTCTATTGTGGGATCGAGAAAACGGTCCGGATCGAGCAGGTGTGTGTAAAGCTTACGGCAGAGCATTACTATTCTCGCCTCCTCAAAGGCGACCGAATCGCCTATTGAAAATGGGGTTATTTCGGCAAGAGAGACCTTATTTACATCCCTTCCGCTTTTTGAACCGCATACGGCGTGCACCTTTTTGCCCTTTTCCTTATCGAAAAAGCAAAGGGTGTAAAAATCGCTTTCCTCCAAAAAGCCGAAGGTGTACCTTGTCGGGCGAACGGCGATTATAGAAACATCGTATCCCCACATTTCGCCCACACCGCCCCAGGAGGCGGTCATGGTGTTGAAGCTGTCGGTATTTCCGGCCGTTATGAGCATGTAATCATCGGCTATTAATTTGATAAAATTTTCTTTTATGTCTTTTACGGATATCTCTTCAAACGGCATTTATCGCACGCCCCTTTTTGTGTTTGTAAAAGCCTATGTCTTTTCGTGAGGTATTATACAACAATATTTGAAATTTCACAATATAAAACAAAAATTCTTAAAAACGAAATTGCGGATAAGCAGGGCGAATAAAAAAAGATTTTCGGGCAATAATATCATCAGCACACTGCAAAGGAGCTGAATTTTTAAATGGTGCTTGACAGAATAGCCCTTATACTTGCCATAATCGGCGGACTCAACTGGGGAAGTATGGGACTTTTTAAGTTTGATATAGTCGCTTGGATTTTCGGCGGACAGGATTCCGTAATCGCCCGAATAATCTACACCCTTGTGGGACTGGCGGCTGTATGGTGTATATCGCTTTTGTTCAGAGAACGCGAGGATGTTTTAAGCGGCTCGAACGAAATACGAAGAGACTGATTGCAATTAATGATTTGAATTTTCATCAAAAAAAAACAACGGTTTTTATCCCGGCATTAAGCGTTAAACGTTTTGCCGGGAGTTTTCGTTTTTATGAGAATGTCGGACGGATGCTCGATTATCGAATTTAAAATTAAAGTGTAATTTCGCCGTGTAGGTTTTATTGTTGCCTTAATTTTAAATAATTTATTAATTTTGGAAAAAGGGGTTGATTTTTCAAAATGAGTGGCTATAATAATAATTAGCACTCGGGAGCAAAGAGTGCTAAACATACTTTTAACCTATAATTTGTTTCGGGAGGAATATAAAATGACTATTAAACCCCTTGCAGACCGTGTAGTGGTAAAGACGGTCGAAGCCGAGGAAACAACCAAAAGCGGCATAATTCTTGCCGGCTCCGCCAAGGAGAAGCCCCAGATCGCCGAAGTAGTGGCGGTAGGCCCGGGCGGCAACGTTGACGGAAACGAAATAACGATGTATGTAAAGGTCGGCGATAAGGTTATAACCGGCAAGTATTCCGGCACTGAGGTAAAGTTTGACGGCGAGGAATACACAATCGTACGCCAGAGCGACATTCTTGCGGTTGTCGAATAATTTGGTATTTAAGCTTTTTTAATTGTTTGGAGGTAATTTTTTATGGCAAAGGATGTAATTTTCGGCGAGGAAGCAAGAAAAGCGCTTCAGGCCGGTGTGGATAAGCTTGCGGATACCGTAAAGGTAACCTTGGGACCTAAGGGTCGTAACGTTGTTATTGATAAAAAATACGGCGCTCCCCTTATAACCAATGACGGTGTAACCATAGCAAAAGAGGTCGAGCTTGAGGATCCGTTTGAGAACATGGGCGCACAGCTTGTAAAAGAGGTAGCAACCAAGACCAACGATATCGCCGGCGACGGTACTACCACCGCGACGCTGCTCGCTCAGGCTCTTGTTCGCGAGGGCATGAAGAACGTTACGTCGGGCGCCAACCCCATGATCGTCAAAAAGGGTATTCAGAAGGCTGTCGACGTTGCGGTCGAGGGACTTAAAAAGAATTCCCAGAAGGTTTCTGGCACCGAGGATATTGCCCGTGTAGGTACCGTTTCGGCTGCCGACGAGACCATAGGCAAGCTCATTGCCGAGGCTATGGAAAAGGTAACGGCCGACGGCGTCATTACGGTTGAGGAATCAAAAACCGCCGAGACCTCGTGCGAGGTTGTCGAGGGTATGCAGTTCGACCGCGGATACATTTCTCCCTACATGGTAACCGATACCGATAAGATGGAGGCCGTCATTGACGATCCGTACATTCTTATAACCGACAAGAAGATAAGCAACATTCAGGAGATTCTTCCCCTGCTTGAACAGATAGTACAGTCGGGCAAGAAGCTTATACTTATCGCCGAGGATGTTGAGGGCGAGGCTCTCGCTACCATTCTTGTCAACAAGCTCCGCGGTACCTTTACCTGTGTTTGCGTAAAGGCTCCGGGGTTCGGCGACAGAAGAAAAGAAATGCTCAACGATATTGCCACCCTTACCGGCGGTCAGGTTATTACCGCCGATCTCGGACTTGAGCTTAAGGACACCACCGTTGCCCAGCTCGGTCGTGCACGTCAGGTCAAGGTTACAAAGGAAAACACCATTATCGTAGACGGCGCCGGCAACAGCGACGAGATAAAGGCGAGGGTCGGTCAGATCCGCGCTCAGATAGAGACCACCACCTCCGATTACGACAGAGAAAAGCTCCAGGAGCGCCTTGCCAAGCTTTCGGGCGGCGTAGCGGTCATTAAGGTCGGTGCGGCAACCGAGGTTGAGATGAAGGAGAAAAAGCTCCGCATTGAGGACGCTCTTTCGGCAACCAAGGCGGCGGTTGAGGAGGGCATTGTCGCCGGCGGCGGCGTGGCTCTTATAAACGTTCTGCCCGATGTTGAAAAGCTGCTCGAGTCGGTCGAGGGCGACGAGCGTACCGGTGTCAAGATCGTTGCAAAGGCCCTTGAGGAGCCGATGCGCCAGATCGCTTTCAACGCCGGACTTGAGGGCTCGGTTATTGTAAACAACGTCCGCGCTCACGACGGTATCAACTACGGCTTCAATGCTTACAGCGAGGAGTATGTTGATCTGTTTAAGGCCGGAATAGTCGATCCTACCAAGGTTACCCGTTCGGCCCTTCAGAATGCCTCCTCGGTAGCGGCGATGGTTCTTACAACCGAGAGTCTTATAGCCGAAAAGAAAGAGGATGCGGCAGCGGCAAATGCTGCAGCAGCGGCCGCGGCGGCAGCAGGCGGCGCCGGAATGTATTAATTCCGTTTTCCTGTAAACAGCTTTAATAAATAATGCTTTAACCGTCCCGATGATCATTGGTCGTCGGGGCGGTTTTGTTTTTGAATTTTAATTATCATTTTTTTAGATTATCTTTTATCATTACACGAGACATAATCCGCTGCCCCGACAGCGGCTTTACCGGCTGTATCGCAAGCGTGTTTTTCGGTATGTTTTGCGATCCTTTTTTGTCGTTTTTATGTGATGCTGTTTGTCTGTAAAATTTTTTGTGTTTGCCTTAAATCGGTTGCAAAAACAGCCTGAATGTGATAAAATATCAATCGATAAAAATCATGGGAGGTAAAACATGAAAAGGGTTACAGTAGTGCTTTTGGCACTGAGTATGATGCTGTGCATTTTTTCGGGGCAGATCTTTGCTGCCGATCCGTCGGATGTAGTTATCGACGTTGGCATGGCTAATACCGAAAACGAAAATTACAAGGTTTTTGATAATGCCATTAACCTTAGTAAAGACGGCGTGGTATACGAGCTTACCGGTACCACCGACAGGGAAATAAGAATGTGGGGAAGCAATTCTCCCGATCCGGTAAAGACCTTTTATATACGTCTTAACAACGCCACTTTAAACGGTAATGTAGTCATTACAAATACGTACGGAGCAAAGCTGGTTGTTGAGGTAATGGATGGAACCGTCAACACGGTTAAACACCTGTATTCTGTTAATCTGAATATAAGCGGTACCGGTACCCTTAACAGCGACGATCTCGGATCTACACAGAGTAATGATACGAATAATCTCAGCACCCTTACCATTAAGGATACCAAGGTTATAGTTTCTCAGCCCACAAATGCCGGCGACAGCAGCCAGTGGAACGGTACCTGTGTGCTCGAGGGGGGCGCCGATGTCACCTATATCAGCAACACTAATTATCCGCCCCTTAGATTAGGCGTCACGAGCAAAGTATCCCACTCGCTTTTATTAAAGGATAACGCTAAGCTTCGCTGCCTGCAGGCCGACGCTGCAAATCAGTCTGATTACGCCGTCGACGGTCTGAGTGCGTCATTCGGCGCTACGATAAAGCTTCAGGACAGCGCTTATCTTGAAGCACAGGGAAGAGACAGCTCCGGCGGATATTTTGGATTCGGAATTATCAGTAATGCCGATATTACCGTCGAAGACGACGCGACCTTAAAGGCGACCGCATACGGCGCTGCCGTGTATACAGAAACCGATTTTATTATGAACGGCGGAAATCTTGATGTGAGCAGCGAGTATTCGAACGCTCTTTGGATTGACAAAAGCTTCAAGGCAAACGGCGCTTATATTGAGGCCAAAGCTTTCGGCGAGTATTCCGCTGTGTATGCGGCCGGTGGCGTAACCGTTGAAAACAGTACATTAAAGTCTAATACACCGAACGGTAACGCTCTCAGCTCCTCCGGAGCCATAAAACTGACAAACAGCCTGGTTAAGGCTGTCGGCGGCGACGGATGGTATTCGATTTACAGCAGTGCCGGCGTTAATGTGTCCGGCTCGTGGGTAGAGGTCACCGGTCCGGAGACCTTTGACGAATCTCCCGACAGCATTGAAAACAGCGTGCTTATAAGCGGTACTTCCGGCAAGGTTATAGGCAGTGCTACTATCCCGGCGGATGTAACGTTAGACAGCAGTGTCACACTTACCATTCCCGAGGGTACTTCCCTTATTGTTCCTCAGGGCAAGACCTTTACCAACAACGGAATAATAAACCTTTTAGGCACCATCGTACGCGACGGTACTATAATCTGCAACAATCATGTCGGGGGTACTGCCACCTGCACCGAGCAGGCGACCTGTGACGTTTGTCTTGCAAAATACGGCGATAAGGATTCCGAAAACCACACCGGCGAAAAGGTCTGGAGCAAAAACGAGACCAAGCATTCCCAAA
>CAKSCM010000011.1 GCA_934444365.1 uncultured Eubacteriales bacterium | reverse complement strand
CCTGCCGATTATATTAATGCCTTTAAGCTTAACGGCGAACTCTTCTGATTTTGTAACACATCATTGACAAACCGACAGGCAGAAAAATCATTGAGAAAAAGACCGCTGCAAACCCTTTGAAAATCGTGGATTTATGCCGTTTTTTGTTCATTTTGCCTATGTCATTTTTATGCCGGATGTGATATAATCAAAGTATAAAAATTTGGCAAGGTGAAATACAGCACAATACTTATTTTCCCTACTGAAAGAAGGTGCTAATTCTATGTTTGCGGTTAATGATACCGTGGTTTACGGAGTACAGGGAATCTGTGTTATTGACGAGATAACCAAGCGTGATTTCGGCGGAAAAAGCGAGGATTATTACGTTTTACATACCGTTTTCGGCAACAACACAAAGATTTATGTCCCAATAGGCAATGAAAAGCTGATGTCGCGCATGAGGAATCTGCTCAGTGCCGACGAGGTGCTCGGAATAATCGATTCCATGTCCGACGCAAATTTTATATGGACCGACGACGGTAACGAACGGGAGCATTTGTATAAGGAGATTCTGCTCTCCGGCGACCGTAAAAAGATGCTGCAGGTGATAAAGACCCTTTATACCCATGCGAGGAACCAGCGTGCGAACGGCCGGAAGCTGCATATTGCGGACGAAAAGGTTTTTCGCGAGGCCGAAAAGGTGGTTTACGACGAGTTTGCATATGTGCTCGGGCTAAAACCCGAGAATGTTCTCGATTTTATAAAATCGAGGGTCGAGGACAACCGGGTAACGGTGTAAAATTCAGCCGGCTTGTTGCGTTATCGAAAAAACCTGTGGCCGGATGTATGTACGGGTCTTAATTGACGGACATAACGGAGATTAAAGGTCATTGTTGAATTTAAGCGGGCGAGGGGATTTATTCGCCTTGCGGAATATCAGGAATTTACAGCATCCGTAAAAGACGGGGACTGCTTGTTATCGGCAGTCTCCGTTTTCAGCAATTTTGTTTTTTGTTCATTCCGTTAAAATCGTGGCAAAACGGGTGATGAATCCTATTTCAGCACAATTGTACATCATTTTGCGCAATAATAGCAATGTTATTTTTTTGCGGTGTGTTATAATATAAAAGGCGGCTGAGCCTTATTGTATTATGCAGTATAATAAAAATCCGCTATGGCTTTTTTAAACGGTTAAAAAAACAGCACGCGCGGCGGTTTGATTTTATGCCGGTTTTACAGCTTAAGGTTCGGCACGGAACATTTTCCGAAAAGTCTTTAATCAGGAGATATTGAATTTATGAAAATGTCGTTCAGATGGTACGGGCCGGATGATCCCGTAAAGATCGAATACATAAGCCAGATACCCAATATGAAAAGCATTGTAACGGCGGTGTACGATACCCCGGTAGGTGAGGTGTGGAGCGAGGAAAGTATAAATGCCCTTAAAAAGACCACCCTTGAGCACGGTCTTGAGTTTTCGGTTATCGAAAGCGTTCCGGTGCACGAGGACATAAAGCTCGGCAAGCCCTCGAGGGACCGTCTTATAGCTAATTATTGCGAGAACGTACGTCGGCTCGGTAAGGCCGGAGTAAAGGTTATTTGCTATAATTTTATGCCGGTATTTGACTGGACGCGTACCACCCTTGCCAAAAAGCGCAAGGACGGCTCGACCTGCCTTGCATACGACAAGAAGGATCTTCTTAAAATGGATCCCATAAACGGCGAGTTTTCTTTGCCGGGGTGGGATGAGAGCTACGAGAAGGATGAGCTGAAAAAGCTGTTTGCCGAGTACGAAAACGTATCGGAGGATAAGCTTTTTGATAATCTTAAATACTTTCTCGACGCGGTTATTCCCGCGGCTAAGGAATCGGGAATAAAAATGGCGATACATCCGGACGATCCGCCATATCCGATATTCGGACTTCCGAGAATAATAACCTGCGAAGAAAACATCGATCGCTTTTTGAAGCTTTACGACGAGACCGAAAACGGACTGACCTTTTGCACGGGCTCGCTCGGCTGCTCGGCAAGGAATAATATTTACCCGATGATCGAGAAATATTCGGCAAACGGCCGTATACATTTTATGCATGTGAGAAACGTCCTTCTTTATCCGGACGACAGCTTTGAGGAAACGGGACATTTTTCGGCCGACGGTTCGCTTAATATAGTCCGCATTATGAAAATACTTAAAGACAATAAATTCGACGGATACACCAGACCCGACCACGGTCGTATGATATTCGGCGAAAAGGGACGCCCCGGCTACGGCCTTTACGACCGTGCACTCGGAGCGGCATATCTCAACGGAATATGGGAGGCACTTTAAAATGTGTGAAAACGGTAAAAAAACGGTTGTTATTACGGGCGCTGCCGGCGTGCTTTGCAGCACCTTTGCAAAATATCTCGCCTCAAAGGGCTTTAAGGTAGCCTTGCTTGACCTTAACCTTGCAGCGGCCGAAAAGGTAAGCGGCGAAATAAACGCCGCGGGCGGTACCTCGATTGCGGTTGAAGCCAATGTTCTCTCGAAGGAGAGTCTTGAAAAGGCACACGGCACGGTAATCGAAAAGCTCGGTCGGTGCGACATACTTATAAACGGCGCCGGCGGCAACAACCCCAAGGGCACCACCACCAACGAATACTTTAAAAAAGAGGATATAGACGATCCTTCGGTCGTATCGTTTTTCGATCTTGACCCCGACGGAGTGTCCTTTGTTTTTAACCTGAACTTTCTCGGAACACTGCTTCCGACCCAGGTTTTCGCCAAGGATTTAATCGAAGCCGGCAGCGGCTGCATTGTAAACATCTCGTCTATGAATGCATTTACTCCCCTTACCAAAATTCCTGCATACAGCGGCGCCAAGGCGGCGGTGAGCAATTTCACCCAGTGGCTTGCGGTGCATTTTGCCGGTGCGAATATAAGGGTAAACGCCATTGCTCCGGGATTTTTTGTTACCAATCAGAACAAGGCCCTGCTTTTTAACGAGGACGGAACCCCGACGCCGAGGACCGACAAGATTTTAGCCGGAACTCCGATGCGCCGCTTCGGCAAGCCCGAAGAGCTGCTCGGAACACTCAGCTATCTTATCGACGATGAGGCTGCCTCCTTTGTTACCGGAATAGTCGTTCCGGTAGACGGCGGATTTTCGGCCTATTCGGGAGTTTAAGCTGTTGCAAAATCAGCTTTATTAAAGTTTAAAATATTTTAAGGAGAGCATTTGAAGATGTTTGACGCAATAAGTAAACTCGGCGTTTTGCCGGTAATAAAGATTGATGATGTCAAAAATGCCGTACCGCTGTGCCGCGCCCTTATTTCGGGCGGACTGCCGGCGGCGGAGATCACCTTCCGTACCGAATGCGCCGCCGATGCGATTAAGCTGGTTACGGACGAATTTCCTGATATGCTGACCGGCGCCGGAACCGTTCTGACCGTCGAGCAGGTTGATCGGGCGGTTGCCGCAGGGGCTAAATTCATTGTTTCCCCGGGACTCAATCCTACGGTCGTAAAGCATTGTCAGAGCATAGGCGTTCCCATAATCCCCGGCGTTATGACCCCCGGCGAGATCGAAAAGGGACTGGAACTGGGTCTTAAGGTTCTTAAATTCTTCCCGGCGGAGGCAGCCGGCGGACTTAAAATGATAAAGGCGCTCAGCGCACCGTACGGCGGCGTTAAATTCATGCCGACCGGCGGAATAAACGAGAAAAATCTTGCCGATTACCTCGCAAATCCGAAGGTCCTCGCCTGCGGCGGAAGCTTTATGGTAAAATCGGACCTCATAAACGAGGGACGTTTTGACGAGATTGAAAGAATGACCCGTGAAGCGGTTGAAATAGTCAAAAAAGCAAGAGAAGGGAAGTAAATTAAAATGAGAGCTATTACTTTCGGCGAGCTTATGCTCAGACTTGCCCCCGAGGGGTATTATCGTTTTGTACAGGCTGACAAATTCGGAGCGACCTTCGGAGGCGGTGAGGCTAATGTTGCGGTCTCCCTTGCTAACTACGGCGTTGACGCCGCGTTTTTGAGCAAGCTGCCCGAGAACGAAATAGGTCAGTCGGCCGTAAATTCGTTGCGCCGGTACGGGGTAGACACCTCGCTTATCGTCCGCGGCGGCAAGAGAATAGGCATATATTACCTTGAAAAGGGTGCCAGCCAGCGTCCGTCAAAGGTGGTTTACGACCGGGCAGGCTCTGCCGTTGCCGAGGCGACATTGAGCGATTTTGATTTTGACAAGGCTTTCGAGGGAGCCGATTGGTTCCACTTTACCGGTATTACTCCGGCCCTTTCCGATTCAATGAGCGAGGTTTGTCTTGCTGCCGTTAAGGCTGCCAAGGCAAAGGGCCTTACCGTAAGCTGCGACCTTAACTACCGCAAAAAGCTTTGGACAAGGGATAAAGCACGCGAGGTCATGACCGGACTTATGCCCTATGTCGATGTTTGCATTGCCAACGAGGAGGACGCGAACGACGTTTTCGGCATAAAGGATCCGTCGTCGGATATCGAGGGCGGCCACGTATCGGGCGAGGGATATAAATACGTTGCCAAGACCCTTGCCGATACCTTCGGCTTTAAAAAGGTTGCAATTACCCTCAGAGAGTCGATCTCGGCCAACGACAACAACTGGTCGGCCATGCTTTATGACGGCAGCGATTACTATTTCAGCCGTCAGTATAAAATACACATTGTCGACAGGGTTGGCGGCGGCGACAGCTTCGGCGGAGGACTGATATATTCGCTTATGTCTGGCTTTGATCCTCAAAAGACCATTGAGTTTGCCGTTGCGGCGAGCTGCCTTAAGCATACGATCGAGGGGGATTACAACCTTGTCAGCGCGTCTGAGGTTGAGTCTCTTATGAACGGTTCGGGCTCCGGCCGCGTTCAAAGATAACGGCTGTACACAAAGCACGTTAAGGGCGGATGATTTTTCGGTTTTAGATTGTACTTAACGGCCTGTTTTTATCGGGACGGATAAGGGTTTAAAACCCAAATTATATCTAACAAATAAAACGGGATGCTGTTAGGAGCATCCCGTTTTATTTGTTAGATAATACTTACTTTATGCCGTTTTCGTACGACTGGATCATCTTTTTAACCATCTGACCGCCGATAGAACCGGCCTGCTTAGAGGTCAGATCTCCGTTATAACCCTGCTTAAGGTTAACGCCGACTTCGTTTGCAGACTCCATCTTGAAACGCTTGAGAGCCTCGCGGGCTTCGGGAACGAGAGTTTTGTTTGCCATGATCAATTACACTCCTTACAAAAAATATTCATCGCGTTTGCAAGAATAGTGTGTGCATAAAGTGTTTTTGTATGTAAGTTAATTTTTGACAGCGAAAAATTAATTTTGCCCGATGATTTCAAGCTCGGATACGGCCTTGTCCCATTCGGCCATTATTTCGTTTTCGCGCTGCTCACATTCGGCGAGTTCATGGGTTAATTCCTCGAGCCGCTGATAGTTGTCGCTTGACAGCAGCATTTCTTCGTTTATCTCGTCTTTTCTTTTGCTTAAAAGGTCAAGCTGTTTTTCGCTTTGAGCGACGGTGGATTTAAGCTTTCTTATACGGGACAATTCCTCCTTTGCGCGGCGGTATTCGGCGGCGCCGGAGGAAAGGTTCGTGTTTTTTTCTGCGGTTTTTTCGTTTTTATCGTATTCTTGTCCGGCGGAAGCAGCTCTTCCGGATGCTACAGATGTCGATGAGTTTTCAAAAATCCGGGATTTTTTATTGTCGACTGCTTCGTAGTCAGATTCGCTTAACGAATTTTCTTCGCCTTGTGTTTTTTCAAGATAATAATCGTAATTGCCCTTGTATTCTGTAAGCCGGCCGTTTTGAAAGGCATATATCCTGTCGGCGAGGCGGTTTATAAAATATCGGTCGTGCGAGACGGCGATGAGAGTTCCGTTGTAGCCGATGAGCGCTTGTTCCACCGCCTCCTTCGAGGCAATGTCAAGGTGGTTTGTCGGCTCATCCAACATGAGAAGATCGGCCTTGCTTAAAACGATCTCCAAAAGCTGAACGCGCGCCTTTTCGCCGCCCGATAAGGAGGAGATCTTTTTATACACGTCGTCCCCTCGCATTAAAAAGGCCGCAAATGCGCTTCGTAAGGAGGCTTCGTTCATATCGGGATATTTGTCCCACACCTCGTTCAAAGCGGTTTTATCGGGCGAAAGGGAGGACTGAACCTGGTCAAAATAAGCGCATTTCACCCCCGGTCCGAAGGTGATGTTTCCACCGTCCGCCGATTTATATTCGCCGTTTAACAATCTTAAAAGACTGGTTTTTCCGCATCCGTTTTCGCCGACGAGAAACACCTTTTCTCCCTTGAAAAGCTTTAATCCGAGGTTTGAAAATATGTTTTTATCTCCGAACGAGAGGGAAAGCGAATCGGCTTTAAGTACCTCATACGGCCCGTTTTCCCTGCATTTAAAATCAAAGCTTACGGTTTTTTCTTCCTCAGGCGGGACAACCAGGCTTTCTTTTATTTTGTCAATTACCTTAAGCTTGCTTTCGGCCATGCGGATGTTTCTTTCGCGGTTAAAGCTGCGCTGCTGTTCGACTATACCCTCAAGGCGTTTTATCTCCTTTAATTTTTCGTCGTATTCCCTTTTTACGGATTCGGCCCGTTGTTTTTTTATTTCCTTGTAAACGGTGTATTTTCCGCCGAAATAGTTTATCTTCCCGTTTTCGAGCTCAATGGTGGCGTCGGTAACCCGATCAAGAAAAAAACGGTCATGGGTTATTACCATAAACGCGCCCTGATAGCCGGAAAGAAAGCCTTCGAGCCAGGTTACGGCCGATATGTCAAGGTGATTGGTCGGCTCGTCGAGCAGCATTAAATTGGTATCCGAAAGCAGCAGCCGGGCAAGGGCGAGCTTTGAGCGCTGTCCGCCGGAAAATTCCGATATTGAACGCCCAAAATCCTCTTCCTCAAAGCCGAGTCCTTTCAGTGTGGCTCTGACCCGGTTTTTGTATGTAAGTCCGCCGTTTGAGGAGAGATATTCGCTTAGCTGCAGCTGACGGGAAATAAGCTCGCCGTCGCTTGATAAAAGCAGCTTTTCGTTTACCTCGTCGAGTTCCCTTTCGGCTTTTATAAGGGGAGAGAAGACCTGTTCTACATAGTCGTAGGCCGTGCAATCGCCCTGTGACGTTACCTGCTGCTCCATATAGCCGAGGCGGGCGGCTTTGGATATTACTATCCGCCCCGAATCGTATTCTTCCCGGCCGGTTATCATTTTAAACAGGGTGGTTTTTCCGGTTCCGTTTGCACCGACGACACCTATGTGACGTCCCGATTCGACCGAAAAGGAGACGTCCTTAAAAAGGCATCTTTCCGAAAAATACTTTGACACTCCCTGAAGGTTTAACAGCTGCATTTTTTTCTCCGAGTTTTTTGAGTTTTGGTTAGCCGATTAGATGTTGTATTTATTATTGCACAACACATATTTTACGGCTGCGAATTTTTAAGCATGTTATGCCCAACCTTAATATTTAGCAGAAAGCCGCACAGCCGGGGCGTTTTCGGTATATAAAGCCCAAAACGTCACAAAATCTCCCCGGTATGTGCGGTTTTAGAATTTTAAAACGGCAATTAAACCGTTTGTCCTGTATATTTTTTTACAGATTTTCGAGCATATCGGCAATATTATCAAGATCGGATACGGCCTTCGGTGAAAGTGATGCGACCTTTTCGATCTCGCCCTTGTCGCACGCCGCGGCTATTACCGGGTCTATCGGCATACGTGCGAAGTTTGGTATTCCGAAATGACGGGCGGTCTGCTCGATTTTGCTTTGTCCGAAGGGCTCGATTATTTTTTTACAGTCGGGACATTCAATATAGCTCATGTTTTCCACAAGAGCCAACACCTTAACCCCCATAAGACGGGCCATTTTAACGGCCTTTTCGACTATCATCGACACCAGCTCCTGCGGAGATGTGACGATTACTATTCCGTCAATAGGCAGTGACTGGAATACCGTAAGGGGAACGTCGCCCGTACCCGGCGGCATATCAACAAACAAAAAGTCCTCGTCGCTCCAGACAACGTCGGTCCAAAACTGCTTTACCGTACCGGCAATTACGGGTCCTCTCCAGACTACCGGATCGGTTTCGTTTTCAAGCAGTAAATTTACCGACATTACGTCTATTCCGGTGGAGGTTTTAACCGGCAGTATGCCGAATTCGGTGCCCTCGGCCTTTTCCTTTAAGCCGAACGCACGGGGAACCGACGGGCCGGTTATATCGGCGTCGAGAATTCCGACGTTGTATCCCTTAATATGCATTTTTGTGGCTAAAAGGCTCGTGACAAGGGTTTTTCCTACTCCTCCCTTGCCCGATACTACGCCTATTACCTTTTTAACGCTGGACGATGCATTCAGCGGTTCTTTCATGTCGGCCGGGTTTCTTGAAGCGCAATCCGACGAGCAATCGGAACAGTTATGACTGCAGTTTTCGCTCAATTTTATACAACTCCTTTTGGGCCGTGCCTTAGCGCCTGATCGGCCCTTTGTTTCTGGCCGGATTTTATCGGCAAGACAAGTGTGACGGCATTGGGCGGATATATCCTGAAAAAGTTTGATATGATATATCGTTTTGCCATATCGTTTTTGCCGATGCGGCAATTTTGCCTGTGCGGCACGGCGTCTAAATAATATCATACGCATTTTTGTAAAAAAGTCAACACAGCTTGCTTTTTTATGCCGGCCGGGCCGTATCAAAAAGACCGGTTTTCCTGATTTTTGTGATATGTCCGGCCGGTAATGCTTTTTATATTTTATGTTTTAAGCGCCGGTTTTCGTTTTTTCTGCCTTTAATAATTGTAATCGGTATATTCGCCGGCATTTGGATAACAATAAAGGGAGAAAAAGGAGCTTTTTTAATCGAGGCGACCGCTTTAAAGAATTAAATCGACATCACGTTAAAGGGTTAATATGTAAGCAGAGTAAAATGTTTACATATTTGTTACTTTATTGGAAATTAAAGTTTTCTATGGAAAGTATTGGGACGAAATTGCACAATATTGGCGATGACTTGTGTATTATATATAAAAAAATAATTTATAATTGTTATGTATTGTGATTGACAAAAATAATGCAATATGCTAAAACGAAGATGTAAAGCAGATGTTAGGTTATACCCACCGAAAATGGGGATAATTTTATGTATCTGTTTTAATATGAAAACGGAAAGTACTTGAAGGGAGAAGACAAATATGAAGGCGGCATATCTTAAGGCGCCGTATCAGTTTGAGGTAAGGGATGTTACCCTGCGTGACATAAAAGAGGACGAAGTGCTCGTCAAGGTAAGAGCATGCGGCTTTTGCGGACACGACAATATTCTCGCCTCTTATGCGGCAAAGGATTGGGAGCCGTTTGGGCATGAGTTTTCCGGCACAATCGTAAAAACGGGAGACCGTGTTGAAAATGTAAAGGTCGGCGACAATATAGTGGTGGAGACATCGACATTTAATCCGCTTGCCACCTGCTCGCTTAACGGGCACCCCGAATGGGATCTTGTGGGACCGAGCTTTATGGAAATGAAGGATAACAGCATGGGCTTTGCGGAGTTTGCAATAGTTCCGGCCGTGCTTTGCGTTAAGTTTGACAAAATGAGCTTTGAGGAAGCCTGTATAATGGAGCCGTTGGGTGTTGCGTGCGACCTTGTAATGACGGCCGACATCCATCTTAACGACGATGTTTTGGTATTGGGACTCGGGCCCATAGGCCTTATGGCTCTTAAGATGGCAAAGTCGAGCGGTGCAAGAAAGATATATGCCGCTGAGTTTTCTTCGGCCGAAAAACGCTGTGAGCTTGCACGCGAATACGGAGCCGACGAGATAATATACACCGACAAGGTAAAGCTTGAGGATTATGCCTTTGAAAAGGGCGGAGTGGACAGAGTGCTTGTCACGGCCCCGCCTAAGGTAATAGGAACGGCCTGTAATGTTACAAATGTCGGAGGAATCGTTTCGTTCCTCGGAATAAGCTACGGGCCGGAGGCAGTGGCCTCGTTCGATTCAAACGTTGTCCATCTGCGCAAGCTGCAGATACGCGGCTCAAATGCCATTCCGGCGCTTTACTTCCCGAAATGTATCGACATGATAAATGCCGGTCTTGTGGATGTAAAAAGGTTGATAACCCATCGGTTTGAGCTTGAAGATCTGCCCAGGGCCCTTAATGAATATCATGAGGATAGGGCTAATGCCGTAAAGGCGGTTATGCTCAGGGACTAAAAACCGGTAGTCGGCCAAAAGCTTTAAGGGCTTTACCGATGAGTTGCCGGTAAAAGGTAAAGCGGTGACAAAAAACCTAAGACCTTAAAAACCGGTACGGTACGCCGGTGAAATGTGCCGGCACAGAAAATGGAATCTTTGCAAGGGTAGTTAATACCCCTTGCAGGAATATAAAAAACGGAGGGAAAATCATGTTCAAAAAAATTTTAGCAATCACGCTTGCGGCACTTCTTGTGTTCAGTTTTGCCGGATGCGGCCCCAACGGCGGCACTTCATCTGACGGAAGCGGCTCCAAGAGCGACATAACCGTCGCCGGTATAGTTTATCTTGAGGATCAGTTTATGAAGCTGCTCTCTACCGGATATACCGATGCTGCTAAAAAATACGGTGTTAAATGTCTTACAAGCAACGTGAATAACGACCAGGCGAAGGAAACCAACCAGATAAACACCTACGTTACTCAGGGTGTAAAGGGTATAGCGATAGCTCCGCTTAATGAGGAATCCTCAATAACCACGTTAAAGAGTGCCGCCTCGAACGGCATGAAGATAACCCTTTGCGACAGCACGCTTGCCAATGCCGACTTTATTGTAGGCGGATATACATCCGACCAGAAGCAGCTTGGTGCTTCGACCGGTAATGTTGCCAAGAAGTTCATCGAAGAAAAGCTCGGCGGAAAAGCAAAGATAGCGGTTGTTCAGTTTAAATCGCTTCTCCCCGAAAAGAGCGCTGCCCGTTCCGGCGGATTCCTTGATGTCGTAAAGACTCTCCCCGGCGTTGAAGTTGTTGCCGATCAGGATGCCTGGATGCAGGATACCGCGGTATCGACCGTTAACGACATACTCACCGCTCATCCCGATGTCAACGTCATTTTTGCCGCTAACGACGGCGGTACGGTAGGAGCCACCATGGCGGTTAAAAACGCCGGCAAGGCCGGTTCGGTCTATGTTTTCGGTATTGATGCTTCCGAGCAGATAGCCTCCATGCTTAAGGATTCGGATAACGTTTTGCAGGCCGTTACCGGACAGGACGCCTATTCGATGGGTTATAAATCCATGGAACTTCTTATAAAGGACATCCTCGGCGAGAATACCGGTGTCACCAAGGGCGCTATTGAGACGGTTGACGGAATACTCCTCGATCGTGCCGATCAGAGCGGAATAGATACCTTCCTTAAAAACCTTAAGGAACGTACAGGCGGCTGATAAAGAATAGTCAGTCTTTTAAATACGGGTTTTCGGTACTGTGCCGGACGGGCGCGGTACAAGGATAAACGGAACCAAAAGAATGGCATGAGGTTTCGTTTATCCCGGCCCGATAAACGGGGGTTCTCCGGTGTTTTTTCGGACGCCGGAGAACCCCCGGTAATAAAAAAAGCAAATGAAATGGGAGGGAAGGCTTATGAGTATACTTACGGTCAAAAACATCTCTAAGCAATTTCCGGGAACCTTGGCGCTCGATAACGTGAGCGTGGAATTTGAGGGCGGCAAGGTACATGCCCTTGTCGGTAAAAACGGCTCCGGAAAGTCCACTTTGCTTAAAATACTGTCGGGAGCACAGCCGCCGACAAGCGGAAGCTTTTATCTCGATAACAGGGAAATGAAATTTTCTTCGACGTCCGACGCCTTTAAAAACGGAATTGCAACCGTTTATCAGGAATTAAGTCTTATTCCGGGGCTTTCGGTCGCTGAAAATATACTTATAGGGCGTATGCCGAAGAAATTCGGTCTTATTGATTACAAAAAGGCCGAAAGCACGGTACGGGATCTGCTCGGCGAGCTGGAAATCGACATACCGGCGAATGTTCCGGTATCGTCGCTGAGCATGTGGCAACGGCAGATGGTGGAAATCGCCAAGGCCATGAGCTTTAATCCGAAGGTCCTGCAGCTTGACGAGCCCACCTCCTCGCTCGCGAGACACGAGGTGGAATCCCTGTTTAAAATCGTAAAAACACTGCGCGATAAAGGCGTAATTGTAATATATGTTTCGCATAAATTGCAGGAGCTTTGGGAAATAGCCGATACCTGCACAATAATAAGAGACGGGAAATTCATAAATAAAGTGAATATGCAGGATACCACCCGTTCGAGTCTTATCCAAATGATGTTCGGGGATGTTGAGGTTCAAAGTCGTCCGGACGATCTTATGGTTTCGGATGATGTTGTCTTAAAGGTTGAGGGACTTACCCGGAAGAATAAGTTTTCCGACGTATCCTTTACCCTTCATCGCGGAGAGGTGCTCGGAATAGCCGGAATGCTCGGATCGGGCAGAACCGAGCTTTTAAAATCGATCTTCGGTGCCGACGGGTTTGACAGCGGAAAAATAGAATTCGGAGGAAAGACCATCACCTCTCCGAATCTTATACGGATGAAGGAGCTCGGAATGGCTCTTACTCCCGAGGATCGTAAGAACGAAGGGCTTATACTGCAAAATGCGGTTGCCGATAATCTTTGCTATGCAAGTCTCAAAAGCCTGTCCGACGGCGGATTTATGAACAAGCATCGTCAGGCTGAGTATGTAAGAAAACAGATTGAAGATTTGGAAATAAAGGTATCCTCTCCGGAGGTTACGGTCGGCTCCCTTTCGGGCGGAAATCAGCAGAAGGTAGTTGTAGGAAACTGGCTTAACACCGCTCCGACGGTAATGCTGTTTGACGAGCCCTCAAGGGGAATTGACGTAAATGCAAAGCAGCAGATATTCAAAATAATGTGGGAGGCATCCCGAAAGGGCATTTCGAGCATAATGGTATCTACCGAGCTTGAGGAGCTGCTTGAGGTGTGCCAGCGGATACTGATCATGCGTGCCGGCCGTATATGCGGTGAGGTGCGACCGGAAAATATAAGCGTAAACGAGCTTTATTCCATATGCATGGGCGAGGATATTCCGGCTCAGGCGAACTGAAATTCAATCGAAGGGACAGATGAATATGTCAAACACTAAGACCTTATCCCCGACAGGTATGCCCGGAAATACTGTCTCAACGGGCAAAAAAGTTATGTCTTTCATGGGAAGACATGTGCTTGAAATGATACTTATATTGCTGATTGTGGCTGTAAGCTTTACCTCGGACAGATTTCTTTCGGTGGACAATCTTCTTAATATTCTTGATACCGTCTCCAAAAACGGTATTATCGCATTCGGCATGACCTTTGTAATAATCGCCGGCGAAATTGACCTTTCGGTCGGCTCGACCATCGGACTCAGCGGCGTTATAGTAGCCCTTGTTACAGAGACGCTTGTTTCGTCGGGTATGTCTATTACACTTGCCTGCGTTATAGGAATAGCGGCGGCGCTGCTTCTTTGCTCGCTGTTTGGTTTGTTTAACGGATTTTTGCTTACAAAATTCAAGATGCCGTCCTTTATTATTACCCTCGGTATGCTTAATTTGCTTTACGGTCTTGCGGCCGTTATTTCGAACGGATTCCCGATAACCGGACTGCCTACCTGGTATAAATGGTTCGGTGCCGGAACCCTGTTCGGCAAAATCCCTGTTTCGGCGCTCTTCCTTATTGTCTTCTTTATCATAACTGCGGTTATCGTAAAATATACCCGTTTCGGACGTTCGCTTTATGCAACCGGCGGAAATCCCGAATCGGCCAGACTTTCGGGAATTAACGTAAAGGCAGTCAAGATCGCCGTTATGATAATAGTACAGTTCTGTGCGGCATTTGCCGGAATACTGTTCTCGTCTCAGGTAATGAGCGGAACCTTCTCGTTCGGACGCGGCTCCGAAATGCAGGTTATTTCGGCCGTTATAATCGGAGGAGCAAGCCTCTCCGGCGGATCAGGAAAAATCTGGGGCACCTTCTTGGGTCTTATCTTCCTCGGTGTTATAAACAACGCCATGACCTTAAACGGAGTCGACAGCTACATGCAGTATATAGTGCAGGGTGCGCTTATAATCGGCGCCGTGCTTATAAACTCCATTCAGGCTAAGCGCAAAAAGGGTTGAGCACCTGTCGGCGCTTTAGGCTGCGTATCGATCGGCGGCAAAAAAATTAAAAGAAAAGGGCGCGTATGGGAGGCGGCAAAAAGGCTTCTCATGCGCGCCCTTGCATTGGTATAGATTATAAGTTTTCAAATGGTTAACACTTTAAAACTTGCAAGGAGGATCAAGTGCTGTTATAATAATTGTAAATACAGCGGATGACAGCGGATTTTTTAAAAATCCGTAACGTTCGTGTTAAATAAGGAGTTGTTATTTCATGGGCTTTTTTGAGGATTCATGCATTACGGCAAAATCAATTCTTGATACGGCGGTAAAAAAGGCCGGAGATACCATAGATATTCAAAAGCTGAAAATAGAGATTGCCAAGGTACAGTCATCCATAGATGACGACTGCGCCGAGCTTGGAAGACTTTATTATAATAGCATAAAGGACAAAAATTCCGAAAATGGCGAAAACGATGAGGCTGCCGCAAAGCTGGTCGACGTGATCGACCGCAAAAAACAGGCTTTAGCCGAGCTCAAACAAAAGCTTAATATTATGAAGCATACAAAAACCTGCGAGGAGTGCGGTACCGTCAACGGCAAAGAGGCGTCATACTGCAACGGATGCGGCAAAAAGCTTTGATCTTTTAATGAATTATGCCCGCCGCGTACAACAAGCAAGTCAAGTTAAAACGGCTTTGATACGGGTTCGGGTGTTATATTTAAGGTGTAAGTAAAAATGGCTTTAGCCGTAAAATGAAAGGTTATGAAGATGGGTAAAAAAAGAGAAAAAGACAGCGAATATGAGCTTTCGAGCGTTTTGTCAAAGCCGGCCCCGGCCGAGCAAAAGGAGCAGGCTTTAAAGGAAAAAAGGAAGAAAAGAGCAAAGACCTTTGTTGCGGCGGCCGTAATTGTGGCGATTGCGGTCGGTCTTACGGTGGTTTTAACGGTATTCAAGCCGTTTTCGAGCATACCGACGACGCCCGAGAGCGTACTGAAAAAGTATGTAAGCGCGCTTAATGCACGGGATTACGAAAAGCTGAGGTCGTGTCTTAGTCCCGATATGCTAAACAGTGTGAACGAAAACTACGGCGATAACGGCGCACAGCTGCTGTTCAACAATATTTTTTCTTCTTCGCTTAAGGAGCAGTTCGGAGAAAGTGTCCGTTTTAAGGTCGAAAACATGCAAAAGACCGGCAATAAGCTTGAAAACGGCGTTTATATGGGTGTTGACTACAAGTCGGAGTATAATGCCGACGAGCTTATAATTATAACCTGCGATATACTGACCATAGGCGATAAGGTCGAAAGCACACCGACCTATGTTAATATGCTGCATATTGACGGAAAATGGTATATCGACAACATGACGGAGTAAGACGGCATAAAGTATGAAAAATGAGGACATAAGGGTACAAAAATACCTTTCGGAATGCGGAGTATGCTCAAGGCGAAAGGCCGAGGAGTACATTGCGGACGGACGGGTAAAGATAAACGGGCGAAAGGCCGAGCTCGGCGATAAGGTCGGCTATCGGGACGTGGTTGAGCTTTGCGGTAGAAAGGTGGTAAAATCCGGCGAGAGGGCATATGTAATGCTGAACAAGCCGCGCGGATATGTTACCACCATGAGCGATGAAAAGGGCAGAAAGTGCGTTGCCGATCTTGTTAAGGATGTTGGCGCGAGGGTCTACCCGTGCGGCCGGCTTGATAAGGATTCCGAGGGGCTTATAGTGCTCACAAGCGACGGCGAATTTGCCAATTTGATGACCCACCCGTCGGGGCATGTTCAGAAGGTGTACCGTGTTACGGTAAAGGCTCCGGTAAGCGAGGATCAGCTCGACCGAATCCGCGCCGGAATTATGCTCGACGGTAAGCGTACGGCCCCGGCCGAGGTTGAAATAAAGCTCAGTGAGCCTGAAAGGGTCGTTCTGATGATAACCCTGCACGAGGGGCGCAACCGTGAGATTCGCCGCATGTGCGACGAGGTTGGCCTTGAGGTGGCTCGTCTTAAGCGCACCGCAATAGGCAATCTTTCGCTCGGCATGCTGCCGGTCGGCAAATGGCGGACTTTGAGCGAAAAGGAAATAAGGGATCTTATTTCCTGTGCAAAGGTCACCAAAAAGGCCGAAATGCAAAATGAAAACGTAAAAACCGGCAGAAAAAGGCCGGCCGGGAGGGCGGTTCAAAGAGGCTCGAGGTAACCGGGGCGGAGGCTCGGCCGGGTATTAAAAGCCTGAATTAATGCCAAAAGCAATAACGAATAATAATCGGGACTGCTGAACCTTTAAGCTTTTAGTTTTAAAAGATAAAGGACATGCAGCCCCGGTTTTGTTTCTTTTTTAAGTTAGGTGTTGCACTATATAGAGAAAACACAAAGGTTGATTTTAAATCTTGCCGCATGGTCGGTCTTTCCGGCAATACCTATAAAGGTATATGGTCCTGCGGTCAAAGCGGCGAGGAGGTATTGACTTTTTGCTCGCCTGATGGTATCATCAACTGTATAGATGCGTAGGCGCTGCGAACCGTGCGGTTGCGGCGCCTTTACTGACAACACATTATGAAAGGTCACGTATATTTTTATGAGCAAACTGACGGTGCCGAAGGGGTATAAAAGTCCGCTTAGCCTTTACGAAACGCAAAGTGCAATAGGAATAATTAAAAGACATTTTGAAAACAAGCTCAGGTCGGGACTGAATTTAAAACGCGCCTCGGCTCCGCTTTTTGTCGATCCGTCAACCGGTCTTAACGACGATTTAAACGGCATAGAGCGCCCGGTCGAATTCGGAATAAAGGAGACCGGAACGGTCGCGCAGGTGGTACATTCCCTTGCCAAATGGAAACGCATGGCCCTTTATAAATACGGCTTTCCGGTGGGAGAAGGTCTTTACGCCGATATGAACGCCATACGCCGCGATGAGGAGATGGACAATCTTCATTCTATATACGTCGACCAGTGGGACTGGGAGAGGGTAATACGTCGCGAGGATCGGAATATTGAGTTTTTGAAAAAAACGGTAGATATTATCGTCAACATAGTGGCCGATATCCACGAGGAAGTAAAGGCGATGTATCCGGAGCTTAAATCGGTTTTAAGCAGAGACGTAAAGTACATTACGACCTATGAGCTTGAGGATATGTACCCCGAGCTTTCGCCGAAGGAACGCGAAAATAAAATAACGAGCGAATATAAAACGGTTTGCCTTATGCAGATAGGCGATAAGCTGAAAAACGGCAAGCCGCACGACGGAAGAGCCCCCGATTACGATGACTGGTCGCTTAATTGCGATATACTTTTCTGGAATGATACTCTCGGATGTGCCTTTGAGGTAAGCTCCATGGGAATACGTGTGGACGAAAAAGCCCTTGACGAGCAGCTTGAAAAGGCGGATTGCGACGATCGCCGCGGACTGACCTTTCATAAAATGCTGCTTTCGGGCGAGCTGCCCCTTACAATGGGCGGAGGAATAGGACAGTCGCGAATATGCATGCTGCTGCTTGAAAAGGCGCATATAGGCGAGGTTCAGGTATCCTTATGGGATAAAGCGACCGTCGATTTATGCGCGGAGGCCGGCATAGAGCTGCTGTAATCAAGCGGTATATTTTACTTCCCAAAACGGCGGATAAACGGTGTTTTAATCCCGGTATCGTTTAAACTCAGGCAAAAATTCAAGGCTTGTACGGTAATGTGCCGGGATTTAAAAGGCTGTCGGTATTTTTGTGAAAGGACAAAATATAATGATAAATATTCCCGAAATATTTGCAAGCATGGTGTTCGGAGACGCTGCCATGCGCGAAAAGCTTTCAAAGGACACCTATAGACGTCTTAAACAGACCATTGCCGAGGGCAAGCATCTTGACATAACTTTAGCCAACGAGGTGGCCCACGGCATGAAGGAATGGGCGCTTGAAAAGGGCGCGACACATTATACCCACTGGTTCCAGCCGATGACCGGTGTGACCGCCGAAAAGCACGACAGCTTTATAACGCCGGCGGGACCCGACAAGGTCATAATGGAGTTTTCGGGTAAGGAGCTTATAAAGGGAGAGCCGGACGCGTCAAGCTTCCCGTCGGGGGGGCTGAGAGCCACCTTTGAGGCGAGAGGCTATACCTCGTGGGATCCTACGTCCTATGCCTTTGTAAAGGACGGGACGCTTTGCATCCCCACGGCGTTTTGTTCTTACAACGGCGAGGCGCTTGATAAAAAGACCCCGTTGCTCCGTTCGATGCAGACCCTTGAGACCCAGGCAAAAAGGGTACTTAAATTTTTCGGCGAGGACGATGTCCGCATAACGGCGAGCGTCGGTCCCGAGCAGGAATATTTTCTTGTGGATAAATCGGTTTATCTTAAACGTCCCGATCTTATTTACACCGGCAGAACACTGCTCGGTGCCCGTCCGCCTAAGGGACAGGAGATGGAGGATCATTATTTCGGCGCATTGAAGCCGAGAATATCGGCCTTTATGAAGGAGCTTGACGAGGAGCTTTGGAAGCTCGGAATCTATGCCAAAACCAAGCATAACGAGGCTGCGCCCTCTCAGCATGAGCTCGCCCCCGTTTTCACGACGGCCAACGTTGCAACAGATCACAATCAGCTCACAATGGAGCTTATGAAACGCATTGCCGACCGGCACGGCATGGTGTGTCTTCTTCACGAAAAGCCCTTTGCCGGAGTAAACGGAAGCGGAAAGCATAACAACTGGTCGATAGACACCCCGGCGGGAAGTCTTTTAAAGCCGGGCAAGACACCGGCTCAGAATGCAAGATTTCTTATATTTTTTGCCGCGGTGATAAAGGCGGTGGACGAATATCAGGATATGCTCAGGGTGTCGGTCGCGTCGGCAGGAAACGATCATCGCCTCGGCGGAAGTGAGGCACCGCCGGCCATTATGTCGATATATATCGGTGAGGATTTGACCGAGGTGCTTGATTCCATAGTGAAAAAAGAGGATCATAACTGTGCCGATTCCATGGAGCTTGAAACCGGCGTTGGCTTTTTGCCGCAGTTTAAAAAGGATACGACCGACCGCAACCGTACCTCACCCTTTGCTTTTACCGGTAATCGTTTTGAATTCAGAATGCCGGGTTCGAGTCTTTCGATTGCCGGAATCAATACCATACTCAACACCATAGTTGCCGAGGAGCTGAGCATTATTGCCGACCGGCTTGAAAAAACGGACGATATTAAACGTGAAATATTCCATATAGTCAGGAAAACGGTAAGAGAAAATTCACGGATAATATTCAACGGCAACAATTATTCCGAGGAATGGGTTGAAGAAGCACAGCGTCGCGGACTTTTGAATCTTAAAACCACACCTGAAGCGCTGCCGTATATGCTGAGCGATAAAAATATATCACTGTTTGAACGCCACGGGGTTTTTACAAAGGAAGAGCTCAAATCGCGGTATGAAATACTCATGGAAAACTATTGCAAAACGGTGCATATAGAGGCTCTTGCGCTTATTGATATGGTTAAAAAGGATGTATTACCGTCTATTCTCGGTTACGAGAAGGATGTCGCTCAGATAGCGGGCGATAAAAAGACCATCGGTGCCGGAATCGACCTTGAATTAAAGCTTATAAACAAGATGAGCGACCTGACGGCCCTTATGTACGAAAGGGTCGAAGGACTTGAAAGGGCGGTTGAGGAGACCTCGCTTTGCGGCGATATAACCGAGAAGGGTACCCTTACAAGAGACAGGATCCTTTCCTCTATGCAGGGCGTTCGCGAGGTGGCTGACGAGCTTGAAACGGTTGTGGGCAAAAAATATTGGCCCTTCCCGACCTACGGCGAAATGCTCTACAGCGTTCAGTAAGGATTTTCATGGAGAAGCCTTATTTGGCACAACAAAAATAATAATAAATCAGTGCCCCGGATTAAAACCCGGGGCATTGATTTTAATATTAAAAAACTCATCGGCAGAGCCGTAGAAATTAGCGTTTAACAAAAAAAGAGCGCGCCGTAGGTCTTTATCGTACCGTGGCGCGCTTATTATTTTAATGCAAAAACAAATCCGTAAAGTAAGATCGAAACTGACCGGAGTCGAATTTCGCTGTTTTCAGGCGAAAAGCTTTACATTCCGACTACCTGCTCGCCGATTACGGTTTCGATCTTTTTGTCGGCGAATTTTGTGCTTTTGACGGAGGTGTCCTCTGCCCAGTCTACCTCGATTCTTATTGTCGGTCTTGTGCCGGAGGAAACGTTTCCGACAAGCTCAATGCACCATGTCCTCATATGCCTTGCTACGGCGTAGACGTATTCGTAAACCGGCACCTGTAGGCCGTTTATAAAGGCGCGTGCAGCCTTTACGGCGTTGCAGTCGGAGAATACAAGCTCAATTACCTCGTCGAAGCCGTAAAGGTTTGATACGTTGGGCCACTCCATAAACGGCATATCAAATTCGGCCTCGTAAACCGACGCACGACGGGGAATTATGACGGTTTTACCGGTGCTTTCAGGGGGATTATATTCGCAAACGGAATGGTCCGCCGCGGCTTTTTCTTTACCCTGGTTATCATTTACCGAAAAGCTTAGCGCGCAGCGTTGGAGCTCGTCGTACATATTATGAATATATCCGCCGCAAAAGTCCGAATTTTCACTGCTTAGGCGGCATTTTTCACTTTTGTCGGCCGACCAGTCGGTAATTTCGCGGTTAAAACGCTCGCGCGGAAAATGAATAGTGAATCTTGCGGCGTTACCTGATATTTCGGTGTTTTCGAGTGACGATCCGAAGAAGTATTTCGGGACGTTTTTTACTGTTTCCACCGATATCTCGCCGAGGCTTTTGTCATTTATCCAAAGCGCGGCCGGGGTCCTTTTGCCGCAATAATCGGCAATGCCGAGGGTATACTTTTTGCCGGATACATCGATTTCGCCGACCGGAATACCGTACAGCCTGAAACCGCATTCGGCCTCGTAATATGGCTCGATCTTAATAAATCTTACCGAATATGCCGGGACGTTTAAGGTTATATTTTCGCCGTAAACGGACCCCGGCAGGGTCTGTTCGGCAATAGGACATTCTCTCGGGTATATTTCGCTTAGCAGATACCGCTTGCCTTCATTTTTTTCAAGGCCTATTGAGCCGTCAAGGCAGAAGGTGAATTCTTTTTCTCCGGCATCCTGATTAACAAGACAGATAAATCCCCTGTCGCCCTTTACATGGGCGTAGCACTCATTGGCTCCGACGCCGGGGACGTCGCCTATCCGATAAACGTATTTCCAACAATCGATATTTTCCCTTATAAATCCAAGCCATTTTTTAATAAAGCCCCTGACATGATCGCTGTATTTTACCTGAACACGCTCCAAAAAGGTCCTCATTTCCCCGAGGCAAATATTCGGGGTGACGGCGAGTCCCTGCAAAAAGCTGTATTCGAAGAAGGCCATATCGTCGACCCTTGAGTGTCTGAACGCATAGTATTCGCAATTGCAAAAGGCGACGTAGGGTACAAAATATCTCTCGTGAACCGAGACCATCTGCTCTCTCCGGCAGTCGCCGTAATATTTAAGACAGTTCAGCGACGACGAGTAATCCCTCGGGTGCGGATCGGTAAGATAAACGTTCGGATTAAACCATACAAGCTTGGGACAAAGCTCAAGCCAGTTTCCCGAATTGGACCAGGTCAAAAAATACGGCGAGGTATCGTTCATGGCTGTCATCACGCGCACAAGTCCGCGAACGAGGCTGTATACCGAGCCCTTATTATGCCCGTGCGATTCATCGAAGCAGGGCAGCAATGCGTTTCCGTCAAGGCAGATTATTTCCTCGCCGTTTCGCTTTATTGACTCAACTATCGTACCGAGCAGATAATCGACCGTTTTTTCCGAACCGTAGCAGAGAAAGCGGCGGTGATCGGTCCCGTTTTTGTAATCCTCCTCTAAAAGGGCGCACATTTCGGGGTCGGAAAGAACTCTGTCGTGATAGTTATAATGCCAGCAGTTAAGCTCAAGAGGGGTCATGTAATCTCCGACCCTTACCCCGAGCGATTTCCCGAGGGCGACTATTTCTTTTAGAGCCTTTTCGGAGGATCCGTCCTCTTCCCAGTCGTAATAGCCCTCAAACAGCTGATAGTATTCGATCCCGAGCTCGGCGCACATTCTGACCTCTTTTTTTAGAGTCTCGGGGTCCAGTGTAAGGGTGGGATTGTCGTACATCGACCAGAATATCCTGCCCTCCCTTACGTCGGTCATGCGATTGGTTATACAGGCGGACGAATATATCGGGCGGTCGCCGTTAAAGTTTTTCGGCATACGGGCCTGTATATATTCGCTGAAGGCTTCTATTTCGGCCCGATCGTATCTTCCGGACATGTTACCGCTTAAACATACGGCGCCGATGCTTAAGGTGTGGGGAGTGTATGTCTGCCCGGCCTTAAGAGGATCGAGCGGGTCGACCCCGATACTTGCCTTTTTATCTTTGTCGTGGTCTATCCGGCTGTAGGGGAAATCGAGCGAAAGAAAAAACGATACGCCACCGGTTCTTAAAAATACGCCGATACCGCAAAGCCCGGTTTCGGCTATGACCATCTCGTCAAAACCGCCGAAGGTGCCGTCGAAGTATTTGTATTCGTCCATTCGCCCGTTTTTTAACACCTTGCATTCGGGCGAGAGGACGGCGACATCGCTGCTTGATAGCGAAACAACGGTATCGAGCTCGGCGTTCGTATGAGCAGTAAAGACATTTCCGCTGAAGGTTATTGTTTCTCCGAGGGCAGATATGCTAAGCCCCGTATCGCTTATAGCAACCTCGGGACAAACAAGGAATTTTTCTCCGTATTGCATTTTTTCATAATTAATTTTTCCCATATTTTCATCTCCTGGCTAGAATAAAGAGATATGCCGATTGCTTTTGATTAATCAATCTTTATGTGCCGTCGCGAAACATATTTTGCAATGGCGTTTAAAGGGTGCTGTGTCCGTTTCTAACGGAATTGCAGCGGCTGAGTATAGGAGTATTTTATTCCATCTGCAATATATGTCAATACCGTAATTTTATCAAAAGATACCGCATGCTTTTTTGGCAAAACGGAGATTTAATTTTTTAAAATACTTCTTTTCAAAAAAACGCTTGACATTTTTTGCTTTAGTATCTATAATAAATGAGTTGCACAGTTTGAGCCATTAGCTCAGTTGGCAGAGCACCTGACTTTTAATCAGGGTGTCCGGGGTTCGAATCCCCGATGGCTCACCACAGCAATCTTAATCGTTGCCGCCGTGAAGTTTTCTTTCCCGGCGGCTTCGGCTTTTGTATGTATTTATCATGCTGAAAAAGCTTATGACAAACGGTATAAAAAGACGTCATCGGATTTTGCGGTTCGGTGACGTCTTTTTGAATATTATAATGCTTTGATTTTTATTCTAATACATACCGCTTTTTTTAAGCCTTACCGCTGCAGTCTCACTTGCTGCTGCCGGCATTTGGCGGACAATATACTGCTATTATATTGTACAAAACGGAAAAGGATTCGTAAACCTGCAAAAGGGCACCGCGCATTTAATGCGCGGCGCCCCTTTTAGGTTTAATTCAAGGTGTATCGGCCATTCGTACCGAATTAACCCGAATTTCGATTAAGCCATATCCTCAACGGGGAATTTGTCAATCTTGCCTACTACATACTGGAGAATAAGGAGGGCGTCGGTTGCGGTTACTTCGCCTTCACCGTCAACGTTAGCGGCCTTTGCCTGTTCCTCAGTCGGCTGGAACTTGCCTACTGCCATCTGGAGGGCGAGCAATGCATCGTCGGCGGTTATTTCGCCGGTGCCGTTTATGTCGCCGTACTTAACAGCATTAAGCTTGTCAAAGTCTTCTCTTGCCTTTGCAAGGGCAGTTGCCTTATCGGCGTTAACCATGGCCTTCTGGCCTTCGGTAAGAGCATTGTAGGCGTTCTCGGCGGCTGTTATTGCCGCACCGGAATCCTTAGTTACCTCGCCGATTGCGTCGATTAAGTCCTCAACAGCCTTTACGGCAGCGAGATCGGCATACTTTGCCTTGGCGTCGTCAAGGGTCTGCTTGTTGGTAACCTCTTCCTTCTGAGCGTCGGTAAGAGCGTTGAAGGCAGCGTCTGCAGCGTCAATCAAAGCCTTGCACTCGTCGGTAAGGGTGACGTTGCCGATATCGTTTATCAACTTCTCTACCTCTTCATGCGGCGTAAGGGCGCGGTTGTAAAGTATTGCGCTTCCCCAGCCGACCGAATCGTTGGTGAACAGGTCGCCGCCGTCGGTCGCGCGAAGAATAAGCTCCTTGCCGCCGGTGATGTCTGCCGTCAGCTGGAAGGCCTCTCCGGCGTAAAGTATCGGGCTTTCGGCCTTTATAACGCCGTCGACCAAGACCTGGAACTGAACCCGTCCGGAAAGTCCGGCCGAATCCTTACCTACAACGCTTCTGAAGGTGTTGTAGCCGCATCCGGTTATGTCGTATACAAGATCGGCCGTTAAGGTTCGCTCGCTTACATGGGTGCGAATGCCCTTTTCGAATCCGATTCCGGCAATCGTGAGGGTGCCGCCGGCTTCGTTGCAGTTGAAGCTCGGGCGGTACGGAGGGTTGGAATCGGTCGAGGCGCCGCCGAACATTATCCAGCTTTTGCACGGCATATCGCTTACATATGCTGCTCCCTCGGGTATTGTCAGGTCGAGATTGTAGCCGTCGGGAACCTTGTCTATGGTCTGATAATCCGGCACCTCAATGGCGGCTTTTCCGATGTATATTGTGGTTGCGCTGTGTTTGGCGAGAGTTATAGTGTATCCTGCGGCGAGCTCGGCGCCGGTGGCGGTGATGTTGTTTTTCTTTTCGAAATCGGTCAGAACATAGGTCTCGTCGGCTTTGAGCCCTTTAAGCTTTACGGTAAGCTCGGTCGTGCCGTTTTCGGGACAAAAGGCCTGAATTACGCCCTCGTCGGCGTCGGCGTCAAAGTACTCCCATGCCATCCACTGGGTGTTTGAATAGTTCCAGTCGCAAAGCTCGTAATAGTCATTGTAATAAAAGCGCTTTACGGTGTTCCATTCCTTTGTGACTGCCGAAAGCAGCGGCCAGTTGAGGCTTTCGCGCTCAATGTTGTAGTTAAGGGTCATCGAGGGGGCGAATACGCTTCTTAAATGGTTGCGGTCTATCGAGTCGGAGGCGGTGTCGTTGGTGGAGGTTCCGAAATAAACTATCCATTTAGCAAGAGAGGCCGACATCGAAACGTTGAGATTATCGTCGCCGACGCCCATGTCGGTTCGGTGCAGAATAACCGAACGGCGCATTGATTCGAGATCAAGCCGGCCGCCGCCCGACGCACAGTTGTCGATAATTCGGTCGGGATCGGAGGCAATAATGGCGTCCCAATAAGCAAGATACCCCTGGCAGTATTTGTTTTCGGTAATACCGTTTCGGTTTTCACCGTCATTTTGCGCCCAGACGGCACCGGGATCCTCGTTGAAGTCCTGACGGTATATTGTGATACCGCCGTCATCCATTATTTTATTTACGGTAGCAAGCATCCATTTACGGAATTCCTCGTTTCCGAAATCGTTGAGCTTGCCGTTGTTTTTAAGGTTTCCGAGCACCCATTCCTCCTTAAAATCCGGATTGGTGCTCATGATCTCCGAAAGGCTGAGCCTGAACAGCTCGGGCTCGAACCAGAGGATTGTACCCATGTCATATTCGGCTGCCTTATCGCTTATCGCCTTTAAAAGGGTGGGGAAGCGGTTCGGGTCCACCTTCCAGTTGCCCGACTGATCGAGGGCGGATATAGGGTTGTTCTGTGCGCCGAGATACCATCCGGCGTCCATCCACCAGTAATCAAGATCAATTCCGTATTCCTGGTATTTTGTAATGGCCGATATCTGATTCTGCTCGGTCGCCGCCGTCATACAGGCATAAAGCCATGAGGTGGAGGCGGTTAAGATCGGCCGCATGTTTTCGCCGTTTTGCTTTCTCATATTGCAGTCGATGAACCATTTTCTCCACTGATTAAAGGCGCCGTCGTCATCCTTGTTTTCGTAATTGACAAAGGCCATAAGAGGAGTCCTTACGGTCTCGCCCGGGGCAAGATAGGTGTTTATTCCGTTTTGACCGGCCGAAAAACGGGTCGCGACGGTTGCGCCGTCGGTCAGCTTTTCAAATTCGGCCTTGTATGTACCCGGCCAGCCTATCGCTATAAAGGTACCGCCGTTGCCGTAAGAAAGTCTGTAATACGGGAAGGTGCTGTGGCTCGGACGGCCCGAGGTGCTGACAAAGGTCTTTTTGCTGTTGAGATTATCGGAGTATTCCGAATAATGGCTTCCCATATCTCCGTTAATTCCCGAAAGCACGGGATTTTCGCCGTAAAACCATGTATCGGCGCCCTTTATTTCGGAGAAAACTCCGGTGTTTTCCTCGGAGGTGTTGGTAAAATAGAGTGTCCATTCGTAAGCGCTGTAGCCCTCGTATACGGTGGTATCAAGGGTTATTTTAACACCGCTTTGTTTGTGGGTGAGGGTTATTACGGTCTGAACGCCGTTTGAAAGATTCTCGCTTACACGGGAGATCTCTTCGAAATTATCGCTGCCGAGACCGGAATATTTTACCCCGTCATACACAAATGAGACGGGCAGATCCTCAAGATGCTCGATAAAATAAGCGTAATTTTCCATGGGTTTGAGTCCTTTATCATCGGGAATTTCGGGTTTATCGGGTGTCGAGGTGCAGCCCTCAAGACGGGCACTTCCCCAGCCGGCCGAATCGCCGCCGTAGCCGTCGTCGCCTTCGTTCACATAAAGGGTGAGGGTCTTGCCGCCCGTTACGTCGCAGGTTATGTCATATGATTCCCCCAAGGGAACAAGGGGGCTTTCGGCTTTTATAACCCCGTCGACCGCTACCATAAACTTTACGTTTCCGGCGCCGCCTGCCGAATCCTTACCGACCGTGGCCTTAAAGGTTGCCGCGCCGTAGGCGGAGATATCGTAAACAAACTCGGCGTCGTATCCGACGCCCGGGTGGGTGCGAAGTCCCTTTTCGTACTGAACGCCTGCAATAGTCAGCACACCGCCTGCCTCGTTGCAGTTCCGGCTCGGCTGATACGGGGGTGCCGCATCCTGAGACGTTCCGCCGAACATTTTCCAGCTTACCCACTCTATGTCTGAGAGGTAAATCGTATTGCCCAAGCCGGCATCTTCGGCCAAAGTATAGCACGGGAAGACGCTGAAAAGCAAAGCAATGCACAGAAAAAATGCCGTGATAATTCTCTTCATCGTTTTTAGAGTCCTTCTTTCCAATGGAGATTAAACGTTACAGCAAAAATGCAATCGGTACGCGACCGTAGCTTTGTCCCATGTTAAATATCAGCTGTAACGTTACAGCAAATATTATAATTACTTTTTTGGTTTTGTCAAGCACTAACCGTATATTTTATTATTCTACTTTGTATTGTACCGGATAATTTCTGTTCCGATAGGGAAAGCCTCTTAAAAAAGGTCCCATTCCGCCATATGCGCATAAAAACCGGGAAAACAGCACATAGGCGCCAATATATACCTGTAAGGCGGCTTGTGCCTGTTTAGTACAATGTAAAATATTGCAGGATTTGCAAAATATCAAAAAAACTGCCGGCTTTTTCCGCGGCTGTTTCGGCCTTTTTTGCATGGCAGGCAGTTATATAATTTTATTTCCGGCAAAAACAGCAGGGAGTGTACATTTAAACAATACATAAATAATCGGTGCGTTTTTTAAAAAACGACGGTATAACGATTTGATAAATAACGGCCTTAAAACCATCGGCCGTTGCCGTCCGCCGAAGACGGAGGATTTATATTACCGTATCATAAACGAAAATCAATCGACAGCAGCAGAATGTCGGGATTTTAATTATGACGCTGCCCGGAAAACAAAAAAAGACGGGCGGATATACTCGCCGCCGGACAGAAAAACTGCTTTTTTCTGGATCCTTAAGGTAGATATCCGCCTGACCTTTATGACAGATGATTAGCAGCCACAGCCGCAACCGTTGTCATTGCCGCATCCGCAGCCGTTGTTTCCGCCACAACCGCAGAACAACAGGAGTATGATAAGGATGATTATCCAACTGCTATTGCAAGAACCGTTGCACATTCTTTTTTCCCCCTTTCAAACCTTCATTAGCATACTATGCAGGTAAGATATAGTGGGTTACAAAAGAGTACAATTCTTAAGCTGATATGAGTCGAACCTCTGCCGGTTTTGCCGATGGTTTGGGCTGTTATCCGGTTTATTGTTTATTTTTCATAACTTAAAGATGTATTTAATGTCATTTTAATGTAAAACATACATCAAATGTCTTGATTTTTACGTAAAATTTGATAATATATAGATGTATAGTATCGTTACCTGTACCGATATATAACGGCGGTTTTTGGGAAACGGGATATTGTATTAAAAAGGCTGGTGGTATTTTTGCCTGAAAAAGAACGCTGCTTACAATGCTTTAAGGATTTTTTGAACGGGACATCGACCGACGCCTACCGCTTTTTGGGGGCGCACAGGCGCCGCCGCGGCGGAAAAACGGTAACGGTATTCAGTGTATGGGCGCCTAAGGCGAGGGCGGTTTCGGTAATAGGAGATTTCAATAACTGGGACGCGGCGGCCTCTCCGGCAAAAAAACACGGCGAATTCTTTATAGCCGAGATTCCGGGTGTAAAAAAATACGACAAATACCGCTTTGTTATAACCGGGGCCGATTCGGTAGTACGGGAAAAAAGCGATCCTTATGCCTTTCACGCCGAGACCTCGCCGCAAAACGCCTCAAAGTTTTTTGATATCGGCGGATATAAATGGGGCGACGGCGATTACATAGACGCTCGTAATAAAAAGGATATATATTCCTCGCCGATGAATATATACGAGGTAGATTTGAGCTCCTGGCGGAAATATCCCGACGGCAGTTTTTTCGGCTACAAAAAAGCAGCCGAGGAATTGGCCGACTATGTGAAAAAGATGAATTACACCCATATTGAGCTGCTTCCGCTTACCGAGCATCCGTTCGGAGGCTCGTGGGGATATCAGGTGACCGGTTATTTCGCGCCGACCTCGCGCTACGGAACGCCGCATGATTTTATGGCCTTTGTGGATATAATGCACCAAGACGGAATCGGCGTTATTCTCGACTGGGTTCCGGCGCATTTTCCGAAGGACGGATTTGGGCTTTACGAATTCGACGGAGGCTTTTTATATGAGTCGCCCGACCCGTTTAAGCGCGAGGTCGAGGGCTGGGGAACAAGGGCTTTCGATTACTCCAACCCCTCGGTCAGAAGTTTTCTTATATCAAGCGCGCTTTACTGGTTAAGGGAATACCATGTCGACGGATTAAGGGTGGATGCGGTCGCCTCCATGCTTTATCTTGATTACGGACGGGAGAGCGGACAGTGGCGTCCCAACGTTTACGGCTCTAACGAGAATCTCGAAGCGGTCGACTTTATAAAAAAGCTTAACGAGGCGGTGTTCGCCGAATTTCCGAACGCCCTTATGATAGCCGAGGAATCGACCGCATGGCCGATGGTGACGGGACCGACATATTCCGGAGGACTCGGCTTTAATTTTAAATGGAATATGGGCTGGATGAACGATACGCTCAAATACATTTCCCAAGAGCCGGTCTACCGTAAATACAACCAGGGCGCGCTTACATTCTCGTTTTATTATGCCTTTTCGGAGAATTTCATTCTGCCGGTCTCGCATGACGAGGTGGTTCACGGAAAATGCTCGCTTATTAATAAGATTCCGGGAAGCTACGAGGAGAAATTCGCGACCCTCAGGGCGTTTTTGGGATATATGACGGCCCATCCCGGCAAAAAGCTTTTGTTTATGGGACAGGAATTCGGCCAGTTTATAGAGTGGGATTACACAAAAGAGCTCGACTGGCTTTTGCTCGATTACGATGCCCATCGCCGGATGCAGCTTTTTACCATGGAGCTGAACCGTTTTTATCTTAAGAGTCCCCCTCTTTATCAGATCGACCGCTCGTGGGAGGGCTTTTCGTGGATTGCAAACGACGACACCGAGGGCTCGACCGTTATTTTCCGCCGGTTTGACAAGGCGAAAAACGAGCTGACCGTCATATGCCGTTTTTGCGATGTAGGGTGTGACAATTACCGCTTCGGAGTGCCCTTCCCGGGAGAATATGAGGTGGTATTTTCGTCGGACGACTTTGTCTACGGCGGCAGCGGGAGACTTTGCTCCGGCATGAAGGCGGCATCCGAAAATATACCTATGCACGGCAGCGACCAGTCGGTAAGTCTTTATCTTCCGCCTCTTTGCACGGCGTTTTTAAGGTATTCGGGGCCGAAAATAAAACGCCTTGCCGGCCGGACAAAAAAGAAAAAATAAGCGATAAACAGTATTTTAAGGGGTGACGGTTTATGTACAGAAAAACACGCTGCGTTGCAATGCTCCTCGCCGGAGGACAGGGGAGCAGGCTCGGCGTTTTAACGAGGAAGATTGCAAAGCCGGCGGTTCCGTTCGGCGGAAAATACCGTATAATAGATTTTTCGCTTTCAAACTGCGTTAACTCGGGAATCGACACGGTGGGCGTTTTGACCCAGTATCAGCCGCTTGAGCTTAACGACTATATCGGCTCGGGACAGGACTGGGATCTCGACCGGCTTGAGGGCGGAGTTCATGTTTTGCCGCCGTATCAGCGCAACAAGGGGGCCGACTGGTATAAGGGGACGGCGAATGCGGTATATCAGAACATTGATTTTATAGACCGGTATTCTCCGGAATACGTCCTTGTGCTGTCGGGCGACCATATATACAAGATGGACTATTCCGAAATGATAAGCTTTCACGAGCGCAATAATGCCGACTGTACAATAGCGGTGCTCGACGTGCCGAAGGAGGAGGCGTCGCGCTTCGGAATAATGAACACCACCGACGACGGTGTGATATATGAATTTGAGGAAAAGCCCAAAAATCCCAAATCGACCAAGGCGTCAATGGGAATTTATGTGTTCGGCTGGGAGAAGATGAAAAAATATCTTACCCTTGACGAAGAGAATCCGTCCTCGTCAAACGATTTCGGTAAGGACGTTATTCCGGCCATGCTTTCCTCGGGCGAACGTATGATGGCCTATCCGTTTGAGGGGTATTGGCGCGACGTCGGTACAATAGACGCTCTTTGGGAGTCGAATCTGGATCTTCTTAATCCTAAAATTCCACTTGATCTTTCGGATAAATCATGGCAGATATATTCCAAAAATCCGGCCATGCCGCCGCACTTTGTAAGCGATACGGCAACGGTCCAGAATTCCCTTATAAGCGAGGGCTGCGAAATAGACGGCAAGGTTGATTTTTCGGTGCTGTTTCCCGGGGTTACGGTGGAAAAGGGGGCCGAAGTGCTCGATTCCATAATAATGCCCGGTTCTACGGTTAAATCCGGCGCTAAGGTGCAGTATGCAATAGTGGCCGAAAACTGTACGATAGGCGAAAACTGCACCGTCGGCGGCCGACCGGAGGAACAAAAAGAGCTTGAAAAATGGGGAATTGCCGTAATAGGCGACGACACAAAAATAGAAAACGAAGCGGTCGTTTTACCGGGCGAAATGGTAGACGCCGACCGTTTGGCGTAAAGCGAGGGAGATCACATGAGAACCGATTTACTGGGGATTATTTTTTCAAATGCAGCCGATGAGGTCTTACGCGAGATGACGGCGGTCAGATGTCTCGGCTCGGTGCCCTTCGGCGGCCGTTACAGATTGATCGATTTTACCCTTTCAAACATGGTAAACGCCGGGGTTTCAAAGGTGGCCGTTATAACAAAGAACAATTATCGCTCCCTTATCGACCATCTCGGCAGCGGTAAACCGTGGGACCTTGCCCGTAAAAAGGGCGGTCTTTCGATATTTCCTCCCTTTATAAACTACGGTGAAGGGGTAAGAACCTCAAGGATAGAACAGCTGCTTACCATATTGCCGCTTTTGGAGATGTCAACACAGGAATTCGTAATAATGTCGGATTGCGACACCGTTTCAAACATTGATATCGAAAGCATGGTAAAGGCTCATTGCGACAAAAACGCCGATATAACTGTCGCTTATAAGCGAGGCATGATTCCGCAATCCTTTGAAGGGCGAATGGTGTTCGGCATTGCCGATAAGGGGAGAATCGCCGACATTCAGTGCTCGCCCGATATCTCCGAACCGGTTGATTTCAGCCTTAATATCGCCGTTTTGCGCCGTGAGCTGCTTATTCGCATGATAAAAGATGCCAGAGCCCGTAATTTTACAAGAATAACCCGGGATATTCTTCAGCCGGCCGTTTCATCCTACGCCTTAAAAATTTACGGTTACGAAATAACGGCATATACCGGAGTTATCGACAGCGTCAAAAGCTATCTTGAAACAAGCATGGATCTGCTTAAAGCCGATGTGCGCCGTCAGCTTTTTTACACCGGAAGGACGGTTTATACAAAGGTTCGCGACGAAATGCCGGTGCGCTACGGGCTTGGGGCAACGGTTAAAAACTGTCTTATAGCCGACGGATGCATAATAGAAGGCTCGGCCGAAAACTGTGTCCTTTTCAGAGGGGTCAGAATAAGCCCCGGCGCCGTGCTTAAAAACAGCATAGTAATGCAAGGCTCGGTGATATCGCCCGGCGTTGAGGCAAGCTACATTATATGCGACAAAAATGTCACCGTTACCGATAACCGCAGGCTCAGCGGCTGCGCAACATATCCGGCATTCTTCGAAAAAGGCTCGGTGGTATAAAACGGAGGGCGAAAATCCGGCCGACCTAATTGCTGTCTGAAAGGAAAAAGTAAACAATGAAAACTCTTTTTGTAACCAGTGAAGCTTATCCCTTTGCCGTTTCGGGAGGACTCGGGGATTATTCTCATGCCCTGCCCAAGGCGCTCAGGCGTCGTTTTGTGGGCTGCCGGGTGATAATGCCGCTTTATTCCGAGATAGGCGAAAAGTATCGCCATGAGATGTCGTTTATAGGGAATCTGAGCGTTCCGGTTTCGTGGCGTCAGCAGTATTGCGGCGTTTTTGAACTTAAAAACGACGGGGTGATCTATTATTTTCTCGATAACGAATATTATTTCAAACGCCCCGGAATGTACGGCTTTTACGACGACGCCGAACGGTATGCGTTTTTCGCCCGTGCGGTTTTGGAGGTTTTGCCGCTTATAAACTTCTTTCCCGATGTCATCCACTGCAACGACTGGCAAAGCGCCCTTGTTCCGGTGTATAAAAGTCTTTATTATTCGAGTGATAGCCGTTATTCGGAAATCAAGACCCTGTTTACCATACATAACATTCAGTATCAGGGCAAATACGGGCTGGACATTCTTGAGGACGTATTCGGAATATCCTATGAGCAGAAAAATCTTGTCGAGTACGACGGCTGTATAAATCTGCTTAAAGGGGGAATCGAGGCTGCCGACAGGGTGTGCACTGTAAGCCGTACCTATGCCGAGGAGCTTAAGGATCCCTGGTTTTCATACGGACTTGACAGCATAATCCGCGCGAGATCTGACAAAATAACCGGAATTGTAAACGGAATAGATTATGACATATATAATCCGCAGACCGATCCGATGATCTTTAAGAATTATTCGTTTGAAACCATATCGGATAAATACGAAAACAAAGCCGAGCTGCAAAGGATGCTCGGGTTAAATGTGAGTCCAGATACGCCGGTTATCGGCATGGTGAGCCGGCTTGTGGGACACAAGGGGCTTGACCTTGTAAAGTATGCCTTCGATAAAATTCTTTCAAATGACCTTCAGTTTGTGATTCTCGGCTCGGGAGACGAGCAGTTTGAGGTGTTTTTCGGCGAGATGGCCTCGCGTTATCCGGGCCGTTTTGCCCTGAGGACGGGATTTGTCCCCGAGCTTGCCCATAAAATATACGCCGGTGCCGATATTTTTCTTATGCCTTCGAAAAACGAGCCGTGCGGACTGGCGCAGATGATCGCCTTGAGATACGGTACGGTGCCGGTGGTCAGGGAGACCGGAGGACTTAAGGATACCGTGCTTGACGCCGATTCCGGCGGGGTCGGCTACACCTTTAAAAGCTATAATGCCGACGATATGTACGGTGCGTTAAACCGTGCAGTCGGAGGATTTTACGACAAAGACTTCTGGCAGGGGCTTGTAAAAAAGGATATGCAGTGCGACAACAGCTGGAATGTTTCCGCCGGCGAATATATAGCTTTATACAGGCAAATGACCTCAAAGCGGTAAGTGTAATATGCGATATATAATATGGCCGCTTCTGACTGTCAGACCGGCCGCTCCGAGTGTTTTAAAAATACATTTTTTAAAGCGGAAAAGTTACATTGCGTGGTGCGATATGTCACAGCAAATCACAATTAACACTAATAACATGGAATAAATTATCACAAAAAAGACGTGCAGTCTGCTCATCGCTTTACTGCACGTCTTTTGCTTTTTTTCTTTTATCGGGGGAGCGAAAAACCGCTATTAAATCCCTGCTTTTTTAAATCGGTTATTTTACCGATTGTTATTGTTGTTATTGTTTCTGTTGGGGTTGGGGAGTAAAAAGTCTTCCTCGGATGAGCTATCGTTTGTCGAGGGGCTTTGGGAGGTCGGGGCGGTGGAATATGCAGTCTTTCCGATATATTCGGAAAGCTCGGCCGATACCGAGACCGTTTCGCCCGATGAGGCCTTGTAAACGGTGAAATTTATCGTGTCGCCGGCCGAATGGTTCTCCATAATATCAAGCAGATCGTCGCCGCTTGAAATGGTCTGACCGTCGGCTCCGGTTATTACGTCGCCTACGGCTATGTCCTTGCCGTAAAGTCCGCTGTCCTGGGAAATGCTTTGAATGTATACGCCCTTGGGCAGTCCGTTTACCTCGGCCGCTACCGTTCCTATCGAGGAGTAGGTTATGCCGAGTTTAGAGCGGCCGCGTACGGTACCGTTTTGCTGCATGTTTTTTACAATGCTTACGGCATAATCGCTCGGAATGGCAAAGCATATGCCCTCGACCTCATCGTTTACAACCTTTGATGAGGTTATACCGACTACCTCGCCCCGCATATTCACAAGCGCTCCGCCCGAGCTGCCGGGATTTATTGCGGCGGTGGTTTGAATAAGCTTCATGCTGTATTTTTCGGCGGTGTAGGATACACGGCGGTCCATGCACGAGACAATACCGGTTGTAACCGTGCCTGAAAGGCCGTCCGACTGACCTATGGCCATGACCTCGTCGCCTACACTCAGGGCCGAGGAGGAGCCGAAGGTTGCAGCTTTGAGTCCCGAAGCGTCGCGGAGCTTTATTATCGAAAGGTCGCTTCTCGTGTCGCCGGCGACAAAATCGGCCTTATACTCGGTGTTGTCGTGCAGCGTTACAAGAAGCTGGGGTGAGGAAATGCTCGAATAAATATGATCGTTGGTAAGGACGTATCCGTCCTCGCTCATAATAACGCCGGAGGCATAAGCGCCGGCCGAGCCGTCGGATGAGTAAACCGTGATGTTTACAACGCTGGCCGAGGCGATTTTGGCCACGTCGGCATACGAATATCCGCCCTCATTCGAGCCGCTGTTCTGATTTATCGAAAAGCTTGAGGTCGAGCCCGGATCGCCTGAACCGGACGATGTGTTGCTGCTGTCGGAGTTGTTTCGGTTGTTGTAAGAAGGCGCGTTCGGCGTGGAAGAGGGGTTGAAATTTTCACGTACGATATATCCCGCCGAAAAACATCCTATAGCCACTACAACGGCGGCAAGAATTATCGTGAAAACTCGAAGCCCGGCCGACATTTTACGTTTTTTCTTTACCGGCGAGGGATAAGAGGAATTATATCCCGGCGCATAGGTGTATCCGCCGTATCCGCTTTGCGGCTGGTTTGCCGGAGCGCCGTAATAATATCCGCCGAAGCCGTTTTGTGGGGCGGCGTTTTGCGAAGCTTCATTTTGAGCGGTGCCGTTTGCGTAGCCGTAGGCGCCGTTTTCTCCGGCCGGCTGATTGCCGGAATAGCCCTCGGCATATGAACCGTATTCGCCCTGAGTTGCCGGGGAGGTGTAATTATTATCGCCGTAGGACGTAAAGGAATCCTGATTGCTGTAACCGGTCTCACCGGTGGCATTTTCGGTATTTCCGATGTTTTCGGTGTTCGTGGTGTCGACGAAGGAAGCATCCGGCGAAGTATTCACGGCGCCTTCGTTTGTGCCGTTATACGGGTAAGCGGCGGCGTAGGATCTGTCCTCGCCGGCAGGAGTGTCGCTGCCGTTTTTTTCATTAGGGTGAACGGCCGAGCAGCCCTCATCGGTTGCATTTGAACCGACGTTTTTTTCGGGCGGACATATGTCGTCGGCATTTTGTAAGGTGTCGCCGTTATAATTGGCGTTATTATCCGTTTTATTTTCGCCCGACTCAAAGGAAACCGGCTTTACAGGTGTGTAATCGGTGTTTTCAAAATTCTGATCGCCGTTTATTCTTTCATCATTCATCTTGGTTTGAACCTCCCGTTAGAGTGATTGTTTTATCGGCCGATTCGGCCGCCGTTAAAGAGTAAATAAATTCGGTATACTCGTTTTCTACGCTGTTGACCGTTATTGCTCCGTCGTGCAGCGAAAGGATAGTTTTAACGAGAAAAAGTCCGAGTCCGGCCCCGCCCTTGTCGGTGCGCGATTTGTCAACCTTGTAAAAACGGTCGAATATATGATTTAATTCCTTTTTGGGTATTCCGTCGCCGCTGTTGCGAATGGACATATATTGCTTGCCGTCGTGCTTTTTCGAGCCGAAAAGGATATATCCGCCGTTTGGCGTGTATTTTATTGCGTTGTCAATAAGATTGTATATCACCTGGTGCATGAGGTCGCGATCGGCCGTAACCGGACATTCGCCGAGATCCTCAAGTCCTCTTATATCAATGTTTTTCTCGTTAATTCTCTGTTCGAATCCGAGGGCTATATCTACCGTCAGCTGGGTTAGATCCACCCGTACGGGAGAAAGCTTCATCTCGCCCGATTCAAGCTTTGAAAGGCTGAGCATCGCCACCACCAAACGCGAAAGGCGCCTTACCTCGTTTGAAACGATCCTTAAATATCTGTCGCGATCCTTTTCGTCTATGGTCCCGTCTAAAATTCCGTCTATAAATCCGGCTATTGTGGTCATCGGGGTTTTAAGCTCGTGCGATACGTTCGCCACGAATCCGCGGCGCATCTGCTCGCCGGCCGACAGCGATCTTGTCATGTTATTAAAGGCTATTGCAAGCTCGCCTATTTCGTCCTGTCGGTCGACCCGTATATACCTTGTAAAATCGCCGCGCGACATGCTCCTTGCCGCCTGGGCCATTTCCCGTATCGGACGGACCAGCCTTGCCGAAACGGCATACACCGCGCAAAAAACCATTATACATACTATTATTGCCGATATTAAAAACAGCTGCATTATTTGGCCGAGATAATACCTGAGTCCCGACGCCGGCAGGCAGGTGAAAATATAATCATCCTCAAGACTTTTGGCCTCGAGCTGTTTGCCGAGGACGTAGGAATCGTCCGGCAGCACCGAGCCGAGTGTTCCAAGCTCGCTGTATTCGCCGCTTTTGGCCGTTTCGACGGCGTACGACGGAATCGTAAGGCCGATAAGGCTTGCGTCGCTTGCCGAGAGTATCTTGCCCGATGAGTCGGTTATAAGCATTGTGCCGCCGGTGGAGTCTGACATGGCCGCCAGCATTCTCCTGGCCTGATGCTCGTAATTCATAACGCCGTACATCCGGTCAAGCTGCATTTCCACGGTCAGACTCTGGGAACGCAAAAGGGACTGCTTTTCATTTATCCAGAAGTTACGGAAAAACACAAACAGTATGGCGCCCATTATCACCATGGCCGAAGTAACTATGCAAAGCGACATGACAAAAAGCTTTTTGAAAAGACTTTTTTGCAAAAGGGTACATCTCCTAACGATAATTGCAGTTACAAAGCGGCTGCAAGCTTACATTTTACGGTTTACGTTATTTTGTTGCCGGGGTGTCATTTTAATGACTTATTATAATGAAAACCCGGATTCAAAATCAGTGAACCTCAAATTTATATCCGACGCCCCAGACCGTTTTAAGCGACCACTGGTCGGATACGCCCTCAAGCTTTTCGCGCAATCTTTTTACATGAACGTCCACCGTGCGGGAATCGCCGTAGTAATCAAAACTCCAGACCTCGTCGAGTAACTGATCGCGGGTGAATACTCTGTTGGGATTTGAGGCAAGATGATATATAAGCTCAAGTTCTTTAGGCGGGGTGTCTATCTGCTTTCCGTTTACCCAAAGCTCGTAATTTGTCATATTTATAACCAGCTTATCGTAGCGGACAATTTTTTCGGCCGGGGACGAGGCGGATGTATTGCTCCTTCGCATAATGGCCTTTATCCGGGCGATGACCTCCTTGGCGTCAAAGGGCTTCACCACGTAATCGTCGGCCCCGAGCTCAAGGCCGAGTATTTTATCAAAGGTCTCGCCCTTGGCGGTGAGCATTATTATGGGAACCTGAGAGGTCTTTCTTATCTCACGGCATACCTGCCATCCGTCAAGTCCCGGGAGCATTATGTCAAGCAGAATTATGTCGGGGTTTTCGCGGGCAAAGACATTCACCGCCTCCTTGCCGTCGTTGGCAATGGCAGTGGTGTAGCCATCCTTTTCGAGGTACAGCCTTAAAAGCTCGCATATATTTGTGTCGTCATCTACAATGAGTACTTTGTATGCCACGAAAAATCTTCCTTCCTTAAGTGTGATATCGTCGCGCCTTACCCGGAAACGCCGAAAGGCCGTCTGCCGGCCGGTAATTAGTATTCCTTCGTTCTATATCAAAATTATATTTGCAACGCTTTTGGGTTTGGTGAACATTTTTTTAACGGATTGTATACCTTAAATTAACATTTCTTAATAGGAAATATAAACCGGATGCGCTTTATTCCGCAAAAAATCAGTCGTTTATAAGCTCGCTTAAATCAAAGGGAGTACGTTGGTAAACAAAGTAGTTGAGCCAGTTGCCGAACAGTAGGCTCGCGTGGGCCCTCCACACAAGGGGAGGAACCTTATCCGGCATATTCTGAGGGAAATAATTTTCCGGAATATCGGGATCTATTCCCTTTTCGGTATCCCTTAAATATTCCTTTAAAAGGGTGTCGCGGTTGTATTCCGAATGGCCGGTTATAAAAAAACGGCGGCAGTCGTGCGAGGCTATAATGTGTATTCCTGCCTGCTTTGATACCGAAAGTATGTCGAGCTGAGGATGCTCCTTTACCGCCTCCTGCGATATTCCCGTATAGCGCGAATGGGGGGCGAAATACGTGTCGTCGAATCCGCGGAGCAGCGGATGATCGAGCATAAGCGGAGTATGCTCATATACGCCGCTGATTTTTTTGTCCAGCATATGCTTTTTTATTCCGTAATAGTGGTAAAGTCCGGCCTGAGCGCCCCAGCAGATAAAAAAGGTAGAGTAAACGTTCTTTTTCGCCCAGTCGAGTATAAGGCAGAATTCCTCCCAGAAGTCAACCTGCTCAAATTCGAGATGCTCGAGCGGTGCGCCGGTTATAATCATGCCGTCGTAACGGTTGTTTTTTATCTCGTCAAAGCTCTTGTAAAAATTGAGCATGTGCTCGGTCGAGGTGTTTTTCGGGGTGTGACTTACGGTCTGCAAAAGCTCGACGTCCACCTGTATCGGGGTGTTGGAAAGCAGCCTTAATATCTGGGTTTCGGTTTCTATTTTGTTGGGCATGAGGTTTAAAAGCAGTATTTTAAGCGGTCGTATATCCTGAGAAACCGCGCGCTTTTCGGTCATTACAAATATATTTTCCCGGCTTAAGGTCTTGGCCGCCGGAAGATTATCGGGAATTTTTATCGGCATATTTTCTGCCTCCGGATTTTTAATTATTTTAGGTTGCATACATTATATCATCATTATCCCCTTATGGCAATATTTTTAAAACCGGGAAAAGTGAGGAATATATCTGTTTAAAGAACTGCCGGCCGATACGGCAAAGGCCGATAACGAAGCATGGTTTTGAAGGTATCGAATACGTTGCAAACTTTCAAAGTATTTGCCGGCTAATAATGCCGAAAACCTAAAAAATTCGGTTCTACTTGCAAAAATGTCAATTATACTGTATAATAGGTCAATAAATCATATTTTTGAGGTTTATTTTGAGGGGGAAATGTGCCCCGATCGAGTTTTTGACGACTTGAAAATTGTATTTTTTATAAATGAAGGATGGTATTTTTTAATGTGCGGAATAGTAGGATATGTAGGTAAAAAACGGGTTGCGCCGATATTGCTTGACGGATTGCAGCATCTTGAGTACCGCGGATACGACTCGGCCGGAATTGCCTGCATAGTAAACGGCGAAATACAGATAAACAAGGTAAAGGGCAGACTTGAGACTCTAAGCAAGATGATAAACGGCGGAGCCGACATCGACTCAACAATAGGCATAGGCCATACCCGTTGGGCAACCCACGGCAAGCCGTCGGATGAAAACTCTCATCCGCATATGAGCAGCTCGGGACGTTTTGCGGTCGTTCATAACGGCATAATAGAAAACTATGTCGGCATAAAAAATTCTCTTATAGCGAGCGGTGTGGAGTTTAAGTCGGAAACCGACACCGAGGTTATAGCTCATTTGCTCGAAAAGCACTACGACGGCGACTTTTTAAAGGCCGTTAAGCTTACGGCCGACGAGCTTGACGGATCGTATGCTCTCGGAATTTTGTGCAGAGATTGTCCCGACCGGTTTATAGCGGTGAGAAAGGCCTCTCCGCTTATTGTCGGTCTTTCCGACGAGGGGAATTTTGTGGCGTCGGATATTCCGGCGGTGCTCGCTCACACAAGAAAGATCTATCACCTCGGCGAGGGTGAAATAGTTGAGCTGACATCCGATTGCGTAAAGGTTTATACCTCTGATTTAGAGCCGGTCATAAAGCAGGTCGAAGAGGTAACATGGGATGTGGCCGCCGCCGAAAAGGGCGGTTACGAGCATTTTATGATAAAGGAGATAATGGAGCAGCCGACGGCTCTGCATGATACGATTTCTCCGAGAATAACCGATTCGGGAGAGATCGTGCTTGACGGAATGCATCTTTCGGCCGAGCAGATAAGCTCTTACAATAAAATATATATTGTTGCATGCGGTTCGGCATATCATGTCGGAGTGGCAGGAAAATATGTCATAGAGCGCATTGCCAAAATACCGGTCGAGGTGGATTTGGCGAGCGAATTCCGTTACCGCGATCCCATTGTCGACGAAAAGACCCTTATGATAATAATAAGCCAGTCGGGCGAGACGGCCGACACCCTCGCCGCTCTTCGCGAAGGAAAGGCGAGGGGAGCGAGAATACTTTCTATTGTCAATGTCGTCGGCTCGTCGATAGCCAACGAGTCGGACGACGTGCTTTACACCTGGGCCGGACCCGAAATAGCGGTCGCCACCACCAAGGCCTATTCCACCCAGCTTTCGATGATGTATATAATCGCCCTTTACCTCGCCGACAAAACCGGCCGTATTGAGAAAAAGGAGCTTCGCACGTTGCTTGCCGAGCTTATAAAGCTGCCGGAATATGTAAGCAGGGTCATAAAGGGCTGCACCGACATGGTAAAGCGTCTTGCTAAAGAGCATAAGGACATAGAGCATGCTTATTATCTCGGCCGAAATACCGATTACGCCGTCGCGATGGAGGCGTCGCTCAAGCTCAAAGAGGTAAGCTACATTCATTCCGAGGCATATGCCGCCGGCGAATTAAAGCACGGAACCATATCCCTTATAGAGGACGGGACGCTGGTAGTGGCGCTTGCCTGCAATCACAGGATCGTCGAAAAGACCGTCTCGAACATTAAAGAGGTAAAGGCTCGCGGAGCGAAGGTTATATGCGTTACCACCGAGGATAACACCGGCATTGCCGAATGCTGCGACGAGGTTATATATCTTCCCCGGACAAAACAGGTATTCATGCCCTCTTTGGAAGTGGTTCCCATGCAGATGCTCGGCTATTATATGGCATGCGAGCGCGGATGCGACGTCGATAAGCCGCGCAATCTTGCAAAATCGGTAACGGTGGAATAGGAGACTGCCAATATGTACGATTTTTTAAAGACTTATGAGCTTTTTGACCTTACAAAAACCGTTGCCGCGCCGCTTTTTGAACGGTATGAATATCCCTGGCAGGTTTTACCCGAGATATCGGATTTTATAAAGGAGCTTATAGCCGCCCTGCCGGACGATATATACGAAAAACGCGAGGGGAATATTTGCATTGCCCGTTCGGCAAAGATAGCTCCCACCGCCTTTATAGGCGAAAATGTAATAATTTGTGAGGATGCGGAGGTTCGCCACTGTGCCTTTATCCGCACGAACGCAATAGTCGGAAAGGGCGCTACGGTCGGCAATTCGACCGAGCTTAAAAACGCTATACTTTTCGACGGCGCACAGGCTCCCCATTTTAATTACGTCGGAGATTCGGTGTACGGCTATAAGGCTCATACCGGTGCCGGAGTTATAACGTCAAACCTGAAATCCGACAAGACCCTTGTAAGCATTCTTGTGAACGGCGAAAGGGTCCAAAGCGGCCTTAAAAAATTCGGCGCCATACTCGGCGATCATGTTGAGGTCGGCTGCAATTCGGTGCTTAATCCCGGCACGGTCATCGGCAAAAGCAGCAGCGTTTATCCGCTGTCGAGCGTCAGGGGCTTTGTGCCGGCCGGCTCCATCTACAAAAATAAAAACGAAGTTGTGGAAAAAAGATAAAAAGCGGACGGGTTGTATTTGTAACGGCAACCGGGAGCCGATATGATCTTGACACGGACTTTAAGTCCTGATACACTGAAGACCGTGAGAAAATTATGAGTAAATGCCGTTTATGCTCATATGTTCCTTGCCTAAAAGGATATGAGCTTAAACGGCGTTTTTTCGGGAGATGTTTTTTAATGACGACGCTCTATATAGTAAGGCATTGCGAGGCTTACGGGAATCACAAAAGGGTCTTTCAGGGCTCGATTGATTCCGACATAAGCGAAAAGGGTGAAAAACAGCTTGAATGCCTTGCCGGCAGGTTTAAAAATATTTATCTTGATACGGTGTATTCGAGTCCGCTTAAACGCGCCGTAAAGACCGCCGGTGCGGTTAACCGTTATTCAAAACGGGAGATAATAATTGACAGCGGATTAGTCGAAATAGACGGAGGACACTGGGAGGGCAGACCCTGGTCGGATTTCCCCGTTTTGTTCCCCGACGAAGCGAGGGATTGGAATTTAGCTCCCTATAATTTTGCGCCGGCCGGAGGAGAGCCAATGAGGCATGTTTTTGAGCGTATATCCGGTGCCGTTACAAGGATCGTTGAAGAGAATAAAGGGCTTAGTATCGCCGTCGTGTCGCATGGATGCGCCATCCGCAATTTGCTTTGCTTTTTGAAGGGTTGGCCGATAGAGCGGTTAAATGATGTCGAGTGGGCGGATAATACGGCGGTGGCTAAGGTCGAGTTTGACGAGGATTTGCATCCGCATATTATTTACGAAAACGATGCGAGTCACCTCAACGATAACCTTTCCACCTTCGCTACACAGGAATGGTGGAAAAAGGAGAACAGGCGCCGTTTGAAGTTCGACTGACAGTAGTTAAGCATAGGACCCCTATGCTAAAAAATAAAAACGCGACCGATCTCCGCTGCCGTTCGAATGTATTGTACATTGCGTGCATGGCCTGTTGCATTAAAAAATAAAACAGCCGGGATTTTAGGTTTTCAGCTTTAAAATCCCGGCTGTTTTTGTTTATTTATTTATTCTGAGTTATTTTGTTTTCGTGTTGTCCGTATCCGTCGTTTATACTGCTTTAGACTTAATAAACTATCTTTTCGCCCTTTTTCTTCTCAAGTAAAAAGGTTATAAGCTTTTGAATTTCGGTAACGATGATCGGTACTATCGAAAGACCTATAACGCAAAGCCACTGCGAGCCGTTCATTGAGGTAGTTGCAAATACATCCTGAAGAGCAGGGACGGTCAGTACGGCCACCATTATTCCGGCCGAGAGGGCGACGGCGCCCCATACCCATTTGTTTGAGAAGGGGTTGAGTGTAAACAGCGAGCGGTTTGATCTCATGTTGAAAACATGCATAAGCTCGGAGAATCCCAAAACTGCAAAGGCCATAGTGTCGCCGAGCGCCTTTGCGCTTTCAGCGTCCATCGATGCGCCGAAAAAGTCCCGTCCGAGCGCATATGCGCCTACCGTTATTACAGCGAACATAACACCCTGCCAGGCCGAATTAATTCCGAGACCGTGAGCGAAAATGCTCTCCTTTTTCTTTCGGGGAGCAACCTCCATTACCTCGCTTGTTACCGGTTCGACGCCGAGGGCAAGTGCCGGCAAACCGTCGGTTACAAGGTTTATAAGAAGTAACTGTATCGCAAGCAGGGGGGAATCGGTCCATATTATCATGGCGGCAAATATGGTTATAACCTCGCCGAGGTTACAGCTTAAAAGATACTGTATCGACTTGCGGATGTTGTTGTAAATGCCCCGTCCTTCCCGTACGGCCGACACAATGGTTGCAAAGTTGTCGTCGGTAAGGGTCATGTCGGCGGCACCCTTTGCAACGTCGGTGCCGGTGATACCCATGGCACAGCCGATGTCGGCCGCTCTTAAGGCCGGGGCGTCGTTAACGCCGTCGCCGGTCATGGCGACAATGGCGTCGGTTTGCTGCCATGCCTTGACTATACGTATTTTATCGTCCGGAGTAACACGGGCGTAAACCGCGATGTGCTGTACGTTGGCAAGCAGCTCCTCGTCCGACATTTCCTTTAATTCGGCGCCGGTTATCGCCCGGTCGTTTTTACCGAGTATTCCGAGCTGTTCGGCAATGGCCTTGGCGGTCAGTATATGGTCGCCGGTTATCATGACGGTTTTGATTCCGGCCTTTTTGCAAAGCCGTATGGCCTCTTTGGCCTCGTTTCTCGGCGGATCGATCATTCCGACAAGACCGGCCAAAACAAGGCCGTTTTCGAGCTCGCTGCTGGTCGGATTGGAGGGGATCTCGTCAAGAGGCTTAAAGGCTATTGCAAGCACTCGAAGCGCCTTTGCGGCCATTTCGTCGTTGGCCTTCATGGCGGCCTCTATATCTCCGTGGGTGCAAAGGGGCAAAAGCTTGTCCGGTGCACCCTTTACCACCGCGACGGGGCGGTTGTCTATCATGTTTACCGTGGTCATAAGCTTGCGGTCGGAGTCAAAGGGAATTTCGCAAAGACGGGGATATACCGAGTCGATCGTCGCCTTATCGTCGCCGGCAAAATGCATGGCCGCCGAGACTATGGCCGTTTCGGTCGGATCGCCGACAAGCTTTTCACGTCCGTCGATTACTTCAACCGTTCCGTCGCAGCACATGGCCCCCATGCGGAGAATGTTCTGTATATCGGGGGTGACGTCGTTTTCGGCCGTCAGGTCAACGGTCTGCTTTGTGTTATAAACGCTGACAAGGGTCATGCGGTTCTGGGTGAGGGTTCCGGTCTTATCGGAGCATATTACCGATGTGCTTCCGAGGGTCTCAACAGCCGGCAAACGGCGTATTATGGCGTTTTTGGAGACCATTCGCTGCACACCTATGGCGAGCACCACCGTAACTATGGCGGCAAGTCCTTCGGGTATGGCTGCAACTGCCAGCGATACCGAGGTCATGAACATATTGAGAAAACGATCATACAGATCAAGCGGAGAGAAAATCATTCCGTAAATGAATATAACGCCGCATATGGCAAGCGCCATTATGCCGAGGGTTTTACCGAGCTGGGTGAGACGCTCCTGCAGGGGGGTGGTGGTAAGCTCGGTGGATTCAAGGATGGTTGCGATCTTGCCCATTTCGGTATTCATTCCGGTTTCGGTAACAATGGCTTTACCGCGGCCGTAGGCTACCGAGCAGCCCGAATAGACCATATTTTTACGGTCGCCGAGAGCCGTTATGTCGGGCAGTACGGCGGTTGCGTCCTTTTCGGCCGCAACCGATTCGCCGGTCAGGGCCGATTCGTCGCATGCGAGCGAGGCCGTTTCGATAAGCCGCGCGTCGGCAGGGATATAGTCGCCCGACTCAAGCAGTATAATATCACCCGGAACAAGTGTTGATGCATCTATCGTTTCGTGCCGTCCGTTGCGGATGACCGCGGCCTTGGGCGGAGTGAGGTTTTTAAGCGCCTCGAGCGCCGCCTCGGCCTTGCTTTCCTGAATAACGCCCATTAAGGCATTAGCAATAACTATGGCGATTATAACCACCGGCTCGATCCATTCGTTGTCGCCCGAGATTATATTCGTCGCACAGGAAATAACGGCCGCTATTATAAGGATTATAACCATGAAATCCTTAAGCTGTGCTATGAATTTTGATAAAAAGCTTTGTTTTTTTGCCTCGGCAAGGCGGTTGGGGCCATGCTCGGCAAGCGCATTTTGCGCTTCAAGGTCGGTCAGACCCTCATTCAGCGAGGTGGACAGTCCCTTTGCCGTCTCCTCAGCGGTAGATGAGTGCCAGATCATCAAATGTCAACTCCTTCAAGCTGAAAATAAAGTACATTTAATTTTACTCTAAACAAAAGAAAAAAGCAACACCGAAAGAACAAAAAATCTTGAACATAAAAAATACTGCCTACTTGCGGGCGGTTGTGCAAAGTAGTATAATACAAAAGATAAATGCGAAGAGAGTTTTTGCGTCTTTGCAATGCTTTGCAATTATGCTGTTGGTTTTTAATAAATTCAGGGAGAGGCTTTGTATGTCAAGTGAATATGAAAGGCTTGAAAAAGCGGTCGAAAGTGTAAGGAAAATAACCGATTTTAAGCCGGAGGCGGCAATTGTGCTCGGCTCGGGACTCGGAGATTTTGCCGACAGCTGTGTGGAAAAGGTTTGCGAAATAAGCTATTCCGACATAAAGGGATTTCCCGTTTCGACCGTGGCCGGACACAAGGGCAAATTTATTTTCGGTACCGTCGGAGGGAAAAGAACCGTCGTAATGCAAGGGCGGGTTCATTATTACGAGGGATATACCATGCGGCAGGTCGTAATGCCGATAAGGCTGATGAGGCTCCTCGGCGCCGAAAAGCTGATTCTTACAAACGCTGCCGGCGGCATTTGCCCCGATTTTTCGGCAGGGGATCTTATGCTTATAACCGGCCATATATCAAGCTTTGTGCCCTCTCCGCTTATAGGGGAAAACGTCGGCGAACTCGGGGACAGATTTCCCGACATGACCGGAGTGTACGATAAAGAGCTCAGCGAAATTATAAAATCGGCCGCCGAAGGCTGCAATATTGACCTTAAGCAGGGCGTTTATCTGCAAACGACCGGACCGAATTACGAAACTCCGCAGGAGATAAATATGTATAGGTTGCTCGGCGCCGATGCCGTCGGGATGAGTACGGCGTGCGAGGCGATGGCCGCCCGTCATGCAAAAATGAGGGTGTGCGGAATAAGCCTTATTTCGAATCTCGCCGCCGGAATGGGAAAGGGTCCTCTTTCTCACGCCGAGGTGCAAGCGGCAGCCGATGCGGCCTCAAAGCGGTTTAAGACACTTGTTACGTCTGCCGTATCCGAAATGTAATTAGGCAAAAAACTTGAAATTAAAGCTGCGGCTTGATTTTTGCCGTGTCGTCTTGGTTGCTGTGCGGTATTATTATTGATTATCCATTTTTTATTAATATAAAAAAGTATTTAAGGAGAGTTATCGAAGAATGAACATTCAATTTCTCGGAGCGGCTCATGAGGTCACCGGATCGTGTACCCTGCTGAGCGCCGCCGGACGTCATATTCTTGTTGATTGCGGTATGGAGCAGGGTGCCGATATTTACGAAAACTGCGAGCTGCCGGTAAACCCGGCCGATATCGATTGTGTGCTTTTGACCCATGCGCACATTGACCATTCGGGAAAACTGCCGAATCTTGTGGCCAAAGGATACACGGGACCGATTTATGCCACCGTCGCTACTACAAAGCTTTGCGACATAATGCTTCGTGATTCGGCTCACATACAGGAATTTGAGGCGGAATGGCGCAACCGTAAGGCCAAGCGTTCGGGTGCCGCACCTTACGTTCCGCTTTATACGTCGGAGGATGTCGCCAATACTATGCCGCTTTTTAAAGGCTGTGATTACAAAAAGACCTACGATATTTTCGACGGTATTAAAATACGCTTCATTGATGCCGGTCATCTGCTCGGTTCTTCGAGTATAGAAATAACCGTAAACGAAAACGGCACTTCAAAAACGGTGCTTTTTTCGGGCGATATAGGAAACGTTTCCCGTCCGCTTATAAGAGATCCCGAAAAGCCCGATAAGGCCGATTACGTAATTATAGAATCGACCTACGGCGACCGGCTGCACGGCCCGCGGAAGGATTATGCAAGCCAGCTTGTATGTGTACTTAAAGAGACCTTTGACAGGGGCGGAAACGTCGTTATTCCGTCCTTTGCCGTCGGAAGAACGCAGGAGCTGCTTTACATAATAAGCGAGATAAAACAGCGGGGCGCTCTCGGAAAATATAACGATTTCCCGGTGTATATAGACAGTCCGCTCGCCATAGAGGCAACGCGTATCTATGCCGGAGATATGATGGATTACTATGACGAGGATACCCTGGCACTCATAAAAAAAGGAATAAATCCGCTGAACTTTGAAGGACTCAAAACGGCCGTAACGACCGATGAATCCATGCTTATAAACGACGATCCGTCGCCCAAGGTGATAATTTCGGCGAGCGGAATGTGCGAAGCCGGACGTATACGCCATCATTTGAAGCACAATCTCTGGCGGCGTGAATGCACCGTCCTTTTTGTCGGATATCAGTCGAACGGGACCCTCGGCCGCGCTATTGTCGAGGGCGCAAAGACGGTAAAGCTCTTCGGCGAAACGGTGCAGGTAAATGCACATATTGAGACTATAGAAGGTATCAGCGGCCATGCCGACAGCAAAATGCTGCTTGATTGGCTGTCAGCCCTTAAAAACACGCCGACAAGGGTATTTGTAAACCACGGAGAGGATTCGGTTTGCACTATATTCGCCGGCAAGGTTGCGGAAAGCTTGGGATATAAATCGTGTGCTCCATATAACGGCGCCGTTTACGATCTTACAAACGATACCTGCCTTGCCGAGGGCAATAAAACAAGGCTTGTCAAGGAAAGCAGCATCGCAACGCGCACGGTTGCGACCCTGTTTGAAAAGCTTCTTACCGCAGCACGGCGGCTTATGGAGGTGGTCGAGCACAATAAGGGCGGCACAAACAAGGATATATCGGCCTTTACAAGGGATATAAACGATCTTTGCAACAAGTGGGACCGGTAAAATGTCGTGTAATAAAAAAATTATACTTGCCTCGGCGTCTCCGAGGAGGAAAGAAATTTTATCGCTTTTAGGCCTCGATTTTACCGTATCCGTTTCGGATGCCGAACCCGAAATGGAGCGTAACGCCTCCGTTGAGAAGTTTGCCGCTCTTTGCGCGAAAACAAAGGCGCTGGATGTGGCAAAAAATAATAAAAACGCCGTAATAATAGCCGCCGATACGGTGGTTTGCGTTGACGGAGTTTTGCTCGGAAAACCCCACGGTGATGATGACGCAAAAAGAATGCTGCGGCTTTTATCGGGTAAGACACATTCGGTCATAACGGCGGTATGCGTTGTTGACAACGGGAATTTAAGCGAATTTTTTGAAACCTCGTACGTCACATTTTCAAAAATGGATGAGGAGGAAATATCATCCTACATTGCGACCGGAGAGCCGGCGGACAAAGCCGGCGCATATGCCGTTCAGGGAAAAGCGCTTAAATTCATTGAGGGCATAAAGGGTGATTTTTATAACATAATGGGATTCCCGGCCTCCCGTTTTTACCGGGAATACAGGGAGCTTTTCTGAAAATTCCGTAAATGACCTTATAAGGAGTGAAAAACTTAAATGACGGTTAATGATGTTTTCTTATTTTTGGATTCTATTGCTCCGTTTGATACCCAGCTTCCCTTCGATAATGCCGGATTGCTTGTCGGCAGTGGCGGCGACGAGGTGACGAAAATAGGCGTGTGCCTTGATATAACGCCTGACAACGTGCGTTATGCCTCCGAAAACGGAATAGATCTTATTGTGAGCCATCATCCGGTTATTTTTCATCCCCTTAAACGGCTCGCTCCTGGGGATGCGGCGTATGAGCTTGCCGCCGGCAGGATTGCCGCGATATGCGCCCACACCAACCTCGACGCGGCGGTCGGCGGCGTTAACGACGTGCTTTGCGGATGCCTCGGACTTGAAAGCGTAAAGGATTTGAACGATCCCGAATATCTCGGATTTCCGGCCATTGCGCGCATAGGCAGGCTCCCGTCTGACAGGTTCGGCGACGGGGCAAGCGCTAAGACGCTTGCCGATTATGCCGTGGAATGCACCGGAGCTTACGGCGCTCGCTTTGTCGATTCGGGAAGAAAAATTAAAACGGTTGCGGTATGCTCGGGCGCCGGCGGAGATTTAATAAAATCCGCCCTTTGCAACGGGGCCGACGCGCTGATATCGGGCGATATCGGATATCACGAATTCCTGCTTGCTCTGGAAAATGGCCTTAGCGTTATAGATGTGGGGCATTTTGCAAGCGAGAACGTTATAGTCGGGGCGCTGAGCAAAAGGCTTGAGGGTGAATTTCCGGAGTGCGAAGTGTGTATCATTCCGGCCGATGACCCCATACGGTATTCTTTTCGGAGGTAAATGCCTTGACTAAAAAACAAAGGGCGGCCGAGTGTGTAAGGCTGCTTGAGGAAAAATATCCCGGCGCCGTGTGCTCGCTCGAATCGCAAAATGCGCTCCAGCTGCTTATTGCGACCAGACTTTCGGCTCAATGTACCGACGCGAGGGTCAACATGGTAACGCCCGGGCTTTTTAAGCGTTTTCCCGATGTGTATGCCTTTGCCTCGGCCGATGTAAAAGAGGTTGAAGAGCTTATAAAATCGTGCGGACTCTACCGTACAAAGGCCAAAAGCATTGTCGATATGTGCCGCGTTATAATCGACCGTTTTGACGGCGAGGTGCCGGGAACGCTTGAGGATCTTATTCAGCTCCCCGGGGTCGGGAGAAAAACGGCCAACCTTGTAATGGGGGATATATACGGATATCCGGCGGTGGTGGCCGATACCCACTGCATACGGATTTCCGGCCGTTTGGGACTGTGCGACAGCACCGATCCTTACAAGGTGGAAATGCAGCTTAAAGGGATTTTGAATCCCGAAAAATCCAACGATTTTTGCCACAGACTTGTGCTGTTCGGCCGGGAAATATGCACGGCCCGTTCCCCTAAATGCGATATCTGTCCGCTTTGCGGCGTGTGCGCCGGGGCGGGTAAATATAAAAATAATAAATAAAGTGTTGCACCGTATAGGTACAACACAATGGTCATCGGCGAGCAAAAAGCCGTTGCCGGATGTAAAGGAGAGATAAAATGTCCTGTCTTTTTTGCGAGATAGCAGCTGGGAATATTCCCAGCACCAAGGTTTACGAGGACGATCAGGTGCTTGCCTTTAAGGATATTACACCGCAGGCGCCCTTTCATGTGCTCATAATTCCTAAGGAGCATATTTCTTCGGCTATGGAGATCGATTCGTCCAACAGTACGGTTGTTGCGCATGTTTTCGAGGTGGCGGCGAAGCTCGCTAAGGAAAACGGTCTCGAAAAGGGCTTCAGAATAGTCAACAATTGCGGCGAGGACGGCGGACAGACGGTTCAGCATCTGCATTTTCATATGCTGGCCGGCAGGAGCCTTGCCTGGCCGCCGGGCTGATGTAACGGGCAATAGGTAAATAGGTAACAGAACAGGCTGTTACCGTAAAAAAAGACAAGGAGGGGTCATACGACTCCTTTTTGTTTTTTATTTAACGAATACCGTTTTTTACCCGAAATTCCCTAGTCATTAAGAGCGTATATCAAAAACCGAAAAGACAAATTGTTATCGGTCTTTGTCATACGTACCGAGGTCTTCGGTTATTTCGTTTACCATTTTTTCGAGATCCTCAAAGGTGCGAAGCGACGAGCATTTTCCTCTTAAAAGCGCCGCGCCCCGTATTCCTTTTAAATACCATGCCGCATGCTTGCGCATTTGCAGCATTGCCATTTTTTCGCCCTTTTCGTCGCAGGCGAATTCTGCCTGTCTTAACAGGGTTTCAAGCCGTTTTTCAAGCGAAACGGGAGGTAAGATTTCTCCGGTTTTAAGATATGCGTTTATCTGGTCGAAGATCCACGGGTTGCCGTTGGCGGCCCGGCCGACCATAACCATATCGCATCCGGTGTATTCGAGCATTTTTTCGGCGTCGGCCGGAGACATTATGTCGCCGTTGCCGATAACGGGGATTTTTACGGCCGATTTGACACTCGCTATTATGTCAAGGTCGGCAGGCGGACGATATCCCTGCTTTTTGGTCCGGCCGTGCACCGTTATCATGTCGGCTCCTTCATTCTGGCATATACGGGCCAAATCCACGGCATTTTTGTGCTCGTCGTCCCATCCGCTCCTCATTTTTACCGTTACGGGGCATTTAACGCTTTTTCTGACGGCAGCGACTATTTGTCCGGCCAGCTTTTCATCGAGCATAAGTGCGCTGCCGGCGCCGTTTGAGGCGACCTTCGGGGCGGGACAGCCCATATTTATATCTATAAAATCCGGGGAGTTTTTTTCGGCCGATATTGCCGCAAGCGCCATTGTTTCGGGCTCGCATCCGAAAAGCTGTATTCCCATGGGGCGTTCGTCCGCCGAAACGGTCAAAAACTCCTGTGATTTTTTATCCTTTAAGGCGATTCCCTTTGCCGAGGCGAGCTCGCCGACGCAGAATGCGGCGCCGTGTTCCATGCAAAGACGTCGCATGCTTCGGTCGGCAACCCCTGCCATAGGGGCAAGGGCAGCAAAGCCGCGAAGGGTTAAATTTCCGAGTTGTATTGTTCTTTCCTGCATTTAGGGCGTGATCCCTCCAAAATCCGTCGATAATCTATTTTTTACTACGGTATGTGCGATATTAATAGGTAATGACATTTTATGTTTTAAGCCGACGGGATGTAAACCCTGTGTCGGTTTTGGCAAGCTCAAATACGCATATGCTAAGCTATAGCCCTTGCGATACGGCAAGTATGCGCTGTGGATTTCGCCTTGTCTGACCACATATGATATGCGGTAAATACGTCGTGCGCTTTGCAAAGTCTCGATATGTCTCAAAACGTCTGTTTTTGATGTCATAAGCTCTATCCGTTCGCGAAAACAAATCCGGTCCGCTATTCACGGCTTCAAATTCAAAAACATCCCGAATCCCGATCTAACCTCATCGATATCATATGAGATGAGATTATCAAAGCAATCGGATTCGAGCAGAAAACGAACAAAGCATGCCCCAAGGTAATACCCGACATCACAATATCCATTAAAACAGGTCCAGTCGCCAAAGTAGCGCTGATTCTCTCTTGTCATAGTATCCAAGTCATCGGCAAACGATCGGCTGATAAACCGAACGTTCTGAGAACACCAGGTTTTCCATTTTGCTGTAGCCTGATGATAGTATTCCGGATTCCCGACTATTTCCTGTTCGAATACCATAGCTATCCCCTCCGTGAATAGCTGCCAAAGAAATTGATCCTTTGCTGACTCGAGCTCCCGATGCAATATACCGTACTGAGCTTGGTAAACGTGGCCAAGTTCGTGAAGGATTAAGCCGTTCATGGGATCTATACCGCACCAATTAAGCTCTATGATTTTTTCTATCCCGAGTAACACTGTTGTTTTGCCGTTGATCGTTGTGACCCATCCTGCACCGTTGCACAGGCCGAGGTAAAGAATGATATCTACATCCAAAAACTTGATGAATTTCTCAAAAATCTTTTCAGCCAGACTCTCTGTGATCTTATAAAATGATTGAGTAATTTCATCAAGTTTTATAATGTTGTGAGGGACGGCATTCAAAACAGGAAGATAATCCCTTTCCCATGATAAACCCGCTGCTGAGATACAATCTTCCACGTCCTGAATGCATATCTCCTTTGCCTGTGGCAGAGAAGAATTCATATAGGTTTTCCACATTTCTATATCGAATTGCTGCATATCAAAAGCCGAAAGCATACCCTTTGTTGCATCAATTATGTTCATCTTGCATCACCTTTTTTTACTGAACATCAATCCTGCTCGCTTAACCCGGTCCGAGTGAGCTTCACAACACATTCTGTATGGCCGGTACGGGGGAATAAATCAAACGGGGTCGCTTCTTTAAATGTGTATCCGTTTTTTTCAAACTCGGCGCAGTCGCGCGCGAGGGTGGCCGGGTTGCACGAAATGTAAACTATCCGCTCGGGCTTTATCCTTTTGCAAAGCACGGATATAAGAGCGCCGTCGCACCCTTTTCGCGGAGGATCGAGTATTACAACATCGGCCTTTATTCCCTCGCCGCTTAATTTTTCGGCCGCTAAAGAAGCGTCGCCGCAAATGAACCGAGCGTTATTTATGCCGTTTAATTTTGCGTTTTCGGCCGCGTCCTTTACGGCCTTTTCCACTATTTCCACACCGATTATGCTCTTTGCTTTATCGGCCATGCTAAGCCCTACGGTTCCCACTCCGCAATACATATCTATAAGGTTTTTGCCCTCAGGATTCGCATATTCGGCCGCCTTTTTGTACAGCCGTTCGGCCTGATCGTGATTGACCTGATAAAAGGAATTCGGCGAAATTCGGAATTTAAGGGAACAAAGGGTGTCCTCAATAAATCCCCGGCCGTAGATATTGCGCATTTTGTCGCCGAGGATGACGTTGGTGCTTTTTTTGTTTATGTTGAGGATTATACTTTCAATCGACGGAAATTTACATGTAAGCAGCTTTACAAGCTCTTCCTCAAACGGCATTTTATCGCCGTTTATAACGATACAAACCATTATTCTGCCGTCGCTTGTGCAGCGCAAAAAGATATGCCGGACAAGCCCCGACGAGGTTTTTTCGTTGTAGCAGGGGATGTTTTTTTCGTCCATAAACATGCACATGAGCTTTGCTATATGAGAGAATATCTCGGACTGCAAAAGACAGTCGCTCGTGCAGCGCACCGCCGAGTGGCTGCCCCGGGAGTAAAATCCGGCAAAGGTTCCCTTTTTGTCGCGCGAGACGGGAAGCTGGGCCTTGTTCCTGTACCTGAGGGGATTTTCAGCGCCGACAATCGGCCTTATTTCCGCTGTTATTTTTCCTATTCTCCGCAATGCGTTTTCCACCGTTTTTTGCTTGAAATTAAGCTCGGAAGCATAGGTTATCGACCGGAATGAGCAGCCGCCGCATTCGCCGAATACGGGACAGTCGGGCTTTATACGGTCGGGAGAGGGAGAAACAATATCGAATTTTTCGGCCGATATGTAATTCTTATGTTTTTTAATCGATATCACCTTAACGGTATCCCCGGGCACACATCCGGGAATAAATACCGTACCCGAATCGGTGGCGGCGATGCCCTGTGCGTCGACGGTAAAATCCCGTACCGTTACGGTCTGGGGCTTAAAATCAAAATTTTTATTCATAAGTCCTCCTTTGAGGATTTTTACTTTTTTGGTTGCGGCCTGATTCTCAGCCGTTAAAGGCTTTTAAGACACTGAAAGCGGCGATGTATCGGGTTTGGGACATTTTTGTTCATCGGCTACCCGGGAATAAATAAAAAACCGAACTAAAACGCATTTTTATAATCCGATGATACCGTTACCGATAGCCGCTATACTCGCCGGAATCGCACAAATATACATTATTTTATAATCTTATCACATAACAGCCTGCAGTGCAACGATCGGCCGTGCATTTTTGCGTTTGGCTTTGACATAATGCGGTCCTTGTGTTACACTTTTTAAAATATTGTTTTTGCTGCATGCAGGGCAGATTCCGAAAAGCCTTAAAGCTAAGGGGGTCTGCAATGCGAAATTTAAGAATCCGGTTGGTGTATATGAAAAGTCCCGAACAGGTTTGTCCGTACCGAAAAAAATGCGGAGGCTGTCAGCTCCAGAATTTAAGCTACCCTGAGCAATTGCGCTTTAAAATGGCCAAGGAAATACGTCTTCTCGGCCGGTTTCACCGTATTTCGCCGATAATCGCAATGGAAAATCCCTATCATTACCGCGCGAAGGTTCAAGCGGCCTTTACAAAGCGCTCGGGCAGGATTATTTCGGGAGTGTATCAGTCGTCCACCCACAATATAGTCGAGGTGGAGAATTGTCTTATAGAGGACGAAAAGGCGGATGAAATAATCGCTACTATCCGTACTCTTTTAAAAAGCTTTAAGCTTAAAGCCTTCAATGACAGGGAAATGACCGGATTTTTACGCCATGTTATGGTAAGGCGGAGCTTTTCGACGGGTCAGATAATGGTGGTTCTGGTCACCTTTACAAGGGAGTTTCCCTCCTGCAGGAGCTTTGTGAACGCGCTCGTTTCGCGCCACGAGGAAATAACCACCGTCGTGCAGAGCGTCAATTCGCGGTATACGAGCATGGTGCTCGGCGACGAGATAAAGGTGCTTTACGGGAAGGGATACATCGAGGATGAGCTTTGCGGCTGCATCTTCAGAATATCGCCATCCTCCTTTTATCAGGTGAATCCCGTACAGACCGTCCCTCTTTATAAAACGGCGATAGATCAGCTCGGACTCGATGGCACTCAGACCGTAATAGATGCCTATTGCGGCACCGGGACGATAGGAATAATAGCCGCCAAAAAGGCAGGGCGTGTTATAGGAACCGAAATAAACGCCGAGGCGATATCCTCGGCAAAGCAAAATGCCAAATTAAACGGCTGCGGCAATGCAGAATTTTACGCTGCCGACGCCGGCGAATTTTTAAAAGGGTTTGCACAAAGCGGACAAAAGGCAGACGCCGTGATAATGGATCCGCCGCGCGCCGGAGCAAGCAAGGAGTTTTTAAAGGCCCTTGTACAGATAAAGCCGGAAAAGATATCCTATGTTTCGTGCTGTCCCGAAACCCTGGCAAGAGACCTCGGATATCTTACAAAAGGCGGCTACCGTGTAAGGAGCATACAGCCCGTCGATATGTTCCCCCACACCGAGCATATCGAGACGGTCGCTTTGCTCGAGTCGGGGAAAGTACCCGTCGCCGCTATGTCAGGAAAGCACGGCAAATATAAAAAACGCGGTGAATGAAGGAGCATAAAGCGTGTGCTCATTTAATGTAAAACATATTATAAAAACATGTCGGTCGTTTTTATACGGCCGGCATTTCTTTTGGCGGTGACAATGGATTTATATGTCGAAGGATGCCGTTTTTACTGATGGTTTATCGGATTTTTGATTCGAAATATTCTTGTTAAATTCCTTGACTGCGGGCAGATTACAGGCTATAATTAATATGCATATTAGTTTTTAAATGGGGGTTATACCATTGCGGAAGGAAAGCATTGAAACAAAGAGGAAAATTCTTACCGTATGTGTTCGTCTGTTTTTGGAGCAGGGCTATAAAGAGACGACAATTACACAGATAGTTGAAGAAGCCGGCATTGCAAGGGGGAGCTTTCAAAATCTTTTTCCGACAAAGGATTCGGTGCTTATGGAGCTGGTGAAAAACATGTTCGGAGGCCAGTTCGACGCTGCAAGAAGCATTGTGGGCGGCGGTCTCGCGCCGGTTTACGCCTACGCGGTGGAAACGGCAATACAGCTCACTCTGACCGAGCTCAACGAAAATCTGAGGGAAATCTACATCGAGGCCTACACTTTGCCTGACACGTCGGAATACATTTATCTCAACACAACGACCGAATTGAAAGAAATATTCGGATCGATTTTTCCCGATTATTCCGACAGCGATTTTTACGAAACGGAAATCGGCACGGCGGGACTCATGCGCAATTATATGGCGAAAAAATGCGACATTCATTTTCCGCTTGAGAAAAAGCTTGAGAGGTTTTTAACGGCGGCCATGAGGGTTTATAAGGTTTCTGATGAGGAACAGGAAAACGTCCTCGGCTTTGTTGCGAATCTGGATATAAAAAGCATTGCCGGAGAGGTTATGCAACGGCTGTTTAAGGCGCTGGAAATGAAATTTGAATTCAAGCTGTCAAAGGACGGCAAAAGGGAGGATAACCGATGAAAAAACGAGTCCTTAGTATTTTGCTTGCTTTATGTATCGTGATATCCCTTGTCCCGGGCATTGTTTCGGCGGACAGTATGCAGATTTACATACAAATGATAAGCAGCGGTACGACAATTACCGTTGAGGCCGAACTGACCGATACGGTAGCGGCGTTAAAGGTGAAAATACAGGAGAAAACGGGAATCCTTCCCGAGCGGCAAACGCTGATGTGGGGCGGAAAGACCCTTGAGGAAGAAAAAACCTTAGAGGAATATAATATCCGGACGGGGGCTACCGTTCACCTGGTTGAATTTAAAGGACATATTGACCATTGCGTATGCGGCGGAAGTATAACTACCGGCGGCCATGCGCATGAGCAAACGCCGGATAATTGGCAGCCCTGGGACGGCACAGGGGAGATAGTTTTCGTCGACGGATATGCCAGGGTATATCTTACCGATAATGTTTCGGCTAACCTGGTTTTAAAAGAGGGGGAGCACCTGTCGCTTTGTTTAAACGGCAAGGCTTTTACCTGCAAGGATAAAACCCGGCCGGCGGTTGTTCTTGAGGGAACAAGCAAAGACAGCTTCTCGGTCATAGATATTTGCGACTGTATAGGCGGCGGAACCTTAGGAGGCCGTACCGAGGGGGACAAGGGCGGAAGTATTTACGGCGAGTGGTCAAACATAAATCTTTACGGCGGAACGCTTACCGGAAATTCCGGTATAAAACGCGGAGGAGCGGTAGCTATAGATCACACTCCGCTTGTTATGTACGGCGGTAAAATCTCCGGCAACTCGGCCGAAAACGGCGGAGCCGTAGCTCAGATCAATGAAGTTTCAAACAAAATCGGAAAAGACGGCAATTTAATTATGTACGGCGGTGAAATTTCGGGCAATACGGCCACCGAAAACGGCGGAGCCGTTTATTCGTATATTTCATACTGCTATACTACGATGAACGGCGGTATTATTTCCGGCAACCATGCCGGACAAAACGGCGGCGGCTTTTACATCAGTCGTATCGGCGGCATTAGGATGAATGACGGCGAGATCAAGGATAATACGGCCACCGAAAACGGCGGCGGTATATATTTTGATGACAGCAACTACGCTTATCTTTTTGGCGGAACCATTTCCGGGAATTCAGCCGCAAAGGGCGGCGGTGTATATTTAAACAATCAACAGTTCACTTTGTGGAGCATTACAATTACCGGCAATACCGCTTCAAAAGAGGGCGGCGGCTTCTGGATAAATACTACATCGCCCTACACGCTTGTAGCGAACAGTCCTTACATTTACGGCAACAGTACGACCGGTATTGCGCCGAATATTTATCTCGGGAGCAAAAATACGGCCTTTAAAATCTACGATTCGGATGAAATAAATGCGGATCTCGGCGGAAATGCGAAGCTCGGCGTCTATTTTACGGGAATTCCGGATAGCGGCGCTTCGGTGCGTTCTTACGGAAACTCGTATAATCTTTCAGCGGCTACGATAGATAAATTCGTATGCGAAAATCCCGATTTTGCCCGTCTTGAGGCGAGGGTGAATTCGGTAAATCCCGACCGCGGATACGAGGGCTGGCTTTGCAATACCGCCCCCGAAACGACAGTTACCTTTGATCCGAACGGCGGTACACTCGTCGACGGAGAGCAAAGCAAATCGGTTCAGCGTAACGGTACCTACGGCACTCTGCCCGTGCCCAAACGGACCGGCTACCGGTTTGACGGCTGGTTTACCGAAAGGGACGGCGGTACAAAGGCAGAGGAAACAACCGTTGTAACGACCGGTGAGGATCATACCCTCTATGCTCACTGGACCTTTATACATGAGCACTGCATATGCGGCGGCGATGTAACCGTAGGGAATCATACCGATCACACAAAGGTCGTTTATAAGAGCTGGAACGGTTCGGACGATATTCAGTACGACAGCAACAATACGGCATATGTCTATTTGTCTCAGAATGCCGTTATCAGCAAGAATCTTGCGGTGCCGTCGGGGAAAACACTTTATCTTTGCCTCGGAGGTAAGGAGTATAAGAGCAACGGTATAAATAAGATAACCGTCGGCGAGAAGAACAAAGCGCCCGCCCACCTGATTATATGCGACTGCGGCGGCACCGGTACAATCAAGGGCGCAACCAAAGGCTGGGGCGGCATGGGCATTTATCTTTACAGAAGTACCCTCGATTTCTTCGGGGGAAAAATCACCGGCGGCAAGGTCACCGGCAGTGGCGGCGGCGGTGCCATAGCGCTCGACGACAGCAACTGTGTGCTTAATATCTACGGCGGCGAAATAAGCGGCAATAACGGCAAAGTCATCGGCGGAGCCGTATACTTTAATTGTCTTGACGGCAAGGGCGGAACCGTAAATATGTACGGCGGCGAAATTTCGGGCAACAAGGCACAAAAGGGCGGCGTGTTCTTCTCCGAACGCGGCGGAACGGTCAATCTTATCGGCGGTACCGTTAGTGGGAATTCGGCCACTTCGAATGACGGCGGCGTGATAAACATGGCCGGCGCCGACATCACGATTTCCGGCACAAAAATCACCGGAAACACGGCCAAAAGATACGGAGGCGCGATCTATCTTTACGATAATTCCACCCTTAGTATGACCGGCGGCGAAATTTCTGGCAATACGGCCGTCTCGGAGGGCGGTGCCGTACATGCATACGGCAACAATACCACTTTCAATTTTTCCGGCGGCATCATCAAAAACAACTCGGCCAAGGACGGCGCTGCCGTTTATCTTAACCGCCAGCCCTCGGTTCTTAATATGAGCGGCGGCACCATCTCGGACAATACGGCCACCGGAAACGGCGGAGCGGTTTACATCTTCCGTTCCGGCTCGATATGCAATCTTTCCGGCGGCGTGATTGAAAATAACAAGGCCGCTGCCGGCGGCGGAATCTACATTGATCCCTCATACGACGGCCAATTAAAAATTAGCGGCAATCCCATCGTTAAAAATAACACCGTTTCAGGCAAGGCGAACAATGTGTATCTGCCCAGCTCAAAAACATTGTCGACAAGCGCAATGACGCCCGGTGCGTCGGTAGGAATAACGACGGGTAAGGCTCCGGCTTTCGGCGCTCCGGTGGTTTTCGGCAAAGCCTGCGACAATGATTATTCGGGATATTTTTCATCTGATAATGCGGACTATATTCCCCGCTACAATTCCGACAAACAGCTTGAACTCAGTGTAATCACCTATACGGTGACATATAATCCCGGGACACACGGCTCAGGCGAGACCGTTTTTGACCTTAAACAAAAGGATGTTGCCCTTATTCTTAAAGACGCGCTCTTTACCCGCGCCGGCTACAAACAAACCGGCTGGACGAATATTGACGGCGGCGAGATAATATACGGTCTTGAAGCGGTCTATACGGAAAACGAGGAGCTGACGCTTTATCCCGTATGGACAGCCAATGAATACACCGTAAAATTCGATACCGCCGGGGGTACGTTAATCGGTGACAGGACCGGCGTAACATGGACTGATAAGGTGCTCGAAGGTATAATTAGTCCCACAAGAGAGGGCTGGAATTTCGAGGGCTTTAAATGCGGCGATATTATGATTACTAATAGTACCACCTATGCTGATCTTGTAATTAATGACAGCGTGTCGTCGGTTACCATAGTAGCCCAGTGGAGCGATGTTGAAGCTCCTACGGGCGCAATTGCAATCAAATCGAGCGCGTGGCGTGAGTTTTTGAATTCGGTCACCTTCGGTTTGTTCTTTAAAAATACGGTCGGGGTGACAATATCGGCCGATGACAACAGCGGCAAACCGGTTAAAATCGAATATCTTCTCTCGGAGGAAACCTTCGAAACCAAGGACGATATAATCGGCGATTGGAAGGTGCTTAACACAAGCGGCAATTCGGCGCGTTTTAATATAGAGCCCGATCAAAAGGTCTTTATATATGTCCGTTTGACCGACCAAAGCGGTAACAATACGATTATTAATTCGTCAGGTATCGTGCTTTACAGCGATTCCGAACAGGGGACCGAAGAAATAACCGCGACCGTTTGTTCCGGCGAGCCGAAATCCTTTAGTGTAAAACTTAACGGCAACACCGTGAATGCCGTTTATATACAAAACGGACAGAATACGTCAAATCTCATTCCGGCGGATAAATATTCGGTGAGCGAAGAGGGAGTTATAACCCTTAAAAGCGAGTACATGAACTCCCTTAAAGCCGGCGAATACACCCTGACGGTACAGTATAATCCTATGGGTGAGGTATATGTCGAAGGGGAGGAAAATGACTCGCCGGAAACCACCTCGGTTATACTGAAAATGGTGAAGAAAACAGCTATGATTTCAGATCTTGAACCCTATAGCAAGGCCTACGACGGCAATCCTATTTCGGCTCCTACATTTACTGCCGATTCGGACGCTAAGGCCAAGATCGAATATAAACCGGACGGTGCGGAGGATTCCGCATATACCGAAAATGCCCCTAAAAATGCCGGAAGGTATACCGTTCGCGTTTCGCTTTTAACTACCGATCTCTACAGCGAAGCGATACAGACAACCACCGCCGTTATCCGCCAAAGGGAGGTTACAATTGAGGGTGCGGCCGTAAAAGAAAGCAAGATCTATGACTCGAAGGAAACCGCCGAGATCACAAATATCGGTACTTTGTCCGGCAAGGTGGAAAGCGATGATCTGGTAATCAAGGCCGGAACGGCAAAGTACAGCGACAAAAATGTCGGAACGGGAAAGATCGTAACCTTCGCCGGATTCGAATTGCAGGGTGAGGATAAGGATAATTACATTCTTAAATCACAGCCGGCAGATACCACGGCCGATATCACCGCAAGGACCCTTACGGTCGAGAATATAAAGGTTATGGACAAATCCTTCGACGGGACACCTACGGCTGCTCTTGACGGCATGCCTGTGCTCGGCGGTGTGGTAGAGGGCGACGACGTATCGCTTTTGACCGTCGGTACTCCCTCGTTTACCAAAACCGATATCGGCGACAATATCGACATAGTCTTTACCGAATTCACATTGACCGGAGCCGATATGGGTAACTATGAGCTTATTCAGCCCACCGGCATTACGGCGAGCATTAAGGCCTATATCTCCGACGGCAGCGAATATACCGCCGATTCCGACGACTGGAGGCGAGAGGATTTCTGTGTTAATGCGAATGACGGCTGGCTGCTTTCCCTTACCGACGAGAAGGAAGGCGAGTGGAGTGAGATGCTTACCGTATCTCAGGAAAACAACAACGGCACGCTTACCTTCTATTTAAAGAGAAAATCCGACGGTGTTATATCCGAAGCGGTGGAAAAAGCCTACAGAATCGATAAGACCGAACCCACCGGCGAGATTTCGATCGGCGAAGATTACGGCTGGCGAGGCTTTTCGGATGAGCTGTCCTTCGACCTTTTCTGCAAAGACAATCAGACGGTGACTGTAACCGCCACGGACAACAGCGGTGAGGCCGTTACGGTCGAGTACCTTGTAACCGACGAGGTACTTAACCGCGAACAGCTCAGCGAAAGAGAATTTACCCTTTACGGCGGAGAATTCGTAATAAGCCCCGACACCAGGGCAATTGTTTATGTAAGGCTTACCGATAAGGCCGGCAACGTGTTTTATCTTTGCTCGGCCGGCATTGTGCTCGACAGCATATCTCCGGTTATATCCGGAGCGGTAAACGGCGAGACCTATTGCGGTGCGGTTACCCTTACGGTAAGCGACGATTATCTTGATACCGTCACCGTAAACGGCGAAGAGGTTGTACTTTCCGCCGAGGGAAGTCTGACAATCACTCCGGCGAGCGATAAACAAACCGTTATTGCGACCGACAGGGCCGGCAACTGTGCGAGTCTTACGCTGACGGTCAATTCCGGCCATACCTTCGGGGGTTGGCAGTCGAACGGCGACGGTACGCACAGCCGCATTTGCCGCTTTGATGAAGAACATAACGAAACCGCAAGCTGCACCGGCGGCAAGGCGACCTGTGTAAAAAGGGCAAAATGCGATATCTGCGGCGCCGAGTACGGCGAAGTTGACGGAAACAGTCATGAGAATCTTGTATATTTCCCGGCAAAGGCGTCGACCCCGGACAAAGAGGGAAATACCGAATACTGGTACTGTGAAGGCTGCGGCAGATACTATGCCGATAAAGACGGTATAAAGGAAATATCGAAGGGCGACACCGTAACCGAAAAAACGGGGAAAACAGAAAGCAATTCCGATATTCCGGAAGACGTCCCGAAAACCGGTGACAGCGGCAATCTTATTTTGTGGCTGGCCGTGCTGTTTGTAAGCGGCGGCGTTGTTATCGGAGGTAGCGTAAGCAGAAAGAAGGGACGAAAAGGATAAACGGGCAGCCGATTGAATCGACCGCTGTATATCCGATAGAATAACCGTGTTGTACCAAAAGCCAAGAATACTTTTTTCTTGCCCGGTACAATACCTTATCAGAATAATCAAAAGGCATCTGTCGGTCTTTGCCATAACCGATAGATGCCTTGGTTTTTGAAGCAATAAACCGTCGGCTTTGCCGAAAGACGGAAACAGTAATAGTGTTTAAAAATCCGACCTTGCTTCGGTCGGCTGTAACTCACGGAATTCTTAGCTGAAAAACGACCGGAGGGCATTAAAGCCTTCCGGTCGTTTGATGTTTTAAAACATATTTAATTCCATGCCGATAGCCGGTGATCTTTTGCGTGAGACTTCGGATGCGTTTTTTCTGTACCGATCCGAAATTCTTTCGCCGTCGGCCGCAACGGGCGATCAAGCAAAAAGCTTATTTTTCAAACATTTTAAGTATGGTCTTATCACCGTAAACGCTCGACCAGTCGGCCTTGAAATCGTCTATTGCGTAAAGGGTCAGCGGATGGTAAATAAGGGTATCGTAAAGCTCGGGGGTGATGGTTACCGCATGTGCTCCGGTCATGGCGATCTTGTGGATCTGCTCGACCGTTTTAAAGCTCGCGGCAAGCACCTTGGTGGATATATTCTGAACGTTGAACATATCTACTATATCCTTAACCACCGTTACGCCGTCCGATACGATATTGTCAAGACGGTTGACGTAAGGCGCAACAAAATCGGCGCCGGCCTTAGCGGCGATAAGAGCCTGCTGCTGGGTGAAGATAGCGGTTTCGGTTACCTTCATTCCGCGGCGCTTAAGCTCGGATGTCGCCTTGAGCCCCTCTTTGGAGATAGGAACCTTTATGTACAGGTTTCCGCCGACATATTCGTTCAAATCGGTGGCCTCGCGGATTATCTCGTCGTAAGTGTCGCCGGTTACCTGAATGTGGAACATGCGGTCGCGGCCGATTATTTCGCGTATCTGCTTTATCAGCTTCGGAAAATCGGAATGCTCCTTTGAAATAATCGACGGATTTGTTGTAACACCGTCAATCGGATAATACTCCACGCAATTGCGGATCTTTTCAAGATTCGCGGTGTCCATAATATACAGCACAATTATCTTCCTTTCTGCTGCTTATTGTTTTTACTCCATCATTATAGCACCGAAAAAAGCAAAAATCCATACATCAGACAATATTTTTTCAAAAAAATCATTTCATCGGGATCGGATGCCGCCGACCGGTTGATTTAAAAACGAAAATTAACACATTTTTCATGAATTTATTTCATGAAAGGCTATAATAACATGTAACGGATTTAAAAATGTACGGTAAATGCAGTGCGAAACGGAGAACAGGCGATGTTAGAACTTAAAAATATAAAAAAGGATTATCCCGCCGGCGGCGGTAAGGTGGAGGCCTTAAAGGGGATTACCCTTAATTTCAGGAAAAGCGAATTTGTGTGTGTACTCGGCCCCTCGGGGTGCGGTAAGACCACCCTGCTTAACATTATAGGCGGGCTTGACCGTTATACGAGCGGCGATTTACAGATAAGGGGACGTTCGACTAAGGATTTTAAGGATCGTGACTGGGACGCTTACAGGAACCATTCGGTCGGATTTGTTTTCCAAAGCTACAATCTTATACCGCATCAGAGCGTTTTGCAGAATGTTGAGCTGGCGCTGAGTCTTTCGGGAGTAAAAAAATCCGAACGAAAACAAAGAGCCGAAAAGGCTCTGTGCGAGGTGGGACTCGGCTCTCAGCTTTACAAAAAGCCCGGCGAGCTTTCGGGAGGACAGATGCAGCGCGTCGCAATAGCGCGCGCCCTTGTCAACGATCCCGAAATAATACTGGCCGACGAGCCGACCGGAGCGCTCGACACCGAAACCAGCATTCAGGTCATGGAGATCCTTAAAAGAATATCGAGCGAGCGCCTTATAATAATGGTAACGCACAATCCGGAGCTGGCCGAGCTTTACGCGACAAGAACGGTAAAAATGCTCGACGGCAATATAATCGACGATTCGCGCCCGTATGGCACCGACGAGTTAAAAGAATCTGAGGGCGGCGAGGATAATCAGGGTTTATCTGAATCATCCCGTCGTGCGGCGAAAAAGGCCAAAAAAGAGAAAAAGCCGTCGATGTCCTTTGCGACCTCCTTTATGCTTTCCCTTAAAAACCTTTTCACCAAAAAAGGACGTACCGCCCTTACCTCCTTTGCCGGAAGTATAGGAATAATCGGAATATCCCTTATACTTGCGATATCGCAGGGCACTACCGATTATATAAATGTGACGCAGGAGAACGCGCTGTCGTCATATCCCCTTACCATTGAGCGCACGTCGGTTGATCTTACCCAGCTGATGAAGACCTTTATGAATATAAGCCGGAATGACGTTGATCATCCGAACGACGCCGTTTACAAAAAGTCGGCGGTTTACGACATGATAAATTCACTCAACGATATAGACACCCAGGAAAACGATCTTACCGCCTTCAAAAAATTCCTGGAAGAAAAAATGCTGTCTGCCGGCGAAGATACGGACGAATCGTCGGCCATAAGCGGAATACAGTACGGCTACGATCTTCCCCTTTCGGTGTATACCGAAAATGAGGAGGGCAAGGTGATACATTCGGACACGTCCGAGCTGATGAACGACCTTATATCGGAATATATGGGGGTCGATATGTCGGCGAGGCTTTCGGGAGCTTCAGGATCGTCGGGACTTATGAAGGCGATGGATTCGATGAGCTCGATGGGCTCTCAAGGCGCCGTCATGTGGCAGGAGCTGCTTTCCGGCAAAAACGGCGAAAAAATCAGCGAAACCCTTAAAAAGCAGTATGATCTTGTCTACGGCGACTGGCCGCAAAGCTACGACGAGATAGTTTTAGTGCTCGACAAAAACAACGAGCTCGACGATCTGACCCTTTATGCCTTGGGACTTATATCGGAAGAGCGGATAGACGAAATAATGAACGCGGCGGTCAACGGGAGCGACCTTTCACAGGATGAAAAAAGCTGGTCGTACAGCGAAATATGCTCGCGCGATTACCGTGTTGTGCTCGTTTCGGACTGTTATACAAAGGATGAGACAAGCGGACTTTATACCGACCTTCGCGAAAGCGATGCAGGGGTTAAATACCTTTACGACAACGGAATAAAGCTTAAGGTGTCGGGCGTTATACGTCCTAATGAGGACGCGTCGTCCACCATGCTTACCGGTTCGGTCGGATATACAAAGGAGCTTACGGAGTATGTTATAAACCGTTCGGCCGAAAGTGAGGCCATAAAGGCTCAAATGAATAACAAGGACGTAGACGTTACAAGCGGGCTTTTGTTTAAAAATACCTCGGAGCTTGAAAACTCCGAGAAGGAGAGTCTTTTTAAAGAATATGTCTCGTCGGCCGGCGAAAAGGCAAAGGCCGAGCTTTATGTCGCAATTAAGAGTATTCCTCCCGAGCAGACATTGGCCGCGGCCGAAAATCAGGCCATGCAGGGCGCCACGCGCGAGAGTATCGAGCAGACCCTGACGGCAGCCTTTGCGCAAAGCATGGGGCTTTCGTCCGATCAGGTTTCAAAATACCTTTCGGCGATGAGCGACGACGAGCTTTACGACACCTACAAAAAGGCAATAAGAGAGCAGGTTAAAACCCGGTATTCTGAGGGTGTAAAAAGCGGATTTGCCGGATTTGATGACGCTAAACTCGCTTTACTGCTCGATAATGAGATTGCCTCCTTTACAACCGAGCAGTGCGCCGAGTATTACGATTCGGCACTTGAGTTTTCCGAGAATTCGTATGAGGACAATTTAATAAGGCTCGGACATATGGATCTTGATTCCCCGGCGACCGTTAATATATACGCTTCAAGCTTTGCCGACAAGGATGTAATCGAGGATATGATATCCGATTACAATGATTCGGTGGATGAACTGCACAAGATCAAATACACCGATTACGTCGGAATAATGATGTCGTCGGTCACGACCATCATCGACGCCGTGACCTATGTCCTTATTGCCTTTGTGGCGATATCGCTTATAGTGTCCTCAATAATGATAGGGGTTATAACCCTTATATCGGTGCAGGAACGCACCAAGGAGATCGGAATTTTGCGTGCAATAGGTGCTTCGAAACGGAATGTTTCGGGTATGTTCAATGCCGAGACGGTCATAATAGGCTTTATGTCCGGCATTCTCGGTGTCGGAATAACCTATCTGCTTTGCATACCGATAAACGCCATAATAAGAAGCCTTACCGGAATTCAGAGCCTTACGGCATTTTTGCCGCCGGTCGCCGCCGTAATACTTGTTTTAATAAGCGTTATGCTGACCCTTGTGTCGGGAATCATCCCCTCGAGAAGCGCCGCTAAAAAGGATCCGGTCGTGGCCTTAAGGAGCGAATGAAATATCGCAAACCACGCGCAAGAAAAAAAGTCTTATGATAAAATATAAAATGTACAATAATGAGTAACATGTATTCATTAATAAATGCATAAGAGGAGTGTGCGTTTGATGTTGAAAAATGGTTTTATTTCAGGATGTTTAACCGTGATTGCCAATGATTTTCAGTTGAATCATCAAGATTTCTTAAAGAGTGTTGAACCGTTAGCAAAGAAAGAATGGAAAAGATTTGATGATTGGAAAATAGATGCTTGGCAGTGTGATGAAAAATCAAATAAATTTGAAACATACTATAAGTTAAATGAGGGGGAAAAGGGGCTTTTTGATAACAAATCTAATATGCCAAAATCGTTCATTGAAAAATTTTATTTGGTTCAATTGGAAAGAAATAAATGGAACTTTTTTAGAAGTTTGTCGAACGTCTTATATCACAAAAAGAGACCTGATACACAAAGTGAGTTAATCCAAGCCTTAATTGATCACAGATTGTATAAAGTTCAGTGTAGTATTTGTAATCGCACATTTTTTACAGATGAAAGCAGTATTACATGTGTTAAATGGCGTTCATGTGTTGGCGCGGCCTGTTTATCAAGCACCATAGTTCCTGAAGATAATACTTATACTAACTTGTGTAATGTTAATAACCAAAGTGGTGTTTTGCAAGTTTTAAACAAACAATTATCTATAATTGATAATATAAATAATCCTTTGTCATATTATGGTGGTTATGAGGATTTACATGTTTCGTATATATCGGATATACACTTGCTCCACCACTTAACTAATAGCAACTCTTTGAATTCATTGATAAATACGACAATAAGGAATTTGTATAAAACAATGGATAATAGAGGTATCATTGTTTTTGCAGGAGATACCTCATCAGATGCGGAACTTACCATTGATTTTTATACGAGATTTGTACGTTACAATGATTACCTACTGTACAAAAAAACGAAAAAAGAGTTATTTAGTGCAAAAAATAAAAAGAAATTTATTGATATAAATAAACAAAAACTAGAACTCAAAATCAACCGTTTCACAAAGTACATTAAAGCATTAGAAGGTTTATTGCCTTGTTTGGATTTTAATGTAGTCGCACAATATAAAAAAAGATACCAAAAAGACAGTACATGGGTAATAGCAATTAATGCCTATAAAAATATTGCAAGTTATAAGAATAAAAATTTCCCCAGCGAATATGATAGTTATTTGGATTTTATTGCTCCTAAACTGGATTTATTGGAAGAATTTAAGTCTCAATATGAGAGCTATATTTATACGTATGATGATTCGAAACAAAAAATATCGAACATAGAATCATCCCATGGCAAAAGTATTGAGGAGTTAACAATAAGTGATATTTTACCAAAACATAATCTATCTAGACCTAAAAGAGAAATATTTGTAGTATTAGGTAATCACGAATATATAGGGTTTAATTCAGTAAATGAGGCTATTGATTATTTTAAGCCAAAACTCGAAGCAATTGGTATGAAATTACTCCACAATAACTATTATGAGTTCAATTTTAATGGAAAAACAGGCGTAATTTTTGGTGGTTCAGGATTTGCTAAATACAATTCTGAATATAATGCTGATACATTAGTTTGTTGTAGTAATTTTACAAGGCAAGATGAAATAAAAGAGTCTACATTGTTTGAAAAAGCTTATATAGATGCAAAGCGATTTGCTGATGACAAGTCTTGTTTTGTTTGCGTATCACATTATCCAATTCGAGATTGTTCTGCAACTATTGATAGTGACACAATATATTTTTATGGTCATAATCATCAAAATTTTTATCATAAAAACGAAAGTGAAACCATATATGCAGATAACCAAATAGGGTACAAGAACCCTCATATAGTATTTAAAAAGATGACAACCGGCGTAGAGTTAAACCCTTATTTTTCATTGGCGGATGGATTGTATAAAACTACGATAGAGGATTATTTGCAATTCTATAGACATATAGGGGAGTATATTGGTGATGGCGCTTTGCTTTACCGAAGTTGCCGAAATAACAAAGCGAATATATATGTTGTTAAATTAAAAGGATATTATGGATTTTTCATTATGAATCCAAACAAAGGCGCTTCTCAGGGTATATCTATAGTAAATGGTGGTAAAACCAAAAAAATAACGAAGTCGACTAGTTTGCAATGGGTGTTTGATAATTTTGAAATTGTTTTATGTAGATACCTTCAAATGCTAACTCCATTGAGATTGTGCCAAGAACAAATATCGAGCGAGTTAAAGTATCTAGGTTTTTCGGGAGATATCCATGGTTGTATAGTGGATGTGGATTTTTACCATCATATTATGCTTAATCCTATTGATGGTACTATGACTTATTATTATTCATCTTCGTTTGGATTGGTTCAACCGCTAGCATCTTTTGAGAATTTGATTGAGTCTATAAGAGCTCACGATGGTATTGATTTGTCATCATCTTATAATTACGATTGGATTCAACAACAATTTAACGAGAAAAAATTGAACCAGAATTATTTATTGGGTAAAGCTAATGAAACTTATTTATTAGAGACGTCAGATAATGATATTGTATCAAATATTAATATGGATGAACAAGTCGTTAGTCGTTCGAGTGGAATGTATGGTATTTCTCGCAAAATTAATGTGTTACAACGGTTATTTAGTTGTCATACATTAAGAGATTTCGATTTGAGATTAGTTGACTCTGAGTCTACTATAGAAAACGATGAATTACCAGAGCATGTATGATTGAAATGAAAAAAGGGTACTCGCAATGAGTACTCCTTTTTTCATAGTATATGGTTTTATTTACAGATGTAAGGATGCGTTTCTGTTTTACGTAGAATAAAATATATAAGTCGCTAAAAATGTCGGTTTGTCAATGATGTGTTACAAAATCAGAAGAGTTCGCCGTTAAGCTTAAAGGCATTAATATAATCAGCAGG
>CAKSCM010000010.1 GCA_934444365.1 uncultured Eubacteriales bacterium | reverse complement strand
CGGCCCGTTGGTCAAGTGGCCTAAGACTCCGGCCTCTCACGCCGGCAACAGCGGTTCGAATCCGCTACGGGTCACCATTCAGCGTCTTATCGTTGGCAGTAGTCAATGATGGCAATAATGAGTGATTATTTATAATTGCTCATACAGTCGGTGTTTATTACAATGAGGGTCCACCCGTTCCCATTCCGAACACGGTAGTTAAGCTCATTAGTGCCGAAGATACTTGGTGGGAGACTGCCCGGGAAAATAGGTCGATGCCGACACTAAAGGCTTCTTGCATTATAGCAAGAAGCCTTTTTATATTATTCTGCTGTTTTTTGATATCTTTTAAATCTTTACTATACGGTGTTGTTGATAGGTCAGTAAAAAGCATAATATTGCATCGGTATTTAAAACGATGTATATAATATATTATATGTTTTGCGATCGCTTACAATAATGCAGCATTTTGAGCTTATTGCCGACGTTATGTTACATTGTAAGTTTTATTAACAATAACACTATATATATTTACGGCGTTTTTTTGTTGCATTGTATAAAATGCTGTATTTGGCTTGAAAAATCTTGTCAATTGGTTTATACTTATCAGGACATGTGAAAAATGTTATTTTGATAACGTTTTGTGTTAATACTAATTGGGAGTGGGAATATGGAAGGCTTTATAAGCTGGCTTAGGGATATTGATCCCGAAACCGGAGTTGCTACGTTTGGTAATTCCATGGCAATCGGTACTTTGATTGTGGCAATGATTGCTTTGCTTTATGTCCTTGTAACGTCAAAAAAAGTGCTTAGCTTTCCCGTTGGAAACGAAAAAATGGCAAAGATATCGGCGTCGATAAGTAAAGGCGCGAATGCATATCTTAAACGCCAGTACAGTGTTGTTGCGGTATTCTTTATTGCGATGTTTATAATACTCGGAATTATGGCGACGTTCGGACTGCTTTCGTGGTTTGTTCCGGTTGCCTTTGTCACCGGAGGATTTTTGTCCGGACTTTCCGGCTTTATCGGTATGAAGATCGCTACGGCAGCAAATGCAAGGACGGCAAACGCTTGTATAGAGGGGCTTAACCGCGGTCTTCGAGTGGCTTTTTCGGCCGGCTCGGTAATGGGCTTTACGGTTGTCGGTCTCGGTTTGTTCCATGTTGCTGCCTGGTTTGTTATTTTAAGAATAATTTTCGGTCTTTCTACTACCGAAATATCCGGGCTTATGCTCACATTCGGTATGGGTGCTTCCTCTATGGCGCTGTTTGCACGCGTCGGCGGCGGTATTTTTACAAAAGCAGCCGATGTTGGTGCCGATCTTGTCGGCAAGGTCGAAGCCGGTATTCCCGAGGATGACCCGAGAAATCCGGCGGTTATTGCAGATAACGTCGGCGATAACGTCGGCGACGTAGCCGGGATGGGAGCCGATCTTTTCGAGTCTTATGTAGGATCGGTTATATCGGCTGTGGCGCTCGGTGTATCTGCCTTTAACGAAATACCTGAGGTTCCCGCCATGCGTGCGATGCTGGTTCCCCTTCTTCTTTCGGCAATCGGAATTATTGCTTCGATGATCGGAACGGTCTTTGTAAAAACCAAAGAGAATGCCAGTCAAAAAAGCCTGCTTTCGGCTCTCAGAAAGGGAACAAATTTCAGCGCTATAGTAATTGCCGTTGTGGCGTTTCCGCTTGTGTGGTTTGTTTTAGGCAAGGATTATATAGGTATATACGGCGCGGTTATTGCCGGACTTTTGGCCGGTGTTCTTATCGGACTTTGCACCGAATACTACACCTCCGATACCTATAAGCCGACCAAGAAGCTCGCGGCCTCCTCGGAAACCGGCTCGGCTACCCTTATAATAAACGGATTGGGACTCGGTATGCTCTCGACCGCTTTGCCGATAATAATTGTTGTGGTATGTATAATTGCGGCTTATTTCCTGTCGGGCGGGCAGCCGAGCGACAAGCTCGGCGTGTCGATGCGCGGTCTTTACGGAATAGCGCTTGCCGCTGTCGGAATGCTTTCGACACTCGGCATAACCCTTGCTACCGATGCTTACGGTCCGGTTGCAGATAATGCCGGCGGCATTGCCGAAATGGCCGGACTTGACAAAAATGTCAGAGAGCGCACCGACGCTTTGGATTCGCTCGGTAATACGACCGCCGCAACCGGCAAAGGCTTTGCAATAGGTTCGGCCGCGTTGACATCCCTTGCGCTTATCGCTTCGTATGCCGATCAGATCATGAGCATAAAGCCCGATTTTTCGCTTAATATAAGCCTGCTTAATCCGGCCTGCCTTGTCGGACTGTTTATAGGCGCATGCCTGCCCTTCATTTTTGCGGCCCTTACCATGGATTCGGTCGGTAAGGCGGCGCAAAGCATAGTTATGGAGGTAAGAAGACAGTTTAAATCCATTGCCGGACTTATGGAAGGCAAGGCCGACGCCGATTATGCAACCTGCGTTGATCTTTGCACCCGTTCGTCATTGCGCGAGATGGTCGTGCCTTCGGTTATAGCCATAGTGGTCCCCATAATAGGCGGACTTATCCTCGGGCCAAACGGCATAATCGGTATGCTTGCCGGCTCTACCGCAACGGGATTTTTGCTCGCTATCTTCATGTCGAATTCCGGCGGCGCATGGGATAATGCCAAAAAGTACATTGAGGGCGGACATCACGGCGGAAAGGGCAGCTCCTGCCATAAGGCTGCCGTTGTCGGCGATACCGTCGGCGATCCGTTTAAGGATACGGCCGGTCCGTCGATAAACATTCTTATCAAGCTGCTTACAATGGTGTCAATCGTTTTTGCGGCCCTCATTGTAAATTATCACGTTTTATAATTTGTATTTAAAACCGAAATGCCTTCGGGGAATTTCCCCAAAGGCATTTTTCTTGTTTATCCGAATTTTTTGTTTAATCAGAGTCTTTTTTCTTTGATGTTTTAAGCTTATACAGCTCCTCGGCGGCAAGACGGGTTTTGGCGACGACATCCTTTTCTGTTTCGGGAAAACAGTAGTAAAGCGCATTTGAGTCGCCTATGCAGATCATATCGCCGAGCTCGTACCAGTAATAGTCGGAATAAAGACTGTAGGAGGCCGCCGGCTTTTGAGTGTAATTGAGTCTGCCGTCGCAGCCGGTAAGGTGGAATCCGTCGGTATTGTGTACAAGGCGGCCGGAACCCACCGTGTAAATGCTTTTCATGTCGACCATCATGCGGATTTTTACCGGTATATCAAGACAATAGCTGCCGTTTTCTATTTCGTCGCGAACGCATTTTCTCTCCCAGGCGTACCAATCGGGAATGTGAGAAAACTTAGTTTCTCCCGAGACGGCCTTCATTTCGCCGAGCTCGGTAAGCTCGTATTTTTCACCGCATTTTTTACACTCGAGAGTAGTTCCTTTGCCTACAAGGCAGCCCTCCTCATTGCACGACGGGCATTTGTAAAGTACACGTCCGAGTCCGTCTGCTCTGAAGGGTTCATCAACAACGACCGAATGTTCCTTTTGCCATGAGAAATTATCGAATGTGAAATGCTTTTTTAAAATTCCGTTTAATTCATCGGCGGATTTTTCGGCAATATCCTCAGGAGATAAAATGTATTTCGACTCGGCCGAGACACTGACGTTTCGTATTTGCAGCGAGTTATAAAGCGGATCGCGTAAAAAAGCGCCGTAGGTTCTTATCATTATAACCGGTACATTCAAAAGCTTTAAAAGCTTACCAATACTGCCGGGCAGGGGAGTGGCAGTGCCGTCAAAGCTGTAGCTTGCCTCCGGATACATAAGAACCGAGCACTTAAGGCGATTGAGTGCATAACGCATATCCCTTACAAGGGTGGTGTCGGTAATGAATTTTTTAGCCGGTATACATCCTATGCTTCGCATTAGCTTTTCCTTGCCGACAAAGCCGTCCGATGTGCATACAATGTTGTAGGGTCTCGGCCAGAGCATTGCGGAGGCGATTTTCAAATCAATAAAGCTTGAATGATTCATAAGTACAAGCGCCGGCGTGTTTTTGCCGAGAGCTTCAAGACCGGAATTATCGTATGTGAATTCTGCTTTTTTAAGCTCGGGCATTGATACTGATTTTACAAGCGCTCGCATCGCCGCCGAGGGTTTTTTCGGCAAAAAATGCTTGGGCCTTGGCAGGCTTATAACCTTATTATAGTCAAGATCGGTTGTTTTAATCTTCATTTTTTCCTCCGCATTACGGTTTTAATGTGAGTCCCGCTGTGAAGAGACTGAAAAATATCAGTCTTAATTTTTGGGTTTTTCTGCCGAGAAGATATAAGCGAATTCGGTTTCATAACGCTTTATGCTTTCAAAGCCGGCCGATTTTAACAAAGCGGCGGTGTTTTCAGGATCGTCCGGATAGATTTTTATTTTATAATCGCCGCAATCGAGTGTGTCCTTTTGATCTTTATCGATTGACAGCACGAACCGTCCGCCGGGAAAAAGCAGTCCGAACACCTTATTTATCGCCGATTCTTTATCCTTAATATGCAAAAATGTAAGCGACGAATATATTAAATCAAACTGATTTGAAAAGCCGAAATCGAGAAAATCCGCACATATCATATGTACATTGCCATCGCCTCGTACAAGGTGTTTTTTTGCGGTTTCTATCGTTTTAGGCGATATATCAATTCCGTAAAATGATTTTACGAGGTGCGCCGTATTGACCGCGATACGTCCGGTGCCGACTCCTATTTCGAGTACGCTTTTTTCCGGCGACAATTTAAGCAGATCGAGAAAAAGCCTTCCGTCCCATTTATCCATGTACTCGCGAAGAACCGGCGGATCGTAAACCGGATCGTTTCCGGCGTCTATAAGAGAGTCGTAATGCATTATAACTTCGTTTTCCGTTTTTCTCAGTCCCTTCGTTTTTTAAATCCTTGATGATACCGTCTATTGACAAGAGCAAATACTTTTGCAGCGCACATTTTCGGCTCGCCGAGTGCATTTCGTTGTTAACTGACGGTTTCTCCGTATAAAACAGAATATCATGAATAGTGCATATTGTAAAGATTATTACTTTTTATCGTCCGGCATAAAAGGCAAAAGGCGACGGTATAAATTAAAGCTGCAATACAAAAACAAAAAGATCCTGCCGTTTTCCGGTAGGATCATTTTTGTATCGCGCCGCCGAAAAAGATATCGCTTTCAAATCCGGAAGGCAATACCGAATACCTGCCATTTTTGGGTTCGCTACACAGCCGGCTCCGACTTTATCTATGACTGCAATTATCCTTGCGTTATATTTTTTTAACCTGCGGTTAATCCCATATGTCCCAACAATGCCTTTTCAAAAAACTATTTTATACTATAATAGCATTGGAAGCAGACGTCGGCTTACTATTTTGGTTTTAGCGGAGGTACAGTTATGGAAATGACTATTGGCGCAAATATAAAACGTTTGCGTACAGCAAAAAATATTACCCAGGAGCAGCTCTCTGTGGCAATGAACGTCACGTGCGCCGCAGTAAGTAAGTGGGAGCGAGGCGAAACGTATCCCGACATTACACTTCTTCAGCCGTTGGCTTATTTCTTTGAAGTAACACTTGACGAGCTTATGGGATACGATCAGAAAAAAGTTCAGGCTGATATTGACAAAACAATCGCTCTTTACAGAAAGCATTGGAAAGATAGCAAAGGACGTGAAATTATCGTCAGGGCATATCATGATTATCCGAACGACTATTGGATCATGCATTATTATATGTGGAATATCGGAGGTGATATGGCAGACAACGATCCGGCTGTTCTGACGGAGTACAAGGATGAATTCCTTTCTATCTGCGAAAAAATTCTGGACGGTTGTACCGAAGACATCCTGCGGCTGGGCGCCTGGAATATGCGTGCAAAAATTCTTCACGCAGAGGGGAAGACGGATGAAGCACTCCGGATATATCAGACAAAGTTTGCGGATTGGTATACAACAAGCGGACAGAAAACCGAGCAGTTGTTCGCAAAGGACACGGGCGAATACTATTTTCATGTGCAAAAGAATATGTATGAACTCGTTGATTTTGCGGCAGACAAATTCGGACGGACCGTGTTTTTCGATCCCTCACTGTCTGTATCGGAGAAGGCAGAATGCGCCATTCTGTATGGAGATTTGATGCTGAACGCTTACAGAAAGACAAAAGAAGCGTTCTTTTTGATACTTGCAGAATCTTTTCTCGGAAGAATGGAGAACGATCTTTGCTACCGTGGCGGAACCGATGAGCAGATCATCGCAGTTATGGACAAGAGCCTTTACGCCGAAAAGCTGCTGGAAGAAGTGCGGGGAGAAAATGAGCCTTTGAACAGGGCTTTTGATTGCTATTCCGAAGGGGCACGGCAGAACATTCTCAAATATACCATTGACTGTCGTATGGGTGCTGAGGGCGGCAGACGAGCCGAGCTTCTGAAAAATCCCGAATATAAAGCTGTTCTGGATAAATACAGGTGAAAGAGCGAAAAAAGAGATCTACCCGGACGTTGTTCGGGTAGATCTGCGGCGGCACCGGATTCCCGTCATGTCGATGTGTTCTTATATTATTTGAAAATTTAAAATTGCTTTTCGCCCCAAGGCGAAAAGCTACAGCACTTCTTCACGATTCACTATTACTTATAACTTTGCCAAAACTTCCGCAGGTAAGTGAAAAGTAAAGAGTGAAAAGTGAAAAAGTAAAACCTTCCCGAACTTTGTTCGGGAAGGTTTTTGGCTGCGGAACTAGGATTTGAACCCAGACAAACAGAGTCAGAGTCTGCCGTGCTACCATTACACAATTCCGCAATATTCCGTTTTGCGCGATTGTTTCGCGACTTTCTTATTATAACCGCATTTAAAAATTTGTCAAGTATTTTAACATAAAAAATAATTTTATTTTTTTATAAAAAAGGGGGTTGACAAAATGTTATCGGTTTGATATTATTACATTGTAATCAATACAAAAAACAATTGTTTACAAAAAGGAGGGGAGCGATGAATCACACGGCACTTGCCGAGGCCCTTCGGGAAAACGGTTTAAGGGCAACATCCCAGCGAATCGCTGTTTACGGATATCTGCTTGAACACCGAACGCATCCCGGTGTTGAGGAGATATATGAGGGGTTGAGCGGTCAGTATCCCGGACTTTCAAAGACCACGGTGTATAACATTCTGCAAAGTCTTTGCGAAAAGGGGCTTACGTTATCCTTGAGTATAGACCCCAGGGAGACGAGGTTTGACGGTTATGTTCATGCTCACGGGCATTTCAGGTGCGAAGGCTGCGCAAGGGTTACCGATTTTTCGCTCGAAAAGCTTGAATGCTCCGGTCTTGAGGGCTTCAGTATCTTAAAAAAGGATGTATATTTTTCGGGACTTTGCCCCGATTGTATTGCTAAAAACAAAAAATAATTTTCAGAATAAAGGAGAAAAATATCATGAAAAAGTATGTATGTTCAGTATGCGGTTATGTTCACGAGGGAAACGAGCCTCCCGAGGCATGTCCCGTTTGCAAAGCTCCGGCTTCTAAATTCAAGGAGATGACCGATGACACATGGGCTGCCGAGCATGTTGTCGGAGTGGCTCAGGGCGTAAGCGAGGATATTTTAAACGATTTGCGCGCTAATTTCTCGGGCGAATGCACCGAGGTCGGTATGTATCTTGCGATGGCCAGAGTAGCCCACAGGGAGGGCTATCCCGAAATAGGCCTGTACTGGGAAAAGGCAGCCTATGAGGAGGCTGAGCATGCCGCGAAATTCGCCGAGCTGCTCGGCGAGGTGGTAACCGACAGCACCAAAAAGAACCTTCAGATGAGGGTTGAGGCCGAAAACGGAGCGACCGCCGGCAAGACCGATCTTGCAAAGCGCGCCAAGGCCGCCGGTTTAGACGCCATACACGATACCGTTCACGAAATGGCCCGCGATGAAGCGAGACACGGTAAAGCCTTCAAGGGTCTTCTCGAAAGATATTTCGGCTGATTGCGGAGTGTAGACCGATATGGAAAACTATACAATCTGCAACTGCAAAAAAGTGACCTACGCCGACGTGGAAAATGTGCTCCACAGCGAAAGCCGGTTCGAAAATGTCGAAAAGGCATTTGAAAGCGTACAAAAAATAACCCACTGTTCAACCGGCTGCGGCGGATGTCACGGTAAAATATTGGATGCAATATCCGAAATAATGAGCAAATAATAAAACAAAACTTTAAATACGGAGGAATGAAAATGGAAAAGTTCGTATGTCCGTGCGGATATGTTTACGATCCGGCTCTCGGTGATCCGGATGGCGGAATTGCTCCGGGAACGCCCTTTGAAGATATCCCCGAGGACTGGGTTTGCCCGGTTTGCGGCCTTGGTAAGGACGCATTTGAGGCCGAATAAGCTTAAAACCGCATAACAGCATTTATTAATAACAAAAAGCCGTCGGCAGTAGGAGTTTAGATCCTTGCCGGCGGCTTTTCAATGCTTTTTTTGATTGGATTTTATGATTAGTCAATTATTTCGTCCTTGCCGAATAGTATCTTGCGGAATTTATCGGTTATTCCGGAGGAAGCTTTATTTTCCCTTTCGCAACGCCTGCCGATAAGCGAAAACACCGGCTTTTCGAGAATATACTGTCTTGCAAGATCGATTAAGGCGCAACCGATAAACACGGCAATTGTCACGGCTATCGAATAGGGGATGATAAGCGGAGTGCTTTGGTAAGAGGAGTTGCGGAAAATATCGTTCCAGAAAAAATTCCTGAAAAATTCGCTGTCATGCAGCAGATATACCCCGAAGGTCGCTGATGCAACCGTATTTACAAAACGGTTTGATCTCGGCTTCATCGTTGCAAAGGCCATAAAAAGGCATACGGCGCCGAAAAGGGTAAGTATCGAATTACGGTTGTAAAAATGAAGGGAATTGTCTGAAAAAATGCTGATTTTTGTACCGAGCGTTATAAGACATACGCAGGACAGATACTTAAGCGCGCAAAAAACAAACCAAAGGCCGAACCAGCCGGCGCTTTTTACATTGCTGCGAAAACCGAACAGCTTAATGTAGCCGGCAACCGAATAATAAAGAACAAATTCGATAAGGGGATTTGACTGATAAGCGGAGGTTGTAAAGGTTGGAATTATGCACCAAAGCAAGGTTACAACAAGCAGGAAAACCTGATATTCTCTTTTGGTAAAGGAATGTAAAAGCCGGTTGATAAAGGGGTGGATGAGGAACATTACAAAATAGGTGCTCGCAAACCACCACTGTGAAAAGGTTATGGGGAAAAAGGCCTTGGCAGCTCCCGTAAGGGAAAAGCTTTCGCTTTTTGTGATTACGGCAACCGCAAACAAGGCTACCGAATAAAAGAATATTTCTCCCCAGAGTCTTAATACCTTTTTCGGAGCGACCGACAGCTTTTTATTCTCGATTAAAAAGTAACCGGATATCAGCACAAAAACATCCACGCCGAAGTTGCCGCCCATTTCCAGTACATTCCACCAAAGCCGGGGAAGGGTTACCGACTGGGAATTGAAATCAAAGCCGCCGTGGGTAGCGAAATGACATCCTACAATAACGAGCATTGCAATGATTCTGAGCAGTTCAATATTTGAGTTTCTTGCTTTTTTCAAGGCAGGGGTTAAAGGGGAAGCGGTGTTCATTTTTTGGATTTCCTCCGTTTTTAATTATTTTTAAATGTTGCGCAAAAAACTATTTCATTTTTCTTAAATGTCCGATTACTGTTTCGGCCGATTCTTCAAGGTCTTTCGGAGCTTTGCCGGAGCCCTGGGCAAAATCTTCCCGTCCGCCGCCCTTTGCGCTGAACATTCCGCAAAGCAGCTCGGCTATGGTTTTGCAGCCGACGCCCTTTGAGGCAGGGTTTGATCCGCATAGAAAATTGAGGACCTCTTTATTTACACAAAGGACAATTGCGGTTACCGGTTCATCCTTGGTTAAAAGGCGGAGCATGGCTTTGCCCTGTGCGGCGTCGGCGTCGTGCATAATGCAAAGCACATAGCAGTCGCTTCGTTCACTCAGCAGCCGGTCGGCCTCGATTTTTAAAAGCTCGTTGGTTTTCTCCTTTAAAAGACGGGAGGTTTCTGAGAGGGTGTTTTTAAGGTTTATAACACGATCGCATATATTATCCTGCTCGGTCGAGAGCTCATTTGTAAGCTTTTGGATGATCTCGCCGCTTTTTACGGCGTGTTTAACCGCTCGCTGTCCGCAAAGGAAATAAAGGCGCAAGGATGAACGGACCTTTTCGGTTTTTATAACCGTTATAAGTCCGACCTCGCCGGTAAAGCGTACATGGGTACCGCAGCAGGTGCACATGTCGGCATTTTCGATTTCCACTATCCTTGGCGAGGAATCCTTAGTCGCCTTTTCGGAAATTTTACGTATCGATTTAAGCGATGCTTTAATAAGCTTTGCGTCGGCGTGATATGCCTTTACCGCATGGTTTTCCGTAACCGTCCGGTTTGCAAAAAGCAGAGCCTCGTTAATTTGCTCTGGCGAGGGAATGGGGGTAATATCGGCCGTGCAGAATTCGCCGTTCATGTGAAAACCGACGTTTTCCATACCAAAAAGCCGCCAAAAGGCATAAGAAAGTATATGCTCGCCGGTATGCTGCTGCATTATGTCGAACCTTCGGTTAAAATCGAGCTTTAAAGCTACCGTTTCGCCTACTGTAAGGGGTGCGTCGCATATATGCAGTATTTCGCCGTCATCGGAAAAATAGGTATCGGTTACATTCGCGCAGCCGGCCGTTCCGGTGTCGCCCGGCTGACCGCCGCCTTTTGGAAAAAATACGGTTTTATCGAAGGTTATTTCGTATACCGTGTCGTTTTTGTTGCAGGAGGTAACGGCAGCATCGGCCGTAGAAATATAGGGATCCTTTTCGTAAATGGGGAGTGTCGTCAAAATAAAAACCTCCGGATATTGTGTAAATTGTTGCGATTTTTCACTTAAAGTATAGCAAAAACGACAAAAGGTGTCAATATAAAACATAAATCCCAAATGCTGTATAAATCAGAATCTGTTTCTTTTAATGTACCCTTTTAATTATCTGAAAAGCCGTTTGTGCCAGGGGTGAAAGCGGCAGTATGCTTTGCCGCTTGGTTTTCGCGGCTTTTATGATATGCAAGGGGACTTGCACAGGGGCAAGACAGCTTAAAAAGTGATTGAAACGAGGCGACATATGTGGTATACTTACCATAAATATATCATGAGGAAGTATGGCCGAAAATTACGGCAACAGTATGTAGTTTTGTTTTTGGTCGGTCTTCAGGGGGCCTAAACGATCCCGGAGGCAAAACAGGCTTAAACATTTACAACTTTTATAGGAGGCGCTTTGTGCGTATACTCGGAATTGACCCCGGTTATGCAACCCTCGGCTGGGGAGTAATAGATTATAATGCCAACCGTTTTAAGGTGGTTGAGTGCGGCGCCGTTATTACAAAGTCCGGACTTGATTTTCCTAAACGGCTTGAGCAGATATATGACGGGGTTTGTGATATAATAGCGAAGCATTCGCCGGACATGATGTCGGTGGAGGAGCTTTTTTTCAACACCAACACCACTACGGCCATCGGCGTGGCGCAGGCAAGGGGTGTTGTGCTTTTATCGGCGCGAAAGAGCGGGCTTTCGGTGTTTGAGTACACACCGTTACAGGTCAAGCAGTCGGTTGTGGGGTACGGCCGGGCAGAAAAAAAGCAGGTTATGGAAATGACGAGACTGCTGCTTAATTTAAAAGAGGTGCCAAAGCCCGACGATACGGCCGACGCACTGGCAATTGCCCTTTGCCATGCGCACAGCTTTAATTCCAATCTTTATGAGAAAGCCGGGTTGTAGCCGCTTTTTTCAGTAATCGCCGAAAGGAGAAAGATATGATATATTCGGTTACGGGTAAGCTTATACGGACGGAACCGACCTTTGCCGTTATTGAGTGCTCGGGGGTTGCCTTCAGGTGCTTTATATCCATGAGCACTGCCTCACGATTGCCTAAAAACGGCGAGAACGCTACCCTTTTTACATATCTTAACGTAAAGGAAGACGCGCTCGACCTTTACGGATTTTACGACGAGCGGGAGCTTGAATTTTTCAGGCTCCTGATAACCGTTTCAGGGGTGGGTCCGAAAGCGGCAATGGCGATACTTTCGGCCCTTAATCCCGACCGTATAGCCCTTGCGATAGCCTCCTCGGACGCGAAGACCATAGCAACGGCCCAGGGCGTCGGAATCAAAACGGCGCAAAGGGTTGTGCTTGAATTAAAGGATAAAATCGGCGCGGCGGCAATGTTTTCGGGGGATACGTCCGACAGTGTAACGGCAGCGTCGATACCGGAGGGCAGCAGTGCATCGGATGCGGTGAGTGCGCTTGTTTCCCTCGGCTATGCGCTCAGCGACGCTGCGTCGGCGGTGGGAAGGCTTGATAAATCTCTGCCGGCCGATGAGCTTATAAAGGGCGCACTTAAATATCTCGCCCGTATTTAAAAAGTCTTAGCTTTAACGGCTTTGAATTTAAACAACCGGAATTATGCGGCTTTGACCTGACAGCTCTTGAAAAAAGCGAGTTATGTTTGACGGATTATACGGGGATCGAATCCCCGGGGACAAAGATATTTACCGCGCGAAACCGATTTGTTTTATTATCGGAATTGTATTTATCGGTAACCGGTAAACGGATAGTTTAAGTGTATCAAGACGGAAAAATAAAAGCACATTGGAGTGTGGCTTTAAAATGCAGGAAATGGATTTTGAAAACCGAATAGTGGCTCCCGAGTACACAAGCGATGACATTGATATAGAAAACGACTTAAGACCGCGCACCCTCTCGGAGTACATAGGCCAGGACAAGGTTAAGGAGAATCTTGCTATCTACATTCAGGCGGCGGCCGCACGGCATGAATCGCTTGATCATGTTTTGCTGTACGGCCCTCCGGGGCTTGGCAAAACGACCCTGGCCGGGATAATCGCAAACGAGCTTTCGGTCAATCTTAGGGTGACTTCCGGACCGGCAATTGAAAAGCAGGGCGATCTTGCGGCCTTGCTCACTAATTTAAACGATAAGGACGTACTGTTCATAGATGAGATTCACCGTCTGTCCCGGAGCGTTGAAGAGGTGCTGTATCCGGCGATGGAGGATTATGCAGTCGATATAATTATAGGAAAGGGTCCGTCGGCTCGTTCGATAAGGCTTGACGTTCCGCATTTCACCCTTGTCGGCGCGACGACAAGGTCTGGACAGCTGAGCGCACCGCTGAGGGACCGCTTCGGTGTTATATTGCGGCTTGAGCTTTACACTCCCGAGCAGCTGGCCATGATCGTGAAAAGGTCGGCCAACATACTCGGCGTAGAAATAGACGACGGCGGAGCCATGGAAATAGCCTCACGTTCGCGCGGAACGCCGCGTATTGCAAACCGGCTGTTAAAGCGCGTGCGCGATGTGGCGCAGGTGCTTTTTGACGGTAAGATCAATTTGCGCGTCGCCAAAAGCGCTCTTGACCGATTCGAAATTGACGATTTGGGGCTTGACGATTTTGACAGGCGGCTTCTTACGGCAATAATGAAGAATTACGGCGGCGGTCCGGTGGGGCTTGAGACTTTAGCGGCGGCGCTCGGCGAAGAGGCCGTTACCATAGAGGATGTTTGTGAGCCGTATCTCATGCAGCTCGGATTTTTGTCGAGAACTCCGCGCGGAAGGTGCGTAACGGCGGCGGCTTATAAGCACATGGGACTGACTCCCGACGGCCAGCAGTCGCTTTAAGCTTTAATAAGAAATATCGCCGTGCCGGCGAAAAAACGTTTGCGCCCTTGTCCGGTGCAATGCGGCTGACGATGTATACGAATGCTGTAAATGAATGTAAGCCGAGAGCGGCGTTTTCGTCCGTCCAACACTTGGCAAAAAAATAAAAATACACATAAAAAGTGAGGATATAACTATGGGTAGAATTTTCGGAACCGACGGAGCGAGAGGGGTTGCAAACTCCGAGCTCACATGCGAGCTTGCAACCGAAATAGGCCGTGCGGCGGCAGCGGTGCTTGCGCGCCACTGTCATGAACGTCCGAAGTTTTTAATAGGAATGGACACGCGCATATCGTCGCGTATGCTTGAGGCGGCGCTTATAAGCGGCCTTTGCTCTGTGGGAGCGGACGTTGTATCGCTCGGAGTTGTTCCGACTCCGGCAGTGGCCTATCTTGTCGGCGCTTACAAGGCCGACGCAGGGGTTATGATATCGGCCTCTCATAACACCTTCGAATACAACGGCATAAAGCTGTTTTCGTCGAGCGGATATAAGCTTTCCGATTCGATCGAGGAGGAAATAGAGGCTATAATTCTTGACGGAGCGGTTGCTCCCGAGCTTAAAACGGGCAAGGATATCGGCCGGGTTTACCGCTGTGATACGGCCGTGGACGATTATATAGATCATATAATATCCACTGCCGACGTGCGTTTTGATTCCATGAAAATTGCCCTCGACTGCGCGAACGGCTCCTCGAGCGTTACCGCCGAAAAACTTTTTTCAAAGCTCGGCGCCGAGTGTCTTGTTATAAACGCTCAGCCCGACGGAATAAATATAAATCACAATTGCGGCTCCACCCATCTTTCGGCGCTCAGCGAATTTGTGGTAGCCAACGGCTGCGACGTGGGCTTTGCTTTTGACGGCGACGCCGACCGCTGCCTTGCAATAGACAGCGACGGCAACGAGGTCGACGGTGATAAGCTAATAGCCGTAATATCTGCCGAAATGAAGCGTAATAACACCCTTAAAAACGACACTGCCGTTATAACCGTTATGAGCAACATAGGATTCTGGAAATTCTGTGACAAAAACGGAATAAAAGCGGTCAAGACCGCCGTCGGTGACCGATACGTTCTTGAGGAAATGCTGAAAAGCGGCTACAACATAGGGGGAGAGCAGTCGGGACACATTATATTCCTCGATTATGCCACCACCGGAGACGGACAGCTGACCGCCGTGCAGACCCTTTGCACTATGAAAAAGCGGGGCGAGTCACTGAAAAAGCTGGCCGAAATTATGACCTGTTATCCTCAGACCCTTGTAAACATCAGGGTTACCCCCGAGGGCAAGGCGGCGCTTTCAAGCGACGAGGCGGTCAAAGCGGCAATAGCCGAGGCAGAGGAAAAGCTTTGCTCTGACGGCCGCGTGCTGGTGCGCGTTTCGGGAACCGAGCCGCTTATAAGGGTCATGCTCGAAGGTCCGGAAAAGGCGATTATAGACAGGTTGGCCGGCGATATAGCCGCCGTTATAAAGGAGAGGCTCGGCTCTGATGAGAATTAGCGAAAACTGGCGCGATTATGAGCTGATCGACGCGTCGTCGGGCGAAAAGCTTGAGCGCTGGGGCGATATTATTCTTATCCGTCCCGATCCTCAGGCCATTTGGAAGACCGAAAAGCGCCATCCGCTTTGGAAAAACGCCCATGCCCGGTATATCCGTTCGGGCAGCGGCGGAGGGCGTTGGCAGTACTATAAGCAAATACCCGAAAAATGGAGCATTAATTACCGCGAATTATGCTTTAATTTAAAGCCTATGGGCTTTAAGCATACCGGACTTTTTCCGGAGCAGGCGGTAAACTGGGATCTGCTTGACGGTATGATAAAGGGAGCCAAACGGCCGCTAAAGGTGCTTAATCTTTTTGCTTATACGGGCGGGGCGACCCTTGCCTGTCTTGCGGCCGGCGCGGCGGTAACCCATGTCGACGCCTCAAAGGGAATGGTATCGTGGGCGCGCGAAAATGCCGCGGCGTCTAATCTTGATTCCCGGCCGGTAAGGTGGATCGTGGATGATTGCAGCAAGTTTGTTTCAAGAGAAATACGGCGCGGAAACCTTTACGACGGCATAATTCTGGATCCTCCGTCATACGGCAGGGGCCCCTCGGGGGAGGTCTGGCAGCTTGAGGACAGCCTGTACGATTTTTTGCAGCTGTGCTCCGGGGTTTTGAGCCGAAATCCGGCCTTTGTGCTGCTTAACTCCTATACGACCGGTCTTTCGTCGGCGACCATGGAGTATATGCTCGGCAGCATTTTTTATAAAAAATACTCGGGACATTTGTCGAGCGACGAAATAGGGCTTTATGCGACGGCGACGGGGCTTAAATTCCCCTGCGGTTCGACGGCGGTATGGCGAGCGGAAGACTTAGCCGAATGATAAAACCGGCCGAATCGGATAATATTACAATATATTACTATTAAAAAAACGGAAAACGTAAATGGACAGTATTATCAGTATTAAAAATATAGATTTTGCCTACAGCGACGAGAACGGCGAAAGCAATAAGCTGTTTGAGGGCTTTTCGCTCGATATTGAGCGGGGCAGCTTTACGGCGCTGCTCGGACATAACGGATCGGGCAAATCCACCCTTGCCAGAATGATGAACGGCATGCTGCTGCCGGACGGCGGATGTGTTACGGTCAACGAAACCGACACCGCCGACGAGGAGCATGAGCTTGACATCCGACGTACGGTGGGACTGGTTTTTCAGAATCCCGACAACCAGATAGTGTCGACCATCGTTGCCGAGGATGTGGCGTTCGGCCCCGAAAACTTAGGGATAAAGCGCGATGAGATCATAAAAAGGGTGAAGGATGCGCTAAGCACCGTCGATATGCTCGAATATGAAAATCACGCGACCCATAAGCTCTCCGGCGGACAAAAGCAGCGCGTTGCAATAGCCGGAATTCTTGCGATGGAGCCGGAATGCATAGTTTTGGACGAGCCTACCTCCATGCTCGACCCTCGCGGCCGCAAAGAGGTTCTGGACGTTCTTTTAAAGCTTAACCGAGAAAAAAACATGACGGTGGTTATGATAACCCATTACATGGAGGAGGCCGCCCTTGCCGACAGGGTCGTGGTGCTCGATTCCGGAAAAATCGTTGCCGACGGCGACTGCAGAAGCGTTTTTTCGAAACGGGAAACCCTGATAAAGGCCGGACTCGAACTGCCTCAGCCGGCCGAGCTTATATATGAGCTCAGACAAAAGGGTTATGATCTGCCCGAAACGGTGCTGTCGGCCGATGAGTGCGCCGACGTTCTTTTTAAGTTATTAAATAAGGGGAAGTAAAAGGTCTTGTCCATTCTTGAAACTAAAGAGCTGTCCTTTGTATACGGGGAGAATACCCCCTACAGGAAGGATGCCATAACCAATATAAACGTAGCCTTTGAGCCGGGCGAGCTGGTGGGAATTATCGGTCACACCGGCTCGGGTAAGTCTACCCTTGTGCAGTGCTTAAACGGCCTTTTAAAGCCGAGCGGCGGAACTGTCCTTTTCGATGGCGAGGATGTTCATTCGTCGGCCGATACTTTAAGATCTCTAAGATTTAAGGTGGGACTGGTTTTCCAGTATCCGGAGTATCAGCTTTTTGACAATACGGTTTTTGACGATATTTCTTACGGGCCGAAAAATATGGGAATATCGGGCGACGAGCTTAAAAAATGCGTTTTTGAGGCGGCCGAGACGGTAGGGCTTGATATGTCGCTTATGAACCGTTCGCCCTTTGAACTTTCGGGCGGACAAAAGCGCCGCGCGGCGATTGCCGGAGTAATTGCAATGAAGCCTCAGGTGCTTATTCTGGATGAGCCTACCGCCGGACTTGATCCGCGCGGACGCGCTCAGCTTTTTGAGATGATAAAAAAATACCGCGACGCAAGCGGCAGTGCCGTAATAGTGGTTTCGCACAGTATGGAGGATATAGCAGAGCATGCCGATAAGGTTCTGGTCATGCAAAACGGCGGTGTTCTCGCCTTCGGTGAAACGGATAAGGTTTTCTCCGATGCCGAAGCCCTTCATAATGCCGGGCTTAGTATTCCCCAGATAACAAAGGTGTTTTTAAAGCTTAAAAAAATGGGAATAGATGTCCCCGGCGGAATATATTCGGTAAAAAATGCCGTCGGGATATTAGATTCGCTTTTAAAGGGCAAGGAGGGGGAAAATGCTTAACGACATTACCTTCGGGCAGTATTTTCCGTCCGGATCCTTTATTCATAAGCTCAATCCGGCGGTTAAAATGGTGCTTTGTATAGCCCTTATAGTGCTAATATTCCTTGCAAATAACGCAGTGTCGCTGCTTATATGCGCCGTTTTAACCTTTACACTGGCCGCTTTTTCCAAAATTCCGGTCAGGATGTATTTAAAATCGCTAAAGCCCATATGGCCGGTAATAGCGCTTACCGCCGTGCTTAACGCCTGCTATATAAAATCGGGAGTTTTGCTTTTTGATTGGTGGATATTTCATATAACCACCGGCGGAATACTGACGGCCGTATATATGGCGACGAGAATATCAATGCTTATAATTATAAGCTCGATGCTGACCTATACAACGTCGCCTACCGATCTGTCATGCGCCGTCGAGACCCTTTTGGCTCCCCTTAAGGTGTTGAGGCTTGACGTTCATTCGCTCGCCATGATGATGACCATTGCCTTAAGGTTTATACCCATACTTATTGAGGAAACCGACAAGATAATGAGCGCCCAAAAGGCCAGAGGTGCAGATATGGAGAGCGGAGGGCTTAAAAAGCGGATCAAATCACTGCTTCCGGTATTTATTCCGCTGCTTATTTCGTCGTTCAGACGGGCGGGAGAGCTGGCCGACGCCATGGAATGCCGCTGTTATCACGGCGGTAAGGGCCGTACGCGTATGAAGAAAAATACGGTTAAGGCGGCGGATATAATATCGCTTGTGTTTATAGCCTGCATGATTGTGGCGGTGATTCTGGCCGACCGACGGCTCGACGGCCTTATTCTGTCGCTTATAAAGGGCTGAATAATCCGGCATTTTCGGTATTACAGGCATTGCAGGCAAAATCGGGAAAAAGCCATGCAATTAATCGCGGCGCCGTAACGGGACGAGCCGCCTTGAAAAAACGGAGGGGCGGATGTATTCTCCGGTGCGAGACCGGCTCTTAAAAACCGAGGCCGACCGGACAAAAAGGATAACACTGCGGCAAAAATACGGGGTTTTACCCGTGCCGTGGCACGGAAGGATTAAAATACTGCAGAATTATATTTTTTGAAATTGAGGTTCGGTGTATCGTGAGGTATCTTCTGATAATAAAATATGACGGTACACGGTACCACGGCTGGCAGGTGCAGAAAAACGCCCTGGCGGTGCAAGCCGTGGTGCAAAATGCACTCGGTGCGGTGTTGGGCACTCCTCCCGACGTTACCGGATGCAGCCGGACCGACAGCGGCGTACATGTAAATATGTATTGCTGCCATTTCGATACGGACAAGCTGATTCCCGAAAGAAATATGATCCTGGCCGTAAACCGCGCGCTGCCCGACGATATATCTGCCTATGGCTGTAAGGCGGTCGACAGTAGCTTTCACGCTCGCTATTCGGCGACGGGCAAGCAGTATATTTACCGTTTTTTCAATTCGCCGTACAGGGATGCTTTTTTGGAACAGTACACCTACAGGGTGTTTTCCCACATGGACGAAGCCCTCATGAATAAGGCGGCGGCCGAAATGGTGGGTACATACGATTTTTCGTCCTTTTGCAGCGTCAACGCCAAGGAGGGCTCGAAGGTGCGCACGGTATCCCGTGCTCAGGTCGTGCGCGAAGGGCAAAGCGTCACCTTTATAACCGAGGCCGACGGATATCTTTACAATATGGTAAGGATCATGGCCGGAACCCTTTTAAGGGTCAGCGAAGGGAAGATTGCCCCGGGTGACATAAAAGGGATTATCGAAAGCAAAAACAGGCAGCTTGCCGGGCCGACGTTGCCGGCAAAGGGGCTTTTTTTAAACCGAGTTTTTTATCCGGAGTTTTCGTCCGGTTTTGGGGGTGAGAGTATTGGCCGATGAAAAAAGGCGTTCAAGTGCAATGGAAAGGACCCGTGTGCGCCATACCGGCAGTGCGGTCTATTCCGAAGATGATTTTTCCCCGGCAAGGGTAACGAGGAATTCGCTCCGCGAAAAGCAAAAGGAAAAAACGAATTCCAAATCGAGAACAAAATCGGGCAAAAATTCAGCGCCCGATTCCTCCGATTTTCAAAACCGCGAACGTAAGGTCTCGCCTTTTTATTACGACGAGAGCGAGTTTTCAAATAAAGCCGGTACAAATCGGATAAACGGCAAAAAGGATATCGGCGAAAGAGGTTTTACTTCTGACGCCGAGGGCTCCGAAAAAAAATCATCCTCCCGGGACAAGGCGGCTTTAAAGGCCGATACCTCGCATAGATCGTTGAAGAGCAAAACACAAAACAAGAAAAATGATCCGAAAAAACAAAACCGCGACGTAAAAAAGACCGGTGACGAAAAAGGCATAGCGGAAGGCTTTTCAAAACCGAAAAGAAAAACCGAAACCCGTACGGGTGAAAGACAGGGGAACTCCGGTACCTCACGGGCCACCTTCCATATAGCCCGCGGAATTACCGATAAAACCCGACGCAAGGGACTTGTATTTACGGCGATAGTTGCGGTTGTTATTGCTTTTTTTCTCATTTTAAATGCTGCCTTGCCCGGCGGAATAATCGAAGCCACCGGCAATTCCTTTGCCTCCTTCGGCAAATCCGGCAGCTTTCCGGTAAAAATATCCTCGCGGAACGTTGTGCTCTCACAAAGCTCATCCTCGGCGGTGCTGCTGGGTGATTCGACCGTTACGATGTATTCTGAGTCGGGCGGCGTTATCTTCGAGCGGCTGCACGGATTTTCGTCGCCGGCTATGAAAACGTCGGATTCGAGGGTTTTGCTGTTTGACCGTATGGGGCACGGCGTAAGAATGGAAAACGCCGCTAAAACCCTTTTTACCTTCGAAACGGAGGACAGCATTTATACCGGGGACATCTCGAAAAGCGGAGCCTTTGCCATAGTTACCGAGGCGACGGGATATACCGCTCAGATAAATGTTTACGACAAAAACGCCAATAAAAAGTACGTTTGGTATTCGGCTCACGGCAGAATCGCCGCCGTTTCGCTCTCGGACAACGGTCGTTTTGCCGCGGTGATGACGGTAAGCTCATCAAACGGGGATTTTTCGAGCGAGCTTGTTTTGCTTGATACAAAATCCACCGAGCCGATCGCAAGACGGCAGTACGATCAGAGTGTTCCGGTGTCGGTGGATATTAAAGGAGATCGCGCCGTTGCCGTTATGAGCGATAAGATGGTTTCGCTTTCCCTTAAGGGCGAGGAGATTACAAAGGATTTTTCCGGCGCCTCCCTTATTGCATGCGACAATTCATCGTCGAGCGGTACGGCGGTAGTGCTTAACCGATATTCGGACGAGCTTAACAACCGGCTTTTGTTTGTTGATAAAAAGCTTGACGAGTATTTTTCAAGTGAGCTTACTTTGTCGGTCGAATCGGTCGCGGTCGGTGGAAATACCGTATCGATAGTGTCCGGTCAGTCGATAATAAGCTTTAATAATAAGGGCGAGCAGATAGGCGGCATAACGCTCGGATACGAGCCGTCAAGCCTTGCGGCGCACGGTTCAAAGCTTTGGTTTACCGGAGTGTCGGTGCTCGATTGCGAATCGGTCCGGCGCACGGTGCAGGAATGATTTTTGTACGGATTATGTATTGTATATGTCCGGAAATATACCATCAACTATAGTCTGATAATTTGAATTTTTGAGGTGACGGGAATGTCTGAGCATGTTTTTACAGGCAACTGGATAACCGACGGCGAGTTTGCGTCGCTTAAAGCGAGAAATGTTTTTCACAGACAGCTTGAAAAGGTTAATCTGCCGTGCGACGAGCATCTTGATTGTCATATTCTTTTCAGACGGCGTTTTACGCTTGAAAGCAGACCCGATAAGGCCGAAGTTTTTATTTCTGCCGACGATTACTACAAGCTTTACATAAACGGTGAATTCGTGAGTCAGGGGCCGGCGCCGACCTATCCTCAAAAGTACGGCTACAATGTCGTTGACGTCACACGTTTTTTGAAAAAGGGCGAGAATATTCTGGCTGTTCATACCCTTTATCAGGGACTTATAAACCGCGTTTGGGTAAGCGGCGATAACCGTCACGGCCTTATATGCGACCTTGTGGCTGACGGCGAGGTCGTTTTAAAAAGCGACGAGAGCTTTTTGACTCATCGACATGGCGCCTACACCCCTACCGGTACCTTCGGATACTCGACCCAGTTTGCCGAGCGGTTTGATTCGTCAGCCGATGAAATAGATTTTTACAGGCCCGACTTTGACGATTCGGCGTGGAAAAACGCAAAAAAACGCGAATATACAGATTACGGTCTTGTTTTACAGCCGACAAGCTCTCTTGTTTTCGAAAGTGTTTCGCCGGTAAGCATACAGCACAGCGCAAACACCATGATTATTGATTTCGGCTCCTGCTATGTGGGATATCTTAAGGTTAAGGCAAAGGGCAAAAAGGGGGATAAAATAACCGTCAGATGCGCACAGGAGCTGTGCGATGACGGTTCTATCAGATATAAACTCCGTGCCAATTGCGTTTACGAGGAGGAATGGCTGCTTTCCGGCAAGGAGGAGCCCGATGTACTCGACTGGTTTGATTACAAATCCTTCCGCTATGCCTCGCTTTGTGTACCCGACGGTGCGAAAATTGAGGATGTTAAACTAATAGCAAGGCATTATCCCTTTGAGCTTAAAGCCGAAATGCGTCCCGAATATAAAAATGACCGAAAGCTCAAAGCGGTGTGGGAGCTGTGCGTAAGGACCCAGCACTACGGAGTGCAGGAGGTCATTCAGGACTGCATGGAGCGCGAAAAGGGCTTTTATGTGGGTGACGGCTGTTATACCGCCCTTGCGAATATGCTGCTTACAAAGGACGACTCCATAGTCCGCAAGCTTATAGACGACGCCTTTACATCAACCTTTATAACCCCGGGAATGGTGACCTGTCTTGACTGCTCGGTAATGCAGGAAATAGCCGAGTATCCGCTGATGCTTATATCGCTTATACTCTGGCATTACCGCCTTTGCGGCGACAGGGAATATCTTGAGCGTAATTACAACGGCGTTTGCAGGCTGCTTGAGAGCTACCGTAAGGATTACGAGAAAAACGGCCTGCTTTGCGAGCTGGATAAATGGTGCGTTGTGGAATGGCCATGGAACTTCCGGGACGGATACGATGTGGATATTGCCGAGGGCAAGGTGTGCCACGAGCCCCACGTTGCCATAAACGCGTATTATATTGAGGCGGTTCGCTGTGCCAATAAAATGGCGGATATACTCGGCGAAAAGCCCTACAGGGATGAAAAACCGCTTGTAACGGCCTTTATACAGGCGTTTTACGATGAGGAAAGACATCGCTTTACCGACAGCGTTGTCTCTGAGCATGTAAGCTATATAGGCAACGTATTGCCCTTTGCTTTCGGGCTTTGTCCGGACGGCGAATGCTTTGAAGGAATACTCGACTGGATAAACGAGCGCGGAGTGACCGGCGTTTCGTTTTTCGGCGCGTTCCCGATGATGTACGGCGTTGTGCGGGCGAAACGGCCCGATATACTGAGACGGCTTTTAAGCGACGACGGCGCATGGCTCAGGATAATCCGCGAGGACGGCAAGGTGACCTTCGAGGGGTGGGGGAGAGATACCAAGTCCAACACCTCGCTTTTTCACATGACGCTGAGCGACGCGGCGGTCTTTTTGTGCGATACCGATTTATATAAGCTTTTTGAGTAATCCGCTTTTGCAAATCCGACATCTGACAGGGAACGCTGTTTTCAGAGCATATCGAAAGCGAAAAGTGTAAAATCGGGCGCGAAGGTTTCATTTTGTTTCTTTTAGATTTACGCCTTGCAAAGGTGCGCACCTTTGCAAGGCGTAAGCGCGAAAATATTTTAATAAAAAACATCCGGCAAACCGTTTTGAGTTTGCCGGATGTTTTTGCTTTCGGTAATTTTTTAAGCTTAATTTATCGCTTTTGTAACGGAAATGAGATGTTAAAGAGAATTGTTCGGATTATCCGTCATTCTCGGTTTTTTCGGCCTTTTTGGGCTTTTTAAGGCTGAGCTTTTTTTCTTCGCCCCGAATGAGACGGGCGATGTTTTCTTTGTGATTGATTATAAGTATAAGCGCAAAGACGGTCGCCGCTATGGTTTCAAACCATACGAGCGACATGAAAAAGGGCCGGTATCCGCTCTGATTGGCGATTTTTATATAATTCGCAACCGGCAGAAAATCGTTCCTCTCGCTGTATAAAATGTAGGTTGCAATGGGGTAACACACGGCCGCCGTTACCGACGAGAGGGAAATTATACGCGAAACGAGAAAAACTATTGCGAACACACCTATAAGAATAAGTGCTATGCGCCAGTCGAGCACCGTTATCATACCGATGCAGGTGGCCACTCCTTTTCCGCCTTTGAAGCCGAAGTATATGGGATAGCAATGTCCTATAACGCAAAAAAGTCCGCAGATTGTTCCGCCGTAAATAGGGGCGAGGGCGGCGGCGTAATCGTAGGTAAAGCCCGGCGGATATACCGATGCCGGAACGAGCATTAAAAGCAGATCGGTAAGCAGATATTTACCGAGCACAACGGCAAGAGCCGCCTTGCCGAAGTCGCCGAGCAGGGTTATAAGTCCCGGCACAAATCCGGCTGTTCGCATGACGTTGGTCATACCGGCATTGCCGCTGCCGAAGGAACGTATATCCTTACCGGTGACCTTTTTGGTGGTTAAAATGGCGAAATTAATGCTGCCGAGCAGGTAACTGAATCCTGCAAACAGCATACACAGCATTATAATTTTCAGTCTTAAAGGCATTTGTTATTACCCCGAATTTCAGTAATTGTGTTTTTTAAATCAGGTTTGCGATGTATCGGGAGGACATAAAAAAGCTGCCATGCGTCCGGAAAAATTACAGCTTTCCGGAGGGGCTGCTTTTGCGGTGCGACCCTTAATTTAAACGGGAATGCTCCGGAACGTTTGGATTTTGAATTTCGGATATTTTTTTACGTTTAATATTTATTACACATCGCACTGTCTGAATTCAGTCATCCCGTCGCTGAAAATGCTTTTATCAGTCGCCGCGCTCGCGGATGATAAGACGTATCGGCGTGCCCTCGAGTCCGAAGGTTTCCCTTATGCGGTTTTCAAGGTATCGCTGATACGAAAAATGGAACAACTCGGCATTGTTGCAAAAGACAACAAATGTCGGCGGCTTGGTCGAGGGCTGGGTTATGTAGTATATCTTAAGGCGCTTGCCCTTGTCGGTCGGGGGCTGTACGCGCGCGGTGGCCTCGGCCAAAAGGTCGTTTAGCATACCGGTAGATATACGCATGGAATTCTGATCGTTAACAAATTTTATAAGACCGAAAAGCCGGTCGGTGCGCTGCCCGGTCAGGGCCGATATAAATATTATCGGGGCGTAGGACATAAAGGCGAACTGCTGCATAAGCTCCTTTCGCATTTTGTCCATCAATGAACCGTCCTTATCGACGGCGTCCCACTTGTTTACCGCTATTATACAGGCTTTTCCGGCGTTGTGGGCGAGTCCCGCGACCTTTGCGTCCTGCTCGGTATAGCCCTCGGTCGCGTCTATCATTATAACGCAGACATCGGCCCTGTCCACCGCCATTTCGGCCCTTACAATGCTGTAATGCTCAATTATATCGTATGCCTTTGATACACGGCTTTTTCTTCTCAGTCCCGCGGTATCTATAAAAAGGAATTTGCCGTGGGAATTATCGATTTCGGTATCTACGGCGTCCCTTGTGGTTCCGGCAATGGAGGAGACTATGGTTCTTTCACTGCCGGCGATACGGTTTATAAGTGAGGATTTTCCGGCGTTCGGTTTACCGATAACGGCTACCTTTATGCGGTCGTCGTCCTCGTCCTCGTCGTTTTCCTCAGGCAAATATTCATATATTTTATCAAGCAGGTCGCCGGTCGAATGTCCGTGAACGGCCGAAACGGCTATCGGATCGCCCAGCCCCAAATTGTAAAACTCATAAAATTCAACGGGCGGTTCGCCGGTGGAGTCGCATTTGTTAACGCACAGCACTATCGGCTTTCCGCTCTTTTGCAGCATTGCCGCTACCTCTGTGTCGGTAGCGGTGACCCCGTCGTGCATATCGGTTACCAGCACCGTAACGTCGCAAAGCTCGATGGCAAGCTCGGCCTGACGTCTCATCTGAATAAGTATCTCGTCGTCCGATTTCGGCTCGATTCCGCCGGTATCTACAAGCATTACGGTCCTGCCGCGCCACTCGCACGGCGCATATATTCTGTCGCGGGTAACGCCTGGGGTGTCGTTTACAATGGATATCCGTTTGCCGGCCAGCTTATTAAAAAGGGTGGATTTTCCGACGTTCGGCCTACCCACGATTGCAATTAAAGGTTTTGACATAGTGTTATTTCTCCAGTCATAAGGGCATGAATACTTTTATAAAAAACATCGGTGTAGTCGGTAAAACGCTTTGATAGCCGTTCGGCCTCGTACATGTTTTCAACGGGGAGCTTTACTTTGAGTAAAGCCTGATCTCCCTTTTTCACGGTGCATACGGCGGTGAGGGTATGATCCTCCTCGCTGCCCTCAAGAGTGACCGAACCGCTGTACTCCGAGGTCTTGCGCAACTGCATTACCTTTAGCTGTTCGGATGCCTGTTCCCTTACCGAAAAGGGCAGCTCGTTTGATATCGACTCAATAAGCACGCGGCCGCGTTCGCTTATAACGTAGCCGTCGGGCGTTTCGACAGCGCTGCCGTTTTTGGCAAGATCGCAAAGCGCACTTACGGCCTCGAAATAATTGGCAAGGCCGGTTTCTATCACAAGGGCGCCGAGCTGGTCGGAGGTAAACGGTTCGCTGCACAGCGACAAAATGTATGCGACAAGCAGTTTTATGTCGCTTTTTTTAAAAAGTCCTCCGGGACGAACGCCCGAATCGAAGGCGGCGTCGTTCATTTTTTCTCCCCCTCCTTTGCAAGGCGTGCCGATATTCTGTCCATTTCGCCGGCACCGACGGTCAGTATAAGATCGCCCGGGCTTGCAAGAGTTTTAAGTCTCGCTACTATATCGTCGTAATTCGGAATGTATTCGGCGTTTTTAATTTTTTCGGCCATCTCCTTCGAGGACATGCCCAGCGTATCGGTTTCCCTGGCCGGGTATATGTCCGCGAGGATAAGCTTGTCCGGACGGGAAAGCTCCCTTATAAAATCATTGTAAAAAGCCTTTGTTCTGGAATAGGTGTGCGGCTGAAAAACCGCAATTATCCTTTTAAAGCCCATTTGAAAGGCGGAATCGAACAGCGCTTTAAGCTCGCTCGGATGATGGGCGTAGTCGTCGTATATCAAAGCGCCCGAATACTCTCCCTTATATTCGAAGCGGCGGCCGACTCCCGAAAAGCTTTCGAGTCCGCGTTTTATTGCATCTGTCGGAATGCCGCAGCAATAAGCGGCGGCAGCGGCCGAAAGAGCGTTTGATATATTATGCCGTCCGGGCACGAGCAGTTTGATTTCGGTTGTTTTTTTGCCCTTTATAACGAGAGAAAAACGGGCGATTCCTTTATCAAAAGATATATCATCGCAGGTGACGTCGGCCTTTTGTGAAAAACCGAAGGTTATAACGTCGCGATCAAGGCCGTTTAAGCACTCTACGGTGTTGCGGTCGTCGATATTCGCAACCACCTTGCCGGTTTCTTTCGGAACCAGCTCGGCAAATTTTCTGAACGAACGGGATATATCGTCAAGATCTTTGAAAAAATCCATGTGATCGGCGTCTATGTCCAAAATTACCGCAACGCTCGGGGCAAAGCTCAAAAAAGAATTACGGTATTCGCAGGCCTCTAAGATAAACATGTCGTGCTTTCCGACACGGCATCCGCCGCCTATTAAGGGAAGCGTTCCTCCGAGCATGACCGACGGATCGATCCCGGCGGCCATGGCGATGCATATAAACATCGAGGTGGAGGTAGTTTTGCCGTGAGTTCCCGCAAAGCAGACCGCATTTTGGTATTCCCTCATAAGTGCGCCGTAGGCCTCGGCACGTTCAAAAACCGGTATGTTAAGCTCGCGGGCGCGGGCTATTTCCGGGTCGTCGTCATGCACTGCTGCCGTACGGATTAAAAAGTCCGGCAAGACCTTTTCAATGTTTCCGGCCATGTGGCCGGGCAGAATCTCAACGCCCTTTTCGCAAAGCGAAATTACCGCTTCGCTTTGAAGATTCGAGTCGGATCCGGTGACCGGAACCTGCCGGTTTATAAGCATTTCGGCGAGCGTACTCATCGAAACTCCGCCTATCCCGACAAGATGGGCACGTTTTTTTGTTTTTATAAAATCAATAAGATCTGTTTGTGACATTTTTTATCTCCATTAAGCGCTTAGGGCTTGCTTTGTATTCCGGTTTTTGTGTGTTGTTTTTGCGTTATAATCCGGTTTTATCCGGCGCCGTAAGCCGTACCCGGTTGTATAAACAATATCTGACGCAATGTCCGCCTGCCCGTTCTTTCGGCGTACAGGCGGCCGCTTTGCCTTGTTTTATGTCCGCTTGACAGGGTACACAAGCGGTGATATTATATCTGTGCGGTTATATAAAATTAAGTATAGATTCCGGCGGAGGTCTAAGGCCGCCGAAAAAGTGGCATATAAACACCGCCGGGGCGTTTTACGGGATTTACGGCGTTGGTTTTGTTTTTTAAAAAAACGCAAAACAGCGCAATTTTAATTAATTACATATTATTTATATATTACCATACGGCGGCGGTATATTCAAGAGGCGTATTTAAGCCTGCTTTAAATCATTTTTGTCAAAAGCCGCATAAAAGGCGAAAAAAATTGAAAAAAGTACTTGCATTTGTTTTATGTATGTGGTAATATAATCTGGCATTTGTGTTTATATATTCATAGTATGAATGTAACATATGAGTAATTTTAAGGAGGATGCCCAATGGACGCAGTTAAACAGCTGGCCGAGGGATGCCTTAAGGCCGAGGCTCCCGCAATCGTAATAGGCGATACGGTAAGGGTCCATGTTAAAATCAGAGAAGGAGAGCGCGAGAGAATCCAGATGTTCGAGGGAACCGTCATTGCAAGAAACGGCAGCGGTGTTTCCGAGACCTTTACGGTTCGTCGTGTGTCCTACGGTGTAGGAGTGGAGAGAGTATTCCCCGTACATTCTCCCAATGTTGAAAAGGTTGAGACTGTCCGCCGCGGCCGCGTCCGCAGGAGCAAGCTCTATTACCTGCGTGACCGTGTCGGTAAGGCTGCTAAGGTTAAGGAACAGGTAAGATAGTTTTAAAAAGGGGCAGTTTTTGTCCCTTTTTTGTTTTTAGCGTTTTTAGCGGAGGGTTGACACCGTGAGCGAATATTATCATGATGACCGTCCGGAAGCCGGCCTTGAAGAAGAGGCTTTTTTAAGGTCAGTTTCCGAACCCGATACGCCTGAAAATGTAACCGGCGAGGACGAGCCTTTGCCAAAAGGCAAATCGGCGCGCCGCAATTTTTATTCCGGTTTTTTTGACTGGGCCGATTCCCTTGTGGTTACGGTCTTTTGCATTGTACTCATTTTTACCTTTGTTATAAGGCTTGTAGGGGTTGACGGCAGCTCCATGAGGGAAACGCTGCACGATCAGGACCGTCTTTTTATCTCCGGGCTTTTTTACACCCCGAGCGTGGGCGATATAGTCGTCGTTTCGCGTGATTATCTTGTGCTTGACAGTCAGCACCGTACCTCAAACAAGCCGATAATAAAGCGTGTTGTGGCGGTGGCCGGTCAGCAGGTGGATATACGCGAGGAGCAAGACGGTGAATATGCTCTTTATATCGACGGTGTAAAACAGCAGGAGGACTACATAAGGGAGCCCATGCGTAAGTATTATACAAAAACGGTCGAGTTTCCGTATACGGTAAGCGACGGCTGTGTTTTTGTCATGGGCGACAACAGGAACGATTCTCATGACAGCCGCGCATACGACGTCGGTGAGATCGACAACCGATACATACTCGGACGTGTTGTTTTACGTGTTTTCCCATTTGATAAGATAGGAGATCCCGATAATGAGTGAACCGCAAAGTATACAGTGGTTTCCGGGGCATATGACCAAGACCCGCCGGCGCATAACCGAACAGCTTAAAGCGGTTGATGCCGTCGCCGAGATAATTGATGCGAGAATACCTGCCAGCAGCCGGAATCCGGACCTGGCAGGCATTGTTGTTAATAAGCCCGGACTGATCCTTATGAATAAGTCGGATATTTCCGATCCGGCGGCCAATAAAATCTGGTCGGATTTTTTTAGGAGCGGCGGAAAAAAGGTGCTTACGGTCGATTGCCGTTCCGGTAAGGGGCTTGGCGGTTTTGTGCCGGCCGTAAAGGAAATTTTAAGCGAGAAAATTGAGCGCAACCGCCGTCGGGGAATGCCGGGGAAGATGTTGCGCGTAATGGTTGTGGGAGTGCCCAATTGCGGAAAATCCTCCTTTATAAATCGCATGGCCCGTTCGGCCAAGACCAAGGTGGGAGATCGCCCGGGCGTCACAAGGGGAGAGCAGTGGGTAAGTATCGGCGGCGGTGTCGAATTGCTCGATACGGCCGGTGTGCTCTGGCCGAAATTCGACGACATGACGGTGGGCGAAAAGCTTGCCTTTACAGGTGCCGTTAAGGATGATATAACCGACAGCGTGCATTTGGCCGCAAGGCTTATCGAAAAATTAAACGAAAGATACGGTTCCCTTGTAAACGAGCGGTATAAATTAGGGCAGGAAAGCGAAGGCCTTTCTTCCTTGGAAATACTCGAGCTTATAGCAAAAAAACGCTCGATGCTTATGTCCGGCGGCGTTGCCGATATTGAGCGTGCGGCGAATGTGGTAATCGACGAATTCAGAGCCGGGAAGATAGGAAATATCACCTTAGAGTTGCCGGATGAGTTTGAGGCGTAGTTTTGCAGTGTAAAAAATATCGCCATTGCATTGTATGTATAGTATAAAATCGGCTGATTTTTGCCGTCTTTAGGCGTGGCTTTTGCCTTTTCCCTTAAACGGTGCCGGTTAGGCGCCGTGCGGCTTGTTTTTTTAAAAAGACGGCGACGGTTTATGGCTTTATGTTGACAAAAGGGAACATTCCGGCGTGGAGCCGGGGATTTTTGCGTTTTAGGGTGCGGATTAAAAATCGGCGCACCGATAAACCGGAAGCGAGGGTGCTGTTTTGGTAGGATACGATTACGAACTTAACGCACTGCAAAACGGCTGCAGGTCGGTTTGCGGTATAGATGAGGCAGGCCGCGGGCCGCTTGCGGGACCGGTTTTTGCGGCGGCCGTTGTTCTTCCGGAAGGATCGGTTATCGATGGGCTTGACGATTCAAAAAAGCTGAGCGAAAAAAAGCGCGAACGGCTTTTTGATGTAATAAAAGAATGTGCTCTCGACTGGAGTGTTGCCTCGGCTTCGCATGACGAGATCGACGAGCTTAATATTCTCAATGCCTCTATGCTCGCAATGAAAAGGGCAGCACAGGGTTTAACACGTGTCAGACCGGACTTTGCCCTTATTGACGGCAACCGTGTTCCGGACGGCCTTTTTTGCAATGCCGAGGCGATAATAGGGGGCGACGCCAAGTCGGCAAGCATTGCGGCCGCGTCGGTGCTCGCAAAGGTCTCGCGCGACCGGTTTATGATCACACTTGACGAAAAATATCCCGAATATGAATTTGCCAGACATAAGGGCTACCCGACGGCTCTTCACCGCGAGCTTTTACTAAAATACGGGCCGTGCGAGGAGCATCGCCGTACATTTTTAAAGAAAATACTCGGCTGAATTTGTTTTGATAAAAAATGAAATTATACTAAGCCGCTTTCGGCACTGCTTTAACGGTACGGGTGAAAAAACACTCCGTAACTTTAAATGGTGCCGAATTCTGTGATTTGTATTGAAAAAACGGAATACTTATTGTATAATGTAAAAGCATGCACATATCATTTTTCAGTTAAAAAGGCGATATGTGCAGTTTTGAACGGAATTAACGATTTTAAATCTTTATAAAACATATAGCTGAATGCCGTATGCGGCGCCGGCGATAAGGCCGGATTTAAGTAAAAGGAGCTGATGAATTTGAACAATCCTTCGGGAAATTCCGCGGCGTGTGAAACGTCGGCGGTGAAGGAAAAATCAGTTTTACCCGAAAAAAAGAAAAAAAGCAAAAAGAAAATAATACTTACTATAGCTTTTGTAATAATGAATGTAATAGTGGTCGGTTACACCGCCATTGTTGAGTTTACAAAGGAACGCCCTGCCGGGAAGGTCGGAATAGATTTCGGGATAATCAATATAATCTGCCTTATATGCGCGTTTTTATGCCTCGGAGTGGTTTTAGGGGTCGAGACGGTAAAATACCTGCTTATGATGCGCTCTCTCGGTGAGAAGGTTTCGCTCCGCCATGCGTTTCAGGTATCGGCTCTCGGGAAATACTATGATTCCATAACTCCGACGGGGGCGGGGGGTCAGCCCTTTCAGATATGGTATATGCATTCTAACGGATACTCGTCGGGAGCAAGCGCCGCCATACCTCTTTCGGGATTTCTTACGATGCAGTTCGGTTTTATATTCCTTGCGGCTGCGGTCTTTATTTTCAACAACGCCGCCGTGCCGCCGAGTGCTTTTAAAATATCGGCCTATGTCGGTATACTGTTTTATCTTATAATGCCGGTGATGATTGTACTTTTTGCACTTTTTCCGAAGGCGATCAGCCGCTTTATAATGTTTTTTGTTAGGGTTGGCGCAAGGCTTCATTTTATAAAAAAGCCGTTTATAACAGGACGAAAGATAATGCGTTCACTCGGCGAATACAGCAGCAGCATAGCCGCCATCACCCGTGACAGGCTGCTTCTTGTAAAGCTGCTCGGCCTGTCGGTTATTTATCATATTGCGCTTTGCAGCATTCCGTTTTTTGTAATACGGACATTCGGCGGTTCTATTTCCTACATAAACGCCCTTTCGGTGTGTGTGTTCATATATTCCGCAACCACCTATATTCCCACTCCGGGAAATTCCGGTGCGGCCGAGGGTGCATTTTACGGGATGTTTTCGTCAATCGGGACGAGCGGAATATTCTGGGCAATGCTTGTGTGGCGTCTGGTTTGCTACTATTCGTTCCTTGTTATAGGGCTACTTATATACACCTACAACGCTTTTATAGGCAGGCGGATTAAAAAGGCGGAGGGTATAAAAGATGGAGAGTAAAAATATCCGTTCGGCACAGTTTATAGATACATATTTTCCGATAGTCGACGGGGTGGTGCAGACGGTAAACAATTATGCGGCCGAGATGAACGCAACCTCATATTCCTGTGTTGTCGCGCCAAAGGCGGCCGAGGAGTATGACGATTCGGTCCTGCCGTACGACGTTTTAAGATCGGACGCGGTTAAGATCCCGTTTTGGGAGTATTCGTACCCGACCCCTCTTGTCGACCGTAAGCTGAAAAAGGAGCTTGTTTCAAAAAAACTTGACATTTTTCATGCCCACAGTCCCTTTACTGTCGGAACCTTTGCTTGCTCTCTTGCAAAGGAGATAGGCATTCCCGTTGTCGCTACCTTCCATTCAAAGTATTATGACGATTGTCTTCGTATAACCAAAAGCAAAACCATAGCCAATCTTGTCACCAAAAAGATTGTAAAATTTTTCTCAAGCGTCGATTCGGTATGGGCGGTAAGCCACGGAACGGCCGAAACCCTTCACAGCTACGGCTATGAGGGGGATATATTCGTTATAAACAACGGTACGAATTTTAAGGTTCCCGAGAATATCGAAGAGCTTAAAAAAGAGGCGGCCGAAAAATATGCCGTTCCCACCGATAAAAAGGTCATTTTATTTGTCGGACATCAGATATGGCACAAAAACCTTAAGTTGGTGCTTGATACCTTTAGACTGCTGTGCAACAAGGGGGACGAATACCGTCTTATCATAGTCGGTAACGGTTATAATGAAAACCAGATAAAGGATTATGCGGACAAGCTTAATTTTGCACCGGGACAGGTGAGCTTTCCGGGCCGTATAACCGATAGGCGGCTGTTGTCGGGTGTTTTTGCCTGTGCCGATTTGTTTTTCTTTCCGTCGGTTTACGATAACGCTCCTCTTGTTGTTCGCGAGGCGGCGGCCATGGGCGTGCCTTCGCTGTTGGTTGCCGGTTCAAATGCCGCCGAAACGGTGGAAAAGGACATAAGCGGATTTACGGCGGCCGAGGACGAGAAATCGATGCTCGCCGAAATAGAGCGCATTTTTGCCGATGAGGAAATGCTCGCGCGCGTGGGCGAGGCTGCACGAAAGACCATTCCCGTGCCTTGGAGCGAGCTTATGCCCATAGTTTACGACAAATACGCCGAGCTGATAGACCGCAAAAAAATCGAGCTTAAAATTAAATAGTCAGTGTATCAACTGCCGGGGAGTTAAAGCGGTATCAGGCCGTTTACAACATAGCTTGCCGGCGGTTGTTTTTTATGTAAAAGCCGGATAATGATAAAGGCCGGGAGCTTAGGGGGCGGCTTACATTATCAGAGTCCGCCTTTGCGGCCGCCTGATTTAATGCTTTTTGCATGGTGGGATTTTCAGCTTTATCGGCATTGGCGAAAAATATTCGCTGATCTGATTTTGCAAACGGGATACAGTGTTTGTTTTTATAAAGCAGTAGTACATCTGCAAAAAAATAAAGCACCGGAATATACCGATGCTTTACCGTATTTAATATGGAGCGGATTACGAGGCTCGAACTCGCTACCTCCACCTTGGCAAGGTGGCGCTCTACCAGATGAGCTAAATCCGCGACTGCCTGAGAATTATATAATATATCTATTGTTTTGTCAAGAGTAAACCTATGTAAAAAATAATATTTTTTTCGCACCGAATATTGTTGACACTGCTTGTAGCGTATGTTAAGATGGTCAAAAATACAGCGCTTATGATTTATTGCATGTATACGGTGCGCTGTGTTTTTCGTATTTAACGTAACTGCACAAAGGGGGGGCAGAAAACGAATGACAGACCCATATAAAAAAACGATTGTGCTTGCAAGTGAGCTCGGAGCTCATCTTGACAGCGATGTGACTTTGGGCGGCGGCACCGACGACACCGAAATACTGCAAAAATTTCTCGATACCGCGCCCGAAAAGGGCTCGATCCGCCTTATAATGGACGGTGCGGCGCTTGTTCGCGGTTTGCGTGTTCATTCCAATACGACCATCGAGTGCATGAACAAAACCTGCGGTTTTTATCTTGCCGACGGGTCGGACTGCGCGGTCATCAAAAACTATCATTTAAGCTACACAAAACGTATCGACCATGACATAACACTCATCGGCGGTGTTTATAACCAAAACTGCCTTAATCAGAGGCATGACGGCATGTACACTCCGCTTGAGGGCGAGGATTTTACCATACCGGGCGAGGAAAACGTCACCGAGAACGTCGGCGAGAGTATAAGTATATGGACGGTAGGACTAAGATTCTACGGCGTAACATGGCTTACGGTAAGGGACGTTACAATACGCGACCAGCGGACCTTCGCCGGTCTTTTTGCCAATTGCGAGCATGTTGATATGCAGAATATTCTCATCGATCTGCCTAACAAAATGTATGCACAGAATCAGGACGGACTGCATTTCTGGGGACCGAGCCGTTTTATAACCCTTAAGAATATTTCCGGCGATGTCGGGGACGATTTTATAGCGCTTGCTCCCGGCGAGCATGACTGCAAATCGGACATAACCGACGTGCTCATCGACGGGGTTATACTTAATAACGCCGACCAGGGAATACGTCTGCTTTCGCGCAAGGACGCGACCCTCGACCGTGTTATAATAAAGAATGTCACCGGAACCTACCGGTCCTTCGGTTTTTATGTCAATCCGTGGTTTCCGGGTGAAAAACCGGGCCATTTCGGTCACATAACCTTCGATACGATCGATATTCGCTCGACCGATAAGGCGTACGATTACTGCGATCAGTTCCTGTTTAAAATCGGCGGAATGGTCGACTGTCTGAGTCTTCGGAACATCACCCATTTTGAACCGAACGACGACCGTGCGCTGATGTATATTGGAAAACCGTTTTATGCCGAACTTGAAAAAGGAACGGCCGACGTTTATAATGATATTCGCCAGATCGAGATCGACGGGCTCAATGTCGTAAAGACCGATAAAGCGAGTGCAAACGCTCAGTATATCCATGTTGATTGTACGGTCGATCATCTTCGTCTTTCGGACGTTACGGTAATAAACGACGGCGGCGAGGATACAAAGGGCGGAAAGCTTTTAACCCTTGGCGAGGAGGGGCATATAGGCACCCTTTTGGCCGACGGAATTTATACCGAGGGTCTTGATAAGGTCTTTGATTGCGAAGGAAAAACAGATCGTTTCATTTGCAGAAACGTTGATGAATTTTAATAAAAAGGTGATACGGAGGAAATAAAAATGGATAAACACAACAAGGTTTTTTGCGTTATTTCTCATACGCATTGGGACAGAGAGTGGTATATGCCGCTTGAAAATTTCCGTCACAGGCTGACCGACTTAATGGACAGATTGCTTATAATCCTTGACGAGAATCCCGATTATATATTCCATCTTGATGCACAGACGGTAGTGCTCGAGGATTATCTTGCGGTACGTCCGGAGAAAAAGGCGATACTTAAAAAGCATATTGCCGACCGACGCATAATAATCGGACCGTGGTATTTGCAGAACGATTTTTACCTTACGAGCGGAGAGGCCACCGTGCGTAATCTTTTGGAGGGACAAAAGCTCTGCCGCGAATTCGGCGGAAGCTCAAAGGCCGGATATGCCGCCGATCAGTTCGGCAACATGGACCAGCTGCCCCAGATAATGCACGGATTCGGCATTGACAACTTTATTTTCGGCCGCGGATTTGCCCGTTATGACGTAAACGAAAAGGGGGAGCCGGTGCATCACCAGACCCCGACCGAATTTATATGGAAGGGCGCCGACGGCAGCCGTGTGCTCGCTATTCATATGCGCCACTGGTATAACAACGCCCAGCGTTTTTCGTCCGATCCCGACAAAGCCTATAAGCATCTTTGCCAGATCGAAAGCTGGTACGACAACGAGTTCACCTTCACCCCCTACATTTTGCTGATGAACGGCGTTGACCATTTGGAGCCCCAGCCCGACATCATTCAGGTTACCGAGGCCGTACAGAAAAAGCTGCCCGAGGGCAAGTACTTTTTGCAGTACAATCTTGACGATTATGTCGATGCAGTTAAAAAATATGTCGACGATAACGACGTTAAGCTCGATGAGGTTGAAGGCGAATTAAGGCAAAGCTGGGATATAACCGTTTTGCAGGGAACCCTTTCGTCGAGGCATTATCTCAAGGTTGCAAACTGTGAGGCTCAGATACTGCTTGAAAACCGTATTGAGCCGCTTTATTCCATGATGGAAAAACAGGGGATGAAAGGCATTTATCCGCATGACCGACTTGTTTACACATGGAAAAACCTTTTAAGGAATCATCCGCACGATTCCATTTGCGGCTGCAGCCACGACGCGGTTCATGCCCATATGGAGAATCGGTATGAGGAGATATTCGAGTTTGCCGGCGAGCAGCTTCGCCGTGCGATGAACGACGCGGCCGAGCATATGGCGGCAACGCGCGAGGGATCGCAGCGCGACTATCTTGTAACGGTTGCAAACACCCTTTCGGTTCCCCTTAGCGGCGGAGTAAAGGTCAAGCTCAACATGCTTGTGTCGGACGATATGGAGTCCTTCAAGATAGTAAACGACGAGGGCAAAGAGGTCGCCTTCAAGGTGCTTAGCAAAATTAAACGCAGCATGAGCGTTTACAGCCCCATCAACCTTCCCGGTCAGGTAGATGTATTCTCGTATGAGATTTATCTCGATGCCGGCAGGGTAGAGCCCTTTGCTTTCAAAACCTTTACCGTTACTGCAGGAGATTCGACTCCCAAGGTAACCGAAATAATCGAAAAAACCGGCAATGCTATAACCAACGGCATACTCAGCCTTTCGGTCGATGCCGACGGTAAGGTCGATTTGACCGATGTTAAGTCGGGACGGGTCATAAAGGACTGCTTAAAGGTCGAGGATATGGCCGACGCCGGAGAAAGCTACGGCTTTGAGCTCGGCGGAGATTCGCCCATATATTCCGACAGCTTTAAAAAGGAAGTCACCCTTAAAGAAAACAATGAGTTTGTAAGTAGGCTTGAAATAAAGTACACCATGGAGCTGCCCGAGCACTACTGTGCCGACAAGCGTGTAAGGAGCGACGAGACCGCCGTTTCCACTCTTACCCTCGGCTTGTCGCTTTATAAGGATGAGCCCTTTGCCCGCGTTGATTATACCCTCGACAACGCTTCAAAGGACCATCGGCTCCGTCTTGCCTTTGATGCCGACGTTTCGCGTGAGGAAAGCTTTGCCGATATTCCTTTCAATATCGTAAGCCATACGGCAAAGGATTTTTATCCGACAACCCAGACCAAGACCTCTCCGAATACCGCCTTTGCGGCCATTCAGGACGGCAAAAAGGGCATGGCCGTATTCACCGTCGGAGCGCATGAGTACGAGCATCAAAACGGCAACCGCCTGCTCTTTACAATAGTTCGTGCAACGGGAGAAATTAATCACGGCGCGATCGATGGCTGGATCGTTCCGGGCAACCAGTGCTTAAGGACAATAAAAGGGAGAATGGCGATATGTCCCTTTGAGGGAGATCTCATTTCGGCCGATATAGTAAACAAATCCCTTTCGTTCAGAGCGCCATTAATGGCCGGATTTACCGCTTGCGACACAAGAAAATTTGCCGGTGGACGTCCCTGCGTTCAGGACACCGAGATAAGCGAGTTCTTCTATCTGCCCGACGTTTATCCCGAGGTTTCGATAGAGAGCAACACCGAAGCCATTGACGTTAAGGGCGAGGGAATAACGGTAAGCGCATTTAAGATCAGCGAGGATGAAAGCGGACTTATACTTCGTCTTGTCAACTACTGTGATAAGGCGAGCACCGCAGAGGTAACCTCAAAGGGTAAAATATTCAAAACGGCGCTTAGTGAAATTCCGCACGAATTCTTAGGCCGCGACAAGGTCAAAATTGATATGCGCGCCAAGGAGATACTTACCCTTTATCTTGATCGATAAGGCAAAACAGGAGGAAGTCTTTTTATCATGAATTATGTCGATTATGTAAACGTAAAACAGGGAACGGCCAATCATTTTACCTTCTCAAACGGAAATATTCTGCCGATAACCGGTATGCCGTTCGGAATGTCGTCATTTTCGCTTGAAACCAACGGTATAGGCACCGAGGGCTGGTATTACAGCCCCTCGTCCATGCTCACTACCGGAATACGTCTTACCCATCAGCCCAGCCCCTGGGTAGGCGATTACGGCGAAATCGCCTTTATGACCACAAGCGGAGACAGGGTGTATTTCGATTACAATCGCAGAAGCGGCTACCGTCCGAATGAGACGGTCATGACTCCTTATTACATGAATGTGCGTTTTATGCAGTACAGGAGCACGCTGGACCTTGTACCGACCCTTCGCGGTGCGGTTGGCCACGGAACATGGGACAACACCGGACGTACCCAGCGTTTCCTTATATGCAATGTCAGCGGAATGGAAGCGAGCATAAAGATCGAGCCGGAAAAGCGCCGTGTTGTAGGATATACAAGGGCAAGGGTCGTTCCTGCGCCGGATAGCTACGCCGAGTACTTTGTTTTTGAGTTCGACCGCGAATTCGACCTCGAAAAGACCGTGATAAAGGATTATGACGGCGATAAGACCGCTGCCGTGACCGGCGACGGTACTTCGGTAAGCATTGCGTTTAAGGACGACGGACGTCATGATGTCAATTACAAGCTTATGACCTCGTTTATAGGATACGATCAACTTGAGATTAATTTTAAAGCTGAGCTTTTCGGCAGCGACCGCGAGCAGTACAAGGCCGACGCACAGTGTGAGTGGGAAAAATATCTCTCCAAGCTTGAGATCGAGACCGATAACGACGAGCTTATGCGTACATTCTATTCATCACTTTACCGCATGCTGCTTTTCCCTCGCGTTTTTTATGAGATAAACGCCGACGGCAAGCCGGTTCATTTTAACAGCATTACCGGCGGAATATCCGAGGGTACCATGTATACCGATAACGGCTTTTGGGATACCTACAAGACCGTTTATCCCCTTTATTCGCTTATCCTTTCGGATAAATACGCCGAGTTTATCGACGGTTTTCTTAATTATTACGATGAGAGCGGCTGGCTTCCGAAATGGCTGTCGATAGGCGAGCTCGGATATATGCCCGGCACCATGATCGACGCCGTATTTGCCGACGCCGTTGTCAAGGGTGTTGTGACCGATAAGGCAAAGATAGAAAAAATGCTTTCGGGCATGATAAAGCACGCCAACACAAAAAGCGAGGAGCATATTCACGGCCGCGAGGGAATAGAGGAGTACCTCGAGCGCGGATATGTGACCTCCGGCGTTAAGGAAAGCGTAAACAAGACCCTCGACTATGCATACGGCGATTTTTGCATAGCACGGGTGGCTGAGCATCTCGGCAAGGATGATATTGCCAAGGAATATTACAAGCGCAGCAAGAATTACAAGAATCTTCTTGATAAGGCAAACGGCCTGATGAGGGCTAAAAACGCCGAGGGCAAGATGCGCGACGACTGGACCAGCTTTGACTGGGGCTGGGATTATTGCGAGGGTTCGTCCTGGCAGAACAGCTTTGCGGTTTATCATGACCTGCTCGGGATGGCCGACGCAATGGGCGGCCGCGACGCCATGACCGAAAAGCTTGACGAGCTGTTCTCGACTCCCCCTTACTACACCCCGTACGGTTATGATACCGAAATTCACGAGATGACCGAGATGGCGGCCGTCGATTTCGGCCAGTGCGCCTTGTCGAATCAGCCGAGCTTCCATATCCCGTATATATATTCCTGCATGGGCGTTAAGGATAAGACGGCTTATTGGGTAAGACGTGCGCTCAGAGAGCTTTTCGGCAGCGACGAGTTCGGTTACCCGGGCGATGAGGATAACGGAAGCGCCGGCGGCTGGGTCGTGTTCTCGGCTATGGGATTTTATCCTGTCTGCCCGGGCGTTGACCAGTATGTTATAGGTTCTCCGGCGGTTAAAAAGTGCACCATTCACGCCGACAGCGGTGTCGATTATGTAATAGAGGCACCCGATAATTCCGACGAGAACATCTACATTTCGGCGATGAGGGAAAATTCGGTCGAGATTCACCGTACCTACCTCAACCATTCCGATATCAAAAAGGGCGGAAGGCTCGTATTCGACATGAGCAGTATTGCGCCTCATGAGGATTATTCGGCCGATTCGCTGCCCTATTCCGTTATAAAGGAAAAAGGCCTGCTTTAAGGCTTATCTTTTAACGAATACGGCTCACGGTAAAACACACCCCGGGTCGTTCGGTCCAAGAAACACATGTGTTTTGTATACTAAATAAATCAGTCCCCCGTACCGTAACAAAAAACGGTGCGGGGGATTCGGTTTTAAGGCGTTGCCGATTACTGTGTATTGTCGGTTTTAATATAGGAATTTTCCGTATGTACAATGGTTCCTCCGCCTACAACGGTTTCGCCGTCGTACATAACCACTGCCTGACCGGCGGTGACCGCCCTTTGCGGCGAATCGAAAATAAGCTTTATGCCCTTTTCGGTCGGATAAACGTCGGCCGGCAGCTCCCTTCCGTGATATCTTACCGCCGCCGTGACCCTTATATGGCCGTCAAGCTTTGGAATCGATATAAAATTAACATCCTCGGCGTAAACGGTATCGGTAAAAAGATCTTCATTACCGCCGAGACACACCTCGTTTTTTACCGGATCGACCGAGCACACATAAAGCGGACGCTCGGATGATATTCCGAGTCCCTTTCGCTGGCCTACCGTGTAGCGGATAATTCCGTTATGCCGGCCTAAAATCCTGCCGGATTTATCGACGAAATTACCCTGCGGATAGTGCTTTCCCGTGTATTCCTCGATAAAATCGGCATAGCTGCCGTTTTGAACAAAGCAGATGTCCTGACTGTCATGCTTGGCGGCGTTTATAAAACCGTATTGCTCGGCTATTTTTCTGGTTTCCTGCTTGTCGGTCCGGCCCAAAGGAAACAGCGTGTGAGCAAGCTGCTCCTGGGTCATGGAATAAAGCACATAGGTTTGATCCTTAAGCCTGTCGGTCGGCCTTTTAAGGGTATAACGGTCGCAATCGGCATTCGGCTTTTCTATTACGGCGTAATGTCCGGTAACAACATAGTCGCAACCGATCTCCATTGCTCTGGTGTAGAATTTGTCGAATTTAAGAAAACGGTTGCAGTCGATACAGGGGTTCGGGGTCCAGCCGTGCTCATAAGCGTAAATAAACCGGTCTATTACATCTTTTTTAAACCGATCGGAAAAATTGAAAACGTAATACGGTATCCCGAGGGAAAAGGCGACGCTTCTTGCATCCTCGACGTCGTCAAGCGAGCAGCAGGTGTGCTCACGGGTGAGCCCTATGTCGGAGTTGTCAAAAAGCCTCATCGTGGCGCCGACGCACTCATATCCGCTTTGCTTTGTCAAAAGGGCGGCGACGCTCGAGTCCACTCCGCCGCTCATTGCAATGAGCGCTTTGCTCATTTGCCCAACCTCAGCATTTCGTCAATGCATCGCTTGGCTCCGGCGGCAACCTCGCTGTCAAGCTCGATTTTCTCTCCGCCTATACCCTTTACGCAGCGATAAACGTCCGACAGCGTTGTGGCGAACATATTATGGCATACGCAATCCTTTGAAAGGGGGTAAAAGCTTTTATCCGGGCAGGAAAACTGCAAATGCTCCACAATGCTGTTTTCGGTTCCTATAATATATTCCTTTTTGTCTCCCTTTTCGGCGTAGGACATAATCTCGGTCGTGCTGCCGACAAAATCGGCCCTTTCAGTGACCTCGGGAATGCACTCCGGATGAACAAGCAGCTCGGCGTCGGGATGGGCGGCACGAGCCTTTTCAACGTCTTTTACACTTATCCTTACATGGGTCGGACAGCCGCCGTGTACAAGCTTTACCTCTTTTTCGGGCAGACTCTTTGCAATGTAGCTGCCGAGGTTGCAGTCGGGGATAAAGAGTATTTTATTCTGTGGCATGCGGCTGATTATCTTTACGGCCGACGACGAGGTAACGCACACGTCACACACCGTTTTAAGCTCGGAGGTGGTGTTGATGTAAGCGACCACGGCGTAATCGGGAAGCGACTGCTTCATTTGCGAGATGATATCGACGTCCATCTGCTCGGCCATGGGGCAGCCGGCCAGGGGATTGGCAAGGTAAACATTCTTTTCGGGAGAGAGGATTTTAACCGTTTCGGCCATGAAACGCACTCCGCACATTATAACCGTGTCGGCGTCGGTTTTAGAGGCCTCTACGCTCAGCCCGAAGGAATCGCCTATATAATCGGCAACCTCCCATATGTCCTGTCGCTGATAGGCATGGGCGAGTATGCAGATATTTTTTTCTTTTTTCAGCCTTTTAATTTCCTCAAGCATTTGTACAACGGTCATATTTAAAATCTCCTTTTCGGTTTCGTTCAAGGCCTCGCGGCTCTGATCGTTTTTATTTATTTTTACATGCCCCTTGAAAACCTACTAAATATATGGTATTATTAAGGTATTAACGGAAGGGGTCTTAAAATATGCGTATTTCGACAAAAGGTCGGTATGCTTTGCGAATGATGATAGATCTTGCCGAGCATCAGGGCGATTCGTATGTAGCCTTGCGCGATGTATCCGAGCGGCAGGGAATCTCCAAAAAATATCTCGAGCAGATAACTCCCGCACTCAGCCGGTCGGGCTTTTTGCTGACCAACCGCGGCTTTCAGGGCGGTTACAGGCTTGCGAAATCCCCCGAAAAATACACGGTTAAGGATATTCTCGAAATCACCGAGGGTTCGCTTTGTCCTGTGGCCTGCGTAGAAGAGGAGGGGGCAGCCTGTCCGCGTAGCAGCGAATGCCCCACATTGCCGGTATGGCGAGGCCTGTCAAGGGTCATAAACGAGTATTTAAGCGGAATAACGCTGCAGGATCTGCTTGACAATCAGCGCGAGCAGTATGCCAACGACTATATTATATAACAATTTTTCCCCGATAACAACATGAAAATAAAAAGTATAGTTCGCGATAAATGCGCTGTCCTAACGGTTTTTGGCCGTCGGCGGCGCATTCGCTTTTTGGGTCGTTATTTTTCCGGAGTGTTTGCCAAAACGTATTTTTTTTGTTTTCGTTCCTTGCTGTTTGCTAACCAAAACCGATTTGTCCCTGTTTGGTATATTACATATATTTTGCCTCAAAAAAACAAAAGCCGCGGATTGAAATTCTTTTAAATTCTTGAATCTGCGGCTTTGCTTTGTCGTTTGTTTCCGGTTTACGGCTTTATTTTACTGCTTTGCCGAAAAAATTACCGTTTTAATTCCGACCGGAATGTGATGATCAATCAAAATATAATCATCCGGCGTTTGATTATTCGGCGAACATCGGGGTGGAGAGGTATCTTTCACCGGTGTCCGGCAATAGGGCTACTATAAGCTTGCCTTTGTTTTCTTCGCGGGAGGCGAGTACGCTCGCGGCATAAACGGCGGCGCCCGAGGAAATTCCGACGAGCACGCCTTCGTTTCTTGCGAGCTCTCTTCCGGCGGCAAAGGCCTGTTCGTTTTCAACCGTTATTATTTCGTCGTAAATGGCGGTGTCAAGGGTATCGGGAACGAATCCGGCGCCTATGCCCTGAATTTTATGGGGGCCCGGAGTGCCCTTTGAAAGCACGGGAGAACCGGCAGGCTCAACGGCCACTATCTTAACATTCGGATTTTTTTCTTTTAAATATTTGCCGACGCCCGAAAGGGTTCCGCCGGTGCCGACGCCGGCCACAAAAATGTCGACCTTTCCGTCGGTGTCGTTCCAGATTTCGGGTCCGGTCGTCGCTATGTGGGCGGCGGGGTTGGCCGGGTTTACAAACTGGCCGGGAATAAAGCTGTCCTTGGTGCTTTTGGCGAGCTCATCGGCCTTTTCGATTGCTCCCTTCATGCCCTTTGCGCCGTCGGTCAAAACAAGCTCGGCGCCGTAAGCCTTAAGGAGATTGCGGCGTTCTATGCTCATGGTCTCGGGCATTGTAAGTATCACCTTGTATCCGCGCGAGGCTGCAACGGCCGCAAGTCCTATACCGGTGTTGCCGCTTGTGGGCTCAATTATTACCGAGCCGGGCTTCAAAAGTCCTTTTTTCTCGGCGTCGTCTATCATGGCGCGGGCTATTCTGTCCTTAACGCTGCCGGCCGGATTGAAGTATTCGAGCTTGGCGTAGATATCAGCCTTTAAAGAATGGGTTTTTATATAATTGCTGAGCTTTAAAAGCGGTGTGTTGCCTATAAGATCGGTTATTTTATCATATGTTTTCATTTACGGTTACCCCTTTTAAAATTTATTTCGATTTGTCTGTTGCCGATTAAATCATATGCTGCATTGCTGTATATAGTTTTTATTGTGAATACGGCCTGCTACATCGAAATGCGGAAAATATTTTAAGCATATAACAGCACCTTGTTTCGTCAATAATCAACATAACCTATCGGTTATGTAGGTTATTATAATCACTTATAATCCGTTTGTCAAGTGTTTTTTTGAAAAACAGGATTGTTTTCGCTTTAATTCCTGTTAACATGACGGATTTGCCGCTAAAATATGTCCGGGTTTACTCTGAAGCCTGAGAATTTATAATACTGTGGGTGATTCCGTGCTGAAGGTGCGGCAACATCTATATCGCGGCTATTATGCGATTAAATGACAGCGGCGTACAAATAAATATATTGTTGTATAGTATAGCTAAGACAAAACCGACATACATTAAAACGCATGTCGGTTTCGGTTTTAATTTTATTTTTGGTTTTCGGGAATGGTTTTGCTCGGATTGAAAACTATGCTGTTTTTCGGACGGGCATTGTAAACCGCTTTTAAAGATCGTTTCTTATAATATCCTCGTAGGTTTCCCTTTTAATAATTACCCTCGGCTCACCGTTTGTTATCATTATCATTTCGGGTCTCGGAAAACGGTTGTAATTCGAGGCCATGGAGTAATTGTAGGCGCCGGTGCAAAATACCGCGAGAATATCCCCCTTTTTGCAGCTTTGCAGCGGTGCGTTTTCCTGAATTAAATCGCCGCTTTCGCAGCAGCGGCCGGCTATGGTAAAAAGACCTGCCGGATTTTCTAAGGCGCGGTTCGCTATCGCCGCCGTGTATTGCGATTTGTAAAGGGTATAACGCGGATTGTCGCACATTCCGCCGTCGACTAAAACATAGGTGCGTATGTTCGGAATGTTCTTTACGGCGCCGACGGTGTAAAGGGTGGTTCCGGCCGGGCCGACTATCGAGCGGCCGGGCTCGATAAGCAGATAGGGAAGGGGAAAGCCGGTTTCGTCGCAGGTTGCCTTTATGCGCTTTGAAAGACGGCACATAAAGGAGCGGTAAAGCTTTGCGTCGTCCCCTATAAGGTAGCGTATGCCGAAGCCTCCGCCGAGATCGAGCTTTTTAAGAGTATGGCCGGTTTTGTCGGCGACAAGCCGCATGAATCTGAGCATGGTGTCGGCAGCGGCCTCAAAGGGCTCGTATTCGAAGATCTGTGAGCCTATATGACAGTGAACACCGCCAAGCGACACCCCGTCAAGCGACAATGCCTTTTTTACCGCCTCAAAGGCCTCGCCGGTTTCGAGCGCGAAGCCGAATTTGCTGTCGATCTGGCCGGTGCGGATAAAATCATGGGTGTGCGCATCTATTCCGGGCTTTATTCTGAGCATTATTTCGACCGTTTTCCCGGATGAGTGCGCCGAAAGGGAGGCTACGGTGTCAAGCTCCTCCAGATTATCTATTACTATGGTACCGACTCCCGAGCTTATTGCATAGCGTAATTCCTCCTCGGTCTTGTTGTTGCCGTGAAAATAAATTTTTTCGGCAGGAAAGCCTACGCTCAGCGCCGTATAAAGCTCGCCGCCGGATACAACGTCCACGCCCAGGCCCTCATCCTTCATTATCCGGTAAAGCTCCTTGCAGGCAAGGGCTTTGCTCGCGTAAAGAACAAGGCCGTCTCCGGCGTAATCCTCGGTGAGCGACCGGGAAAACGCGCGGCAATGCCCCCTAATTGTACGCTCGTCAAGCACATAAAGCGGAGTGCCGAATTTTTGCGCGAGCTCTACCGCGTCGGCTCCTCCTATTGTAAGGTGGCCCTTTTCATTTGTCCCGAGACTGGAAGTTACAAACATAATTACTCTTGCTCCTGTTTATTTCGAAGATCGTTTACAGCCTTTTCGATGCTCGCTTTAAGGGGCTCGATCCCCTCGTTTTTTGTGGCCGAAAATGGAATTATCGGTACACCGTCACCCAAAAATTCGAGCTGTTTTTTGGTCTGTTCGAGAATGTTTTTATATTCGGTACGATTTAATTTATCGGATTTTGTAAGCACTATTATAAAGGGAAGCTTTTTTTCGGTCATAAACCGTATCATCATCATGTCGTCCTCGGTCGGCAGCCGGCGCATGTCAACAAGCTGTACCACCGCGGCAATGCGGCGGCCCATGTTGAAGTAACCCTCCATAAGTCCGGAAAACCGCACAAGCTCGTCATGTGAGCGCCGGGCAAAGCCGTAGCCCGGCAGATCGACAAAAAAACAGTCGTCCACCCGGTAAAAATTTATGGTGATGGTTTTTCCGGGAGTCGAGCTGACCCTTGCAAGGCTTTTACGGTTTAAAAGCTTGTTAAGCAGGGAGGATTTGCCGACGTTTGACCGTCCGGAAAAAACTATTTCGGGTATGTCCGAATCGGGCAGCTGTCCGGCGGTGCCGTAAGCGGCCGTAAACTGTGCATTGATAAATTTCATAAAATACCGTCCGTTGCTGTAAAAGTGATTAAAAGTTGAATGATACTATCAGATATTCAATTACCGCTACTGCTCAATATCAAATATTTCGTTTAATTTGGTTGTGAATATCGAGGCTATATGGTCGAATTCCTCTTCGTCGCATATTTCTTCAAAATAAGCCTCGCCGCCTTCGGTGATCTCCTTAACTATTACAAGCTCGCCCGAGTCATTAAGGTTGTCGGCCGGGTCGTCGTAAACCGGGGAGAGAGCAAGGTATCTTACCGAATTTTCCTCGTATTCGTCGAGAACCTCTACGGTGTATTCGTTGCCCTCGTCGTCGCTTAGAGTCAGTATATCGGGAGTGTAATTTTCATCCATTTTATTTACCTCTTTAATTTTTTCGCCGTACACGTTATGGGACAGGCCCTTCCCATCGCGTAAGGCGCATTAAGTATTTACACTACATTCTACAGTTAAAACGGTGTCCGTGTCAAGTGTTACCTGCCGTAATACGGCCGGACGGTTACAATGCGTTTACAATTACAATTGAGTATTTGTATATTATCCCGTTTTTTTCTTGAAATGGCTGTTATTTGGTGGTATAATGATATGACCTTGCAAAAACACCTTTTGGCAAGGCGGATTTTTGCTGTAAAGAATTTCGCCGGTGAAAAACATTTTTTATTGCAGGAGGAACCGAAATGTCCTGGATACTGGATATAATACTTATTGCTGTGGTGGTTTCCGGTGTTATAGTCGGCATAAAACGGGGATTCGTTTATATGCTGCTTAGCTTTTTGAGCGTTTTTATCGCCTTCGTTGTTGCGTTTTCACTTTCGGGAACGCTGTCGGAGGTTTGCTATGAGACCTTTGCCGAGAAACCGATACGCCGTGCCGTAAGCCAAACGGTAACCGAATACTCCGAAAACACGGCGGAGGCGGCGGTTGACGGCATTTTCGGTCGGAATGCGACCGTCTCGGCCTTCGCGGCGGCCGCCGGTGTAACACCCGAAATTGTAAAGCAGAGTATTCCGGCCGGTACCGCTGCCGAGGGTGTAACCGATTTTGTGATGGAAAAGGCCGTAAGGCCGGCCGCCGTTACCATTATGAGGGCGGTTTTGCTGCTTTTGCTGTTTATTTTGCTTTGCTTTGTTTTAAAGCTGGTTTTAAAGCCGCTTTCAAAGGTATTCAATAAAATTGCCGTTATAGGCTCGCTTAATGCGCTGCTCGGCGGGGTTTTGGGACTGCTGAAGGGCGCCTTATGGGCTGCCGCCGCAGCGGCGATTATATATATTGTGCTCGTTTTGACCGGCGGTATAGGCGGCGTTACGGGCGAGGCCGTAGGCAGTACCGTATTTGTCCGATTTATTTTTGATTTGCTCGGCTGAAAAATGTGGAGTTGACTTATGAACGAAAAACTGAGATCAAATATGACCGTACCGAATTTGCTGTCACTTTTGAGGCTTATTATGATACCGGCCATAATAATTACTTACATTAAGGGGTATTTTATAGCGGCGCTTGTGCTGCTTGCGGTGTCGGGAATAACCGATACTCTCGACGGCACCATAGCCCGTAAATTCAATCAGATATCCTCGCTCGGCAAGCTGCTTGATCCTCTTGCCGATAAGCTTACCGTGCTGGCGGTGGTTATATGTCTTACCATACGACACAGTCAGATGTGGCTGCTGCTCGGTATACTTATCGTAAAAGAAGGGCTTATGCTTACCGGCGCATATATTCTGCTTAAAAAGGGCACGCGCCCGTCCGAATCGAAAATATGGGGCAAGGTTGCAACCTTCCTTTTGTATGTTGTAATGGCTCTTATAATTTTTTCGGATGTTATATCGGAAATCGGTGCGGGCGTTGCGGTGCCGCCGGTTATTCTGTGGGTGCTGGCTGTTGCCGCCGCTCTTTGCATGATACTGGCTCTTATGCAGTATATACCGATATTCTACGGGATTTTAAGCGGTAAATACAACATTGAAAGCGAAAGCTTTGAGGATGAAAAAAGCGATGCTCCGGCCGATGAAAGGGCAGGACAGGCAAGATAATGACAATAAAATCCGAAGCATAAATTACAGGCTTCAAAAGATTAAATTACGACGATCCGTATTTTTAAGGAGAAGGATTAATGGCTCAGCTTTGTTCAAGGTGTAAAAAACGTCCGGCCGTGGTGTTTATAACCAGGATTGAAGGGGATAAAAGCACTCCCGAGGGACTTTGTTTAAAATGCGCCCGCGAGCTTAAGATCAAACCAATTTCCGATATGCTTGATCAGATGAATATATCGGATGACGATCTTGAGAACATGACGGGCGAAATGATGAATATGTTCGGAATGGGCGGAGATGACTTGCCCGAGGGGACGGAAGACGGCGACGGCGATTCTCCCGACGGATTTATGCCGGGCGGCGCCGCTTTTATGCCGCCGTTTCTGAAAAATCTTTTCGGCGGAGGCGAAAGCGCTCAAAACTCGGTCGCCGAGGGCGGAGAAAATGCCGGAAACGGTACTTTAGGAATCGATGAAAAAACCGGCAAGAAGGATAAGAAAAAAAGTAAAGAGAAAAAGCGCAAGTTTTTGTCCGCTTACTGTACAAACCTTACCGCCAAGGCGAAAAACGGCGAGACCGACCGCATTATCGGCCGCGACAGGGAGCTTTACCGGGTAATACAGATATTATTAAGAAGACAAAAAAATAATCCCTGCTTAATAGGCGAACCGGGCGTCGGAAAAACTGCCATTGCAGAGGGACTGGCTCAGAAAATTGCCGAGGGAGATGTGCCGGCAAAGCTGCTTGATAAGGAGATTTTTCTGCTTGATATGACGGCGCTTGTGGCCGGAACCCAGTTCAGAGGCCAGTTTGAAAGCCGTATAAAGGGACTTATCGACGAGGTTAAGTCGAACGGAAATATAATTCTTTTTATAGACGAAGTGCATACCCTTGTCGGAACGGGAGATGCGGAAGGCTCGATGAACGCCGCAAATATTCTAAAGCCGGCCCTTTCAAGGGGAGAAATACAGGTAATAGGCGCCACCACCTTTAACGAGTATCGCAAGCATATTGAAAAGGACGCCGCGCTCGAAAGGCGTTTTCAGCCGGTCACGGTGGAGGAGCCGAGCATCGAGAATACTATAAAGATTCTCACGGGAATCAAGGAGTATTACGAGAAATTCCACAATATAGTTTTGCCGGACGCCCTTATTTCGCGCGCCGTCAGACTTTCCGAAAGATATATAACCGACCGGTTTTTGCCCGATAAGGCGATAGATTTAATAGATGAGGCGTGCGCCAGCGCTGCCCTTCGCAACAAGGCGGCCGACCGGATGATAATAAGCGGCAGAAAGATCGACGAGATGAACGAGGAACTCGAAACGATAGAGGGCGAATCGTCCGATGAATCCGGAGCTCCCGATTATGAGAAAATAGCCAATATGAAGGCCGAGCTCGCAAGGCTTAAAAGCGAGTATGACGGATACAAAAAGGATGCGTCGTCGGTCAGCGTTACCGAGGACGATCTTGCGAGGGTCATAGAGCTGTGGACCGGTATTCCGGCCGCCAAGGTGAGACAGAGCGATCTGCAAAGGCTTGCCGGACTGGAAGAGCGGCTCGGAGAAAAGATAATAGGTCAGGACGAGGCGATAAAGCTTGTATCAAACGCCGTAAGGCGCTCCCGTGTTCACATAAGCCCGGGGAGAAGGCCTGCTTCCTTTATATTTGCCGGACCCACCGGAGTGGGAAAAACCGAAATGGTAAAGGTGCTGGCGGCCGAGCTTTTCGACACGCCCGAGACCCTTATAAGGCTTGATATGTCGGAGTTTATGGAGAAACATTCGGTTTCCCGTATAATAGGTTCTCCGCCGGGCTACGTCGGGTATGACGAGGCCGGTCAGCTGACCGAAAAGGTCAGGAGAAAGCCCTATTCGGTACTGCTTTTTGACGAAATAGAAAAGGCGCATCCCGATGTTATGAACGTGCTTTTGCAGATACTGGATGACGGAAGAATAACCGACGCGCACGGCAGGACGGTCAACTTCGAAAACACCATAATAGTCATGACCACCAATGCCGGAAGCGAGAACAAAACCGCTTTGCTCGGATTCGGTAAGGACGAGAAAACGGCCTCGAGCGAGCGAACGATGAAGGCGCTCAGAGAGTTTTTACGTCCGGAGTTTATAGGCCGTGTGGATGAGGTGGTTTGCTTTAATCCGCTTACACGCGACGATTTTGTAAAGATAGCCGCTTTAATGCTCGGGGAACTTAAAGGTTCGCTTGCCGAGCGTACAATAGATTTTGAGTGGGACAATGACGGGCTTTTGCCTATTGCCGACGAGGCTTACGGAAAAGAGCGCGGAGCGAGAGATCTCAGGAACGTTATAAGACGTAAGGTGGAAGACCGCATTGCCGAAATAATGGTCGAAAGGTGCGACGATGCACCGACAAAATTTTTCCTTACAAAGGATGGGGAAATAACCTATGAACAGTGATATTTTTGAGAAATATGAGTCTGAGGTAAGGTCCTATTGCAGAAGCTTTCCCACCGTTTTTAAAAAGGCGAAGGGCTCGGTTCTTACCGATACCGAGGGCAAGGAGTATATCGACTTTTTCAGCGGCGCCGGAGCGGTTAACTACGGGCATAATAACGACGAGATAAAATCGGCGCTTATTGAGTATTTAAACAGCGACGGGATCATTCATGCGCTTGATATGTACACCCCGGTAAAGGCCGATTTTATCAAGTATTTTGAGGACAATATTCTGTCTGCAAGAGGACTCGATTACAAGATACAGTTCCCCGGTCCCACGGGAACAAATGCGGTGGAAGCGGCATTAAAGCTTGCCCGCAAGGTAAAGGGCAGAAGCAATATCTTCGCACTGATGGGTGCTTTTCACGGTATGACACTCGGTTCGCTCGCCCTTACCTGCGACGAGGCCTCCCGCGGCGGCGCCGGGGTCGAGCTTTCGAATGTGACCCATTTGCCGGCTCCGTACATGATGGGCGGATTTGACACCTTAAGGTACGCACGGACGCTCCTTGACGACGACCATTCCGGAGTGGAAAAGCCGGCTGCCTTTGTGCTTGAAACGGTGCAGGCCGACGGCGGAATAAACGTCATGAGCATTGAATTTTTAAAGGGGCTCTGCGAGTTCTGCGACGAAAACGACATTCTGCTTATTGTCGACGACATACAGGTCGGATGCGGACGTTCGGGCAATTTTTTCAGCTTTGAAAGGGCCGGAATAAAGCCCGACATGGTAACCGTTTCAAAGTCGATAGGCGGATACGGACTGCCGCTTTCATTGGTGCTTATTAGTCCCGAGCTTGACAAGTGGTCGCCCGGCGAACACACCGGCACCTTCAGGAGCAATCAGCTCTCTCTCGTTGCGGCGAGAAAGGCGCTTGAGGTATTTGTAAAAGAGGACATTCCGGCCCAGGTCGAGCATAAGCAGGGAATAGTATCCCGTTTTATGAAGGAAGAAATAGAAACCATCGACAGCAGAATATCGAGCCGCGGAATCGGTCTTGTATGGGGCGTTGATTTGTCAGGGCTCGGCGGAGACAGCTTTTCGCGCAAGGTCATGCACAGCGCCTTCGATAACGGGCTGGTTATCGAGCGTGTCGGCAGAGACAATTCGGTTATGAAGATAATGCCGCCGCTTGTCATTGAGGACGAGCTGCTTATCGAAGGCCTCAGAAGGCTGAAAAACGCCATAGTAAAAGAAACAGAGAATCTTTAAACCGTCATTTTTAATTTACGGGAGGCGTTTTTGCTTGAAGAAACTGAAGTATATATGTCGCGTGGTGTTCGGTTCGAGCTTTAAAAGACTGCATGAGGTAATTTCGCGCACGGCGGAAAAATCGGGCAAAAACAGAGTGTTTATATTTTTTGACATGCTTGTTTGCACGCTGAGGTACGGCGCCGGATATCACGACTATCTCATATTCGGCTTTTACAATATGAATTCCCGTCAGCGCAACACATATATGACGAGAATCCGCAACAAAAAGCTTATAACCTTGATGAACGATCCGGTTTATGCTCCGCTTTTTGACCAGAAAAATCTTTTTAACGAGCGGTTTAAAGCTTATCTCGGGCGGGAATTTGTAGACGTTGCAAAGGTAAACGAGGAGCAGTTCGCCGAGTTTTTAAATGGTAAGGACATTGTCTTTGCAAAGCCCAATATCGGAGAGAGCGGAAAGGGTATCGAGCGGCTTAAAAAGGCCGATTTTACAAGCCCTGCCGAGATGCTCGAATATATAAAGAGCAAAAAGCTTGGGGTGGTGGAACAACTGCTTACCCAGCATGAGGATTTAAATCGCCTTTATCCCCTTGCGATTAATGCACTCAGAATTGTTACCATAGTAACCGACGGGGTCGCACATTGCGCTTATGCCGTTTCAAAATCGGGCAACGAGGGCAAATTCGTGGATAATATGGAGAATTCCGGACTTTGCTGCCCTATAGATCAGGATACCGGTCGCATATGCGGCGTGGCCCATACATCGGCTCTTATAAATTACGATAAGCACCCTTACACCGGGGTGGAGCTCATCGGCTTTAAGGTGCCGTATGTAAAGGAAGCGATCGATCTTGTAAAAAAAGCGGCGCTTGAGGTGCCCGAGGTTAAATTTGTCGGCTGGGATGTTTGCATTACCCCCGACGGACCGGTTATAATCGAGGGTAACGATTACCCGGGATATGATTTCTGGCAATTGCCGGAGCATACGCCGGATAAAATAGGGCTTTATCCTTATTACAAGGCTTTAGTTAAAGAACTGTAAAATAAAGACCATAAAACAGACCATAAAACGTTCCGCATGTCTTGGACGGGTTGCAAAAGCGCGAAGCAGGGCGCGGAGCTTTAGCTTTCGGAGGATATTTATATGAAACAAACTGAAAAAACCATGGACAGCATAGTGGCGCTTGCCAAAAACAGAGGCTTTGTATTTCCGGGATCGGAAATATACGGCGGTCTTGCCAACGCCTGGGATTTCGGTCCCTTGGGCGTTGAGTTCAAAAATAACGTCAAGCGCGCATGGTGGAAGAAATTCGTGCAGGAAAGCCCCTACAATGTAGGACTTGATTCGGCCATTCTTATGAATCCACAGACCTGGGTCACCAGCGGACACGTCGGAGGCTTTTCCGATCCGCTTATGGATTGCCGCGACTGCCACACGAGACATCGTGCCGATAAGCTGATAGAGGATACCGGAGTCGGCGCCGAGGGAATGGACTTCGACGAGATGACGGCCTACATAAAGGAGCATAACATCGCCTGCCCCGAATGCGGCGGTACGAATTTTACCGATATCCGTAAATTCAATCTTATGTTCAAGACCTTTATGGGGGTTACCGAGGACGCGAAAAACGAGGTTTATCTTCGTCCCGAGACCGCTCAGGGCATCTTCGTGAACTTCGCGAACGTTCAGCGTACCACACGCAAAAAACTTCCCTTCGGCGTGTGCCAGATAGGTAAGAGCTTCAGAAACGAAATAACTCCGGGTAACTTCCTTTTCCGCCTGCGCGAATTCGAGCAGATGGAGTGCGAATTTTTCTGCAAGCCCGACACCGACCTCGAATGGTTCGAATACTGGCGCGGATATTGCCATGATTTCCTTTTGAAGCTCGGCATGAAGGACGAAAACCTCCGCATGCGCGATCATGACAAAAAGGAGTTAAGCTTTTATTCCAAGGCCACTACCGATATTGAATACCTCTTCCCGTTCGGCTGGGGCGAGCTTTGGGGCATTGCCGACCGTACAAATTACGATCTCGGCCGCCATCAGGAGGCGAGTGGAAAGGGTCTTGATTATTTCGATCAGGAGACCGGAGAAAGATACATTCCTTATGTTGTTGAGCCCTCGCTCGGTGCCGACCGTGTAACCCTCGCGTTTTTGTGCGACGCTTACGACGAGGAGGCCGTAGGGGATAACGATGTCAGAACGGTGCTCAGACTGCATCCGGCTCTCGCTCCCTTTAAGGCCGCCGTGCTTCCGCTTTCCAAAAAGCTGGGCGATAAGGCGCTTGAAATCCGCAACATGCTTTCAAAGTATTTTATGGTGGATTACGATGACGCCGGTTCGATCGGAAAACGCTACCGCCGTCAGGACGAAATAGGAACTCCCATATGCATAACATACGATTTTGACAGCGAGAACGACGGCTGCGTTACCGTAAGAGACCGCGATACAATGCAGCAGGAACGCATAAAGATCGACGCTTTAAGAGAGTACATCGAAAAATCCATGGAATTTTAATCGCTTTTTGATTTCTACGGCGGACGGGTCGTTATTTCGGCCTGTTCGCCGTTTTTGGGCTGTTCGGTGTAACAGCTGAAATTATACTATTGAACATGGTAATTAAATGTAGTAAAATCATCATGGAAGCAATAAATACTTCGGGGAGGGAAGCGGCGTGGACGAAACCGAAAAGAGAAAAAGAGTTTTAATTAATATCGCCTACATTGCGGTTATCTGTGTTATAGGGTATTTCGTTTTTAAATATCTGCTTGTGTGGATGATGCCCTTTTTTATCGGCTTTTTATGCTCGCTTGTATTGCAAAAGCCGGTAAGATGGCTTGCTAACAAGACAAAAATTCCAAACGGCGTATGGTCGGCGGTTTTGGTTACGGTTATACTTTCGCTGGTATTTTTTCTTATAGGCTTTGCCGGATACAGAATATACGACGAGCTGGTATCGTTTATAGGGGACGCCAACATAAAGCTTCCCGAAATAACCCAGTCCTTCAAAGATATAAGCAACCGGTTTTCGCGCTGGAGCAGCTCGCTGCCGCAAAGCGTTTCCGGTACGCTTGAGTCGCTTCCCGGAGATATAATGAAAAAGGTCATAACCTTTTTGTCGGACGGCGTTTCCGGCATTGCAAAAACTGTTATCACCAACGGTCCCGGATTGCTGCTTACGATTATTATAACCATTGTGGCGTGCTGCTTTATGACGGCGCGCTACCGCGAGAACATGGATTTTGTTTTAAGGCAGTTTTCCGAAAAAAACAGACAGGTGATTATCAAGGCTAAGGGTCTGTTTATGGAGAACATTGTAAAAATGCTCCGGGGCTACATAATAATACTGCTTATAACCTGTGCCGAGCTTTTTATCGGCTTTATGATATTAAGGCTCGAATACGCCTTTGTGCTTGCGATGCTTATTGCCATTATGGATATACTGCCGGTTGTCGGAACCGGAACGGCGCTTATCCCGTGGGGTGTGTATCAGCTTATTATAGGTAATGTCTGGATGGGAGTAGGCCTGTTGGTGCTTTACGCGGCGATAACGGTCATCCGTCAGATAATCGAGCCGAAGATAATAGGCAAGCAGGTCGGGCTAACGCCCATTGTAACCCTTATGGCCATGTATCTCGGGTTGCAGCTTTTCGGCGTTATAGGAATGGTCTGTCTGCCGATATTGCTTATAATTATCGTTAAGCTTCAGGAAAGCGGAATGATAAAAATCTGGAAATAATCATATAAAACAAAACAAACAGCCGGATCGCGGGGGAAAACTCCTTGCGATCCGGCTGTTTTTCTGTTGTGGATTTAATAAGTATTAATTACAAGAAAGTGAAAATGGCGTTTCTTAGGCTGATTCTTACTTGTCGTGCGCAACAATTTAAAATAAAAATGTAATTATTAAAAATTATTTGTTTTCTACCGGGAAGACCGTCAGCTTCCCAACACTGTACTGGAGAATAAGCAGTGCGTCGGTTGCCGTTATATTGGGATTGTTGTCGACATCGGCCGCAAGGGTTTGCTTTTGGGTAAGGGTTATCTTTCCTACCGAGGCCTGAAGGGCAAGCAGCGCGTCGTCAGCCTTGACAAATCCGTCGCCGCTTACATCACCGTATTTTACAGTAACCGGCGGTTCGGGACCCTCTTCGCCCGCCGTGAAGGAAAACACATCCGTAAAGCTTGCCTCAGAAATCGAGGAGCATTTTACGTTGCGCCGGGGAACGGATACATCCTTGCCGTTTATGCTTAAGCTCAAAAGTTCGGCCGGTGCAAGCCTCCAGCCGGTTTCATAAGCCGAGGAGCTGATCGCTATACCGGCGGAGTAGGAATATGTCAAGCCCTGCGAGAATTCGGTAATTGATTCTGAGTTGTCATTGCTCGAAAAGCTTTCGTCGGTGAGGGTGTAAACGTCCTTGTATTTTTCGGGGACAGAGCCGTTACCCTTGAAATCCGGCTTTTTGCCCGGCTCATATGAAAGCTTTACGTTTTCAAGCTCGATTTTATCAAGCAGTTTTTTAGTTATTGCATCCATTGTCAGCATCTTTACCGATTCGCTGTCGCAAAGATTCGGAATGTTTCCGCTGACGTCAATCTCATCCGAGTTTTTGGATGTGGGTGAGATTTTTATTGTGGCGCCGGAAAGTGTTGAAGGGTCATAGTTTGCAACCAGCGCCCCCCCTTCGCCGAATAACGTAACCTTTCCTCCGTAGAAATTAAAGTCGGAGATGTGGTTTGTATATGCGAGATACGACTCACCATAAATTGCCTTGCCGTTGCTGCCGTTCTCGTTTTTGGTAAGAACGATCAGTTCTCCGCCCGTAATCGTTATGGGCGAGCCGAGCGTTTCTATGGCGCCGGAGTTTTCCGGCCGCTGAAGTGACTCTGCTACGGTTTGACCGCCGGTTATTGTAACGCTTCCGAAGGGACTTGTTTTGATTGCGGCGTTTTCTTCGCCTCCGGATACGGCAAGCTCACCACCGTTTTGTCTGAAATCGGCCGTTACTATTCCGGTAGCATGTTCTCTTGCGATGACTCTTACCCAACCGCTGTCGATGTTTAGTCCGCAAAAGCCCGTTCCGGTTATTATTCCGTAGCCGTATCCGGTGCTGCCGTAGCTGTTGTCCTCATCGCTGCCGGCGTATATATCAAGTGATCCGTCGCCGGTTATGGTAAGGGTTGAGGCTTCGTCCATCGAAAGACCGTAGAATAACGATTTTTCCGAAGAGCCTATGTTGTTGCTGCTTTTTAAAACGAGTGTTATGTCGCGATTGGTACGCATTCCGAAGGAGCGCGAGCGAACGGCGTTAATGTAATTGCCGTCATCGTCGGTATCAAGGTCGCTGAGTACCCAGTCGGACTTTGCTCCCGAAAGGGATACCCCGTTTAATTCGAGGGTGTATTTGCCGCTTGATGTATCCTCCGAGAGCTTTGCGGTTCCGCCGCCGACATTTACGGTCTGTCCGAGCTTTTTAAACAGATCGACGCTGACGTCATTGTCGCCGAGGAGCAGATAAGGCTCGGACTGTATAAGCGGAAATTCGAAATACACCACCGCGCGGATGTCGTTAAGTCTTTTGACAACGGCCTTTTTGCCGTTTACGGTGGCGGTTACCTTGTCGCCGAACACTCCGGTGCCGTAGGGGATAAGTATGCTTATTTCGGCCTCGTAGGGGTAGCCCGAGAAGAAAAGATCCGAAACGCTGGTGTAAAAGGGCCTTGCGCTTATCGACATATCGTAGCCCTTTTCCTTGTCCGTATCAAAGAATTTCCCGCCGCCCGAGGTATCGCAATCTTTAAACCGATCTATGTCGAGGGTAAGGGTTGAGATGGTGTTTTCGGTGTGCTTTTTATAGTTGAACAGGACGCTCGGCTCAGACCAGTCGCTTACGTTTCCGGTCTTATCAAAGGTGTTGTATTCATACTCGACCCCTCTTACGCGGAAGTAATAATCGCCCTCGCCGTTTTCGCTTATGGCAGTGGCGAAATTGTAGGAGCTTGCGTCGTAAAAATCGGCTGTTTCGACCAGATTTTCTTCGCTCGTGCCGCCTTTGTAGAGTTTAAAGTCAAAATTCACGCCGTAGTAACGCCAGTTGGTGGAGGAGATTCTCTCGTTTACCTCGGCGTAAATTCCGCCGGAATACAAAGAGTATTCGGATGACCAGCCGATTTTTACCGGCTTATCAAGCACTATGTTCTCGTCGCCTTCGGCAAGCGCCAAAACGCCGAACGAGAGCATAACCATGCACAGTGTCATAATCAGGCTTAAGGTTTTTGTAAGGCCTTTCATGATGATCAAAACTCGCTTTCTTTTAATATAAGGTATCAATTATAAGGCGTCGATATAAGTATACCTTATCGGTAATTATAATGCAATACGGCGTGAAAAAGAATGGAATTTCCGAATAGGAATTGACAAATCGGAAATCGCCGATAAACTGCCGCGATATAAGGGACAAAACAAAGCCGTATAATGAAGACGAGCGGCAGTATGAGTTTTAAACCAACCTTTTCCGACAGATTTAAGAATCCTTGAAATTTCATGATTTTTACACTGTTATTCATCTGTTCGTCCGGAAGGAGTTGTTTTTCGGACAGTGCGAGATAAACAAAAAAATCCCGGCCGCGTGTTTTTACGGCCGAGAGTTAGAAGGTTATTTACGCTACGGATAGACACATTGTATTTTGGGTTGGTCATATTATCCGTTATTTGCATTTAGTGATACGAAACGGCACAACGCACATTGCACCGAAAAATAAATGCTTTTAATTTAACGAATGGATCTATCAATGACCCGTATTTGAAACCGGCGGCTTCTATTAGTTTGTCGGCGAAGTCGGCTCCAAATCTCTTATCTTTTATCTATTACTTCTTGCTTTCCGAAAATCACGTTACCGATTATAATTTGAAGTAAGAGTGAAGAGGTAAGAAGTAAAAAGTAAAAATCCCGCCCACTTACATGGACGGGATTTTTGGAGGTACCACCCAGATTTGAACTGGGGAATAGAGGTTTTGCAGACCTCTGCCTTACCACTTGGCTATGGTACCAAACTATTTACGGCCAACCCAATGAATATTCCCTTCATTTAAAGCCGGCCGTATTTTTGGAGCGGATTACGAGGCTCGAACTCGCTACCTCCACCTTGGCAAGGTGGCGCTCTACCAGATGAGCTAAATCCGCATATGGTGCCTCCGGTCGGAATCGAACCAACGACACATGGATTTTCAGTCCATTGCTCTACCGACTGAGCTACAGAGGCATATAAAAATGGCGACTCGGATGGGGGTCGAACCCACGACCTCTAGCGTGACAGGCTAGCGTTCTAACCAACTGAACTACCGAGCCGTGCTTTAAGTGGTGGGGGCAACAGGACTCGAACCTGTGACCCCCTGCTTGTAAGGCAGGTGCTCTAACCAGCTGAGCTATGCCCCCGAACTTTAAAGCGCCGTTTTTTCAAGCGGCGAATGTTATAATACAGCATATGGGCCGGTTTGTCAAGTGATAATTTTAATTTTTTCTAATTTTTTTAAAGCTTTTTTAAAATGATTTTCCTCTTTGCGATTTGTTCGGTATTTAAGAAATTCTCAATACAGCATTAAATTATATTCATTAGTATATTAATGATATTACATTATTAAATAATATAACGGCAAAACATTAATGGGTCAGCGGCAACCGGATTGTCGTTTCGGGTGCAAATTGCGGTTTGTTTGTACGGTTCGGCCCGGTTGTTTATTTTGTTTTTCATTTTGCCTTTGCGTTTTATTTACAAAAGGCAGAAATGATCGTTATAAGCCGGGCACTTTGTAATGTGCGTTACGGGCCTTTTTACCGGTTTTGACCGGTATTATAAAAATTTGTTGATTTGACTGTGACTACGGGTTATAATTGAAAAAACGTATATTTATATTTTTCCTGGAGTGTGTTTTTATGGAGAGACGCAGCAGCGTTACATTAAAAATAAAAAAGGTGCGCGAGGGGGCCGATATTCCGAAAATTGCAACGCCGGGCTCGGCCGGAATGGATATTACCGCCTGTATTGACGGGGAGGTAACGGTAAAGTCGGGCGAAACTGTTGGCTTTCCTACCGGAATTGCAATCGAATTGCCGGTGGGCTTTGCGGCCTTTATTTATGCCAGAAGCGGACTTGCCATAAAGCACGGACTAAGCCCCGCCAACTGTGTAGGAGTTATTGACAGCGATTACAGGGGCGAAATAATAGTGGGACTTCATAATTCGTCGGCTGCCGATTACGTTATAAAACCGCATGAGCGTATAGCCCAGCTGATTGTCGGAGAGCTGCCGCGCGTTACGGTTGAGGAATGCGAGGATTTAAGCGATACCTTAAGAGCTGCCGGGGGCTTCGGTTCTACCGGCAGGATGTAAGCAAACGGCGTAAACCCAAGTTTAACCTCAGTGTGCTTATCAAAACCGGATTTTCGTCGAAATCAAGTTTGTATGGGTGCATTCGCTTAACCAAACGGAAAACCGTACTGCCTGTAATAATGACCGGTACGGATAACGGCGAAATCAAGGATGCCGGTTTGCGACAAGATCACATGCCGATTTGTTTTTGCCGATAATTCGGGTTCCGGATTCATCCGGTGCAGTATAATATTGAATTTTTTGCATACCGTCATGTAAGTGACGGTATATTTTTTTCCTAAAAAGGCGTAAAAAACTGAAATTTACACAATTTTAGTGTTTACAAATCCCATGTAAGCGGTTATAATTATCAAAGCTTATATGTAAAAAGCGGCCGCCCGTTCCGTTTTGCCGGAATGAGGGGGCTGTTTTCAAGGAGGATGGGCAGAAAATGAAAAATAAACTGGAGTATGTACCTTTTAAGGATACGACCGAAAAACATCTCGAGCTTGATAAGGTTATCGATCAGTACAGGGATGTTGAGGGTGCGCTGGTTCAGGTGCTTAAAAAAGCACAGGAAATATACGGCTATTTACCTTTGGAGGTCCAGACCTTTGTGGCCGAGGGACTTAATGTTCCGCTTGAGGAAGTGTACGGCGTTGTGTCGTTTTATTCCTTCTTCAGCATAAAGCCTAAGGGAAAATATAAAATTTCGGTATGTCTTGGCACGGCCTGCTATGTTAAGGGAGCAGCAGCCGTGCTTAAAGAGGTTATGGACGAACTTAAAATCGGCCCGGACGAGACCACGAGCGACGGACTTTTCTCGATTCAGGATACAAGATGTCTCGGCTGCTGCGGTCTTGCTCCCGTAATGACAATAAACGACGATGTTTACGGCAAGCTTACCCCGGCAGAGGTTCCCGGAATTCTTGCCAAATACCGCGCCTGATAAAAACCGGAGTTATCTTTTTATATTTTAAGCTTTCAAGCTTCACCGTTTTATCTTTATAAAACACCGGGAGATGTTCAGTATGAAGATTCGTGATATAAAAGATCTGCTTAATGCCGAGATTCTTACGGGCGAGGACCGTCTTGACGACGAGGTGTATTCGGCCTGCGGAAGCGATATGATGAGCGATGTCTTGGCTTACGTTAAGGATCAGGGCGTGTTGCTTACCGGGCTTGTCAATCCTCAGGTCGTACGTACGGCCGATATGATGGATATGCACTGCATAGTATTTGTCAGGAGCAAAATGCCGACCGAGGAAATGAAACAGTTGGCGGAGGATAGCTCAATGGTTCTTCTCGCTACAAAAATGCGGATGTACGAGGCCTGCGGAAAGCTTTATTCGTCGGGGCTCGGCAGTACCGCCACCAAAAGCGGTGAAGAATAATGGCAGAAAAGCTTAAACTTCATTATGATGTTGACGGACAGAACTTTACCTCGGCAGGGGAAGCATCGGTCCAGGTGAAGAAAAAGCTCAGGCAAATGGGCTTTTCGCCCGACGTTATAAGACGGGTGTCCATCGCCATGTACGAGGGCGAGATCAATATGGTTATTCACGCCGGAGGCGGCGAGGTTGAGGTGGTTATTACTCCCGACTGCATTGATATTACCCTTGAGGATCACGGGCCGGGCATTGCGGACATTCCCCTTGCTATGAAGGAAGGGTACTCCACGGCGCCCGATAATGTGAGGGCTCTCGGCTTCGGAGCCGGAATGGGACTGCCGAACATGAAGCGCTATACCGACGATATGAAGATCGAATCCACAGTCGGTGTCGGAACCAAAATAACAATGAAGGTGGCCGCGGTCTGATTTTTAAAGAATAAAACGCACAGCGCGGCGAGTGGTGGGTTATTATGTCTGAGTATAAACACTCCGTGTTGCTCGATGTGAGCAAATGCAAAGGATGTACGAACTGCCTCAAGCATTGTCCGACCGAAGCCATACGTATACGGTCGGGTCACGCGGCCATAAATCCGGCAAGGTGTATAGACTGCGGCGAATGTATCCGCATATGCCCTTACAAAGCCAAAAAATCGATATACGATTACCTTGATAAAATCGACAGATTCAAGTACAAGATCGCTTTGCCGGCGCCGGCTCTTTACGGGCAGTTTGACAATCTGGATGATATAGATTACGTCATTCAGGGACTTTACGATATGGGCTTTGACCATGTTTATGAGGTTGCGCGCACTGCTGAGCTCGTTTCCGATTATACGCGCAAATATTTATCCAAGCCGGGAATCAAAAAGCCGGTTATCAGCTCGGCGTGTCCGGCGATCGTCCGGCTTATAAGCTTGCGTTTCCCGTTTTTGTGCGACAATATAATGCCGATACTTTCTCCTGTTGAGCTTGCGGCGCGCTTTGCCAAAAAAGAGGCGCTTGAAAAGCATCCGGAATTAAAGCCCGACGATATGGTCACCTGTTTTATTTCTCCGTGTCCTGCTAAGGTGAGTTACGTTAACAACAGCACGGCCGATTTCAAAAGCGAGGTCGACCTTGTGCTTTCGATGAGCGACGTATACTTCGCATTGCTCGACCGTATGAAAAAGCGCGCCGGAACAACGCCCGAAAAATCCACCGAGACCGGAATGGTCGGGGTGAGCTGGGCTTCTACCGGAGGCGAGGCGAGCGCCATATTCAACGACCGCTATCTTGCGGCCGACGGAATAGAAAACGTTATAAGGGTGCTCGAGCAGATAGATAATTCCGAATTCCCGAACCTTGAATTCATAGAGCTTGACGCCTGCAACGGCGGTTGCGTCGGCGGAGTGCTGACGGTGGCGAATCCCTACATAGCCAAGGCGAGACTGCAGTCGCTCAAGCGTTATATGCCGGTTACCCAAAGCTTTAAATACGGACCGTTTGAGGATATACCCGACGGGGTCAAAACCGATCCGGTCGAGTACATTCCGTATTCGCCCTTCGGTGCCGACAGATCGACCGCCATTAAGAAGATGAACTTCGTGCAGACGATATATGAGCGGCTACCCAAGCTTGATTGCGGATCGTGCGGCGCGCCTACATGCGCTGCCTTTGCGGAGGATATAGTAAAGGGCGAGGCGAGCGAGGATGATTGCATAGTCCATATGAGGCAAAAAATAAAGGAATTCTATCAGCTTTTGAAAGAGGAAAACGACTGATGACGGTTAGCGATTTGGCCGGAAGGCTTGAATTCGATATTATTTGCGGCGATACGCAGCGCGAGGTGCAGGGCTGTTACATAGGCGATCTGCTTAGCTGGGTTATGTCCCATGCAAAAAGCGGCAATGTCTGGATAACCATAATGTCCAACATAAATGTTCCGGCCGTGGCTTCTCTTACCGACGTTTCGTGCGTTATTCTGGCCGAGGGTGTCGAGCTTGACGAGGACGCTTTAACCGCGGCGAAGGCGAAGGACGTATGTATTTTAAAAAGTCCCCTGCCGGTATACGAAACATCGGTAGCGGTCAGTAAGGCGATAGAATAAATAAAAAGACAAGGGTGGGCTGTATGCAGAAGTTTTATTACGATATGCACATACATTCCTGCCTGTCCCCATGCGGAGACGATGATATGACCCCGGCGAATATTGCCGGAATGGCCGTTTTGAACGGGCTTAATATAGTGGCTCTTTGCGACCATAATACTACCCGTAACTGTCCGGCTTTTTATGCCGAATGTAAAAGGCAGGGGCTTATTCCGATAGCCGGGATGGAGCTTACGACGGCCGAGGAAATTCATCTTGTCTGTTTGTTTGAGGAGCTTGATTCGGCCATTTCGTTCGGCCGAGAGGTGGACGAAAACCGTGTTAAGATAAAAAATAAGACCGAAATATTCGGACATCAGTACATATACGACCAAAACGATAAGATTTCCGGCGAGGAGGAGTTCTTGCTTCCGAATGCAACGCTGCTTTCTCTCGAGCAGGGGGCAGAGCTTTGCGAAAAATACGGCGGAATATGCTATCCGGCTCATATTGACCGACCGTCAAACGGAATAATAGCCGTTTTAGGCGATTTTCCGGAGGAACCGCATTTTGACTGCCTCGAATACAGCGATCCGTCATCGGTCGGCGAATACGAAAAGCGCTATAAAAATGTAAAGGGCAAAAGGCGGATAGTTTCATCCGACGCGCATTATCTTTGGAATATAAACGAGGCGGAAAATTTTTTCGAGCTTGACGATGAAAATTACAGCAGCGCGCTTATGAGAAAACGGCTGTTCGAGCTGCTTAAAAAGCCTATAACCGGAGAATAAGGGTACCGTAATGAAGGAGCTTTCTTTATACATTCTTGATATAACCGAGAATTCCACCCGAGCGGGAGCGAGCGAAATTTATCTCACCCTGACCCAAAACGGAAAGGATTTTTCCTTTTCGGTAAAGGACAACGGCTGCGGAATGAGCGAGCAGACCTTAAAAAAAATAACCGACCCGTTTTATACGACAAGAACCACCCGTAAGGTTGGGCTTGGAATTCCGTTTTTACGGCTTGCGGCCGAGCTTACCGGCGGACATATCGAGATTACGTCGAAAAGCGAGGAGGAATATCCGGATTCCCACGGGACAATCACCACGGCTTATTTTGATGCTTCGAGCATTGATTTTGTGCCGCTCGGGGACATGGTATCGACCGTTGTGACCCTTATTCAGGGCAATCCCGATACCGATTTTATCTACACCCACACAAGGGACGGCAAGACCGTCAGTCTTGATACAAGGGAGATTCGCGAGGTTTTAAGCGGCGTTCCGCTTGATAATTTTGAGGTAATAAGCTGGATAAAAGAGAATTTGACCGAACAGTATAACGAAACCGGAATTTTAAAGATGTGACCAAGACAAAAGGTCAGAGTAATTCGGTATAAAGTTTAAGTATATAATTAAATTTATTATATAATCGAAACACCATGAAAGGGGTATAAACTTTTATGAAGTCATTAGCAGAACTTGCGGCTATCAGGGAAAAAATGAAGGACAAGGTAGCACTCAGAGAGGGCGAGAATTCCACACGTATAGTGGTCGGAATGGCGACCTGCGGTATTTCCGCCGGTGCACGTCCTGTGCTCGGAGCATTTGTTGAAGAGGTTGCAAACGCCGGACTCGGCGAAAGCGTAACCGTAACCCAGACGGGCTGCATAGGAATTTGTCAGTATGAGCCGGTAGTTGAGGTTTTCGAGACCGGCAAGGATAAGGTCACATATGTAAAAATGACCCCGGAAAAAGCAAAACGCGTTGTTGCCGAGCATATAAAGGGCGGCAAGGTCGTTGCTGAATATACCATCGGTAATACCGAGCTTTAATGGAGGAGAAAAAATGGTACGTTCACATGTGTTGATATGCGGAGGTACGGGCTGTACTTCTTCGGGAAGTCCCGCTTTGAGAGAAGCTTTGGCAGCAGAGCTTAAGGCCAAGGGACTAGACGAAGAGGTTAAAATAGTTCAGACCGGATGTTTCGGTCTTTGCGCGCTCGGCCCCATAATGATTGTTTATCCTGAGGGAACCTTTTACAGCAGGGTCACCCTTGAAGATATTCCCGAGATCGTTGAGGAGCATTTGCTCAAGGGCAGAATAGTCACCCGTCTTGTTTATGACGGAAAAACGGCCGAAAGCGCCGAGGATGAGGTTTCGGCCGCATCTTTGAGCGAAACACCGTTTTACAAGAAGCAGATGCGTCTTGCTCTTCGCAACTGCGGTGTTATAAACCCCGAAAACATCGAAGAGTACATAGCAATGGACGGCTACAGCGCTCTCGGTAAGGTTTTAACCGAGATGAAGCCTGAGGATGTTATAAACATAATTAAGGATGCCGGACTCCGCGGACGCGGCGGCGGCGGATTCCCCACCGGCGTTAAGTGGAGCTTTGCGGCGGCCAATCAGTCCGATAAAAAATACGTAGTATGTAACGCCGACGAGGGCGACCCCGGTGCATTCATGGACCGTTCGGTTCTCGAGGGCGACCCCCATGCCGTACTTGAAGCAATGGCAATTGCCGGTTATGCAATAGGATCGGACGAGGGATATATATATGTAAGAGCCGAGTATCCCATAGCCGTTAAGCGTTTGCAGATAGCCATTGATCAGGCCAGGGAATACGGCCTGCTCGGCAAGGATATTTTCGGCACAGGATTTAATTTTGACGTTCATATAAGGCTTGGCGCCGGCGCGTTCGTATGCGGCGAGGAGACCGCTCTTCTTGCCTCTATTGAAGGCCGCCGCGGCGAGCCGAGACCCCGTCCGCCCTTCCCGGCAGTAAAGGGACTTTTCGGCAAGCCGACCATAATAAACAACGTTGAGACCTACGCTAACGTATGTCAGATAATTTTACGCGGAGCCGATTGGTTCAAATCGATCGGTACCGAAAAGAGCAAGGGTACAAAGGTATTCGCTCTGGGCGGAAAGATCCACAACACCGGACTGGTTGAGGTTCCAATGGGAACCACCCTTCGCGAGATAATCGAGGAAATCGGCGGCGGCATACCGGGCGGCAAGAAGTTTAAGGCCGCACAGACCGGCGGTCCTTCGGGCGGATGTATTCCTGCCTCTCTTATCGACACCCCCATCGATTACGATAACCTTATAGCCATCGGCTCCATGATGGGCTCGGGCGGACTTATCGTAATGGACGAGGACAACTGCATGGTCGATATCGCCAAGTTCTTCCTTGAGTTCACCGTCGGCGAGTCGTGCGGTAAATGTACCCCTTGCCGTGTCGGTACCAAGCGCCTTTATGAGATGCTTGACAAGATAACACGCGGTGAGGGTACTCTTGAGGATCTTGATAAGATGGAAGAGCTTTGCCATTACATAAAGAGCAATTCGCTTTGCGGACTCGGCCAGACTGCTCCGAACCCCGTTCTTTCGACCCTTAATCGCTTCCGCGACGAATATATCGCGCATGTTACCGAGAAGAAGTGTCCTGCCGGCGTATGTAAGAAGCTGCTTTCATACGAGATAATCGAGGACAAGTGCAAGGGCTGTACCGCCTGCGCAAGGGTATGTCCCGTCGGCGCTATAAGCGGCTCGGTCAAGAATCCCCACTCCATTGATAAATCCAAGTGCATCAAGTGCGGCGCCTGCATGGAGAAGTGCAAGTTCGGCGCAATAATCAAGCAGTAAGGAGGAGACGAGCAATGGAAAATGTTAATATCAAAATAAACGGCATAGACTGCAGTGTTCCCAAGGGCAGCACCATACTCGAAGCCGCCCGTATTGCGGGAATAGAAATTCCTACCCTTTGTTATTTGAAAGATATAAACGAGATCGGCGCCTGCCGTATTTGCGTTGTTGAGGTAAAAGGCGCAAGGAGCCTTGTTGCCGCTTGTGTATATCCCGTAAATGAGGGAATGGAAGTCACGACCAACAGCCCCGCTGTCATCGAGTCGAGGAAAGCAACCCTTCAGCTTATGCTGTCTACTCATAATAAATCATGTCTTTCATGTGTCCGTTCGGAAAATTGCGAGCTTCAAAAGCTTTGCAAGGACTACGGCGTTGACGATGTCAACCGCTATGAGGGCGAGAATCCCGGAGGAGTTTACGACACAACTGCGCCCCATATGTATCGCGACAATTCAAAGTGTATACTTTGCCGTCGCTGCGTTGCCGCCTGCGATAAGGTCCAGTCGGTCGGCGTTATAGGCGCTAACGACCGCGGATTTTCAACCCACATCGGCTGTGCGTTTGAAGCCGACCTCGGCGAGGTTGCCTGTGTATCGTGCGGACAGTGCATAAACGTATGTCCGACCGGAGCCCTTTCGGAGAGGGACGATACCGCTAAGGTTTTCGACGCCATAAATGACCCCACCAAGCATGTCGTGGTTCAGACCGCCCCTGCCGTCCGCGTAGGACTCGGTGAGGAATTCGGTATGCCCATGGGCACCATTGTTACCGGCAAAATGGTAACCGCCCTTAAAATGCTAGGATTCGACGGCGTTTTCGACACCAACTTCAGTGCCGACCTTACAATAATGGAGGAGGCCACCGAGTTCCTCGAGAGATATAAGGAGAAGAAGAATCTTCCGCTTATCACCTCCTGCTCGCCCGGCTGGATCAAGTTTGCCGAGCATTATTACCCCGAATTTCTTAACAATCTTTCCACCTGTAAATCTCCGCAGGGAATGTTCGGTGCGGTAGCCAAGACCTATTATGCCGAGAAAACCGGTATAGCCCCCGAGGATATTTTTGTGGTAAGCGTTATGCCCTGCACCGCAAAGAAATTCGAGGCCGAAAGGGTAGATCATACCGCGGTCAAGGGTCTTGCCGATATCGACGCTTCGATTACCACGCGCGAGCTTGCCCGCATGATAAAGAAGGCCGGAATCAAGTTTACGTCGTTGCCCGACGGACAGTACGATTCTCCCTTCGGACTCGGCAGCGGCGCCGGAACGATATTCGGCGCTACCGGCGGTGTTATGGAGGCAGCGCTTCGTACCGCAAGCGAAGTGGTCACCGGCAAACCGCTTACCAAGCTCGAGTTTGACGATGTACGCGGTGTGGAAGGCGTTAAAGAGGCGACGTACGATCTTGACGGAAATGTCATCCGCGTGGCTGTTGCTTCGGGACTTTCCAATGCAAGAAAGGTGCTCGATGCGGTAAAATCCGGCGAGAAACAGTATGATTTCATTGAGATTATGGCTTGCCCCGGCGGCTGTGTCAACGGCGGCGGCCAACCGATATACCCGGCTGAGGTTCGCAACACGGTTGACGTCCGCAAGGTAAGGGCGGATGCGCTTTATCGTGACGATCAGAATCTCCCCGTGAGAAAGTCGCACGAGAACCCCGATGTCAAGCGTCTTTATGACGAGTATCTTGAGCATCCCGGCAGCCATCGTTCGCATGCAATACTTCATACCGGATATACTCCGCGTCCCAAGTATTAATTGTTTCGGGCGAAGGCAAATAACTTTGAATACCTTATAAGACTGATCGATCGGCCTTATAAGGCAAAGTAAAAGCTATAAAAAAGCCGCAATCGGTTTGTAATAATTTTTAAGGGCTGTCGTGGGAGCTTTTCCGCGGCGGCCCTTTTTATGTAATTATATAAGACGGAAAAAAGATGATATATGCCTGAAAATCTGCCGATACGTAATTTTTGCGTTGTAGGAATACTTACAACGCATTTTTGGAAAAGCATTGTGCTCCGAAAATGAAATTATAATAAAACTCAGAAGACGATTTTTGGCATAATTTGGCCTTAACAGTCGCTTTTTAAACGCGTAATTGGAGGAGTATAGCAGTAATCTTGTAAAAGGTAACAAAAATGTATTAAAATAGGGATATAAAATGGTATTGACGACGATGGGGGAGGGGGTGTATAATGGGAGCAGAATTAAATTTCCAAAACAGAGGAAAACGGGGGAGGAGAAATTTAATGTTCAAGCGAAGAAAAGGCAAAGCGCAAAAACACCTTTCCGGCGGTACACAAAAGGGATCCTCATGCGGCGAAGAGGGGCGATTCGGCCATAATACCGGGAGCAATTTTCCGGACAGCACGGGAGAAGTGCGCGACGGCGAAGTTTCTGGCGTTTCCGACGGTGCAATTTCGGATGTTTCCGGCAGCGATTTTTCTCTTACCGGAGCGAATGAGCGCACCGGTGGGGGTGCGAGTATTTCCTGCAGAGATTTTTCCGTTGGCGGAAAGGATATTTCCGGCGGGAATTTTTCTTTTGACGTAGCAAATGAATGCGCCGGAGTTGCGGATATTTCCGATGGCTTGGTTGCAGATATTTCCGACGACTTGGGCTTTGACGGCAGTGCACAAGCAGTGCGTGCTGCCGGTGTTTCGGGCGTTTTTGCTGGCGTAATTTCGGATGTTAAGACTGAAAATTGCTCCGGCGGTTTTTCTGCTGATGATGGTTTTTCCGACTGTAATATTTCCGACAGTAATATTGCGGAGGTTTTCGGTGATACAAATAATAGCTTTGCATATAATTTGAAAGAGCATAAAAAGCGCGAAGAAAAGGGCGAAGCGGCAGCGAACAGCAGTGCGAAAAGCTCCCGGATCATAGGGAAGATATATAAACCGAGAAGAATGGTTGCGGCGGTATTGGCGGCAGCCATGTTTTTGTTTGCCTTTCCTCTTAATTCCCTGGCTCAGACGATAAAGGACACAAATGCGGCGGAGGGAAGTCTTAACAACGGCGGGAAGAGTGAAACGGTAAGCATAACGGGAAAACCCGAGAACCGGATAGTGGCCGAGGCGGCCGACCGCCGGAGCGAAAGCACCAAGCAGTTTTTAATGGACGACGGCAGCTATCTTTTGGTTGAGTATCCCATGAATGTGCACTATCGCGGAAGCGACGGCGAGTGGGTGGATTACAATAACACCATGAACACGACGGTCATAAGCGAGGAGGAGTACGAGCGCCAAAAGCGCGAGGACTCTACCGACGGCTTTGAAGAGCTTGACGCAATGTGCTCATCCGGAGCTTTAAATGATGCGATGTCCGGTGAAAACGTCGGCCGAAGAGATAATTCCGTGCAATCAGCCGCTGCTTCAGGCGGTGGCGGCGAGCATTCAAGCGGCGAAAACGGTACGATGAGTAATCTGTCGGCCGATTCTGCCGGCGAAAGCCCGGATGAGACCGGACAAAGCACGGATTTATCCTCGGGAGAAGGGGCGGAAAATACCGTCGGCGGAAATTCGGAGGGTGCTGCAAACGGAGCGTCGGACGGCGTTTCGGACGGAACTTTGGGCAGCGCTTCCGGCGGCGTTTCGGCGGGGAATATTTCGGGAGAAATTCCGATCGGAGCAGAGCTGCTTGAGGAGCGCACGGTGTACACTCCGACGGCCAATGCAAGGGAAATAGAGCTTTCGAAAAAGCCGAAGAAAAACCGTACCGTAAGCATAAAGGACGGGGATAAAGAAATTGTCTGGGGCTTCGATTCGGTAAATTCCGGCAGCCGGGCGGCGGTTGTCAGCGAAACGGGGGAGGCAAGCACCGGCAACGACGCCTTTTTGGTCCTTAATAATCTCGTAAAGCAGACAGTGTATGAGGACGCTTTTGAGGGCGTGGATCTGCAGTATTTTTTAATGCCGGGCAGCGTTAAGGAAAACATAGTGCTTAAAAACAGTTCCGCTAAAAGGAGCTTTACGGTCAATTACCGCGCAAAGGGGCTTGACTTTGTGCAGGCGGACGAAAGGACGGTAAATCTCGTCAATTCCGCCGGCGAGGTCGAGTATGTGCTGAGCGCGCCGTATATGTCCGACGCTGAGGGAAACGAGTGCGCCGGCGTGACCATGACAATTTTGGCCGAGAAAAACGGCAAGGCCAAGATAGAGATAGCGGCATGGGACAAGGAGTGGCTCGACAGCGAGGAGCGAGTCTATCCGGTAACGGTGGATCCGCTTGTTGAGCTTGACCGTAACTTTAGCTGGAGACGGGACTGCTATGTAAGATCCGACAATATAGTAAATACAAACTGCCAGCATATATACATAGGCAACGACGATACGTCCAATTCCGTAAAATCGAGGGCGCTGTTCAAGATCGACATAAACGAAAATGCAACCTCAGGAGGACTGGGAAAAGGCGACGAGAT